>JAEXYA010000004.1 GCA_023451825.1 Pseudomonadota bacterium
ATCGCCACCACCAGCCACACCACGAGTGCGGCGAAACCTGCCGGCATGGTCATCAGTGCCAGCCATCCCGCCACGAACATGAAGGTGAGCAGCCCGCCGATATCGATGCCGAGCACGACGCAGGGATGCGCCGCAGCCTCGTTGAGATGGCAGCCTTGCCACGAAGCGATGCCGCTCGCCAGCAGCAGGGAGAGGATCGGCGCCGTGGCAAACAGAATGATGGCGGCGAGCATCCAGGCCATGCCGCGCACTGACAGGAAGCGCATCATTTCCACGCCGGCCGCGAATGCGCCAGCGCGGCGCGGCGCACCATCAGGCGACGCAGGCGTGACTGGCGAGTCTCGCTGCCGGAGGGCGCCGGCTCCACCACCACATGCAGCAGGCGCGCATAATCGAGGATGAGGCCGGGTGTCCACGCCATCGCCTCCGCGCGCCGCCGCAGCAGGCCGGCGATCCAGAGTTCGGGCGTTGTGATCGCGCGGAAGAAGGCGCGCCAAGGATGCTCGGTCCGGCCGAACGTGCCTTCCAGTGCAGCATCGAGCGCGTTGGCGACCGCGCTCGAACAGTTGCGGCTGGTGAGATTGTAAGCGGTGTCGCTGCGATAGGCGCGCCAGAAATGGCGGACGCGCAGGCGGTCGATGCGCGTGAAGCGGACATGCTCGGTCGCCTCGCACCAGTCGGCGGCTTCCTCGGCATAGCTCGGCAGGAAGCGGCCGGGAATGTCGTTGTCCACGCTGGCGCGTAGCATACGGCTGAATTCTTCCGGCGAGAGGTCGATTTCGACGGCAGGATAGTGGCTGATATAGACGTTCGGCGCCAGTTCGAGCGCGGCATGGCCCGTCGAAATCCGGCCGCGGTGATCGATGGCGGCGATGTAGCGATCGACGATCGGACGACGGCGCGGATTGCGGCCCGATCCCACCGGCGTCCAGACATGGACGACGAGATCGTCATGGCCGGCATCGTCGGGCTTTGCCGGCACCCACAGCGCCGTCGGAAATGCCCCGCCGAGCAGCATGGAGATCGGCGCATCCGGCGGCAGCTTGCGCAGCCGGTTGGCGAGCATGATGGTGCTTGCGCCGGAGATGATCAGCAGCGCGCCGACATTGAAGCCGATCGTGCCTTCATACCAGGTCGGCCACGGCTCCAGTGTGATGATCGCGAGGATGATCTCGACGATGCCCGCGGCCATGGCCATGCGCCAGTTGTCGAAGCGCACCACCCACGCGCTCGCAATGCGCAAGGTGCCGTCGCACAGCATCACGCCGCCGAGCAGCATGGCGATCAGCATGTTGGAATGGCGCGGCTGGGCGATGATGATCAGCGCCGGCAGCAGCAGGATGACGGCTTTTGCGAGTTGCGACACCCGCCGCTGCGTCGCCAGCATGCCGGCCAGCAATGTGACGATGCCTTCGAGCAGCAACAGATAGCCGAAATAATGCGGCCGGATGACCGTGGCGCCATCGAAGGCGTCGATCACGATGGCGACGCCGAAGGCAGCCCAGATCGCCCCGATGGCGAGCAGGACGCGCCAGCGCCGCTGCACCACTTCGGCGCCGAGCAGGAGAAGCAGGAGTCGGATCATCGGCGGTCTCAGTCTCTGCCGTCATTGCGAGGAGCGAAGCGACGAAGCAATCCAGAGGCCAAGCGAAAGAAGATCTGGATTGCTTCGTCGCAAGGGCTCCTCGCAATGACGAATTTTAGCTCTCGTTGATCAACCAAGCCTAGCCGCCAGATGTTTAACTTTTCCATGCAAGGGATACCGCGATTTTGCAGAGCGGGCAGGCGATCATGGCGTCCACGAGTTCCAATCTATGGTCGCGCGCGGCGGTGATTACCGCGGCCATGATTTTTGGCCTGACCTACAGCCTGAGCGCCGCGCTACTGGCGCAGGATCTCTCCGAGCGCGGCCATTCCGATGCGTTCATCGGCGCCAATGCGGCCATGCATGCGGTCGGCGTGCTGGCCATGGCCTTTGCCTTGCCGCACATGGTCGGCGGCATCGGCGCGCGGAAGCTTGTCCTGATTGCATTGGTGATCGCGGCCGCCGTTCTGGTGCTGTTTCCCGCGATGCCGGCGATCTGGCTGTGGTTTCCGCTGCGCATCATGCTCGGCGCCGCGTCGGAAACGCTGTTCGTGATGTCAGAGACCTGGCTCAACAGCCTCAGCACCGATCAGACGCGCGCACGCGCGATGGCGGCCTATACCGCGGCGCTCTCGCTCGGCTTTGCACTCGGGCCGTTCCTGCTGTCGCAGATCGGCACCGATGGATCGCTGGCATACTGGGTCGGCGGGGCGTTCGCACTCGCCGCTGCAGCCTGCCTTGCGATGCCGGGGATCAGCGAGCCGGTGTTCGACAAGGGCGGCCACGGCAGTCCGCTCGGCTTCATCGCGCTGGCGCCCATCGCCATGGCGGCGACAGTGCTGCATGCAGCGGTGGAGAGCAGCGGCCTGTCCTTCCTCGCGCTCTATGCGCAGTCGCTGGGCTGGAAAGAAGGCGAGGCCACGCAGCTGATGTCCTGCATGATGGTCGGCGCGATTTTGCTGCAACTGCCCATCGGCTGGCTCGGCGACAAGATCGATCGCCGCAAGCTGATCATCGCGCTGGCTGCGCTTGCAGTGATCGGCGCGCTGGTCTGGCCCATGGCGCTACGGTCGCCGTGGACGACCTATCCGCTGCTGTTCGTCTGGGGCGGCGTGTTCGTCGGGATCTATACGATCATGCTGACCATTGTCGGCAGCCGCTTTGTCGGCAGCCGGCTGGTCGGCATCTATGCGGCGATGGGCCTGATGTGGGGCGTCGGCGCGCTGGTCGGACCGCTCAGCGCAGGCACGGCGATGCAGGCGATCAGCCACGGCCTGCCGCTGTTCGTTGCCTTCGCGTGCGGGTGTTTTCTGATAGCGGCGTTGTGGCAGACATTGCGTGGCGGCGAGGCTACCTAGCGGGCGCGCCACATCCTCCACCCTCATCCTGAGGAGCCGCGTAGCGGCGTCTCGAAGGATGGCCGCAGGCTCAGGAGCCAGGCCAGCTCGTGGTTCGAGACGGCGCTTCGCGCCTCCTCACCATGAGGGATGGGGGCTATCGGCTCTTCCGCAACTCTGCCAACTCATTCGCCATCGCCACAAACCCCGACACCGGAATCGTCTCCGCGCGCCGTGTCGCGTCCACGCCTGCGGCAGCGGCAAGTTTCTCCGGATCGACGCCGAGCGGCTTCAGGCTCTGCCGCAACATCTTGCGGCGCTGGTTGAACGCAGCAGCGGCGACCTGTTCGAGCAGACGCCGCTCGCACGCTTCCGGATTTTCACGCGGCTTCAGGCGCACGACCGATGACGTCACCTTCGGCGGCGGCGTGAAGGCGGCCGGCGAGATATCGAACAGGATCTTTGTTTCCGCACGCCAGTTGGCGAGCACGCCGAGCCGGCCATAGGCTTCGTCGTCACCGACGGCGACGATACGCTCCGCCACCTCGCGCTGGAACATCAGCACCATCATGTCGTACCAGGGCGGCCACGGCTCGGTGCAGAGCCAGTCGATCAGCAGTTGCGTGCCGATATTGTAGGGCAGGTTGGCGACGATGCGCGCCGGCGCGCCATTCAGCATCGGCCGCGGATCAAAGGTCTGCGCATCGCCGAGCACGATTTCGAGACGGCCCGGATAATGCGCCGCGATCTCCTGCAATGGGCCGAGGGCACGTTCGTCGCGCTCCACTGCGATGACGCGCGCGGCGCCCGTCGCCAGCAAAGCGCGCGTGAGCCCGCCGGGGCCAGGGCCGATCTCGACCACCGTGACGCCGTCGAGCGGGCCCGCAGCGCGCGCGATGCGGGCCGTCAGGTTGAGGTCGAGCAGAAAATTCTGGCCGAGCGATTTTCGCGCCGAAAGCCCGTGGCGTGCGATGACCTCGCGCAGCGGCGGAAGATCGTCGATGGTGCTCATGCGTCCTGCGAGGCGGCCATCCGCGCCGCGAGCTTGATGGCCGCGATCAGGCTGGACGGATTAGCCTTGCCGGTGCCGGCAATGTCGAACGCCGTGCCGTGATCCGGCGAGGTGCGGATGAAGGGCAGGCCGAGCGTGACATTGACGCCTTCATCGAAGGCGATGGTCTTGATCGGGATCAGCGCCTGATCGTGATACATGCAGATCGCACAGTCGTAAGTCGCGCGCGCCGCCGGATGAAACATCGTATCGGCCGGCAGCGGGCCGCGGGCATCGATGCCTTCGTTCTGCAGCACCGTGATGGCGTGCTGGATAAAGGCCAGTTCCTCGTCGCCCATGCTGCCGTCTTCGCCCGCATGCGGATTGAGGCCGGCAATGGCAAGGCGCGGGCGCTTGATGCCGAAGCGCGCTTTCATGTCGTTGACGACGATACGGGCGGTGGCAGTGATCAGCGGTCCGTTGAGTTGATCGATGGCGTCGCGCAGCGAGACATGGATCGTCACCGGCACCACGGCCAGTGCGGGCGACCACAGCATCATCACCGGCAGCGGCACCTTGCCGTCCTTGGCTGCGAGTTCGGCGAGAAACTCGGTATGGCCGGGATGCGTGAAACCGGCGCGATAGAGCACGCTCTTGGCGATCGGATTGGTGACGACAGCGCTGGCATGTCCGGCCTCGACGTCGGCGACCGCCTGGCGGATCGAGGCAATCGCCGCCGGCGCGCTGGAGGCGTCGGGGCGGCGCGCCTGGGCCGTCACAGGATGGCCCGTGGAGACGACGGGAAGCGCATCAGCAAAGAGGCCAGCTGCAGTGGCGGGGGTCGCGTCGGCAAGCGCGATATCATGCCCCAGCGCCTGCGCCCGGGCGGCCACGAAATCGCGGTCACCCAGCAGGTAGAACGGCGGCAGGCCCAGCGCGCGGCGGTTCGACCAGGCGGCGATGGTCACGTCCGGGCCGATGCCGGCGGGTTCGCCGAGTGTCAGTGCGAGTGGCTTGGTCATGCAGCCGCCTTCAGTCGCGGCCGCAGCCGGATCCCAATTCTATCGATATTCGATCATCGCCGCCTTGCGGACATCCGCGAGATAGGACTTCGACTTGGCGTCGAACCGCTCGGCAAACATCTTTTCGCGGACTTCGCGCTTCTTCGGCGTATCGACCTTGGTCGGCTTGCGCGCGCATAGCGCCACCATTTCGATGCCCTGCGCGGTGACTTCCGGCGGGGTGAGGTGGCCGATGGGCGTCTTGTCGAGCAGCTCGCGCAGATTCGGCGGCAGGTCGGCAGAGCTCTTCACCACGATGCCCTTCACCGTCGCGTTCTGGGTCGACTTGAAAGTGCGGATCGCATCCTCGCAGCTCTGGATGCGCTCACGCAGGGCAGAGGCTTCCTTGTGGCGTGCTTCGGCAAGGCTGCCGCCGGCGCCGCGCGGGACAATCAGCACCAGCGGGCGCATCTGATATTCGAATGCCTCGGCCATCGCGTCGCCGCCCTGGCTCTGCACCGCTGCCTCGACCTCCTTCTCGCCGACCTGCAGGCTCTGCTTGAAGCGGCCACGCACGATCGCGTTCCACACCATGTCGGCTTTGAGGCGGCTCTTCAGGGTGTTGGGACGAATGCCTTTGGACGCCAGCTGCTGCGTCAGTTGATCAGGGGTGAGACGCATGCGCGACGCCATCGTGGCATAGGAGCCATCGACTTCGCCGGCACCGGGATCGACGCTGAACTTCTTGCCTTCCTTGATCTTGACCTTCTCATTGATGAGATCGTCGAGCACGGTCTGGCGGCTGTTGTCTTTCACCCCCGACAGCGCGTTCAGTTTCATCCGCTGGTCGATGTCCATTTGGGTGATGGGCTCGCCATTGACGATGACGGCAACCGTCTGGGCATGGGCCGGCGATCCCACAGAGATCACAACCATCGCAGCAGCCGCGATTGCAGCATGCACAAGGTGACGGACGTTCATTGCGTTCATCATTCTCCGGAATAGGGGACTTGGCCGCATATCAGGCCGTTCGCGCATACATCGCGGTCGAAAACGGAAATTTCGCGGCATTCGGAACCCAAGCGTCCGAATGTCGCGATCACGTGATTAATAGACTGCGCCGTTTGAGCCGGTGCCGGCCGATGTACCACCAAGCGTACGCAGGCCAATCTGGAACATGACGGTATGGCTCAAGACCGGCGGGGTCGAGAGATTGGCGACATAGCTATACGACGTGACGTAGTTCAGCGCGAGGATGAAGCAGTCGTCCACATAGCCCGCGCCAACCATGTATTGATCGATCTTGTTCTCGACCAGATTCCAGCGCGCACCACCGGTCACCACCCAATTATCGGCAACCTTGATCGATCCCGTTCCAAGCAGACCTTCGCGGCGTGTCAGGTAACCGAGCTCTTCCTGCGGCGCGTAGTTGCCATACAGCATGCTGACCGACCAGCGGTCGAATGAGGCACGGCCCTCGGCTTCGAAGCGATTGAGGTTGCCAGTGGCTTCATCTATTCGCGCCCGAGTACTGAACTGGAAGGTCCGGTTCGGAGCGTAGCTGACGCTGGCGACGTAGTCGGAGCGTGTATTCTGCAAGCCCGAAGCGACACCGGTATTGGTCAGATCGGCGACCGCGAAGGAGTTCATGCCGAACAGCTGATAGGACTGGCCGAACAGCACCTTAATCGAGCCACCACGATCGAATTGGGTGGTGGCTTGCACGCCGACATTGGCACGGCCGCCGCCCTCGACACGGTCATAGCCAGAGAACTTGTTCACGCTGAACAGGTTGCTGGCGTCGAAGGTCATGCTCTGGGCGTCTTCGTTGGGAAGACGGCCGGCATAGCTCTCGTTCGGGCGAATGATGACTTGTGCGATCGGTTCGACAACGGTGGAGCCCCACGGCTGCACGTTGATGAACGGATAGCGGTATTCGAGACCGACCGTCGGCATGACGCGTAAAGCTTGCGTGTCACCGGTCGAAATAAAGGCCGGCACGCCAGTCTGATTCGAGACCGACAGATCGACCGCATCGACGCGAACGCTGGCGAAGGGCGTAAAAATCTGGCCCCATTCATCGGTGAACGACCGGCGCCAATTCGCTTCTGCGCTGAAGCGCGTGTAGGTACCCGGAACACCACTAAGCAGGCAGCTTGCGCGCGCCGAGTCCGCGGTGGCCAGGTTGCAGCCACCGGCAGAGATCGCGGCAAACTGCGCATCCTGACGGGTCAGGCTTGTGAAATTGAACTTGTAGCTGAATTCGCCGCCCAGAATATTCCGGTCGATGACGTTGTTGTAATCCAGCACCGGGTGAATGTCGGGCACCTGACGCTGGTTACCCGAGAAGCTCGTATAGTGAATCGCACGCAAATCGAAGAAGCTGCGCTTGCCGACACCGGTCAGGTAAAGCTGCGAAACGGCCTCTGTCGTCAGGTTCAGGAACGATTGATACGGGTCCCGATACATCGCGAGGCGATAGTCGTACAGGAAGTTATAGTCGCTGAGCGCGACGGCATCCCAGCCCCAGACCCACTTATCGTTGATGGCGAACTGGCCTTTGGATTCGACACCGCCGCGCCAATCCTTGTCGCTCACTGTGTCAGCACCGAAGGCTGTTCGGTCCTGCTGGTTGATACCGTATGCGCGGATCGAATAGGCACCGTCCATCAATCGCTGGCGGAATTCGCCCTGCATCAACAGACCCTGTCGCGTCGTGTAACGCGGTGAGAGCGTCAGGTCGTAATCCGGTGCGATCGCCCAATAGAACGGCGACTCGATCCCGTAGCCAAAATTAGTGTTCTGCGAGAAACCCGGCATCAGGAAGCCGGTCTTGCGTTTCACCGTCGGATCCGGCGTCGAGAAATAGGGCATGTAAGCGAGGGGCACGCCGAAGAACTCGACGCGGGCATCCTCGAAATACATCATCTTTTCGGTCTGGTCGTGGATGATGCGGGCACCCTTGACCTGCCACAGCGGTGGCTTCTTCGGATCGTCCTTACAGGCCGCGCAAGCGGTGTAGACGCCGTTCTGGAACACCGTGTAGTTGCCGGCAGAACGCTCGGCGCGGGTCGCAGCCATGCGCGTCTGGTCCGCGGTATCGACGCGCAGCGAGTCGACAAAACCGTCGCGGTAGTCGTCGCTCAGGTCCAGCAGGTTGGCATAGGTGATCTTGCCGTCGGCATCCGTCATCCGGACATTGCCTTCGGCATGCAGGCGCTTGGTCTTCTGGTCGTAGATGACCTTGTCCGCCTCGACCGAGGTGCCGTTGTAATACATCTGCACCTGGCCGACGGCGGCCACGCGCGAGTTGTTGTAATCGTAATTGACCTCGGTGGCCTGCACCAGCATCTGCCCGGTCTGGGCGGCCGGCGGCGGCTTCGGGCGTGTGGCCGGGCGGTTATAGGTGAAGCTCTGGGCGTGGACAGGCGTCGTCGCTGCCGCGCCAAGGGTCACGGCAACGCACATCATGGTTGCGGCAATCGACGCGAGCGCGCGAGACGCGCGTCCGCAATCTGCACAAAGGTGCAGTCTCGAGGTCAATTTCCGCGCGCGGAGGGCGGCAAAACCAGCCACTACCCGTCCTCCAGGTACAATAAGGCCAAGAATCCGGTGAGGCCGCCCACACAGACGGGCAGCCACGCCGCAGCAATCGGATGCATCAACTCGGCCTTGCTCAAATCTTCAGTCACTTTCGACAGGACATAGAGCAGAAACCCTGCGCCCACGCCATACAAAACCATCTTCTGGACACCGCCCATCCGGAAGAACCTGAGGCTCACGGAAGCGGCCAGCATCACCATCGCGACCAGCAAAAACGGCTGTGCGATGAGTTTGTGATACTGCAGACGATACCCCGCGGTCGCAAACCCCGAACTCTCGGACGAACGGATATACGAAGGAAGTTGCCAAAATGACACTGTTTCGGGGGTCGAGAAACTATTTCGCACCTGCGCCGGGGTGAGCGTGGTGGGAATTTCCAGCGTCTCCTGCTCGACTATGGGCGAATCGAGGGAGTAACTGCGCACCCCCTTGAAAACCCATTTGCCGGGTTCGAGGGTGGCTTCGCGGGCTTCGATCCGCTCGCTG
Organism: Pseudomonadota bacterium; assembly: GCA_023451825.1. Taxonomy (GTDB): domain Bacteria; phylum Pseudomonadota; class Alphaproteobacteria; order Rhizobiales; family Xanthobacteraceae; genus Tardiphaga. The sequence continues at coordinate 9,004 of JAEXYA010000004.1, forward strand.
AACTGGTTTTCGGTGTCGAAGCGGAACACCGTCAGGCCGGTGAGTCGGAGGCCTTGCTGCTCACTGCGAGCGGCGTTGATGATGGTCTGCCCGTCGGCGGTGACCTGGTTGATCCAGAACCCCGCCGCGTCCTGGACGCCACCGCCGGAAGCGTCGCCGAACATGCGGGCTTCCATTCGCTTGGATTCTTCGCGGAGTGTCGCCGACATCGGGTTGTAAACGATGGTCGCCAACACGCCGAGGACGAGGGCGCTGAACAAGGCGGGGGTGATGAACTGCCAGGCGGAGACGCCGGCAGCACGCGCGACCACCAGTTCCAGCCGGCGGGAGAGGGCGAGGTAACAGGTCATGGCGCCGATCAGGATGCAGAACGGCATCAGCTTTTCCAGCGCCTGCGGCACCCGGTAGAGCGAGGTCTGCGCCACCATCAGCGCCGGCGCCGTGGCCAGGCCGGCGGTGCGACGGACCATCTCGATGTAATCGACCAGCACCAGCAGCATAAAGATGCTGACGAACACGCCGACGGCCGCGACCAGGAACCGGCCGGCGAAATAGCGCCCGATCGTATTGGTGATCATGCTCATGCGGCGACCGGCCGTCTGAACAGGCGCAGGATTCGTTCGTTGGAGCGATTGATCGCTTCGATCAGTTTTGCCGGCGGCTCGATCACGATGCCAAGCTTGATGATCGCCATGCTGCCGCCGATCGTGGCAAACAGCAGGAAATATTGCAGCGGCGCCGCCCAGTCCGATTTCGCGGCCGCCACCGAGCAGGCAAAGCCGGCCATGCGCAATCCGAATACGGCGCCGATCGCATTGCCCATGGAGAAGTTGCGGCTCTGGCGCGTGGTGCGCGGCTGGCCGAGAAACGCGAAGGTGAGGGCGGCGAAGGCGAACGGATAGAGCGGCGCCATCAGACGGTCATGCAGTTCGGCGCTGAAGGCGCCCGGCATCTGCTGATACATCGGGTCGTTGGTGGGCGGCGTGAACAGCTCCCACAGATAGCGCTCGCGGATGCCATAGGTGACGTCCTGGCTGCGATTGGAGAACTTTGACATGTCGAACGCGTAGCGCGCGAAGGCGACCATGGCGGGGTCTTGCTTGCCGGTTTCGAAGCGCTGCAGATTGCCGTCTTCCAGCACCAGAAACGAGCCGTCGCTGTTTTTCAGGATGGTGCCGTGATCGGCGATGATGGTGTTGCGTTCCTTGGGATCGCGCCGATCATCGACGAAAATGCCCACCAGCAAGCCGCCGGGCTGGCGCTCCTTGATGCGTACCGTGAGATTGGTGTCGAGCTGGGCGAAGCGGCCGGGCTGCAGGATGTTGGTGAGCACGTCGGCGGTGATTTCCGCGTCCCAACGCTTCAGGCGTCGCATGCCGTCCGGTGCCACATAGGATGCAATCACGGCGACGATGATCGACACCACAAGGGTCGCATAGAGGAACGGCCGGAACAGCCGCATCGGCGACAGGCCGGCGGCATTCATCACGATGACTTCGGAATCGGTCGCGAGCTTGGTGAGCGTATGCGAGACGGCGATCATCAGCGCGATCGGCGCGATGATCAGCACCAGCACGGGGATCGCAAGGCTCGTGAAGCCCAGAAATGTCAAAATGGTCTGGCCCTGGCTGGTCATCAAATCGATGCCGCGCAGCGCCTGGGTAATCCAGATCACGCCGGTCAGACTGACCAGCACGATACCGAACGACGCCAGCACCATCTTGAAGATATATCTGTCGATCGACCCCATCGGTCCCCGTAATGGCTCGGAAAACTTGCTGCGTGCCCATCCCCGATGGGGGATCCCCGAGGGCGGCGCGGCGGCTCCAGGCCTGATCGTCATACTTACCATCCCATTGATCGGTCAACAAAATGGCCGGGCGATGGCTGGCGGAAGAAGTGGTTAATTAAGTCTGCGATGTGGCCCTCGGGACACTGAAAACAAGGCGGCACGGGTATCTTCATCCGAGATCGTGATGGGCGGAGGTGGTCAAACGAGGCTGCGGACATTTCCGGACATAAGAATCAGCAGTCTGTAGGGTGGGCAAAGCGCAGCGTGCCCACCTTCGCCAGCCGTGCACTTGAGGGTGGGCACGTCGCTTCGCTCCTTTGCCCACCCTACAGATACGTCACCGCTTGACGGCTCCGGCTGAGGGGACAACAACATCCGTTCCCTCGCATCGCCCCTGCGGTCCGGTGCGCCTCATTCGATTCTCCGGAGGTCCTGCTTATGTCCGACACCGTCAAGGTCGGCTTCGTGCCATTGTCCCAAGCTGCCCGCGGCACCCTCGTGGTGTTCAGCGACGACGCGCTCAAGCTGGGCAAGGCCACGACCAAGGCACTCGGCGCCGCCGCCGCACTGGTGAAGCGCGCTGCCGCGGCCGGCAAGTTCAAAGGCAAGAACGGATCGACCCTCGACATTCTGGCGCCGGAAGGCGTCAAGGCGGATCGCCTTCTGGTGATCGGCACCGGCAAGGCCGATGAGCTTAAGGAAACCGATCTCTTGAAATTCGGCGGCGTGCTGGCTGGCAAGCTCGGCTCGTCCGCCGATGCGATCACCGTGATCGCTGAGCTGCCGTCGGCCGACATGACGGCCGGGCAGGCGGCGTCGATCGCATCCGGCGTGCTGCTGCGCGCCTACAAATTCGATCGCTACAAGACCAAGAAGAAAGACGGCGAGGAGAAGCGCGGCACCGTCAGCGTATCGCTGGCAGTCAGCGATGTCGCTGCGGCCAAGAAGGCTTTTTCGTCGGACAACGCCGTTGTGAACGGTGTCGTCATCGCGCGCGATCTCGTCAACGAGCCGCCGAATGTGCTTTTCCCTGTGGAATTCGCACGCCGCGCCAGTGAGCTGAAGAAGCTCGGCGTCGCCATCGAAGTGCTCGACGTCAAGGCAATGCAAAAGCTCGGTATGGGCGCGCTGCTTGGCGTGGCGCAGGGCTCGGTCCAGCCGGCGCGCATCGTGGTGATGCGCTGGAATGGCGGCAAGAAGGGCGAACAGCCCGTCGCCTTTATCGGCAAGGGCGTCACCTTCGACACCGGCGGCATTTCCATCAAGCCGGCCGGCAGTATGGAAGAGATGAAGGGGGATATGGGCGGCGCGGCCTGCGTGGTCGGCCTGATGCATGCGCTCGCCGGCCGCAAGGCCAAGGCGAATGTCATCGGCGCCATCGGCCTCGTCGAGAACATGCCGGACGGCAATGCGCAGCGTCCGGGTGACATCGTCACCTCGATGTCCGGACAGACCATCGAGATCATCAACACCGACGCCGAAGGCCGTCTCGTGCTGGCCGACGTGCTCTGGTATGTCGCAAAGAAGCACAAGCCGAAATTCATGATCGATCTGGCGACGCTCACCGGCGCCATCATGGTGGCGCTCGGCACCGATCATGCCGGGCTGTTCTCCAATGATGACGAACTCGCTTTGCGCCTCGCGACGGTGGGGCAGGCGACCGGTGAGCGCGTCTGGCGCATGCCGCTCAGCCCCGATTACGACAAGCTGATCGACTCGCAGTTCGCCGACATGAAGAACACCGGTGGTCGTTACGGTGGCTCGATCACCGCCGCCCAGTTCCTGCAGCGCTTCGTCGATGGCACGCCATGGGCGCATCTCGATATCGCCGGCACCGCCATGGGCGCGCCGAAGACCGAGATCAATCACAGCTGGGGTTCGGGCTACGGCGTGCGTCTGCTCGACCGGCTTGTGGCGGACTATTACGAGGGCAAGAAGTAAGCCTGCTATGACTGAGGTTCTGTTCTACCACCTGCAGAACATGGCGCTGGAAAACGTGCTGCCGCCGCTGCTCGAGAAATCCCTCGAACGCGGCTGGCGGTGCGTCGTCCAGTCCACCTCGGAAGAGCGGGCGGACGCGCTCGACGCGCATCTGTGGACCTATCGCGACGACTCGTTTCTCCCGCATGCCACCTGGCGCGCGGCGGACGCGGCGGAACAACCGATCCTGCTGGTGCTGGAGGAGAGCAATCCGAACGGTGCACAGGTCCGGTTCCTCGTTGACAATGCAGGGCTTCCGGCCGACACGGCCGGCTATGAGCGCATGGTCCTCGTGTTCAATGGCGACGATGACGAGGCGCTCGCCGCGGCGCGTCGTGCATGGACCGACTGCAAGGCGCGGGGACTGGCCGCGACTTACTGGCAGGCCGACGAGCGCGGCCGCTGGCAGAAGCGGAATTAGAACCAAGCTTGTGGACGGCGGCCCCGGCTTTGGCGATTAACCGTATTTGATGCTAATTGCGCCATTCTGGAACGGCGAGTGGCCCCTGTCACGGTCACGCCGCAAACGAATGATGAGACGGGCGCTTCGTCGCTATGTGTGGGATTGCGTTGATCGTGAACAGCAAAATGCTTCATCGAACCGGTTTGGCCGTGTTTCTTCTGGCGCCGCTCTTGGGCGGCTGTTCCGGCATGAGCGCAGGCGACATGTTCAAATCCGACCTGCTGTCCAAGGACGCCGACTGGTTCTCCCGGTCCGGTCGTACGATGATCAAGAATGTCTCCATCGAAACCCCGCCGCTGACGCCGGATACGCCGGTGTCGCCGCAGGATTTCATCAGCGCCGATGGCGCGTGCCCCGGCATGCCGCCACGCGATGCCAGCGCGATGGCCGATGGTGCCGCCGCCGCGGCGCCTGTGTCCGGCGTGGTCGCCCTCGGCCATACGGAATGTGACGTCGCCCGCGGCGCGGGTGCGCCCGACAGCGTGAATATCGGTAGCAATCCGCGCGGCGATCGCGTCACCACGATGACCTATCTGCGCGGCCCCCGTGCCGGCATCTACACGTTCACGGCCGGCCGCCTGACCATGGTGGAAGGCGCACCGCCGCCACCCCCGCAGCCGGCACGCGCCGCCAAGAAGCGCCGCACCGGCTAGCATAATTCTGCCGCAAGCCGGCCACCGTGCGGCCGCACCGGATTCTGCAAATTACGCGCTGTTTGCGTCTTCGAGCAGCGCGCTGGCGGACAGCCATTGCTCCTCCGCGCGGGCCAAAGCATCGGCCGCCGCGGCGCGGGCCTTGGTCAATTGCGCTGCCTGTTTGGGATCTTTCGTGAAGATATCCGGCAGCGACAGCGCGGTGTCGATCTTCTCGATGATCCCTCCGATGCGCTCCATTTCGGATTCTGCTTCCGCGACCTGCTGCTTTGGCGAGACGCGTTTCTCTTTCGTGCGCACGGGCTTTTCTTCAGCAGCAACGCGTTCGCGCGCCGGCGTGCGCGGATCGCGGATCTGCATCACCTGCTTGCGATAGTCTTCGAGATCACCGTCGAAGCTGGCGACCGTCTTGTTCGCCACGACCCAGAGCTGGTCGGCGCAGGCCTCGATGAGATAGCGGTCATGCGAGACCATGATCACGGCGCCGGGGAATTCGTTGATCGCTTCGGCCAGCATCGCGCGACTGTCGATGTCGAGATGGTTGGTCGGTTCGTCCAGGATGATCAGGTTCGGGCCATAGAAAGTTGCAAGCCCGAGCAGCAACCGCGCCTTCTCGCCGCCGGACAGACTTTTCACCGTGGTGTCCGCAGCCTTGCCGGAAAAGCCGATATTACCCGCACGGGCGCGGACTTTCGATTCCGGTGCGTCCGGCATCAGCTTGCGGATGTGGTCGTAGACCGACTGCTCCATCACCAGCTCGTCGACCTGATGCTGGGCGAAATAGGCGACGGACAGTTTGTCCGCGCGCGTGACCGCACCGGAGAACGGCTGCAGCTTGTTCGCGATCAGCTTCACCAAAGTGGATTTGCCATTGCCGTTGGAGCCGAGCAACGCGATGCGGTCCTCGGTGTCGACGCGTAGCGTTACCTTGCTGAGCACAGACTTGCCGGGCTCATAACCGACCGCGACATTGTCGAGCGCGAGGATCGGCGGCGACAGGATCTTTTCCGGTGCGGGGAAGTGGATCTCGCGCACCTCGTCGCTGATGATGGCGGCGATCGGCTTCATGCGCTCCAGCATCTTCACACGCGATTGCGCCTGGCGTGCTTTCGTCGCCTTGGCCTTGAAGCGATCGACAAAGTCCTGCAAGCGCTTGCGCTCGGCCTGCTGGCGCTCGAAATTCTTCGCGTGCAGGGCTTCGCGATTGGCGCGGAATTCTTCGTAGTTCGAATACGTCCCGCGGTAATGCACGAGCTTGCCGCGGTCGAGATGCAGGATCTCGTTCACGGACACATCGAGCAAATCGCGATCATGGCTGATGACGATGACCGTGCGCGGATAGTTCGCAAGATGATCTTCGAGCCACAGTGTGCCTTCGAGATCGAGATAGTTGGTCGGCTCGTCCAGCAGCAGCAGGTCGGGCGCGGAGAACAAGGTCGCCGCCAGCGCGACGCGCATGCGCCAGCCGCCGGAGAATTCCGAACAGGAGCGCAGTTGGTCTTGAGCCGGAAATCCAAGCCCGCTCAAAATCGCAGCCGCGCGCGCCGGTGCCGAATGAGCGTCGATATCGACGAGGCGGGTCTGGATTTCGGCAATCCGGTCCGCGTCCGTGGCCGTCTCAGCTTCCTCGAGCAGGGCGTGACGCTCCACATCGGCCTTGAGCACGACGGCGATCAGGCTTTCCGGGCCATCCGGCGCTTCCTGGGCGAGACTGCCGATCCGCCAGCGCGGCGGCATGACGATGCTGCCGCCTTCAAGCGAGAGGTCACCGCGGATGGCGTGAAAAAGTGTCGATTTTCCAACGCCATTGCGGCCCACAAAACCGACGCGTGCGCCGGGAGCGATCTGCACGGTGCTCTCGTCGATCAGAAGTCGGCCAGCGATACGGATGGAAATATCATTGATGGACAGCATGCGGCCTTGTCACCGCTGCTGCGCACAAAGGCAACAGGATTTGCTGAAACGGCGATTGGCGCTCAATTGCCGTCGTTATCGCGCTTCTGGAGCTGATTCATCAGCAATTGTAGATGTGAAGGCAGGGTCTCGTCGGTTCCCATGTCGCGCCGCAGCCGCTCACCGATGGCGTTGCGGATGGCGGCGCTGGTGTTGCGGTCCATCTCGTCATCTCCGTCATTGGGAAAAGGTGAGCTCATATCGATCCGGGAGTGTTCGTTGCCGTTCAGATACCAAGGCAAGTCGTTCGGGTTGAAATTGTTTCCCGCTACCCGGATTTCAGCGCGCTTCGTTCAATAAAGGGTGAAATATCCACAGGTGCAGCGCAAAAACGCCCGGCGAGAGGGGCCGGGCGCTTCCTGTGGTAAATAGTTAGTAGCAGCGATTGATCGAACGCCAGCGCGGTCCCCATGGCGTTGGAACCACGCGGCGGACCCAGCAGCCGCCACCGCCGTAATAGACGGGGCCGCCGGCAAAGCGAGGTGGGCCGCCCCAGCCGCGGTGCCAGCCGCCTCCGCCATGATGCCATCCACCGCCATGCCTGCCGCCATGTCCGCCCCAGGCCGAGGCGGCGGTGGGCGCCAGCGCAGCAGCGCCCAGGGAGGCGGCAGCGACCAAAGTCAGTGCGATCTTGCGGAACATTGTGATCTCTCCTCGTCTGGCACGTCCGTTGGCCGGTGGATGCCGCCGGAAGCGGGTGGGGCGTGCGATGGAGGCAGGTTAGGACGAGCCGGCTGAACGGGATCCGTCCGGGGCCGTCAGGAATGGTTCATCTGGATGACATGTTGGTTATTTTTGCTGTCCGGAACGGTCGGACCCGTGCCGACGGATCGCTTGCCGTTCCGGGAGCGCACCGATATAAGCCGCCATCTTCCAACACTGCTATTCAAGGATGAACCATGGCCATCGAGCGTACCTTTTCGATTCTGAAGCCCGACGCGACCGAGCGTAATCTGACCGGCGCGATCAATGCGCTGATCGAGAAGGCCGGCCTGCGCATCGTCGCGCAGAAGCGTATCCGCATGACCAAGGACCAGGCCGGCACCTTCTACGCCGTCCACAAGGAGCGTCCCTTCTTCGGCGAACTCGTCGACTTCATGACCTCGGGTCCGGTCGTCGTGCAGGTGCTGGAAGGCGAAGGCGCGATCCTCAAGTATCGCGACGTCATGGGCGCCACCGATCCGTCGAAGGCCGCTGAAGGCACCATCCGCAAGGCCCACGCCAAGTCGATCGGCGAGAATTCGGTCCACGGTTCGGACGCAGCTGAGACCGCCGCGATCGAAATCGCGCAGTTCTTCTCGGGCAACGAGATTGTCGGCTAAGCTTTAGTCGTACTAAACTAAATGCCGGTGCGCGGGGGCGCGCCGGCATTTCCATTCGGCAAACAAAGACGAACAAACGAAAGAGGGGCGCGCGGTGGACTGGATACTTCAAGTTTTCGATCCGGCGACGATCAAGTCGGTTATCACCCAGTTTCAGGTCGAGATGCAGCAGCCCGCTTTCTGGGTTGCCGTCGGCAAGATCATCTGGATCAACGTTCTGCTGTCGGGCGACAACGCCCTCGTGATCGCGCTCGCCTGCCGCGGCCTCGAGCCGAAGCAGCGCATGTGGGGCATGATCCTCGGTGCCGCCGCTGCCGTCATTCTCCGTATCATTTTCACCGGCATCGTCGCCTCGCTGATGGCGCTGCCCTATCTCAAGCTGGTCGGCGGCCTCGCGCTGATCGTCATCGCGGCCAAGCTGCTGGTGCCCGAGCCTGAGGAAGAGGACGGTGTGAAGGCCGCCGCGAATTTGTGGGCGGCCGTGCAGATCGTGGTCATCGCCGACATCGTGATGAGCCTCGACAACGTCATCGCCGTGGCGGCTGCCGCCAATGGCAGCGTGCCGCTGCTGATCCTCGGCCTGGCCGTCAGCGTTCCGCTGATCGTGGCCGGCGCTGCGCTGATCATGGCGCTGCTCACCCGCCTGCCGGTCCTGGTGTGGCTCGGTGCCGCGCTGCTCGGCTGGGTCGCGGGCGAAGTCATCGCCACCGATCCGGCGATCCTGCCGGCGCTGCACGGCCTGTTCGCCGGCTCGCTCGGCACCAGCCTTGACGGCGTGATGGCCTCGATCGGCAGCGGCGTTCGCTTCACCGGCGACGGCCATGGTGGCGAGATCGTCTGCGGCCTGCTCGGCATCCTGGTGGTGCTGGCGATCGGCGGGCTGTGGCGTCGCCGCAGCATGGCTGCGCATGCGGAGCAGGCGGCGTAAGCCAATCGCTTTCGAGACAGAGACGGGCGCTTCGGCGCCCGTTTTCTTTTATAGGATGGGTTGAGCGAAGGCGCGGAGCGCCGGAGCGAAAACCCATCAGCCGAGCTTGCGGCATCGACGGAATGATGGGTTTTCGCTGCGCTCAACCCATCCTACGATTCCGCGCCCAGCATCTTCCTTTCCCGCGCCTTCACGATCCCCACCACCGTGTCATTCACCGGCGTCGGCACGCCGAGCGGCTTGCCGAGCCGCGGGATCGAGCCGTTGATCGCATCGATCTCGCAGCGGCGGCCGGCCTCGAAGTCCAGCAGCATCGATGGCTTGGCGTGCGGGATCTTGCCGCCGAGTTTGCGCACATGGGCGACGGGATCGCCGACATCGAGCTTGATCCCCGATGCATGCGCCACGGCGATGGCTTCCTCGGCGCAGCCGCGCGCGACGTGCCACGCATCGGCATCGTCGATGATCTCGCCGATGGTCAGGCCGGTGGTGCAGGATGTGCCGGAGAAGGCGACATTCATGATCAGCTTCTCCCACACCATCTGCTTGATGTCGTCGAACAGCGCGACCTTGAAGCCGGCGGACTCCCAGATCTTTGCTGACGCTTGCACCAGCTGTTTCGGCAGGCCCGCATAGCTGCCGAAGCGGATCATCTCCATGCCGTTGTGATGGACATGACCGGGGCCGCGCATGGAGGCGCCGAAACCGCCGACCACGCCAACCGCGATGCGATCGGCGCCAAGGATGGGCGCCGCGACTTCGGGCGAGCCGAGGCCGTTCTGGATCGTCTGCACCACGGTTTCGGGGCCGAGCAGGGGCGCGCAGCTGTTCGCGGCCGCTTCCACGTCGAATGCTTTTGTGGCGATGATGACGAGATCGCAGGGGCCTATGCCGTCAGTGGAGGTGGTGCCGTGGATCGGCACCGTGCGGTCGCCGCTGATGCCCTCGCAGCGCAGGCCCTTGCTGTCCATGGCTTCGGCATGATCGGGCCACGCCGTGATCGCATGCACCTCGTGTCCGGCATCGACCATCAGCGCTGCATAGACCGAGCCCATTGCACCGCAGCCGACGATTGCGACTTTCGCCATTCTTTCGCTCCCTGTCATTCGGCGGCGTTTCCTCGCCGCTCTGATGCGGGAGACTACTTCGTCCGCGCGGGATCGAGCAATGCAATCGGAGATGTCGGTTGTTCGCCGAGCAAGGTGGCATGCACGACGTAGCGCAGTGGTCCGTCGGTCATGGCGTCCAGCGGCCAGCAGGTGGTCAGCGCTAGCCCCGTTGCATCGGCGCGGGCGTCGATCGTCGAGGCATCGAACGGGACGACCGAAGTGCCGGTGACGCGATAGCGGATATGGCGGCCGTCGCTGCGCGTCACATCGATCTCGTCGCCGATAACGACATCGCCGAGAAAACGGAAATGCGTATCGCGATGCGCGGAGTATACAGCGATGCCTGGCTCGCCGGCTTCGGGCGTGTTCTCCACATGGCCGGGGCCGAAAGCGAGCGCCTGTCCGCTGCTGCCATGCAAAGCGATGGCACTGGCGTGCAGCCGTTTCACCTCGATGCGCGCAACGGGCCAGGTATCGGCCCATGGCCACGGCTTGACGGGCTGGCCGCTGGTGAGCGACGCGGCGAAGGCGCGGTCGAGCAGCACCTGCGCCAGCATGGCTTTGGCGTGGATATAGGCGCCCTGGCCGAACAGGAAGATGCCGATCAGCGCCAGGAGGGCGATCACGATACGCAGCATGATGATGTCCTTGCGGGATCAAGAAAGGAAGCGCGCGCGGCCGGGGACGCCGCGCGCACCGGGAGGAACCATTCCTCCCGCAGTCACCGTCAGCGGGGGATCATCCGACGGCGGCCGAACATCAGAAGCAGCAAGCTCAGCGACAGCAGCACGACGCCGATCATCATCTTCAGTTCTGCATCCGTGGCCGTCTTCGGCAGTTGCACGGCCGCAGGCTGTGCGATCGGCGCGGGCTGCGGTCGCTTCACCGCGGCGATCTGGCCCGACTCGCTGTCGGCCTCGGCACGACGTTCCGCAGGCTGGCGCTGCAACTTCTGGCGCTCGCCGAACACTTTTGCGAAATCCCAGCCCGCGGGCAGGTTTACCGGCAACTCCGAAAGCTTGAGTGGTTCGCCGGCCGGTCGGCTCGGTGTCTTGTCGATGGCGACGAGGCTGGTGAGCCGTGTGACCAACTGATGTTCGAGCGCGAGCGACAGGATGGCGCTGTCCGCCTCGGCCGGCTTCAGCTTGTTGAGCGTGCGCGCGACTTCGGCATCGTCGATCATGCGGCGCGCCCAGACCTTTGAGAGGCCCTTGCCTTCGGCTGCGCGATCGAGCGGCAGAGTTACGGTCCATGGCTGATCGCCGATACGACCCTTGATGGTGACGGCGCCTGCGAGCTTGTCGAGACGTGCCGCGAGCACCAGCGGTTCGCCGCGATAGAGATCGGGCAGGGCATGCGGCGTGAGATCGGCCTTGGCGTCGGAGAACGACGCGGTGAGGCCGGTGACGACAGGGTTTTCCAGCTTGGCGAACAAATCGCGCATGCGGGTTTCCACCTGCGCCGTCGAGCCGATATGGGTGAAGGTGCCGCGGCCGAGTTCTGCAGCACGCGTCATCAGGAACGTGTTCGGCGCCGAGCCGATGCCGACCATGAATACCCGCGAGCGGCCCCGCAATGCGGTGATCGTATCGAACAGCTGCTGCTCGTTGCCGATGGCGCCATCGGTCAGGAAGACGACCTGACGGAGATAGGCACCATCGCTGTTGGCATCATCCGTGAGCGCGGCACGCATTGCCGGCACCATCTCGGTGCCGCCCGATGCCTGCAGGCTGCCGACATAGGACGTAGCAGTGTTGATGGCCTTGCTGTCGGCGGGCACGGATGCGGGAAACAGCATGTCCATGGTGTGGTCGAAGCGGATGACATTGAAACGGTCGGTCGGCTGCAGGCGGCCGAGCGCGTAAGCGAGGCTGGCTTTCGCCTGGATGATCGAGGTGCCGCCCATCGAGCCGGAATTGTCGATCACGAAAATCACCTCGCGCGGCATCGGCTTCTGTTCGGCGGTCGCCGTCGGTGGCGTCACATAAGCGAGGAGATAATCGGACTTGCCGACCTGTTCGCGAAACAAACCGACGGACGGCGCTTTCTCGGCGGCAGGCTTCCAGCTCAGTTCGAAATCGCGATCCGCAGGCACGGCGCCATCGGCCAGCGTGATGATGCGTGTGGCGTTGTCGGGGCTCTCGATAGTGACGCGGTGGTGATGGCTGGTGACGTCGCCGAGCGGAAAGCCGGCCTGCAGGCGCACGGTGATGGTGGTCGGATTGACCGGCGCATGTTTGGCGGGATCCAGCACGGGCTGGGCGATGCGGTCGCGATCCGGCACGGGATCGGCGGTTGCGCTGCCCCAGCCGCCGCCATCGGCGCGCAGATCCACGCTTTGCACGATCGGTTCGGAATTATAGCGGGGGCCGACCACCATCGGGATGCGCAGCGAGAAATCGCTGCCGTTCTGATGCACGGGTTCCTGATATTCGATCTGCACCAGCACGGTCTCGCCCGGGCCGATATTGGCGACGGCATTGGTGAAGATGTTGGGGCGCTGCTGCTCGGTGAGCGCTGCTTTCTGGCCGGCTTGCTTCGCCTGCTCATAGACGGCGCGCGCCTGTCCGCGTTCCTTGATGTCGCCGACCACCACGCGATCGCCGATCACCAGTTTCAGCGTGTCCACGGCGCCGCCTTGCGGCAGCGGATACATGTAGGTGGCCTCGACCCAATCACTGGTGGGATTGCGAAAAATCTGCGTGACGCGGGCACGCATGGTCGGCCCGGACACGGTGAGGTCGACATCGATCCCGAGACGCGTTGCTTCGGTGTTGCCGGTCTCGGATTTGATGATGAGCGCGCCGGAGCGGGGCGCTTCGTCTGATGTCGCCGACCATGCGGGGCTGAGATCGAACAGCAGCAATCCGATGCCGAGCATGAAAGCTGCAACACCGCCGAGCGTGAACAGCAATATCTGCTCGATGAGATCAGGCAGGCCGGTGACGCCGCGTTCGTCGGCGTCGTGATGGTCGTAGTCGATGGTGGTCATGTCAGGCACTCCCGAAGCATTGCGATGGTGCAAGTGTTGCGAAATGTGCGGCCGGCGGACGAGCGTGATGATCGGCATTGTTTGGCCGTTCACCGCCGCACATGCGCGATCGGCGATGTGCGCATGTGCGGATTTGTGCTGACTTGTCCGTCTGCTATTGTGTCGGACGCAATGACAGGGGTGACGATGCAGACGCCGGACAAGCAGCTTTCCGACGAACAGAGCCGGGATATTGCCGCCACCATTCGCGAAGAACTCGCGCGCCGCCGCATCTCGCGGCAGACATTGGCCGAGCAGGCCAAGCTCAGCATCTCGACATTGGAGAAAGCGCTCGGAGGACGGCGGCCGTTTACGCTGGCAACGACCGTACGGCTTGAAGAAGCGCTTGGCGTTTCGTTGCGCAAAGGCGCGGACATGCCGGCTGCAACTGTGCCGTCCATGGGCAATGGCGATGTCGCGCCCGACAGTCTCGGCGCCTATTCGCGCCGCTCCATGAGCTGGATTGCCGGCGCCTATGTCACGCTGCGGCCGTCATTCGGCGAGGCCGGGTCGATCTATGCCTATCGCACCGAGATCGCGTGGGACGCCATGGGCTCCTGCTACGAGTTTCGCGAAGCGGAGCGGCAGGACGCAGCCTATACGCAGTTTGGCGAAGTATCGGTGCCGAACCAGTCCGGCCACATCTATTTCGTCACCAACCGCAACGGGCAGTTTCGCCTGATCACGGTGTCGCGGCCGACCATTGCCGGGGAGATGTACGGGATCATCAACACGCTGCTCGCCGGTCGCGGCTCGCTGCTGACGCCGATCGCGGCACCTATCGCTTATGTGCCGATGGCGGGGATCGCGGCGCCGAGTTATGGGCGGATCGCGGCGGGTACGCCGAACTACGATCTGTATCGGGCCCATCTGCAGAAGATCATGGACGAGCCGTTCGCCATGTTCCTGCAGGGCTAACAGGTTTTGTTTCGGTCCTATCTTGTCCCGGACGCGATGCGGCGCACTTGTGCCGCTTCGCAGAGCCGGGACCGTCACAAATTCCGGCGTCGTGTACGGTCCCGGTTCTGCGACGCAACGCTACGCGTTGCATCGCGCCCGGGACACAGGTCGAAGCAGCAAGCTCAGGATTTCTTCTTCTTGGCCTTCGCCTTCGGAGTTACAGCCTTCTTGGCCTTTGCAGCCTTCTTGACCGGCTTGGGCGCCTTCTCTTTGGCCTTCTCAGCAGCCTTGGCGGCATCAGCGACAGCCTTCGCTGCCGAAATCTCCGCAGCCATGCGCATGGATCGGGCAAAGCTGTCGGCGGCGTTGTCAGCCGAGACCTGAAGCCGGCGCACCGCCGCAGCGCCTTGCTCGACCACATCCTTGGCGGCCTGCTTGTAGCGCTCCTTGCCCGCGGCATCCTTGGCCTTGGCGGCCAGGCCGTTGAAATGATCGCGCCGCGCCTTGATGGCTGCGAGAAGCGTCTTGTTCTGCTGCTTCGCGGTCTGCCGGATGACCACGTCGATATCGGCGCCCGCCATATCTTGCTTCCTTAATGATCGGTTAAACACTTGCTCGCCCAGACTATGCGGTTACCGCTATTGCTTTGCAATCGGCGGCGCGCCCGCATAATGCTTGGACGATCGGAGCACTCGCATAGCACCGATAATGTTCGAGTTTTGCTAACGCGGGCGGCTTCGGGGTGATGAAAAACACGCGCTTCCGCGTCAGTTTCCGGACGTCGATCATCGCCGTGTTCGTCGGCCTGGTGCTGACGGTGGGGCTGGCGTTGCTCTATCTCAGCTTCAATCGGGTCAATGCCATCGTGCGGACGGCTGCATCGTCCTATCTCAGCACGGTGGCGCAGGCCTCTGCCGACAGCATCGATGGCCAGCTCAAAGCGGTGCGCGGCAATCTCGATATCCTGCGCGGGATTCCGTCGGTGCAGGAAGCCGACATCGTCGACAACCTGCGCTTCTATAGCCTGCTGGCCTCGATGCTGCGGAATAACGCCCAGCTATCCAATCTCTATGTCGGTTACGCGGATGGCGCCTTCATCGAGTTCGATTTCATCGATCGATCAGGCCCGGAGGCTCGCAAGCGCGTCGGCGCGCCGGACGGCGCCAAGTTTCGGCTGTTCGTCATCGCGAAGTCGGCGACCAGCGGTGAGTTGCAGGCGACAACATCGTTCCTGGACGACGCCCTGCGTGTGCTCTCGCACGCATCGGGACCGGATGATTTCGATCCGCGCAAGCGGCCCTGGTACGATGGCGCCTTCGAGCCCGATGCCGCATTGCTCACCGCGCCGTACATTTTCCATCTCACCGACAATGTCGGCTACACCGTGCGCATGCCGATCGGCGGCGCGCGCGAAGGCGTTGTCGCAGGCGACATCCTGATCGGCGAGGCCGAGACGATGTTGCGCCAGCAGGGACTCGGTAAATCCGGCATGGCGTTTCTGTTCGATGATGCCGGCCGGGTGATCGCGCATCCGGATCTCTCGGAATGGTTCAATGCGCGTCATACGGGTACCGGTCTCGCCGAACTGCCGCGCCTGAGTGATGTCGATACGGTTGGTGCAACGGCTGCGATCGAGGCGTGGCGTCGGACAGGCGTGGGGGAGCAATTCTTCCGGGATCGCGACGGGCGCGAATATCTGGCGGCGATCCGGCCCATCATCATTGCGGGGACCGCCGACCTGCGTGTCGTCGTTTTTGCGCCGATCGATGAGTTCTATTCGGAGATCGTTGCGGAACGGCGCTCGCTCATCATCGTCGCCATTCTCCTGTTGCTGGCTGCACTGCCGGCAGCATTCCTGATCGGCAACCGCTTGTCACTGTCGCTGCGTATCCTTGCGCGTGAGGTGGAGCGCATTCAGCGATTCCGCTTCTCGAACATGCCGAGGCTTCGCTCGCCGATCCGCGAGATCGACGATCTCGGACGATCCGTTTATACGATGCGCTCGCTGGTGCAGACGTTTTCGAATTTCGTGCCGAAGCGGCTGGTGCAGCAATTGGTGGACACCGGCGAATCCATGGAGCTCGGCGGCACGCGCCGCGAGGCGACGATCCTGTTCACCGATGTGGAGAATTTCACGCCTCTGACCGAGGACAAGGATCCGACCCAAGTGATGCTCTATACGTCGCGCTACTTCGCCGCGATCTCCAATGTCATCGCTGCGCATCAGGGCACGGTCGATAAATTCATCGGCGATGCGGTCATGGGCATCTGGAATGCGCCGGTGGAGCAGGACGATCACGTGCTGCAGGCCTGCGAAGCGGTGCTGCGCTGTATAGAGGTCAACGAAGCCCTGAACGAGGAATTCGAACGCGAAGGCTGGCCAGCTTACAACACGCGCTTCGGATTGCATGTCGGCGACGCCATGATCGGCAATATCGGATCGTCCGATCGCATGAATTATACAGCGCTCGGCGCCACGGTGAATCTGGCATCACGCCTCGAGACGCTCAACAAGGAGCACGGAACCCGGGTATTGGTCAGCCAGGCGGTGAGGGACGTGGCTCAGTCTCGGTTTGCTTTTCGAAGCGTTGGCACCATGACGCCAAAGGGGTTTGCGAAGGCCGTGGGCGTGTATGAATTGCTCGGCCGCACCGACGTCGCGGAACAGCCGCCGGCGGATGTCGCCAGCCCCGCTGTTTGATTGCGCCAATTCGCGCTATACGGGCCGAACCGTCACCGAACGCAGCTCTTTCATGTCCGATGTAAAACCGATCCGCCGCGGCCGTCCGCGCTCCGTCGAGACCGAGGAGGCGATCCTTGACAGCGCCTATCGCATGATCGCGAGCGATGGGCTGGCGACCACGACCATCGATGCCATCGCGCGGGAATCTGGCGTCTCCAAGATGACGATTTACAAATGGTGGCCGTCGCGCGAGGCGCTGCTGATCGATGCGTTTCTCCGGCAGGCGGCGTCGATGTTGCCGATCCCGGAGGAGGGCGATGCTGTCGCGCGGATCGGCCGGCATGCGTCGGCCTATGCCGTCGCGCTCAGCGGCGAGTTTGGCAAGGTGCAACTGGCCGTCATCGCCGAATGCATTGCGCGCACGGGATCGGCACGATTGTTTGCCGAGCGCTATCTCGGCGCACGGCGCGATGTGGTCGCGAAGATCATCAAGGCAGGCCAGAAGGACGGCAGTGTGACATCGGCGGAGCCGGCGGTTGATCTTTATGACCGCATCTATGGCACGCTGTTCTATCAGGATGCGTTCGGCTTCCGCGCGGTGACGGCTGATCACGCGCGCCGGCTCGTCAAGCTCGTATTGTCAGGGGCGTAGCGTCTAGACACCGCCCTGGCGCATGCGGCGGAACCACGCAAAAGTCTCGCGATGGACGCGGTGATAGCCGCGGCCGCGATGAAGGATGCGGTTATCGACGATCGCATTCAGTTTTGGCAGCGCGTGGAACGGCACCGACGGATAGGCGTGATGCTCCACATGGAACGGCATGTTCCAGCTGAACCATTTCATCAACGCACCGGTATAAGTCGTGCGCGTGTTCTCGTAGGCGCTGCGGGTATGTTCGCAGCCGGTGTGCTCGGCATAGAGATAGGGCCGCAGGAAGAGCTGGCCCACCGCGAGTGGCAGCAGCCAACACCAGAGCAGCACCGTCGTCTGCAGGGCGACCGATCCGGCGAGTAGCGTCAGATAGATCAGCGCATAGAGGCGCGCCTCGCGGATGACCAGAGCCTGCTTGGTCTCCGGAATCCATGGCGCGACGGCGTGGCCGGTGATGGCGCGGCGGAACAGCAGGCGGATACGATTGATGAGCTGAATGATGCCCGTATAGGCGATTGCCAATTTCGTATCGGAGGTCGGGATGGTGGCCGTCACCAGTTCGGGGTCGCGGTCGGGATCTTGGGTGAAGCGATGATGATCCCAATGAAACAGTGCGTAATGCTCATAGGGATGGATGATCAGCAGCGATGACAGGTGACCGAGGATTTCGTTGGCTGCGCGGCTGGTGAACACCGTCTTGTGCGCGGCTTCGTGCACGGGCATGAACAGGAAGGCGATGAGATAGCCCTGGAGAGCGATCAGCGGCAGGGCCCAGATCGCGCCGAAGCGTGTGATGGTCAGCCAGATTGCGGCACCGGTGACCAGGATCGCGCCAAAATGGCTGAATGAGCGCACGAGTCCGGGAAGATTGGCGCGGATCGAAAGGTCCTTGAGCTGCGCTGGCGTCAGGGCGCGAACGGGCTTGTCGTGGTGATGTGTCATGGTCATGAGCCAAGGAAAGTCTTGATCTTCGCGTTCAGGAACGCTTTGTCGGCAGCGATCTTGATCGGATTGCCGGCACGGTGGCCGTGAAGCGAGGGGATCGGGCAGAGCTCCGCGGAGTGCGCATTGGTGAGCATAGGCAATTCGGTTTCGTTATCGCCGACCTGGAAGTAGTTGTCGGTGGCGCCTGGCATCAGCAGGACACGCGCCTTGATTGCAGCCATGGCCTTGGCGAAGTCGCCACCAAATTCAGCACATTGGCTGATGTCGCCATTCTGCCAGGTCCACAGCTGAGCCAGGATATTGTTGGCATCGCGATGGGCGAACGCGACGTCCCAGGAGCGGCTGAGATAATCCTCCAGCGAGGTGAAGCCGCCCTCGCGCCAAAGTTCGTCGCGATAGAAGCCGTGCGACATCGCCCAGCCGGCATAGACACGCCCCATGGCGCGCAGCCCAGCCGCGGGGCGCGCGATGAAGCGGCCATCGACAAAGGCGGGATCGGCTTTCAACGCTGCGCGGACGCTTTCAAGAAAGACGGTGTTGAACGGTGAGCAGCGGGCGCTGCCGCAGACGACAGCCGCGCGCTCCACCATATTGGGGTAACGCGCCGCCCAGTGATAGGTCTGCATGCCACCCATGGACCAGCCATAGACCATGGCGAGGCGGGAGATTCCGAACCACTCAGTGACGAGGCGGTGCTGGACCGCAACGGCGTCGTGATAGGTGATATCCGGATATGGGGCCGAGGGCGTGTTCGAAGGAGACGAGGAAAGGCCGTTACCGAACAGGTTCGGAATGATGATGAAATAGCGATCGGGATCGAGCGCTGCGCCGGGCTCGATCAGCCATTCAGTGTCGACATGCTGTGCCGAGAACGACGTCGGATAAAGGATCGCATTCGACTTGTCGGCATTGAGCCGGCCATAGGTTTTGTAGGCGAGCTTCAGGCCGGCGAAAATCTTGCCGGACTGGAGTTCTACGTCGCCAGCGTCGAAGATGTCGTAATCTGGTGATGCGCTCATGCGAGTTGTTCCGGACGTCCAGTGAATGTGCGTCTCGCAATTGAGACAAGTCAATAACTGGACTATAAGTACAATAAATCTTGTGCGGCAACGGCAAAGTGCACAAGAGGCGCTGTAATTACGGGCAGCAATCTGCTCGTTCTTTGCGCGATGCTGCGGTGCACGAATTGTTCAAGACGCTAACGGAAGACATGAGATAGTTATGTCATGCGGCGCCCATGGCGATTGCTGGGTCGATCCAGGCAATGCAGGCAGCGCTTCCCGATCCGATCGGATTGCAAACCAGTAAGGAGCTTCACTATGCCGACGATCACCACCAAAGACGGCACCCAGATTTTCTACAAGGATTGGGGCACCGGGCAGCCGATCGTTTTCCATCATGGCTGGCCGTTGAGTGCGGACGACTGGGATGCCCAGATGATGTTCTTCCTCAACAACGGTTACCGTGTCATTGCCCATGATCGTCGCGGTCATGGCCGCTCGACGCAAACGGCTACCGGCAACGAGATGGACACTTACGCCGCCGACATGATCGAGTTGGCCGACGCGCTCGATCTGAAGGACGCCGTGCATATCGGCCACTCCACCGGCGGCGGCGAAGTCGCACGTTATGTGGCCCGTGCCAAGAAGGGCCGCGTATCCAAAGCCGTGCTGATTGGTGCGGTGCCGCCGATCATGGTGAAATCGGAGAAGAATCCGGGCGGTCTGCCGCTTGAAGTGTTCGACGGTTTCCGCGCGGCGCTGGCAGCCAATCGCGCGCAATTCTATGTCGATATCCCGACCGGGCCGTTCTACGGCTTCAACCGTCCGGGCGCGAAAATTTCGCAGGGCGTGATCGATAACTGGTGGCGTCAGGGCATGATCGGCGGCGCCAAGGCACATTACGATTGCATCAAGGCTTTTTCGGAAACCGACTTCACCGAAGACCTGAAAGCCATCGATGTGCCGGTGCTGGTGATGCATGGCGATGACGACCAGATCGTGCCGATTGCTGACTCAGCCGAGCTCTCGATCAAGCTGCTGAACCATGGCACGCTGAAAATCTATCCGGGCTTCCCGCACGGCATGTGCACAACCCATGCCGATGTGATCAATCCGGATCTGCTGGCCTTTGTGAAGAGCTGAACGCGGAGCTCAAGGCCGTCATTGCGAGCGAAGCAATCCAGAAAGCCAAGAGCTGGATTGCTTCGTCGCTACGCTCCTCGCAATGAAGACTGGGCTCAAATCACCGTCGGCGCGATGAGGCTATCTTCCGCATCGACGCCGGCGGTGCTCGTCGTCACATCGCCTTTGATGGTGATGCCGTCCGTCGCCAGCAGCCGCAGCGCCTGCGGATAGATCTGGTGCTCGACGCTCAGCACGCGCGCCGCCAGCGTGTCAGCCGTGTCGTCAGCGGCGACCGGCACCGCGCCCTGCATCACGATCGGGCCGGCATCGGTTTCCGGAATCACGAAATGCACGGTCGCGCCCGAAATCTTCACGCCGGCGCGTAGCGCCTGTCCGTGCGGATCGAGTCCGGGAAAGGACGGCAACAGCGACGGATGGATGTTCAGCATCCGGCCATACCAGTGCTGCACGAATTCCGCCGTGAACAGTCGCATGAAGCCGGCGAGGCAGATCACTTCGATCTTGTGCTCGTCGAGCGCAGCCTGCAGCAGCTTTTCAAAGCCAGCGCGATCCTTGCCGAACGGCTTGCTCTCGATCACCAGCGTCTTGATGCCATTGGCTTGCGCATTGGCAAGCCCCGGTGCATCGGCGCGGTTGGAAATGACTAGCGCGATCTTCGCCGGGAAGCCATCGGCAGCAGCGGCTTCGATCAGCGCGGACATATTCGATCCGCGACCGGAAATCAGGATGGCGACGGGGCGCATCACGGCCTCACAGTTTCAGGTCGAGATGCCCGTCATAGACGACGCGCTCGTCGCCCTTGGCTTCGATCACATCGCCGAGCAAGGCGACGGTCTCGCCGCTGTCGCGGAGGATGTCCATCACCTCTTGCACAGCCTCGCGCTTGACGATGGCGATCATGCCGATGCCGCAATTGAAAGTGCGCAGCAATTCGAGCTCCGCGATGTCGCCTTCGGCAGCCAGCCACTTGAAGACTGGCAGTACATTGAGGGCAGGGAGGTCGATGCGGACGCCGAGCCCTGATGGCAACACGCGCGGGATATTGTCGGTAAAACCGCCGCCGGTGATATGGGCGAGGCCCTTCACGGCGCCAGTCTCGCGGATCGCGCGCAGGCACGACTTCACGTAGAGCTTTGTCGGCGTCAGCAAAGCGCCGCCCAGCGTCATGACCGGCGAGAACGGGGCCTTGTCGGCATAAGAGAGGCCGGTGCGCTCGACGATCTTGCGGACCAGCGAAAACCCATTGGAATGCACGCCTGACGAGGCGAGGCCAATCACAGCATCGCCGACGGCCATGTCCTTCGTCGGCAGCAAGGTGCCGCGCTCGGCCGCGCCGACCGAGAAGCCGCCGAGGTCGTAATCGCCGTCCTTGTAGAGGCCGGGCATTTCCGCGGTCTCGCCGCCGATCAGCGCGCAACCAGACTCGCGGCAGCCTTCAGCGATGCCTGCGACGATAGAGGCGGTGGCTTCGGGATCGAGTTTACCGCAGGCAAAATAGTCGAGGAAGAACAGCGGCTCGGCGCCCTGGACCACGAGGTCGTTCACCGACATCGCCACGAGGTCGATGCCGATGCCGTTATGGACATTGGCCTCGATTGCGATCTTCACTTTGGTGCCGACGCCATCGGTGGCCGCGACCAGAATCGGATCCTTGAAGCCGGCGGCCTTGAGGTCGAACAATCCGCCAAAACCGCCGATCTCGGCATCGGCACCGGGGCGGGCGGTGGCGCGCACCATCGGCTTGATGAGGTCCACCAGACGATTGCCTGCATCGATGTCGACGCCTGCATCCGCGTAGGTGAGGCCTTTTTTCTGGTCGGTCATGCCCGGTGTCCTGGGAAGTTGCGAAATTGTGAATTTTCCGCTGGTTACGTCGTAAATTGCCCCCGCGCAATGGCTCGTAAACGCTATCCCGGCTACTATCTAGGCGGTTAGCCGGTCAGAGCCACCACGCTCGGATTTTGGCACGGGCCGAAGCCGGAAAACGCCAGTTGAGCATCCCCAACATCATCACCCTGGGCCGCATTCTGCTGGTTCCCATTGTCGTCTGGGCCATCGCCTCCAGCCAGATGGAGATCGCCTTTGCGGTCTTTGTCAGTGCCGGGGTGAGCGACGCCGTGGACGGCTTCCTGGCCAAGCGCTTCAACATGGCCAGCGAACTCGGCGCGTTGCTCGACCCGCTGGCTGACAAGGCGCTTCTGGTGTCGATCTATGTGTCCCTGGGGATATGGGGGGCAGTGCCGCGCTGGCTGGTGATTCTGGTGGTGTCGCGGGATATCATGATCGTAGGTGCCGTGATCGTTTCCTGGCTGTTCGGCAAGCCGATCCCGATGAAGCCGCTGATGGTCTCGAAGCTCAATACGGTGGCCCAGGTGGGGTTTGCCGCCTTGGTCCTCGCGGCGCTCGGATTTGGCTTCAATTCGTCGCCTTACGATTTGATTTTAATGGGTTTTGTGACCGTCCTGACACTCGCTTCCGTGAGCCTTTACCTGGTCGAGTGGGTGAGGCACATGAGCACGATCGAGACGGGCGCGCGCCCTGAGTAATTGCCGGTCACCCGGCCCGGAGTAACTGCGTGTCTGTTCGCGTCCAACCCCGCCAATTGGCGTTTGCCTTGCCGCATGCGGAGAGCCTGTCGCGCGACGACTTTCTCGAGGGCAGCGCCAATGCCGAGGCGTTGGGGCTGATCGACAGCTGGCCGGACTGGCCCAACCGCGTGATGCTGCTGGCCGGACCGGAAGGCTCCGGCAAGAGCCATCTGGCTGCGATCTGGGCCGAGGAGGCCGGTGCGCGTTCGACCATGGCACATGCGCTAGCCGCCGCGACGGTTCCCGGTGCGCTGGCTACCGGCGCCGTTGTGGTCGAAGATCTGGCTCCCGGCAATTTTGACGAGCGGGCGCTGTTTCATCTGCTCAATCTCGCGCGCGAGGATGGTGCTTATGTCCTCATCACCGCCCGCACGATGCCGGTCGCCATGGAAATTGCGCTCCGCGATCTGCGTTCGCGCCTGCGCGCTGTCCCCGTGGTTCAGCTCAAGGCGCCGGACGACCACCTCTTTCGCGCGCTGATCGTCAAATTCTGCGCCGATCGCCAGATGAGCATCGACGAGAATGTGGTGAGCTATATCGCCAGTCGGATCGAGCGCTCCTTTGTTGCGGCGCGGCGCACCGTCGAATTGCTCGACAGCGAAGCATTGCGGCTTGGCCGGCCGGTTACACGTGCCCTCGCTGCCGAATTGTTGCGGGAATCCTGAGCCACAGAAACGGGGTTTCGCTGACATGGAAACTCCGTACACTGATCTTTACGTCGCATGCTGCACTGCTGGTGCCTCGTTTGTGTCATATAACTGTCATGTGACCGTCGCGGTGAATGCGGGTATTGGCTGGTTAACACCGTGACTCGAATTGATGGGACGACGACCTGATGGATTCTGCTGAAGAGATTGCGATTGAAGAGAAAAAGGGTGAGTCGAAAGCGGTCGATGTGATCGCATCGGGGCCCGAGCGTTTTATCAATCGTGAACTCTCCTGGCTGCACTTCAACCGTCGCGTGCTGGAGGAGTCCGTCAATCCTGGCCATCCCGCGCTCGAGCGCGTCCGCTTCCTGTCGATCTCCGCCAACAATCTCGATGAATTCTTCATGGTCCGCGTCGCCGGCCTGAAGGCGCAGGTGCGCGAGGGCATCACCGAGCGCAGCCCGGACGGGCTGACGCCGAACGAACAGCTCGTGCTGATCAATGCCTCCGTGTCCAAACTCGCCACCGACCAGCAGGCGATCTGGCGCGAGCAGCGCAGCATGCTGGCCGATGTTGGCATCGTGCTGCTCGACGGCAAAGATGTCACCAAGGCCGAGCGCAGCTGGATCGAGGATCATTTCCTCCACAACATTTTCCCGTTGCTGACGCCGCTGGCCATCGATCCCGCGCATCCATTCCCGTTCATCCCAAATCTCGGCTTCACCATCGCGCTGCATCTGACGCGCGTGGCGGACGGCAAGACGATGAACGCGCTGATCCGCATGCCGGGCAAGATCGATCGCTTCATCCGGCTGCCCAATCCCGGCAAGGATGGTGAAGCGCGGCTGATTACGCTGGAGCAGGCAACTGGCCTGTTCATCGGCCGTCTGTTCCCTGGCTACGTCGTGCAGGGGCAGGGCGCTTTCCGCATCATCCGCGACAGTGAGCTGGAAGTTGAAGAAGAGGCCGAAGATCTCGTTCGCCTGTTCGAATCTGCGCTGAAGCGCCGTCGCCGTGGTTCGGTGATCCGCCTCGAAATCGAAGCGACCATGCCGGTGGAGTTGCGCGCCTTCGTGCAGCGTGCGCTGGCAACAACCGACGACGAAATCCTGCTGGTCGATGGCGTACTCGCGATGAACGAAGTGTCGCAGCTGACGCGCCTCGATCGTTCGGATCTCGAATTCGTGCCTTACGTGCCGCGCCATCCCGAGCGCGTGCGCGATCACGGCGGCGATATCTTTGCGGCGATCCGCCAGAAGGATCTGGTCGTTCATCACCCCTATGAATCGTTCGACGTGGTCGTCCAGTTCCTGCAACAGGCGGCGCGCGATCCCGATGTGGTCGCAATCAAGCAGACGCTGTACCGCACGTCCAACAACTCTCCGATCGTGCGCACACTGGTCGAGGCGGCCGAAGCCGGCAAGTCAGTGACGGCGCTGGTCGAATTGCGCGCGCGCTTCGACGAAGAAGCCAATATCCGCTGGGCCCGCGATCTTGAACGCGCTGGTGTGCAGGTCGTTTACGGCTTCCTCGAACTGAAGACGCACGCAAAGCTCTCGCTTGTCGTGCGCCGCGAGGGCGGTGCGCTGACGACTTATGTCCACACCGGCACCGGCAATTATCATCCGGTGACTGCGCGCATCTACACCGACCTCTCATACTTCACGTCCGATCCGATTATCGGCCGCGATGTGGCACGCGTGTTCAACTACATCACCGGCTATGCCGAGCCGAGCGACATCGAGAAGATGGCCGTCTCGCCATTGACGCTGCGCAAGCAGATCATCGACCACATCAAGGGCGAGGCCGAATTCGCACGCTCCGGCAAGCCCGGCGCGATCTGGCTGAAGATGAACGCGCTGGTCGATCCCGGCATCATCGATGCGCTCTATGAGGCGTCGAAGGCGGGCGTCTCCATCGAGCTGATTATTCGCGGCATCTGCTGCCTGCGGCCCGGCGTTCCCGGCCTGTCGGAGAACATTCGGGTCAAGTCGATCATCGGCCGATTCCTCGAACATTGCCGCATCTATTGCTTCGGCATGGGCCATGGCCTGCCGAGCCCGAAGGCGATGATCTACATCTCCTCGGCCGACATGATGCCGCGCAATCTCGACCGTCGTGTCGAAGTCCTGTGCCCGCTGCAAAATCCCACGGTGCATACGCAGGTGCTGGAACAGATCATGGTCGCGAACCTGAAGGACACCGAGCAGAGCTGGCGCTTGTTGCCCGATGGGTCGTCAACGCGTATGAAGGCGGCGAAGGGTGAGGAGCCCTTCAACGTCCATAATTACTTCATGACGAATCCGAGTCTGTCTGGCCGTGGAAAGTCGCTCGAGAAATCATCGCCGCGGCGGCTCACGCGCCGTTCCGAACGCCAGCAATCGTCGTAAGGATAAGGTCACGTGGTAGCGCGCACGCGCCAACGCGCTCCAAGCGTTGCGGTCATCGATATCGGCTCGAACTCCGTTCGTCTTGTCGTCTATGAATCGCTGGCCCGCAGTCTCGTCACCATCTTCAACGAGAAGGCGCTGTGCGGCCTCGGTCGCGAGGTGCAGAGCACCGGGCTGCTCGCCAAGGACGCGGTTGACAAGGCACTGGTGGCGCTGCGGCGCTTCCGTGCCCTGTGCAAGATCATGAAGGTCGGTCGCGTCTATGCCATCGCGACGGCCGCAGCACGCGATGCCAGCAACGGGCCGGACTTCATCGATGCCGCAGAGAAGATTTGCGGCACCGAAATCCAGATCATCTCCGGCCCACGCGAAGCAAAGCTCTCGGCGCTTGGTGTGATCTCCGGGGTGCATAAGCCGAACGGTCTTGTCGGCGACATGGGCGGCGGTTCGCTCGAACTGATCGACGTCCGCGGCAATGCGCTCCGGCAGGGCATCACGCTGCCGCTCGGCGGTCTTGCTTTGCAGGACGCGTCGAAAGACTCGCCGAAGCGTGCGGAGCGCATCATCGCCAAGGCATTTGCCGATGTGGCGCAGCTCAAGGCATGTGAAGGTCGCAACTTCTATGCTGTCGGCGGGACCTGGCGTGCGCTCGCGCGCTTGCACATCCTGCAAAGCGGTTATCCGCTCAAGGTGATGCACGGCTACACGATCTCCGCCACCGACGCGCTCAGCTTCGTGCGTCGTGTCCGTCGTTTCGCGGCGGCCAATGTCCTCGCGGATATCGAGACGATCACCGAAGCGCGGCAGCCGTTGCTGGTCTATGCCGCGATCCTGCTCGAACACATCATCCGGATTGGCAAGCCGAAGTCCATCGTGTTCTCGACCTATGGCGTACGCGAGGGTCTGTTCTACGAGATGCTGACGCCCGCGCAGCGTGCTGAAGATGGCCTGATGGGCGCCGCGCAGACGATGAACGAGCTCTATTCGCGCTCGGCCAAACATGCGCAGGAGCTGAGCAATTGGAGCGATCATTTTGCCCGTGTCGCCAAGCTTCAGGAGACCGACGAAGACAAGCGCCTGCGCCGCATCGCCTGCCTGCTGTCGGATATCGGCTGGCGCGTGCATCCCGATCATCGCGGTGAGCAGACGCTCCATCTGATCACCAATGGCAATTTCGGCTCGGTCGATCATCACGGTCGCGCCTTCCTGGCGCTGTCCGTTTATTATCGCTATGCCGGCTTCAGCGCCGAGAATGAGCCGCCGGAAATCGTGCGTGCGCTGGTGACGCCGGCGCAGGTGGAGAGGGCGCGTCTGCTTGGCGCGCTGTTCCGCGTTGCGCATCTGATCTCGGCAGCACAGCCAGGCGTCTTGCCGGCCGCGCATTTCACCGTGCAGGATCGCAAGATGATGCTCGTCTTCGAACATCGCCTGGTCGATCTCGTCGCCGACCGCGTCGGCAGCCGCTTCAAGCAACTGGCACGGCTGGTCGGCAAGTCGGGCTCGATCGTCAGGCGCTGATCCATTCTCCGTCCCTCATGGTGAGGAGGCGCCACTTGGCGCCGTCTCGAACCATGATTTGGTGAAGCTTCTGAGTCTGCGGCCATCCTTCGAGACGCGGCCAAGAGGCCGCTCCTCAGGATGAGGGGCGGAGTTAGTTGCCGACCCTGTTTTCCAGCGTGCCGATCCCCTCGATCTCAAGCGTCATCACATCGCCGGTCTTCAATGGGCGCGGCGGTGTCATCGCATAGCCGACGCCGGATGGCGTGCCGGTCGCGATGACATCGCCGGGCTCCAGCGTCAGGCCGAGCGATAGTTCGCTGATGATGCGCGCGATCGGGAAGATCATGTGCTTCGTGTTCGAGCTCTGCCGCACTTCGCCATTCACCTTGAGCGACAGATCGAGCGCCTGGGGATCGCTGACATCGCCGCGCTCCACGACCCACGGTCCCATCGGGCAGGTGCCATCGAGACCCTTGCCCTTGAACCACTGATCATGCCGGCGCTGCACGTCGCGGCCGGTGACGTCATTGATGATGGTGAAGCCGAAGATGTGATCGAGCGCGCTCTCGATCGGAATGTTGACGCCGCCACGGCCGATGACGACGGCAAGTTCGACTTCGTAATCGAGCATGGCGGTGACATTGGCGTGCAGCGGCACGGTCGCGCCATTGGCGACCACCGCGGTGCGCGGCTTGGTGAAGAATTGCGGATATTCCGGCAGCTTCACCTCGGTGCCGCGCGCCCGATAGCCTTCTTCGACATGTTCGATGTAGTTGCGGCCGACGCAAAACACGTTCTTGCGCGGCGAGGGGATCGGCGCCTGCAGCGTCACATCGGAGAGTTTTACGACAGCGCTCGACGGCGCAGCAGAGGCGAGACGTCGTGCGGCGTCCAGCCCGGTGTCGCCGGCTTCGATCAGGCTGACCAGATCGGCAAATGCCGGATTTGCCTCGGCCTTTGCGAGATCGAGCACGCGCTCAGCATCCAGCATCACGCCCAAACGTGACACGCCGTCCGACAGAATCGATACGAATTTCATGACGTCTCCCCGAATGTGCTGTCCTTGAACGGCAGCCCGGCATTTGTGCCAGAGATCGGCGAGGTTTGGGAAGGCCTGTCAGGCCTTCGCCGTCAGTTGCGCTCGACGCGGATCACGCGGCCTTTTTCCATCGCCAGTGCCAGCCGCCCGTGCTTCAGCGCCAGCGCATCCTTGCCGAACAGCTCGTGCCGCCAGCCCTGCAGGGCGCCGACATCGGCATTGTCGTTGATGGCGATCTGTTCGAGATCGTCCACGGTGGCAATCACCTTGCTGGCGACGGCGTGACGCTCGGAGGTCATGCGTAGCAGCACTTTCAGCAGCTCGACGGTGGCCGCACCATTGCCATTGCCGCGTGGCTTTTCAAGCTTCGGCAGTGTCGCCGGATCGCGCGCAACGCCGCGCTGAATGGCGGCGAGAATATCGGTGCCCCATTTCGAGCGCTCGAAACCTTTCGGCAGCGAGCGGAGATTGGCGAGCTTCTCCAGCGAGGTTGGCGCATGCGTGGCGATATCGCCGACGGCGTCGTCCTTGAGCACGCGCGAGCGCGGCACATCGCGGCTCTGCGCTTCCTGCTCGCGCCAGGCGGCGACTTCCATCAAGACCGCCAGCTCCTTCGGCTTGCGGACGCGGGTCTTGAGGCGCTCCCAGGCGCGTTCGGGATGGAAGTCATAGGTCTTCGGCGACGTGAGGATCTTCATCTCCTCGCTCACCCAGTCGCTGCGATTGCGCTTCTTGAGATCCGCGTCGAGCTTGGCGAACACGTCGCGCAGATGCGTCACGTCGGAGACGGCGTAGTGCAATTGTTCATCGGTCAGCGGACGGCGCGACCAGTCGGTGAAGCGGTGGGTCTTGTCCGGACGATGGCCGGTGACTCGCTCGACGAGCGCGTCATAGGCGATGCTGTCGCCATAGCCGAGCACCATGGCGGCCACCTGCGTATCGAAGATCGGATGCGGCACCACGCCATTGCGGTGGACCATGATCTCGATGTCCTGCCGTGCGGCGTGAAACACCTTCAGCACGGCCTCATTGTTCATCAGCGCGAAGAACGGCGCGAGATCGATGCCTTCGGCGAGGGTGTCCACGACCACGGCGTCGTCCGCGCTGGCCATCTGCACGACGCAGAGCAGGGGATAGTAAGTGGTCTCGCGGAGGAATTCCGTATCGACGGTGATGACCGGATGTTTTGCGAGGCGCTCACAGGCGGCGGCGAGTTGGTCGGTGGTGGTGATCAGTTCCATGGATGGTCCATAACGCTTTTATCAAGGCGTTCGGCCCAAAACGCTGGTGAGTCAAGGGAATCCCGCAGATTTCAGGTCTGCGGGGCCCAAAATATGGTGTTTAGGTGCCGCAAAACGTGCGTAACACGCGCTCGTCCATGGCTGGCGGAGCGGCATAATCCGCCATCTGCGGTTGATCTTCATAGGGTTTTGCCAGCACGGCGACCAGTTTCTCGAACGGCGCGAATTCGTCGGCCAATGCTGCCTGGATCGCCGCCTCGATGCGGTGATTGCGCGGGATGAAAGCCGGATTGATGGCGTTCATCGCCTTGGCGCGTGCGGGTCCGTCTTCGGTTTCCTGACTGAGTCGCTGCCGCCATTTGGCAGCCCATTCGTCATAGGCCGCAGGATTGGTGAATTGGGCGCGGACGTCGGCGTCCTTTGCGGGATCGGCCGCGGCGGCGCCGAGCGCGCGAAACGTGTTGGTGAAGTCGGCCTGATTGGCGGTCATCGCGGCAAGCAGGTCCTGCACCAGCGCTTCGTCATCGGGCTGCGCGGTGAACAGGCCGATCTTCTTGCGCAGGCCACCTTGATAGGCGTCATTGAAGGCGTCAGTGAAAGCGCCGAGCGCGGATTGCGCGATCTCGATCGCCGTCTTCTCGTCGCTGTCGATCAGCGGCAGCAGCGTCTCGGCAAAACGCGTCAGATTCCACAATGCGATACGCGGCTGGTTGGCATAGGCATAGCGGCCCATCTCGTCGATGGAGCTGTAGACCGTCGCCGGATTGTACTCATCCATGAAGGCGCAGGGGCCGTAATCGATGGTCTCGCCTGCGATGGAGCAGTTGTCGGTGTTCATCACGCCATGGATGAAGCCCACATGCAGCCAGCGCGCGACGAGCTCGGCCTGCCGCCTGATCACCGCATCGAGCAACGCACGATACGGATGTTCGGCCGTTGCAAGATCCGGATAGTGCCGGTTGATGACGTGATCGGCGAGATGCCTGAGCGCGTCGATATCCTGCCGTGCCGCAAAGAACTGGAAAGTGCCGACACGGATATGGCTGGAAGCCACACGCGTCAGCACGGCGCCGGGCAACATTGTCTCGCGCTGCACTTTCTCGCCAGTGATGACGGCTGCAAGCGAGCGCGTCGTCGGAATGCCGAGCGCGAACATCGCCTCGCTGACAATGTATTCACGCAGCACCGGGCCGAGCGCAGCACGGCCATCGCCGCGGCGCGAGAATGGGGTCGGGCCTGAGCCTTTGAGCTGGATGTCACGACGCGCGCCATCCTTGTCGATCACTTCGCCAAGCAGGATCGCTCGGCCATCGCCGAGTTGGGCGACGAAATTTCCGAATTGGTGTCCGGCATAGGCCATCGCAATGGGATCGGCGCCATCGGGCACGTGCTTGCCGGCAAGGACGTCCACGCCCTCATTGCTGGCGAGCCACTCCGGATCGAGCTTGAGTTGGTTTGCAAGCGCCGTGTTCAGCTTGATCAGCCGCGGCGCCTCCACCGGCGTCGGCGCGACGCGGGCGAAGAAATTGGCGGGCAGGGCCGCGTAGCTGTTGTCGAACGGGAAATGGACTGTCATGGCCTTAAGATAGGCCGATCAGCAGGTTTCACAACCGCTGTTGTTCCGCGGGTAGGATGGGTTGAGCGTCTTCGCGAAAACCCATCACCACATGCGCCGGCGCTTGCGGTGATGGGTTATCGCTGCGCTCAACCCATCCTACGAGTGCGAGTTTAAGCCGCCCGAACCGTATCGAGGAACCTATCGACTTCGCCTTTCAGGCGGTTGCTTTCCATCGACAGCGACTGCGCTGCAGCGAGAACCTGGGTCGAGGCCGAGCCGGTTTCCGCAGCCCCGCGATTGACCTCGGTCACCTCGCTTGCAACCTGGCCGGAGAGCTGTGCCGACTGCTGGACATTGCGCGCGATCTCCTGCGTGGCCGCGCCCTGTTCTTCGACCGCAGCTGCGATGGCTGACGACACTTCCGAGATCAGCGTAATGGTTGCACCGATCTCCTTGATCGTCTCGACGGTCTCCGAGCTCGCGGCCTGCATGCCGGCGATCTGTGTCGAGATTTCGTCGGTGGCCTTTGCGGTCTGCGAGGCGAGGGCTTTCACTTCGGCGGCAACCACCGCAAAGCCACGACCGGCTTCGCCGGCACGGGCCGCTTCGATGGTGGCATTCAGCGCCAGCAGGTTGGTCTGCTCGGCCACAGCGGTGATCAGCTTCACCACATCGTCGATGCGTGCCGTTGCCTGGGTCAGCTTGGTGATGCTGGCATTGGTCTTCTCCGCCTGCTGGACCGCCGTCGCGGCAATGCGGTTGGACTCGGTCACCTGGCGGCCGATTTCGTTGACCGACGAGGTGATCTCTTCCGTGGCTGCGGCGACCGACTGGACGTTTTGGGAGACCTCGGTCGAGGCAGATGCTGCGGAGCCGGACAGGGTCATCGTCACATCCGAGGTGCGGGTCAGCGTGGTTGCCGAGGCTTCCAGTTCGGTCGATGCCGAGGACAGCGAATTCACAAGTTCGCCGATCATCGCCTCGAAATTGCGGGTCGCGTTGTTGATCGTCTCGGCGCGTGCTGCC
This sequence comes from Pseudomonadota bacterium, assembly GCA_023451825.1. Lineage (GTDB taxonomy): Bacteria > Pseudomonadota > Alphaproteobacteria > Rhizobiales > Xanthobacteraceae > Tardiphaga. The sequence continues at coordinate 41,551 of JAEXYA010000004.1, forward strand.
TTGATCTTGGCTTCCGCACCGGCGGCTTCGTCGCTGCTGCGCTTGGCGATCAGGGCGTTCTTGAAGATCTGCAGCGCGCTGGCGATGCGACCGATTTCGGTGCTCTCGCCCTGATGCGGGATGCCGACATCGAGTTCGCCATCGGTGAGCTTGCCCATCGGATTGAGGATCGAGGAGATGCCCCCCGAGATGTCGCGGACAAGATAGAGCGCGGCGCCGATACCTGCGACGACTGCCGTCGCAAGGATCGCGATCATCATCCAAATCGAATTGGCATAGGTCGCATCGGCATGCGCGCCGGCGACATCAGCGCCCTTGTCGTTCAGGTCGGTGAGTTTGGAAAGGGTCGCGTCCATCGCGCGGCCGGTCGGAACGACCTTCTTCGCATTGATGTCCTTGGCTGCATTCATGTCGCCCTTGTTCGCCAGTGCCTGCACATCGTTTGCGGCAGCGATGAACTCCTTCCACTCCTTGTCGAGCTTGTCGGCGAGTTCGCGTTCGGCCGGCGACGACACCAGCGGAGCATAAGCCTTGGCGGCCTTGTCGAAGTCGGCCTTGCGGGCTGCCAGGTTCTTGTCCACGTCGGGGCGGTCGGCGTCAGCCACGATCAGGTGGTCACGCAAGACGGCGCGGAAGCGGGCCGATTGCACGCGCATCTCGCCGATCCAGCGGACGCTGGGCAGCCATGAATCCTTGATGTCGTGAGTCGCGGCGTTCATCGCGCGCATCTGAAAGAAGGCGAGGCCGCCGATGCCGGCGATGGCGACAAACAGGAAGGCGACAATCACAAACAGCTTGGTGCTGATCGAATATCTGGCGAGCACGGAGGTTTCCTCGGCGTTTTGGCCGCGAACCTCGGCTGGCCATCACGGCAATGGAGGACACGCAGCGGGCAATGAATGCAGCAAGTTCCAGCTGAAGAGCCTGCCTTCAAAACGGGCAGGTTTCATACAGATGACACTGAGCGCGGGTGGTCAAAGTTCGGTAAACTTTTCTACAAATCGCAATAAGTGGTTGAATTTGTCGCATAAATACCGCTGTAGGCGTTCGCGCGGCGAACCTGATGCCCGCCTGTACGTGCTGCTGATATTGTATGCACCCTTGGGGTGTCGGTGCTCGATCAACGGTTCGGCCCTGCCGATTTCGATTCGATCCGTTGCCAGCCGGGTGCCGCCATTCGGTTGCCGCGCATGATCCGGTCGGCTAAACCCTGCGCTTCGCGCATAGGCGCGGCTCCCGATTCTGACCTCTGACCGCACTTCCAGGATAACCATGCATCGCTACCGGTCCCACACCTGCGGCGCGCTCCGCGACAGCCATATCGATCAGACCGTGCGCCTGTCCGGCTGGTGCCATCGTATCCGCGACCATGGCGGCGTGCTGTTCATCGACCTGCGCGACCATTACGGCCTGACCCAGTGTGTCGCCGATCCGGATTCGCCGGCCTTCAAGACCGCCGAAACGCTGCGTTCGGAATGGGTCGTGCGCATCGACGGCAAGGTGCGTCGCCGTCCTGAAGGCACCAATAACGACGAACTGCCGACCGGGCAGGTGGAGATCTATATCGACGCCATTGAGGTGCTCGGCGCGGCTGCCGAATTGCCGCTGCCGGTGTTCGGCGATCAGGACTATCCGGAAGACATCCGCCTGAAGTTCAGGTTCTTGGATCTGCGCCGCGAAAAGCTGCATCAGAACATCATGACGCGCGGCGCCATCGTCGATAGCATGCGCCGCCGCATGAAGGAGCAGGGCTTCTTCGAATTCCAGACGCCGATCCTTTCGGCTTCTTCGCCGGAAGGTGCGCGCGACTTCCTGGTGCCGTCGCGCGTCCATCCCGGCAAGTTCTACGCGCTGCCGCAGGCGCCGCAGCAGTACAAGCAGCTGCTGATGATGTCCGGCTTCGATCGCTATTTCCAGATCGCGCCATGTTTCCGTGACGAAGACCCGCGCGCCGATCGACTGCCTGAATTCTACCAGCTCGATCTGGAGATGAGCTTCATCGAGCAGGAAGACGTGTTCGCCGCGATGCAGCCTGTCATCACCGGCATCTTCGAGGAATTCGCCGACGGCAAGCCGGTCAGCAAGGACTGGCCGCGCATTCCTTATGCCGACGCGATCCGCAACTATGGCACCGACAAGCCGGACCTGCGCAATCCGCTGATCATGCAGGACGTCTCCGAGCATTTCCGCGGTTCGGGCTTCAAGGTCTTCGCGCGCATGCTCGAAGATTCGAAGAACCGCGTCTGGGCTATTCCGGGTCCGACAGGTGGCAGCCGCGCGTTCTGCGACCGCATGAACTCCTGGGCGCAGGGCGAAGGTCAGCCGGGCCTCGGTTACATTATGTGGCGCGAGAACAATGAGGGCGCTGGCCCGATCGCCAACAATATCGGTGCCGAGCGTGCCGAAGCGGTCCGTGCAGCGCTTGGCCTCAAGGCCGGCGACGCGGCGTTCTTCGTCGCGGGCGATCCGGACAAGTTCTACAAGTTCGCCGGCCTTGCGCGCACCAGGGTGGGCGAAGAACTGAAGCTGGTCGACAAGGATCGGTTCGAATTGGCGTGGATCGTCGATTTCCCGATGTTCGAATACGATGAAGACAACAAGAAGATCGATTTCTCTCACAACCCGTTCTCGATGCCGCAGGGTGGCCTCGAAGCGCTGCAGTCGCAGGATCCGCTGACGATCAAGGCATTCCAATACGACATCGTCTGCAACGGCTACGAGATGGCCTCAGGCGGCATCCGCAACCACAAGCCCGAAGCGATGGTGAAGGCATTCGAGATCGCGGGCTATGGCGAGAGCGAAGTGATCGAACGCTTCGGCGGCATGTATCGCGCATTCCAGTACGGCGCCCCGCCGCATGGCGGCATGGCAGCCGGTCTCGAGCGCATTGTCATGCTGCTGTGCGGGACCAACAACCTGCGCGAGGTCTCGCTGTTCCCGATGAACCAGCAATATGCCGACCTGCTGATGGGCGCGCCGTCGGAAGCGTCGCCGAAGCAGCTGCGTGAAGCGCATATCCGGCTGAACCTGCCGGAGAAGTGATCTCGGTTCTTGACCTCTCCCGAGACGGGAGAGGTCTGATCGTGCGGCTATATGGATGAGGATAGTGCTCGGCCTGCATGGTTCGAGACGCCCGCTGCGCGGGCTCCTCACCATGAGGGTCGTCTACATTAGCACCATACTCTTCCCTCATCCTGAGGAGCGGCCTTCTTTAGGCCGCGTCTCGAAGGATGGCCGCGGGCTGCTTTCAGCCCTGCACACGAGATGGGCGAGGTGAAGCCCGAAGCCTCACTTGTTCTGCACATCAATCTCGAACATCGTGAAGGCCACCGCCGGATCGTTCTTCGCCAGCTCCATGAACTGCATCACCGGCAATTTCGCGCGCGGCGTGATCTTCAGCGCCATCGTGCCGTTGGGCTTTTCGATCAGAGTAGCAACGGCATCGGCGAGACGACCGGATACGGGATCATCATTGCCGGCGGCGCGGCCCTTGGTCCTGATCTCGTTTGCGAGCGTCGCGCGCGCCGTCTCCGTCGAGACATTCTGCTTGCGGGCATATTGAGCGATCGACAGTTCGACCGCGCCGAGATCGCGGCCGACGATTTCGATCGCGCCATACTCGACCGGCAACGCAGCCATCAGCGCCTTCTGCGGATCGGTCGTGAACACGCCGCGCTGGACATTGTCGAGCGAAGCCTTCGCCTCCACCGCGAACAGCTTGCCGATCTCGAAAGTGCCGGGCGTCAGCACCAGCTTCTTCTCGCTTTCGTTCCAGGCCAGGCCGATATCCATATCGGCGGTGGCTTCGTTGATGCCGACTTCGCGCAGCAGCGTGAAGGGCTCGCCGTCTTTCGCCTCAAGCGGACCGGTCATCTTGAGCTTGAGATTGATCTTGCTCGGGATCGCGCCGACGAATTGCCCCCAACTCAGGCTCGCATGGTGGATCGTGATGAGCTTGCCGCTGTCTTTATGCGGCGCGACGAGCTCATTCAGTTCGATGCCTTCCAGCCCTTTCAGCATCCCGACAATGCTGTCGGTGGATGGCGCTGAGCCTGGCACGGTCATTTGTGCCGTCTGCCGCATCAGGCCTGCGAAATCGAAGCCCTTGAGAGCGAAGCGGCCGAGTTTGATCGGACCGTCTTTCGCCTTGCCGTCCACGCCTTCGATCACGAATTCGCCGACCTTGCCGCGATCGAGATTGAAACGCATCGCTGCAAGCTTGACCGGACCATCCGGCGTCTGTACGGAAAGGCCCTGCATCTCACTGCTGTCGATCTGGATGCCTTCATAGGTGGACGCCACCGTGTCGATCATGGCGCGCGCCTTGGCCAGATCTGGCGGTGCGTTTGCAGCAGGCAGCACCGCCAGCAATTCCTGCATCTTGAATTTGGACGGCTGGATCTTCATGTCGCCCATCTTGATGCCGTCGATGCGGAACGAGGGGCCGTTATCCGATGTCAGCGTATAGGCGCCGGTGCTGATCGGGCCCTGGATGCGATAGAATTTGTCATCGCTCGCATGCGCGGGATCGAGCACGGTTGCTGTCGCGGTCGCGTCAAAATCCCGTGCGGTGATGTCAACGATCTCACCGGTCATCCGCGTCTTCTTGCCGGGCTGCGCAACGGTCATCGCAATCGTGACGCGGCCCATATGCGACGTGGCAACCTTGCCGTCCTTGATGTCGCGGATGGCGAGGTCCGAATAGACATAGTCAGCGCCGTCGGGCAGCACCGTGCCCTTTGCCGTCACCGTGACCGTCGGCGCCGTCATCGCGCGCGCGGAGATGGCGGCGAACTGCGTAAGGCCGGCGCGATACATGTCGAGCGGTGTTGTCAACTTGGCCTGCGCCGGCATCTGCGTCGGGCCGGAATAGTCGGTCATCTCGAAACGGGGCGCCTTGACCGTGACGTCGAGGCCGCCCGATGGCGCGATCGCGCCGCTGGCGTCGATGTCGGTCAGAACGATGGTGTTCGCCGTAAATGTCGATCCGCTGCCGAGCCCGATCGACGACGCCGCGAAACGGCCAACCTTGATATCTGCTTGCTGCGGTGCACTGAAGGATACGGCGACATCGGAAATGGTGACGTCGCGCTTCCACAGGCTGAAGGTGAGTTCGCCGTGTTTGGCTTGTCCGCCGCCAGCGCGGATCTGAGCAAAATTCGCTTCAATCTCGTTCGCAATCCGGTGTTTGATATAGGCTTCGGTGCCGAAATAGCCGCCAACAGCAGCAACAGCGGCCACTCCGAGGCCGACGACGATTTTGGACATTGGGAAAACTCCGTTAGCGGGCCTTGCGACGAGCAGATGACATATCTCGCCAGCAGTCGAGTTGCCGCGCCGGTGCACCGACGGACGCATTTGCGCGTTGCAGCATTAAGGTACCCATGTTTGAAAGGAACGGGCAAGAGAAGGTCAAGGCAGTCTTTCCTAAGACGCGCACACCGGCCAATCGGTTCGAGCCTGCAAACGTCAAATTTCCAGCATGTAGGGGACGTCTGACATGCGTCCGGAAGCGGTTGCGCCAATGCCGTCTGGCGGGATAGACATCGCGCTGAATCCGCCGAACAACCCATCATTCAGTTGTCCTGCAATCCCTGCTGTTTGCCCCGACCGGAGCGCTCATGTCCTCTCCTTCCTCCGAAGAATTGTCGCGCGCGGCGCTCGCTTATCACCGGTTGCCGAAACCGGGTAAGCTCGAGATCCAGGCGACCAAGCCGCTCGCCAACCAGCGCGACCTTGCGCTCGCTTACTCGCCCGGCGTCGCCGCGCCCTGCATGGCGATTGCCGCCGATCCGAACGAGGCGGCTTCGCTGACCTCGCGCGCCAATCTCGTGGCCGTGGTGTCGAATGGCACCGCCGTGCTCGGTCTTGGCAATATCGGCCCGCTGGCGTCGAAGCCTGTGATGGAAGGCAAGGCTGTCCTGTTCAAGAAGTTCGCCGGCATCGACGTGTTCGACATCGAGATCGCCGCCGACACCATCGAGCGCGTGGTCGAGACCGTCTCGGCGCTGGAGCCGACCTTTGGCGGCATCAATCTCGAAGACATCAAGGGACCGGAGTGTTTTGAGATCGAGGCGCAGCTCAAGGAGCGCATGAAGATCCCGGTCTTCCATGACGACCAGCATGGCACCGCCATCATCGTCGGCGCCGCGATCAAGAACGCACTGCTTCTGAACGGCAAGAAGCTGCCGGATGTGAAGATCGTCTGCTCGGGTGCAGGCGCTGCGGCGATCGCCTGTTTGAACCTGCTGGTGTCGCTTGGCGCCAAGCGTGAAAACATCTGGGTCTGCGATATCGATGGCGTCGTGCATGAAGGCCGTAACACGCTGATGGATCGCTGGAAGGCGGTTTATGCGCAGAAGACCGACGCGCGCACGCTCGGCGAGGTCATTGGTGGCGCTGATATCTTCCTCGGCGTGTCCGCGCCAAACGTGCTGAAGCCCGAAATGGTCAAGGCGATGGCCGACAAGCCGCTGGTGCTTGCGCTTGCTAATCCGACCCCGGAAATCATGCCGGACGAAGCGCGCAAGGCGCGCCCGGATGCGATGATCTGCACTGGCCGTTCGGACTTCCCGAACCAGGTCAACAATGTCCTCTGCTTCCCCTTCATTTTCCGCGGCGCGCTGGATTGCGGCGCCACCGCCATCAATGAAGCGATGAAGCATGCGGCCGTGGATGCGATTGCGCAGCTCGCGCAGGATCCGCCGTCGGATGCCGTGCATGCCGGCTTCGAGAGCGAGACGCAGGGCTTTGGCCCAGGCTCGCTGATCCCGTCGCCCTTCGATCCGCGCCTGATCCTGCGCATCGCGCCGGCCGTCGCGAAAGCTGCGATGGACTCGGGCGTCGCCTCGCGGCCGATCGCCAATTTCGACGAATATACCGCGAACCTCGAGCGCTTCGCGTTCCGCTCGGGCCTGGTGATGAAGCCCGTTTTCGCCAAGGCGAAGACGCAGCCCGTCCGCGTGATCTATGCGGAAGGCGAGGACGAGCGCGTGCTGCGCGCCGTGCAGGTCGTGCTAGAAGAGAAGCTGGCGCGTCCCATTCTCGTCGGTCGTCCGTCGGTGGTCGATGCGCGCATCAAGCGCTTCGGCCTGTCGATCAAGGCCGGACAGGACTTTGACCTCATCAATCCCGAGGACGATCCGCGTTATCGCTCTTACGTGCAGTCCTATATCGACGTCGCAGGTCGTCGCGGCGTGACGCCTGATGTGGCGCGCACGGTCGTTCGCACCAATGCGACGGTGATTGCAGCGCTCGCCGTGATCCGCGGCGAAGCCGATGCGATGATCTGCGGCATCGAAGGCCGTTTCATGAGCCATCTGCGCCATGTGCGCGAGATCATCGGCTTCCTGCCGGGCGTCAGCGATTTCGCAGCGCTGTCGCTGATGATCACCAGCAAGGGCGCGCATTTCATTGCCGACACGCAGGTGCGTCCGAACCCGAGCGCGCATGAGCTCGCCGAGATCGCAGCACTCGCCGCCAATCATGTGCAGCGTTTCGCCATGAAGCCGAAGATCGCTTTCGTCTCGCATTCGGATTTCGGCAGCTACGATACGGATTCCTCGCGAAAAATGCGTCACGCGGCGGCGCTGCTGCGTGAAAAGCATCCGGAGATCGAGTCTGACGGTGAAATGCAGGGCGACACGGCGCTCTCCGAAGCCGCGCGAAAAATGGTGCTGCCGCATTCGAATCTCGAAGGTGCCGCCAATGTCCTGATCATGCCGACGCTGGACGCGGCGAATGTCGCCTATCAGATGATCAAGACGCTCGCCGACGCATTGCCGGTCGGTCCGATCCTGATCGGCCCTGCGCGTCCGGCCCATATCCTGACGCAAGGCGTGACCGCGCGCGGCATTCTCAACATGACCGCCGTTGCCGCCGTCGAAGCGCAGGAACGGGCAGGGCGTTCGCAGGCCAATCTGTTCGGCTGAGCCGGCCGAACCATCACTGATCGATCGACGACAAATGGATGACTTCGCAAGAAGTCATCCATTTGCGTTTGTATTTGCGACAAACTTGATCATACTTGTCGCGTTTCGATCCGCAGTCGTTGCAGTTCGTGGGGCCATTTCATGCCGGCGTTTATTACTTTCGGTCGTATCCTGTTCGCCGTCATTTTCATCGCTTCGGGCGCAAACAAGTTCCTTGATCTCGGCGTGGCTGCAGATGCGATCGCCAACAAGATCATTCCCACGCTGCCGGCCGAGATATTGCCCTACACGCAGCAGCTCGAACAATTCGCCAATATGGAGCTGAAGCAGATCCTCGCGATTGCCACTGCAGCGCTGGAACTGATCGGCGGCGTGATGATCGCGCTGAATTTCGGTGCACGTTTCTTTGCGCTGGTGATGGTGCTGTTCGTGATGGCTGCGACGTTCTATTTCCATGACTTCTGGAACCTGACCGGCGCTGATGCGAAGGGCCAGATGATCCATGCGCTGAAGAACCTGTCGCTGATCGGCGGGCTGTTCATGATCGCAGGGATCGGCAAGGGACCGCGGATGGATGGATATAGCGAGGCGTGAGTAGCTCGCATCGTAGGATGGGTTGAGCGCAGGCGCGCAGCGCCGGAGCGAAAACCCATCAGCCGAATTTGCCGCAGGGAAAGATGGTGGGTTTTCGCTCCGCTCAACCCACCCTACGAACGGCGCCAAGCTGTAACAGTCACCTCATTCCCCGCATCCAGCACGCGCGTTTCGCTTGCCTTCAGCCCATGGCTTGCCAGCACATCATGCGCCGACCTTGCGGGGTCGCCGGGAAAGCACGGCTGACCATCGGGCAAGCGAACCCTGTGCGCTTCCGACAGCCAGAACACGTCGTAGCGGTCGAGAAAGAGACCATATACGTCCGGGCCGCCGATGATTGCCGCTGATCCTTCAGTGATGCCAGCCGCGTCCGCTGCGGCCTCGAAGGAAGCGCCAGCGGGATTCCAATAGATGGCTTGCGGAATGTCGTCAGCCGCCGCGAGTGCAGCGACGCGGCGGGTCACGATCAGCCGTCGCCGCACGCGCTCGCGCGGATCGCCATCGCCGGAATTGCGGCCGTGGACGACAAGCGCCGCGCGCGTCAGGCCATCGACGAAGAAACGGTGATCCGCTTTGAAGCGCAACGCATCAGGCTGCTGATGTGTTGCGTCGGTCAGCCGACCGTCGGCCGAAACGATGACGAAGCCTTCAACCTTAATCGGCATCGCGCATGCTATTCCGAAACCGTCGTCACGACGCTGTTCACCGGACGCGTGCTCACCGTTGGCAGCTTGGCGTCCTTCGCCAGCGCTTCGTCATAGGACGCAATCGTCTGCACCGGCGCCTTGGAGCGCATCAGCACGACCTTGTAGCCGCCGGCTTTCAGCTTCTGCAGCAGCGTCGGCAGCGCTTCGGCGGTGTGCTTCTGGAAATCATGCATCAGGATGATGCCCTTGCCGAGCTTGTCGAGCTTGTTCATCACATTGGTGACGACCTGATCGGCCTTGCGCGTCTTGAAGTCGAAACTGTCGATGTCGCAGGAGAAGATCGCCATGTTGCGCTCGCCGAGATAGGTGACGATTTCCGGCGGATGCTGCAGCGCCGGCGCGCGGAAGAAGGGGGCGGGGGCGGAGCCCAGCGCCCATTTCACGGCGCTAAAGCCCTTTTCGATCTCGTCCTTGCGCTGCTGCTCGGTGAGTTTCTTGTTGGTCAGCGCGATGTGACCCCAGGTATGGCCGCCGATGGTGTGGCCGGCGGCGGCGACCTGCTTGAGAATTTCCGGATGATAGGTGGCGTGCTTGCCGATCGGAAAGAAGACGGCGCGGACGCATTCGTCGGCCAGGGTTTTGAGCACCGTGGGGGTGGTGGTCGGCCACGGGCCGTCGTCGAAGGTCAGGACGACTTCCTTGTCGCGGAGAAAATCGAGCTGCTTGAAATGCTCGAAGCCGAAACCTGGGCCGCCGGTGGTGTCGATCTCGACCACGCGGCTGACGCCGAGGGCATTGGGATTGGCGCAAGCGGGGGCCGCGGGCTTGGCCGCTGCCGGCGCGGGGGCTGTGGCGGGAGCCGGGGCTGCCGCAGGAGCGGGGGCGGCAGTCTTCGGCGCCTGCGCCTGTGCCTGCATTGCAAAGAGCGACATGGCGCTCGCTAAAAACACTGTTGCCGTCTTGCGCATGACGTCCCTCGTGGAACCGGCCTGACCTGCCGGGTGAAATCGGTTGGGGCGAAGTCTAACGTGATTTCCTGCGCCGCCGCCATGGGGGCGGGCCTTATCCCCAAGGGGCGTTCTAAAGCACCGGGTCCGTAGGGCGGATGAGCCGAAGGCGTAATCCGCCGCGGAGTCTCCGCCATGAGTTCGGCCGGCGGATTACGCTGCGCTCATCCGCCCTACGGGCTGCGTGTCATCTCAACATGTCAAACAGCCACACGCCCGCGTTCTCGCGGCGCCCATGGCGTCCGAGGTGTGAGCATTTCTCCCCTCGACACGTGAGGGGAGGTGGCACGCCGCAAGGCGCGTTGGGTAGCTTTTGACGCTGCTCCTGCCTGCTGGATCGCCAGCAAACCCGAGCCGCGCAACGCCTTACGGCGCGCCACCGCGACGTCTTTTTGGTCGAAGGACCGTTCTTCCGGGTACTGGGCGCTCTCCCGCAGGAGAGCCATCCGACAGGTTTCCCTGCCTTCGCCCGCACCGCGTCCAGCCGCGCTAGCGGCAGACCCCCGTAGTGGGGTCGGACGGTTGCCCTCGACCACCCGAGTGCGTGAGGCCGCGTGAGCCTCCCGCCCGCAGGCGCCGCATCCCGCTCCGCCCAAAAGACGCCTCATGAGAGCGCCCCTCGCGAACGAGACAGACGGGATATGGATGAGGATGGGAATTTTGTCAAGAACGAAATAAGAACAAGGGGCGGCGCGCCTCTTTTCCCTCCCCGGAGCGCAGCGAAGGGGGAGGGTGGATCGAAGCGAGCGTTCAGCGAGCTTTGAGACGGGTGGGGTGCTTCCCCAAGCTCTGTCCTGCCGTGGGGATAGACCCCATCCCCGCCTATCGGCGGACCCTCCCCATTCGCTGCGCTCCGGGGAGGGACGCCATCGGCTTTTGCAATCGCCGCATCTTTCGCCGCCCGCCTAAATCTTGTCTCACCCCGCCAAATCCTTGGACCCTCTCGCCAGATATGGTATCCGGGCGCAGTTCCTGACCACCACCCGAGACCGCCCGATCCCTGCCTCTCAGGCCGCGGCGGTGGAGATATCCCCTGATGACCAGTTCGGCCCAAAACGCCTCGTTTTTCTCTGCCTCGCTGGCCTCGGCCGATCCGGAAATCGCCGATGCCATCCGCGGCGAACTCGGTCGCCAGCGTCATGAGATCGAACTGATCGCGTCGGAAAACATCGTCAGCCGCGCCGTGCTGGAAGCGCAGGGCTCGGTGATGACCAACAAATATGCCGAAGGCTATCCGGGCGCGCGCTATTATGGCGGCTGCGAATTCGTCGATATCGCCGAGAACCTGGCCATCGAACGCGCGAAGAAACTGTTCGGCGCGCAGTTCGCGAACGTGCAGCCGAATTCCGGTAGCCAGATGAACCAGGCGGTGTTCCTGGCCCTGCTGCAGCCCGGCGACACGTTCATGGGCCTCGACCTCGCGGCTGGTGGCCATCTCACCCACGGTTCGCCCGTCAACATGTCCGGCAAGTGGTTCAAGCCCGCGCATTACACCGTGCGCGAGGACGACCAGCTCCTCGACATGGATGCCATCGCCAAGCAGGCCGAGGAAGTGAAGCCGAAGCTGATCATTGCCGGCGGCTCCGCCTATTCGCGCGCCTGGGACTTCAAGCGCTTCCGCGAGATCGCCGACAGCGTCGGCGCCTATCTGCTCGTGGACATGGCGCATTTCGCCGGTCTCGTCGCCGGCGGCGTGCATGAATCGCCGGTGCCGCATGCGCATGTGGTCACCACGACCACGCACAAGTCGCTGCGCGGCCCGCGCGGCGGCCTCATCCTCACCAATGACGAGGCGCTGCACAAGAAGCTGAACTCGGCGATCTTCCCGGGCCTGCAGGGCGGCCCGCTGATGCATGTCATCGCCGCCAAGGCCGTGGCCTTCAAGGAAGCGCTGCAGCCGGAATTCAAAACCTACGCGGCAAACGTCGTCGCCAATGCCAAGGCGCTGGCCGAGACGCTGGTGGCGCAGGGCTTCAACATTGTGTCGGGCGGCACCGACAACCATCTGATGCTCGTGGACCTCAGGCCGAAGGGCCTGAAGGGCAATGTGTCGGAGAAGGCGCTCGTGCGCGCCGGCCTCACCTGCAACAAGAACGGCGTGCCGTTCGACCCCGAAAAGCCGTGGGTGACGTCGGGCATCCGTCTCGGCACGCCTGCTGCGACCACGCGCGGCTTCGGCACCGAGGAGTTTAAGCAGGCCGGCGAATTCATCGCCGAAGTGCTGAGCGCGGTGGCTCAGTCGGGTGATGGCAGCGCGCCGCTGGTGGAAGCTTCGGTGAAGGAGAAGGTGAAGGCGCTGACGGATCGGTTCCCGATCTATCAGTAAGGGAAGTCACTCTTTGTCGTCATTGCGAGGAGCGAAGCGACGAAGCAATCCAGTTCTTTGCTTTCTGGATTGCTTCGCTTCGCTCGCAATGACGGGGGAATAGGTTCATGCGCTGCCCGAACTGCAACAGCCTCGATACGCAGGTGAAGGACTCGCGGCCCACCGAGGATTCCTCGGTGATCCGCCGGCGGCGCGTGTGCATCGCCTGCAATTTCCGCTTCACCACTTTCGAGCGCGTGCAGCTGCGCGAGCTCACGGTGATCAAGCGCAATGGCCGCCGGGTGCCGTTCGATCGCGACAAGCTGGTGCGCTCGCTGTCGATCTCGCTGCGCAAGCGTCCGGTGGAGCCGGAAAAGGTCGAGACCATGGTCTCGGCCATCGTGCGCGAACTGGAAAGCGGCGGCGAGGCGGAGGTGTCGTCGGAGGCGATCGGCGAGATCGTGATGGAGCATCTGCGCGTGCTCGACGACGTCGCCTATGTCCGCTTCGCCTCGGTCTATCGCGATTTTCGCGAGGCCAAGGATTTTGAGGCGCTGCTCGGTGAACTCCACACCGACGAGGATGGTCGGCCCACGCCGATACGCAAATGATCTTCCGCATCCTGGAAGATCAGCACAGACAAAAGTTTGAAGACGCGAAAGCGCAAAGATCGGCGGATGACTTCCGCTACATGCAGCTCGCTCTGACGCTCGGCCGTCGCGGGCAGGGGCGGACATGGCCGAACCCGGCGGTGGGCGCTGTCGTCGTCAAGGACGGCATGATCATCGGCCGTGGCTGGACGCAGCCCGGCGGACGCCCGCATGCGGAGCCGGTGGCGCTGGCGCAAGCAGGCGAAGCTGCGCGCGGCGCGACGCTTTATGTAACGCTGGAGCCTTGCTCGCATTTCGGCAAGTCGCCGCCATGTGCGGATGCGATCGTCGCGGCCGGCATCGCGCGTGTCGTCGCTGCCGTTGAAGATCCCAATCCCGAGGTTGCCGGACAAGGCCATGCACGGCTTCGTGCGGCAGGCATCAAGGTCGATGTCGGACTGTGTGCGGACGAAGCCGCGCGCGATCACGCCGGGCATTTCCGCCGCATTCGCGAAAAGCGTCCGCATGTGGTGCTGAAGCTCGCGGTGTCGCCGGACGGCAAGATCGCTGCGGATGGCCACAAGCCTGTCGCCGTGACGGGCGAGCGCGTGCGGTCGCGCGTGCATCTGCTCCGGGCGCAATGCGATGCGATTTCGGTGGGGATCGGCACTGTCAAAGCCGATGATCCCGAACTGACCTGTCGTTTGCCGGGCATGATGAAACGTTCGCCGGTGCGTGTGGTGCTGGACCGTGCGCTGCGCATCTCGGGCAACAGCAGGCTCGTGCATTCCGCCCGCACGACACCGCTCTGGGTGATGACCTCGGACATCGCCGAAGCACCTGCCGCGATGGCGCTGGGCGCCGCGGGCGCGCAGGTGTTGCGCGTGCCGGCGGTGACATCGCCGGTGCCGGGGCTGGATTTGCCGGCGGTGCTGCATAGCTTGGCAGAGAAAGGCATCACCAAGCTGATGGTGGAAGGCGGCGCGAAGGTGGCGTCGTCTTTTGTCAGCGCCGGGCTTGTCGATGAGGTCTGGCTGTTCCAGGGGGCGAATGAAATCGGCGCGGGCGGTGTCAACGCGCTGGATGCATTGCCGCTATCAGCCATCACCGGGTCGCCGGAGTTTGTGGCGCGTGGTAGCGAGACGATAGAGAACGATACGCTCACGATTTATGAGCGCACCTGACTCCGTCCCTCCCGCCTGAACGCAATTGCGTTCAGGCTGAGGTGAGGAGCGTGCTCTTGCGCGCGTCTCGAACCATGAGATGGCTGGGCTCTGAGCTTGCCGCCATCCTTCGAGACGCCGCTTCGCGGCTCCTCAGGATGAGGGATGGAGTGGGTGAGAGGTAGGAAGAGAGTTTCATGTTTACCGGCATTGTCACCGATATCGGCGAGATCGAAAGCCTGACGCCCGTCGCACAGGGCCAGCTGCACCGGCTGCGCATTGTCTGCGACTACGACCAGACCACCATCGCCGACGGCGCGTCGATCGCGAACAATGGAGTTTGCCTCACGGTGGTGTCGTCGGGCACCGCCAACGGCAAGACCTGGTTCGACGTCGATGCCGCCGCGGAGACGCTGGCGCTGACGACCGCGAAGCACTGGCAGGTCGGCACAAAACTCAATCTCGAGCGCGCGTTGAAAATCGGCGACGAGCTCGGCGGCCATATCGTGGCCGGCCATGTGGACGGCATCGCCACCATCGTGTCGCGCGAAAACCTGCCGGACATGGCGCGGATCACGTTCCGCACCTCGCGGGATCTGGCCAAGTTCATCGCCACCAAGGGCTCGATCACGCTGGATGGCGTGTCGCTGACGGTGAACACGGTGTCCGAAGTGGAATTCGCGGTGCTGATCATCCCGCACACCCTGAGCGTGACCACGCTGGGCGAGACGTGGCAGGCGGGGGCGGAGGTCAATATCGAGGTCGATCTGATGGCCCGCTATGCGGCGCGGCTGAGCGAGATGAAGTAGGGCGGATGAGCGTAGCGTAATCCGCCGGCCGAGTTTGCCTTGACGCTCTGCGGCGGATTACGGCTTCGCCTAATCCGCCCTACGGCCGATAAGTGCTTGGAATCCCAACGGGCGCGGCCTAAAACGCTGCCCGAAATGACGTAGATATTGACTGGAACGAGACCCGATGGCCGACCCGCGACGTGCCCCCCTGAAGGACCAGACCGACATCACCGGCGCCCGTGCGCTGATCGTCGAGGCCCGGTTCTATGACGATATCCAGGACGCCATGCTGGAGGCCGCCATTGCCGAGCTGAAAGCGGCCGGCGTCACCCATGACGTTCTCACGGTTCCCGGCGCACTGGAAATCCCGGCGGCGATTGCCATCGCCGTCGATGCTGCCGAAAAGAACGGCAAGCCCTATGACTGCGCGGTGGCGCTGGGCTGCGTCGTCCGCGGCGATACCATCCATTTCGAGATCGTCTCCATCGAGTCCTCGCGCGCGTTGATGGACTATTCCGTGCGCCAGCAGTTCCCGCTCGGCAACGGTATCATCACCGTGAACACCGAAGAGCAGGCCTGGGCCCGCGCCAAGGCGTCCGAATTGAACAAGGGCGGCGATGCCGCGCGCGCCGCGCTGGCGATGCTGCGCATCAAGCGCCGCCTGGCGAAGGCGTAAGCGAGATGGCTGAGTTCAAGAAAATCGAGCCGAAAGGCGAGCGCAAGGCCAACCGCCGCGGCGCGGCCCGTCTCGCCGCCGTGCAGGCGCTCTACCAGATGGATGTGGGCGGCACCGGCATCAATGAAGTGCTGGCCGAATTCGAGAGCTTCTGGATCGGCAACGAGGTCGAGGGCGAGCAGTATCTGCCGGCGGAAGGCGCGTTCTTCCGCGATGTCGTCTCCGGCGTGCTGCGCGACCAGAAGCAGCTCGATCCGCTGATCGACGACGTGCTGTCGCGCGGCTGGCCGCTGGCCCGCGTCGAGGCGATTTTGCGCGCGGTGATGCGGGCAGGGGCCTATGAGCTGCAGCATCGCCGGGACATTCCGGGGCGGGTGATCGTGTCGGAATATGTCGATGTGGCGCATGCCTTCGTGGAGCGCGACGAGACCGGCATGGTGAATGCGGTGCTGGACCAGATCGGGCGGCAGTACCGGCCGGACGAATTTACGCGCTGACGGTTGCTGCCGTCATTGCGAGCGCAGCGAAGCAATCCAGGAGTTCCGGGCGAAGACTGGATTGCTTCGTCGCTACGCTCCTCGCAATGACGGAGAAACTGTGTGAGCTCGGGCGAAGACAATCTCATCTCCCGCTACTTCGTGCCGCTGGCCACTGACCCCGGCGCCTTCGGCCTGCGCGATGATGCCGCCGTCCTGAAAGCTGCCGGCCAGGACATCGTCGTCAACACCGACGCCATCGTCGAAGGCGTGCACTTCCTTCCCGACGATCCTCCCGACACGGTGGCGCGAAAAGCGCTGCGCACAAACCTCTCCGATCTCGCCGCCAAGGGCGCCGAGCCGGCCGGCTTCGTGCTGACACTGGCGCTGAAATCCCACGACGAGGCGTGGCTCGCCGAACTCGCCCGCGGGCTCGGTGAGGACATCGAGACATATGGCTGCCCGCTACTCGGCGGCGATACGGTGTCCACACCGGGGCCGCTGATGATCTCTGTCACCGCCTTTGGCCGGTTACCGGAGGGGCGGATCGTGCGCCGCGCTGGCGCGCAGGTGGGCGACCTGATCGTCGTCACCGGCACCATCGGCGATGCAGCTTTGGGGCTTGCCCTCTTGCAGGGGCGGTTGTCGGCGTCGAATGATGAGCCGCTGATCGAGCGTTATCGCGTGCCGCAGCCGCGCTGCGCATTGGCGCGTGCAGTGCGGGATCATGCGACCGCATCCATGGATGTGTCGGACGGCCTGGCCGGTGATCTGGCGAAGCTGTGCAAGGTGTCGGGTGTGTCCGCCGTGATCGAGACGGAAACGCTGCCATTGTCGGCGCCGGCGAGCGCGCTGCTGGAGGCCGGCCTGATCGAGATCGAAGCGCTGGTGGCCGGCGGTGACGACTACGAAATTCTCTGCACCATGCCGGAGGCGCGCGTGGCGTCCTTCCTGTCGCAGGCGGAAGAGGCGGGTATTGCTGCGGCTGTGATCGGCGAGATCGTCGCGGGTGATGCGGCACCGCGTTTTGTCGATGGTGCTGGCGAGACAATCGAGCTGAAGCGTCACTCCTATAGTCACTTCTAGGCGCCGCCGCCGCCGTAGGATGGGTTGAGCGGAGCGAAAACCCATCACCTTTCCCTGCATCAGGCTCCGCTGATGGGTTTTCGCGAAGACGCTCAACCCATCCTACGGCTCCGAGCCAGCCTTGAACTACATCCCCTCCAAAATGACTAGCTTCGGCCGTCCGCCGCCGTTGCACGCCGATACCGATTTTGCCATGCTCACGTTACGAGAGGCCGTCCTCACGTCACAGGCCAGGCCTCCGATCATATGCGCCACCAAACAAGGCGCCGGGCAGGAAGGACTGAGGCAGATTCCATGACAGCATTGTGGGTGATCGTGCTCTGCGGGGCACTGTCGATCGTTTACGCGATCTGGGCGACGGGTTCGGTGTTGAAGGCGGATGCCGGAAATGCGCGAATGCAGGAAATCGCAAGCGCCGTGCGCGAAGGCGCACAGGCTTACTTGCGGCGGCAATATCTCACCATCGGCATCGTCGGCGTCGTGATCTTCGCGCTGCTGGCTTACTTCCTCGGCATGCTTGTCGCCGTGGGCTTCCTGATCGGCGCGGTGCTGTCGGGCGCCGCCGGTTTCATCGGCATGAATGTCTCGGTGCGCGCCAACGTCCGCACCGCACAGGCGGCGACGAACTCGCTGGCCGGCGGTCTCGAACTCGCCTTCAAGGCGGGTGCGATCACCGGCATGCTGGTGGCGGGCCTCGCGCTGCTCGGCGTCACCATCTACTTCATGATCCTCACGCAAAGCCTCGGCCACGCTGCCAACAGCCGCATCGTGATCGATGCGCTGGTGGCGCTCGGCTTCGGCGCCTCGCTGATCTCGATCTTCGCGCGTCTCGGCGGCGGCATCTTCACCAAGGGCGCCGATGTCGGCGGCGATCTCGTCGGCAAGGTGGAAGCCGGCATTCCGGAGGATGATCCGCGCAATCCTGCGACCATCGCCGACAATGTGGGCGACAATGTCGGCGACTGCGCCGGTATGGCGGCCGATTTGTTCGAGACCTATGCGGTGACCGCGGTCGCCACCATGGTGCTCGCGGCGATCTTCTTCGCCACATCGCCGCTGCTGGTGAACATGATGACGCTGCCGCTGGCCATCGGCGGCATCTGCATCATCACCTCGATCATCGGCACCTTCTTCGTCAAACTCGGCGCCAGCCAGTCGATCATGGGCGCGCTCTATAAGGGCCTGATCGCGACGGGCGTGCTGTCGCTGTTCGGGCTTGCTTTCGCGATCCACTGGCTGGTCGGCTTCGGCCCGCTGGCGGGCGCGAAATACGCCGGCTTCGCATTGTTCGAATGCGGCGTGGTCGGTCTGGTCGTCACCGGCCTGATCATCTGGATCACCGAATACTATACCGGCACCGACTATCGCCCGGTGAAGTCCATCGCGCAGTCCTCGGTGACGGGCCACGGCACCAATGTGATCCAGGGCCTCGCGATCTCGATGGAGTCGACCGCCGGTCCCGCCATCGTCATCATCGCCGGCATTCTCGTGACGTATAGCCTGGCCGGCCTGTTCGGCATCGCGATCGCCACCACCACCATGCTGGCGCTGGCCGGCATGATCGTGGCGCTCGATGCGTTCGGCCCGGTCACCGACAATGCCGGTGGCATTGCCGAAATGGCGGGCTTGCCGAAGGAAGTGCGCAAGGCCACCGACGCGCTCGATGCGGTGGGCAACACCACCAAGGCGGTCACCAAGGGTTACGCGATCGGCTCCGCCGGTCTCGGCGCGCTGGTGCTGTTCGCGGCTTACAATGAGGATCTGAAGTTCTTCATCGCAAGCTCCGCAAAATATCCGTACTTCAACGGCGTCACGCCGGACTTCTCGCTGAACAATCCCTATGTGGTGGTCGGCCTGCTGTTCGGCGGGTTGCTGCCCTATCTGTTCGGTGCGATGGGCATGACGGCGGTGGGCCGTGCGGCCGGCGCCATTGTCGAGGAAGTGCGGCGCCAGTTCCGCGAGAAGCCCGGCATCATGCAGGGCACCGACAAGCCGGATTACGGCAAGGCGGTCGACCTGCTGACGCGTGCGGCGATCAAGGAAATGATCATCCCGTCGCTGCTGCCGGTGCTGTCGCCGATCGTCGTGTACTTCCTGATCTATGCCATCGCGGGCGGCGGCGCGGCCGGCAAGTCGGCAGCGTTCTCCGCGGTCGGCGCCATGCTGCTCGGCGTCATCGTCACGGGCCTCTTTGTGGCGATCTCGATGACCTCGGGCGGCGGGGCCTGGGACAATGCCAAGAAGTATATCGAGGACGGCCACTTTGGCGGCAAGGGCTCGGATGCCCACAAGGCAGCCGTCACCGGCGACACCGTTGGCGATCCCTACAAGGACACGGCGGGTCCCGCCGTGAACCCGATGATCAAGATCACCAATATCGTGGCGCTGTTGTTGCTGGCGATCTTGGCGCATTGACGCTCGACCGGAGGGCGGATGAGGCGAAGCCGTCATCCGCCGGCCGATTTCATGTTTGAAACTCCGCGGCGGATTACGCTTCGCTCATCCGCCCTACGGCAGAGATGACTGGACCGCCGTCACGACCAATGCAAAAATCCCGCGGTGAAAGCCGCGGGATTTCTTTTGGCCATTCGAAAGACGAACAGATGCATAGGATCGTCATTGCCGTATTTGCACTATGCGCGTTCGCGCCGCCCGCATTTGCTGCCGAAAAATGTCCCATCAGCGATGAGGCCACCGCCAAAGCCGGCGGCTTCGCCAATGCGGTGACGGCCGCCGTCAAAAGCGAGTTCAGCTGCGAAGGCGCGTTTCGTGTGCTCGACCTCTGTCAGATCGGCTCCACCGCGGACAATGCGTTGTCCGACATGGTGCTCACCAAATGCGAGCCGCGTTTCCTGCCGAAGGCGAAAGCGGATACCAAGGCGGCCTATGAGAAGGCCCGCGCCAAATGCAGTAAAATCGCCGCAAAGGACGGCACCATGTATCAGGGGCAGGCGGCCGTCTGCCTCGCCCGCACGGCGCGCGATTTTGCGCGCAAGCATGGCACGAAGTCGTAGGCCTGGGAGTTGCGTTCTGCATGACCGACATTCTCGACCTCGACCGCTATTTCGAACGGATCGGCTTCACCGGCAAGGCGGCGCCTGATCTCGCGACGCTGACGGCGATCCATGCTGCGCATGTCAGTGCGATCCCGTTCGAGGGGATCAATCCGCTGCTGCGGCGTCCTGTCGATCTCGATCTGCCATCGCTGCAGCGCAAGCTCGTCGATAGTCGTCGTGGCGGCTACTGCTATGAGCACAACGGCGTGCTGCGGGCGGCGCTGGCGGCCATCGGCTTCAAGGTGACCGGTCTCGCAGGGCGCGTCCGCTGGAATTCGCCACCGGATAGTCCGCTCGGGCCGAAAACCCATATGCTGCTCAAGGTCGATCTGCCGGAGGGGCCGTATCTGGCCGATGCCGGCTTCGGCGCCTGCGTGCTCGATGCGCCGTTGCGGCTGGTCACGGATGCCGAGCAGGCCACGGCGATGGGCACCTACAGGCTGACGGAGAGCGACGGGCGGTGGTGGCTTGCGGCGAAGCGGGCAGGCGGATGGCGCATGATGTATGTGTTCGATCTCATCCCGCAGCTGCAGTCCGACTACGAGCTGGGGAACTGGTACACATCGACGAGCCCCATGGTGCCGTTCCCGACGACGCTGGTGATGGAGCGTGTCACCCATGAGCGCCGCTTCAAGCTCGTCAATCGCCATCTGATCGTTGAGGCGCGCGACGGCGACCAGGTCTCGACGCGGATGCTCGAGAGTGCCGGCGAATTGCGGCAGGTGCTGGATGAGACGTTCAATGTGGCGTCCCCGGTGCCGATCGACGACCTGTATGCCATCATCAACCGCGGGGAGAAGTGACGCTGTTGCGGCCGATTACGCCTTCGGCTAATCCGCGGGACAACCGAGTGTGACCGCGAGAGCCAAACCATGTCCCTGTCATCCGCCAAGAACTATGCGCTACGCGCCGCCAAATCGCAGGACCAGAAGGAAGCGACCGAGTTGCTCTCCAAAGCGATCATGGAATTGACGTTGGCGATCGAGGCGCAGGACGCCAAGATCAAGAAGATCAATAAAGGCGGGTGAGGCTGTCGGACGGGGTGAGCGGAGGCGCGTTGGCGCCGCAGCGAAACCCATCACCACATCCGCCCGGCCGTGATGGGTTTCGCTGCGCTCTACCCATCCTACGATTTTATATAATCCACGAGGCTGACGGCTTTGCGCGTGAACCAAACGCGTTCCCGACCGTTCAGTGTTCCCCACATCAGAGGAACATGACATGAGCGCGCTCGGAAAAATCAAAGAACATATGGAAGTCATCGGCGCCGATGGCGTTCATGTCGGGACAGTCGATAAGGTCGAAGGCCATCGCATCAAGCTGACCAAGAAGGACAGCGGCGAGGGCAGCCATAAGGGCCACCACCATTTCATCGACGGCGGTCTCGTCGCCGAGGTCGAGGGCGACAAGGTGCGGCTGTCGGCCAATGGCGCCGTGGCGGTCTCGATGGAAGAAGAGAAATAGACGTCCCGAAGAGGCCGGCAGCGGATACGCACATAAAAAAACGGCCTCGCTCATCAGCGATGGCCGTTTTTGTTTTTGAGCGAAAGTTCGGCGGCGTCAGCCGCTTACTTCACTTCCATCTGCAAGCCTTCCTTGTCGATGATGGTCTTGAATTTCGCGGTCTCCGCATCGATGAAAGCCTGATACTGCGCCGGCGTGCCGTAATCGGCGACGGCGCCCATGGCGGCAATGCTCTTCTTGCTCGCCTCTGTGCCGAGCAGCACCTTGATCTGCTCGTTGAGTGCCGTCACCGCTTCGGTCGGGGTGCTCTTCGGATAGAATACGCCGAACCATGACGAGACATCGAACTTGGCAAGCTCGGGGGCGGTCTCGCGCATGGCCGGCAGGTTCGGGATCTGCGCGTTGCGCTCCGTGGTGGTGACGGCGAGGCCGGTCAGCTTGCCGTCCAGCACCTGTGGCAGCGACGGATAGAGATTGTCGAACAGGATCTGGATATCGCCGGCAAGTGCCGCCTGCAGCGCCGGGCCGGCGCCGCGGAACGGGATGTGCTGCATCTTGAGGCCGGTGAGCTGCAGCCACCAGGCGCCGGTGAGATGCGGGCTCTGGCCGACGCCCGAAGAGCCGTAATTCAGCTTGTCCGGATTGGCCTTGATATAGGCGATCATCTCCGGGATTGTCTTGATCGGCACGCTCGGATGCGCGCAGACGATGTTCGGGATCTTGATCATGTTGCTGACCGGCTGCAGCTGGTCGCTCTTGTAGCTGAGATTCTTGAAGATGCTGTAGGCGATGGCGTTGGGGCCGGGATTGCCGACCAGGATCGTGTGGCCATCACCCTTGAGGCGCGCGACTTCGGCGACGCCGATGGTGCCGCCGCCGCCGGAACGATTTTCCACCACGACCGACTGGCCCCAGACCGGCTGCAGATGCGCGGCGAGCATGCGGCCCATCACGTCGGTCGAGCCACCGGCGGCGGCGGGTACGATGACGCGAACGGTTTCGGTGGGCTTCCATGCACTGTTGCCGAAGCTCGCGCGCGGAAGGATCGCAGCGGTGGAGAGCGCGGCAGCGCCGGTGAGCACGCGGCGGCGGGTAACCAGTTTGGTCATGAACGTTTCCTCTCTCTTGGCATTATTGCTTTTTAAATTAGTGAAAATCGTAGTCAGCACCGCGGCGGCATACAAGGCGCGTGATGGCCGCAAACAAACAAAAAGCCCCGCAGCATGTGCTGCGGGGCTTTCGTAATTCTGCCGAAAAGAATGTTGCGACTAGCGGAAGCTCACCAATCGGAACAATGGTGCGAGATAGCTCATCTCCGAGCCGGATGTCGGCGTGGTGCGGCTGACGAAGTCAAAGATCTTGCCGTCCTGCAGACCGTAATTCGCGAGGCGCGTGACGCGGCGTTGCTGATCGAAATAGACGGCAATCACGCGCTGGTCGGTGACCTTTTGCGGCATGAAGGCGACGGCGCGCTCGGCGCGCTGCGAGATGTAATAGAACACTTCACCATTCAGCGTGGCGACGGTGGAGGGGGTGCCCATCACGATCAGCACCTGATCCTGGCTCGCGCCGATGGGGATCTGCTCCAGCGCGCCGGTGGGCAGGATGTAGCCCTTCTGGAATTGCTCGGCGCAGGCGCCCAGCGACAGGCAGACGGCGGCGACGGCCACCGCCGAGCGGACCCGGCGCCAGTTCAGGCGCGATCCGCAGCGGGCAATGTTCAGGCTCGAAATAGTCATATCGGAGGAATCCCCATCCTCTGGCTCGTCCAGGGCTCTTGACCCCCGAGGCTCTTGAACCCGGAGGCTCTTGCATCCCGGAAGGCGTTGACGTACCGGGCAGACCAGCCGAATGCAACATGCGCGTGCCCGACCGGCCCGCAAGGAACCCGTCATGATCTGGCCGTTCAGTCGATTCAGGAAGCCCCCGGCGCGGTTGCGCGGCACCATTGAAGCGATCTATGGCGCCATCGTGGCGCAAGCCCGAGAACCGTTGTTTTACCGTGATTTAGCCGCACCGGACACGGTCGATGGGCGGTTCGATATGGTGGTCTTGCAGCTCTGGCTGGTGTTGCGGCGGCTGGAGCCCAAGACCGAACTGGCGCAAGGTCTTTTTGACAAATTCTGCGACGACATGGACGACAATCTGCGCGAACTCGGCACCAGCGACATGAAAGTGCCGAAAAAAATGCGGGATTTCGGTGGCGCCTTCTACGGCCGGACCAAGGCGTACGACATTGCCATGGTCGAGGGCCACGAGGCGCTGGCAGCGGCTCTGTCGAAGAATATCTATAATGGCCGCGACATCGATCATGCCCGGCAACTCGCGGCCTATGTGGAAGCGGCCGATCATCATCTCGCCGGGCTCGATCCGGCCACTCTGACCTCCGGCGCTTGGCGGTTTCCGTCGCCCGCGGCAACTCTGGTAACGACATGAGCAAATCCGATCGCGGCCAAAAGCCGTTGCAGTCTCCGCCGTCGCAACTTCCCCCGCCGCCCTGGAGCGTGCCGGTCCCGGTGGCCGAAATCCCGGAGACAGGCCTGTTCCAGGCCATCGAGGCCAAGCCGGACGTGCGCAAGGCCATGGCCGAACTCGGCGGTTTGCCGGATATCGCGGCCGTGAAGGCCGACTTGAAGCTGCTGCCGGTGAAGGGCGGGACCGTGCATGTCACCGGCCGGGTGACGGGCAGGGTCACCCAGATCTGCGTGGTGTCGCTCGATCCCGTCGAAAACGAGGTCGATGAGGACGTGGATGTGGTCTTCGCGCCGCCGTCGCAGATTCGCGAACTGGCCGATTCCATGGACGAAGACGACGGCGAGAGCGATGACGACCGCCCGGATCCACCGGAACCCATCGAGGATGGGATGATCGATCTCGGAAAACTGGTCACTGATGCGCTGTTTCTCGGTCTCGATCCCTATCCGCGCAAGCCGGATGCGGTGTTCCAGGACCAGGTCACCGCGCCAAGCGCGGAAGAGCACCCCTTTGCGGCCCTGAAGGCGCTGAAAAAGGACCAGGGATAGCGATTCTTCCGGTTCCACCCCCGCGGCCGGCGCGGGAAAACACCCGGTCAAGGTGTTGTGTCAAATGGCGGAAACGCTATTGTCGCGCGCCGTAAACGGGTTCATGCCATCACTTTGCTGCCGCCGGTCGCGGCAGTTCGTCAGCGGCCATGTGGATGATGCCGCTCAAGACAGGTTTCCAGGACGTTCATGGCTAAAAAGGTTCGCATCGCGCTCGACGCCATGGGCGGTGACTTCGGTCCATCGGTGGTCATTCCCGGCGCGGCGATTTCGCTGACCCGGCACCCCGACAGCGAATTCGTGCTGGTCGGCGACAGCGCCAAGATCGAGGCCGAACTGGCCAAACACCCGGCACTGAAAAAAGTGTCGAAGGTGATCCATTCCGACGTCGCCGTCTCCATGCATGACAAGCCGAGCCAGGCGCTGCGCCGCGGCCGCAAGGTGTCGTCCATGTGGATGGCGATCGATGCGGTGAAGCATGGCGAGGCCGATGTGGCCGTCTCTGCCGGCAACACCGGCGCGCTGATGGCGATGGCGCGGTTCTGCCTGCGCACGCTGCCGGGTATCGACCGCCCGGCGATTGCGGCGGTGTGGCCGACCATGCGCGGCGACAGCATCGTGCTCGATCTCGGCGCAACCATCGGCGGCGATGCGCATCATTTGAAATCGCTGGCGATCATGGGCAGCGCCATGGCGCGGGTTATGTTCGATCTCGAGCGCCCGACCGTCGGCCTGCTCAATATCGGCGTCGAGGAAGTGAAGGGTGGCGAAGAGATTCGCGAGGCGGCCGAGCTGCTCCGCGCCGCCGACTTGCCGCAGCTGAAATTCATCGGCTTCGTCGAAGGCGACGGCATCGGCAAGGGCGATGCAGACGTCATCGTCACCGAAGGCTTCTCCGGCAATATCGCGCTGAAGGCCGCCGAAGGCACCGCGCGCCAATTGGCCGAATATCTGCGCGCTGCCATGAGCCGCACCTGGCGCTCCAAGATCGGCTATCTGTTCGCCAAGAACGCCTTCAAGGCGCTGCGCGACAAGATGGATCCGTCGAAGTCCAATGGCGGCGTGTTTCTCGGCCTCAACGGCATTGTGGTGAAGAGCCACGGCGGCACCGATGCCGATGGTTTCGCTTATGCGGTGGATGTCGGCTACGACATGGTCCGCTACGACCTGCTCAACAAAATCAATCAAACGCTCGACCGTGATCATGGCGCTGCGCCAGCGCCCGCGGCCGCGCAGGAGGCTGTCTCGTGAAACGTTCGGTCGTGCTCGGCTGCGGCTCCTATCTGCCGGAGCGCATCCTCACCAATGCTGAACTGGCCAAGAAGGTCGATACGTCGGACGAGTGGATCGTCCAGCGCACCGGCATCCAGCAGCGCCATATCGCAGCCGAAGGCGAGTTCACCTCGCATCTCGCCATCAAGGCCGCCAAGGCGGCGCTCGCCAATGCCGGCGTGGATGCGCAGTCCATCGACCTGATCGTGCTGGCGACCTCGACGCCGGACCAGACCTTTCCGGCCACCGCCGTGGCGGTGCAGAACGCGCTCGGCATCACCCATGGCGCCGCCTTCGATCTGCAGGCCGTGTGCTCCGGCTTCATCTATGCGCTGACCACCGCCGACAGCCTGCTGCGCACCGGCGCCGGCAAGCGGGCACTGGTGATCGGCGCCGAGACCTTTTCGCGCATTCTCGACTGGACCGATCGCGGCACCTGCGTGCTGTTCGGCGACGGCGCCGGCGCCGTGGTGCTGGAAGCACAGGACGGCGCGGGGACCACGGCCGATCGCGGCGTGCTGACCACGCATCTGCGTTCCGACGGCCGGCACAAGGAAAAGCTCTATGTCGACGGTGGCCCGTCTTCGACCCAGACGGTTGGCTATCTGCGCATGGAAGGCCGCGAAGTCTTCAAACATGCGGTGGGCATGATTACCGATGTGATTGTGGACGCTTTCGCCGCCACCGGCGCCGATGCGGACAGCATCGACTGGTTCGTGCCGCATCAGGCCAACAAGCGCATCATCGATGCGTCCGCGCACAAACTGCACATCGCGCCGGAGAAAGTCGTGCTGACCGTGGACCGCCACGGCAACACCTCGGCGGCATCGATCCCGCTGGCACTAGCTGTTGCGGTCAATGACGGGCGTATCAAGAAAGGTGACCTGGTATTGCTCGAAGCCATGGGCGGCGGTTTCACTTGGGGCTCGGCACTGGTGCGCTGGTAGCGCACCGCCGATGGTGGCAAAACCACAACATCTCAAATTGTCATGACTTTCCATGCGCTTGCAGCGCCATGCGGTGTTGACCCGGCTTCGTTAACCTCCTAGTTTCCGGGGCGAATTTCGGTTCGCCGAAAAGTTTTTGGGGCTGGCATGACGGGCACGGGAAAAACAGTCACACGCGTGGATCTGTGTGAGGCGGTCTATCAAAAGGTAGGCTTGTCGCGCACCGAGTCGTCTGCGTTTGTTGAACTTGTTCTGAAAGAGATCACGGATTGTCTGGAAAAGGGCGAGACAGTGAAGCTGTCGTCGTTTGGCTCCTTCATGGTGCGCAGTAAAGGCGAGCGCATCGGACGCAATCCGAAGACGGGCACGGAAGTACCGATCTCGCCGCGGCGGGTGATGGTGTTCAAGCCGTCGGCGATCCTGAAACAGCGGATCAACGGCAATACGGACGCCGTCAGCAACGGCAAAGACCACGACTGATTTCGGCTTTGTTTTGACGCGTTTTCTTCACGCGAACCGGTATCCACTTCGCTCGACGACGCTATTGATCAGCAACGGGATGAACCACAGGACTCCAGCACTTGGATAAAGCGCCGGATGCGTTTCGGACCATCAGCGAGGTCGCCGACGACCTCGACATTCCGCAGCATGTGCTGCGGTTCTGGGAAACGCGGTTCACTCAAATCAAACCGATGAAGCGATCCGGCGGCCGGCGATATTATCGTCCGGACGACGTCGATCTGCTGCGTGGCATCCGCCGTCTTTTGTACGGCGAGGGTTACACGATCCGCGGTGTGCAGCGGATCCTCAAAGAGAACGGCATCAAGGCGGTGCAGGGGCTGGTGGACGAAGAGGCCACGCCGGCCTTCGCGCCCGTGGCTGCGCGCGGGGCGGAGCCACGCATGTCGTCGGCCGCAGCGCCGCTCATGAGCAGGCCGGCGGCAAAGGCACCGGTCGTCGAGGACGAGCCGGAAGAAGAGGCCGAAGAAGAGATCGAAGACGAAGAGGCGGACGACGAGGAAGCCTCCGACGCGGAGTCCGAAGACGCCGAAGAAGAAGAGGAGGAGTCCGAAGAGGACGACTCCGAGGAAGGCGACGAAGAGGAAGCCGAGGAAGAGGAAGACGAATCCGAAGAGGAAGCGTCGGACGACGACGACACGGAAGGCGAAGACGACGAGGACGAGGGAGCAGAAGAGGAGGAGGAGGCCGAGCCTGAGCCGGTCGCCGCTCGCAAGGCGCCCGAAGTCCGCCCGCCGGAGGTGCGCGCCAACCCCGCGACGCGTGCCGCGCCGCGCGTCGAACCGCGTCTACAACAGGCCATCGGCCGCACCGATCCGGCGACCATGAGCCGCGCCAATCCGATGCCGTCAGCGCGCGCAAATCCCGCCCCCGAGGCGCGCGTGAGCCCGCAGCCGGTGCCACAGCCGCGCCCGCCTGTGCGCTCATTGGACCGCGAGAGGCTGGAGGCCGTGCTCGAAGATCTGCTCGCCGCCCGCCGCGCGCTGGATGCCGCGATGAAGGACGGCGGCTGAGCGGCGCTGCGGTCGAGAGACCAAATGAGCCAGTAATCGTGGAACTTTGCCGACCTAGGGTCAGTTGTATCGATCGGATACTCTAATCCGAGGTGTAGACATGACCGACTGGCATTCGGCTGCTGGCGCCCATGAGATCCAGCACAAAGCGATCCAGCATGAGGACGATGTTGGCTACTACAGCGGATGGACGATCAGTGGCTTGGCCGTTCTGGCCACCATTGGGGTGGTCTGGCTGGTCGGGATGTAGCCGATCCGCAGATGCGATTTCAGGCGTCGCGCGGTCGGCTCCGCGCGCAATGTTCCTGAACGGCCTAAATCGACCTTGCGCGCCGGGGCGAATATCCCTAATCAATCAGCGCCGTCAGGCATTCGGAGCGTAGCGCAGCCCGGTTAGCGCACTAGTCTGGGAGACTAGGGGTCGGAGGTTCGAATCCTCTCGCTCCGACCAACTAAATACTTGAGTTTGCTGGATAAACGACGAAAAGGCCCGGATTGCTCCGGGCCTTTCGTTTTGGCTAGGCTTGATCAGTAATAGCCGTAGCTGCGGTAATAGCGCGGACCGCCGCCGTAATAGCCGTAGCGGGGACCATCATAATATCGCGGGCCGTCGTAATAACGGCGAGGGCCGTAATAGCCCGGTCCGGGACCATAGGCATAAGCGCCGCTGGCTGCGGCGCCGGCGACCAATGCGCCAGCCGCCAGACCCAGACCGATGGCTGCGCCACGACCGCCGCGCGCTTCCGCGGGCTTGGTGGTGATGGTGGCCGCGCCAAGGGCCGCAATGGTGGCGAGAGCGAGTGCTGTTCTCTTCATGCTGCTTCTCCTTGTTCTCGGGAAGGCAACGTGTGGCTTCGCGCATCGTTCATGCCCCAGGGGCAATGCAGCCATATGGAACAGGGGCGGGAACATCGCATAAACAAAAATGACCCGGAACCGAAAGCTCCGAGCCATTTCCACGCAGGCGTACATCCGGCCCGCGTTAACCTGATCATCACTGTGAGTCGTGATCGTTAATGCGAGGTTAGCGTTCGCATAAGAATGCGTGATGACGTGTGTGCGTCAGTTTTGTGCCGTCGCTCACCCGGTCGGCCCTTCGACTTCGTCGCCATCCTTGTCAGGAAGCACACCGCTGCCCGGCGTTTTGTGATGGTCGGTCAGTTCGGGTTTATCATGCGTGCCTGCCGGCGAGATTTTCTCATCCCGCGGAGCCTTGTCGCTGTCGCGTTTTTTCGTGTCCCTGCTCATGCCGTGAAAACGCGCGTTGCAACATCGCGTTCCCGCCGGACGCGTCATTACGATGTCGGCACCCATTTGAGGTTTAAATTAAATGGAACCTTTGGATGGGCCCGGACTTGTCAGTGGAGATTTCACAGGAAGGGACACTATGATCAAGAAATTGGCTCTGCTGGCTGCTGCCGGCCTTCTCTATATCGGCACTCCGGCGGCTCCGGCTGCTGCCCAGGGTATCAATGTCCAGATCGGCGGTGGCGGTTATCACCATGGCCATCGCGGCTATCATCGTGGGCCCGGCTATCATCGTGGTCATGGTTATCGTGGTAGCCGCGCTTACTACGGTCCGCGCCACGGCCACCGCCATGGCGGTCGCACCAAGACCATCATCGTCCGCTAAAGCGAACGACTTTCATCGACAGCAGCCTCGCATCAGCGGGGCTGTTTTCGTTTGTGCAGCCGTTTGCAGATCAGTGGCCGATCCACGGCTCGGCCAGATACCGTAGCAGCTTGGCTTCACGGCGGCCGCGCGAGACGGTGTCGAGGATCAAACCCGAAAACAACGCGATGACCGCGACCAGCATGATGCCGGTGGAGAGGATTGCGGTTGGAAAGCGCGGTACGACGCCCTGTTCGAGATAAGTCACGATCAGCGGGATCGACAGGATCACCGACATCGATGCCAGCGTGATGGCGATGGTGGTGAAGAAGCGCAGCGGCTTTTCCGAGCGGTACAGTTTCAGGATGGTGCCGAGAATGCGAAACCCATCGCGCCAGGTGTTGAGCTTGCTATGCGAGCCTTCCGGGCGGGAGAAATACGGGGTCTGCATTTCCGCCACCGGGATCGACAATTCGAGCGCATGCACGCTGAGTTCGGTCTCGATCTCGAACCCATCGGACAGCACCGGGATCGTTTTCACGAAGCGGCGCGAAAACACACGATAGCCTGAGAGAATGTCCTCGAAGCCGCGACCGAAGGTGTCGGCGAGGAAACGCGTCAGCAGAAAATTTCCCGTGCGGTGGCCCGGGCGATAGGCTGCCGTATCCTGGTCGATGCGCTGGGCAACTACCATATCGAGGCGCTCATCGATCAGTTTGGCGATCATGGCGGGCGCGCTGGCGGCGTCATAGGTCGCGTCGCCATCGACCATCACATAGATATCGGCGTCGACGTCGGCAAACATGCGACGCACCACATGGCCTTTGCCCTGGTGCCGCTCGCTGCGCACATGGGCGCCAGCTGCGCTGGCAATGGCCACCGTGTCGTCGGACGAATTGTTGTCATAGACATAGACCTCGGCCATCGGCAGCGCGGCGCGAAAATCATGCACGACCTGAGCGATGGCGGCGGCTTCATTGAAACAGGGGACGAGCACGGCAATGCGGATCGTGGCTTCCGTCATCGTGCGGGCAGTCCTTCTGCTGGAGCGGCGCTGAGCTGGTTTTCGTAGCGCGTCGTCGCGATGTGACGCTGGGTGGCAACGAACAGGCCCCACATCAGGCCGAGCATCAGCCAGAAATGGCGCCAGTGATCGGTGTCGATGATGAAGGCTTCGCCGACCGTG
Organism: Pseudomonadota bacterium; assembly: GCA_023451825.1. Taxonomy (GTDB): domain Bacteria; phylum Pseudomonadota; class Alphaproteobacteria; order Rhizobiales; family Xanthobacteraceae; genus Tardiphaga. The sequence continues at coordinate 72,909 of JAEXYA010000004.1, forward strand.
CCGAGATAGGCCGAGAACACCGCGAGATAAGGCCGCTGCCATGGCGTCCGCACGAAGATGTAGCGGAAGCCGATGAAGGCTGTCGTGAACACCAGCGCCGGATAGAACACGCCCGAAATCCAGCCGCCGGACATGAAGGCGTTCAGATACGAATTGTGCGTGTCTTCCGGGAAGAACTTGTTGAATTGCAGCGGGCCGATGCCGAAGGGCAGATCGAGCGCCATCTGCGCGCCGAGCAGATGGCGGCCGAAGCGGCCGAAGCGGCCTTCGTCGTATTTCTGGTCGAAGGAGGCGCGCTGCTGGAACATGTCGCGGATGAAGTCGAATTGCAGCAGGATCAAGAGGACCAGCGCGACGGCAACGATCGCCGCAATCGCCATGATGACGATACGCGAGCGCTGGCGGTTGGTCTGGCTGGTGAACATCATGAGCAGCAACATGAAAGCTGCGGTGAGGGCGAGCAGGCCCCAAGCCGCGCGCGAAAAAGCGAGCAGCAGCGCCAGCGTGATGATGCCGAGCAGAATGGTCGAGCGCAGCGAACGGCCAAAGCCGTCGCTGACGACGCTCTGCAGGCAGAACAGCGCCGGCAGCACCAGGAAGGCGCCGAACACGTTCGGGTCCTTGAAGGTGCCGGCGGCACGCCCATACAGCGTGAAGAGTTCGCCGGGCGTCAGGCGCAGATAACCGGCGATGCCGGCGAGCGACGCAATCACGGCGCCGGCGATCAGGCCGGAGCGCAGATAATGCAGCCGCGCTGCAGTGTCTTCGGAGACGACGAGGGCGATGAAGATGGCGGTGACCGCCATGTACCAGGATGTCAGGATCCAGTAGACGATGGGCTGCTGGTCGAGCAGCGGAATGGCTGAGATCGTGTAGCCGACATTCACTGCGAACAGCAGCAGCGCCAGCGGCATGAAAGCCAGGCGCATGCGCAGGCCGGTGGCGGCGAACACCACGACGGAAGTCAGCGCGAAGATCTCATAGGGGCTCGGCTCGATGAAGACGATGGCGCCGCCCATGCCCATCAGCCACAGCAAGGCATGCTGCAAGGTCGCGACGGCGGGAGCCATCGGTGCTGCATGAGCGTCATCGCTGGATGCGTATAGGGTCATGCAGCGATGTTAGCGGGGGCGGGTGAATGAGAGGTGTAAGGGACGCTCTGCTGTAGGGCGGATTAGGCGCAGCCGTAATCCGCCGCGGAGTTTCAGCTTTGAGTGCGGCCGGCGGATTACGCTGCGCTCATCCGCCCTACGGCCACGGCGTTCAATACGCGTTCTCGTTCTTCGTCAGCATCGAGACCGGCGTGCGGAACAGGATGTAGGCGTCGAACAGCACCGACCAGTTCTCGATGTAATAGAGGTCGAACTCGACGCGCTTCTGGATCTTCTCCTCGCTGTCGACTTCGCCGCGCCAGCCATTGACCTGGGCCCAGCCGGTGATGCCTGGCTTGACGCGGTGGCGGGCGAAATAGCCGTCGACGGCTTCATCGAGCAACTGGCTCTGCAGCTTCTGCTGCACCGCATGCGGGCGCGGCCCGACCAGCGATAGGTTGCCCTTGAACACCACATTGAACAACTGCGGCAGCTCGTCGATGCTGGACTTGCGGATGAACCGACCGACACGGGTGACGCGCTTGTCGCCCTTGGTCACCACGGTCTTGGCGAGCGGGTCGGCCTGATCGTGATACAGCGAGCGGAACTTGAAGACGTCGATGCGCTCATTGTTGAAGCCGAAGCGCTTCTGGCGAAACAGCACGGGGCCGGGGCTGTCGAGTTTGATCGCGAGCGCGACAATGGCCATGAAGGGCAGCGCGCAGAGCAGCGCGATGCCGCCGACCACGCGGTCGAACAGCCATTTCATCACCAGATCCCAATCGGTGATCGGCGCCTCGAACACGTCGAGGGTGGGCACCTTGCCGAGATAGGAGTAGGAGCGGGGGCGGAAGCGCAGCTTGTTGGTATGCGCGGACAAGCGAATGTCCACCGGCAGCACCCACAATTTCTTCAGCATATCGAGAATGCGCGTTTCTGCTGAAATCGGCAGCGCGAACAGCACAAGATCAACGCGGGTGCGGCGGGCGAATTCGATGATGTCATCGATCTTGCCGAGCTTTGGCGCGCCGGAAATGATATCCATCGCGCGCTTGTCGTTGCGGTCGTCGAACACGCCGAGGATCTGAATGTCGGAATCCACCTGCGACTGCAATTCGCGGATCAATTGTTCGCCATTGACGTCAGCGCCGACAATGACGGTGCGGCGCGCGAGCCGACCTTGCTGCGCCCAGCGGATGATCAATGCGCGCAGGATGGTGCGCTGTGCGATCAAGGCGATGAGGCCGACAATGAAGAAGGACGACAACCAGACGCGCGAGACTTCGCCGCCGAATTTGCCGAAGAACGATACGCCGATGAACAGCAGGAAGACGAAGGCCCAGGCCGACACCATGCGCGTCAATTGCTTCACGCGGCCGCGAAACATCTGCAGGTGATAGATATCGGCGGCCTGGAAACACGCCACCGCAACTGCGGACAATGCGATGATCCCTGCCATATAGGCCCATGAAAAGCCGGCGCCGGGCACGACATAGGCGAAATACAGCGCCGTGCCGACAATGCCGAGCATCACGAAATCGACAGCGCGCACGGCGCCGGTGATCACCACAGGCGAATAGGCCGAGCGGACCTTCTGTTCGACAAGGGCAAGTGCCTCTGGCGTCAGACGGCGGCGGCGTTCGAACTGGCGCGGCGCAGACGTATCTGTCGCGGCAGCGTCGATCATTGAGCGTGCGTTGATCGGGTCCAATGCGAATTTCCCGTTATTGCGAGGCAGGCGACGCGTTCTCGCGAGCCTACTCCTTTTTCCGCTGAATTAGCGGACAAATCGGAAGAATTCGTTACAAGTTAATGAGAGTTAATGATTTGCAAATGCTTCGCGGTAGCCGGCGACGACGCCTTCCACCATCGCATCTTGCGAGAAGTGTTGCTTGATGCGTTCACGCAGTATCATGGCACGCGCACGTGTGCCGTTGAGATCGCCGAGTGCTGTTTTGATCGCGTCCGCCATCGCGACTGCATTGCTCGGCGCAAACAGCGCGTCGGTGTGCGGGCCGAAAATTTCCGGGATGCCGCCGACGTCAGCCGCGATCATCGGTATGCCGGCTGCGCCGGCTTCGATCACCACATAAGGCATGCTGTCGCCGCGTGAGGGAACCACCAGCAGGCGGCCCTTTGAGAAGCCGAAGCGCGGTTTGACATGGCCGATGAAGCGCACGGCGCCGCCGAGGCCAAGACGTTCGATCTGCGCCTTGAGAGCATTTGTTTCTTCGCCATCGCCGCCGAGCGTGAGGGTGACGGCATGGCCTTCGGCGCGCAGTCGCGCGACGGCATCGACCAGGAGGTCGGCGCCCTTGATGCGACGGAATTCTCCGACATAGCAGATATCGGTGGCATCATCGGCGAGTTCGACCGGATCGAATTCACCCGAGGTGACGCCGTTGAAAACGCATTTCACCAGACCCGATGGCGTGCCGATCATGCGCTGATAGGTGTCGCGGGCGAAGGCGCTCTCGAACAGGAACAGTTCGGTGCGATTCATCAATCCGCGCTCGAGCCGGCTGTAGAAGGCGCCCTTCGGCGTGTTCTGCGGATAGTGCAGCGAGCCGCCATGGGGCGTGTAGATGCGGATGAGGTCTTTCGCGTGCCCCTTGAGACGCACGAAGGCGCCTGCCTTGGCGCCATGGCCGTGCAGCACGTCGGGCCGCAATTTGCGGACGAGGCCGTTGAACTTGAACCAGACCGTGATGTCGGTCGGATCGGGCTCGCGCTTGATGGGCAGGCGATGGGTGCCGAGCTTCATGCGCGGCGCGATCTCTGCCAGCGCGATATCGGCGCGTTCGCCGCCGGTGAGGCTGTCGGCAAGAATGCCGACCTCATGGCCGCGATCGGCCTGGCCATTGGCGACATCGATGATGTGACGGAAAATGCCACCGACAGGCGCGCGCACAGCGTGCAGGATTCGGAGCGGCTTATCCGTGGCAGTCATGGGTGAGACCAGCTTTCGCCGGGGAGAGGGCACACGCCGCCCTGGACCGGAAATTCCTGAGGCAATTAAGCTCAATAAGCGGCATCGCCGTTAAGAAAGCGTGAGGCTGCGGGATTCGCTCGCGGCGATTCCGCGATGATGGACCGTCAACTTGCGCGATTAACCGGCCAGCAACCTTAATCGCATTTAATCGATTCCGTTGAGTAGGCGCTGTGGCGTTCTGTAGGGGTATGCGATGCGTTGGCCGTTTGGGCGTGCGGGTAAGAGTGGTGCGTCGGTTGATCTGGCTCCGAAGGCGCCAGCCGCAGAGAAGCCCGTCTCGCCGCTGAAGTCGGCATTCAGCTCCAGAACAAAGGAAACGGTGGTCGAGGAGCGCGTCACTGCGCCCGCACCGCCGCAATATGGCGATCTCGATCTGGGCGCCCTCGGTCGTGCGCTGCTGCGCAAGCGAATGTGGGTCATCGTGCCGACGCTGGTTGCAGCGGTGGGCTCCATCGTTCTCGTCAATCTCGTCACCCCGCGTTACAAATCTGAATCCCGCATCCTCATCGACGGCCGCGAAAACATCTTCCTGCGGCCCAATGGCGAGCGCAGCGAGGAGCGCCTGTCGCTCGACGCCGAGGCCGTTGCCAGCCAGGTGCAACTCGTTCTGTCCCGCGATCTCGCGCGTGAGGTCATCAAGAAGAACAAGCTGGCCGAGCGTCCAGAATTCGATCCGGTGCTGAAGGGCGCGCAGCCCTGGAAGTCGCTGTTGGCGCTGGTCGGTGCCGCGCGTGATCCGTTCTCGATGACGCCCGAAGAGCGCGTGCTCGACTCCTATTACGAGCGTCTGACGGCGTTTGCCGTCGACAAATCGCGTGTCATCGTCGTGGAATTCCAGTCGGTCGATCCCGATCTGGCAGCCAAGGTCGCCAATTCGATCGCCGATGGCTATCTGGTGATGCAGCAGGCGGCGCGGCAGCAACAGGCCAAGGCGGCCGGGCAATGGCTGTCGGGCGAGATCGATGATCTTCGGACGAAGGTCAATGACGCGGAATCCCGCGCCGAGGATTTCCGTTCCAAGTCGAGCCTGTTCATCGGCACCAACAACACCTCGCTGTCGAACCAGCAGCTTGGCGAAATCAACAGCCAGCTCAACAATGCCCGTGCGCTGAAGTCGGATGCCGAATCCAAGGCGCGGCTGATCAAGGAGATGCTGCAGACCGGCAAGCCGATCGAGTTCTCCGAAGTGCTGAATTCGGACCTGATCCGTCGCCTGTCGGAGCAGCGTGTGACGCTGCGGGCGCAGTTGGCTGAACAGTCCTCCACGTTGCTCGACGCGCATCCGCGCATCAAGGAGCTGCGGGCGCAGCTCGGCGATCTCGACAAGCAGTTGCGCGATGAAGCTGCAAAACTGTCGCGCTCGTTCGAGAACGATTCCCGCGTTGCTGCCGGCCGCGTCGATGGCTTGACCAACAGCCTCGAACAGCTGAAGCGTCAGGCGTCAAGCAGTAATGGTCAGGACGTGCAGCTGCGTGCGCTCGAGCGCGAAGCCAAGGCGCAACGCGACCTGCTGGAATCGTATCTGGCCAAATATCGCGAGGCGACGACGCGCGAAAACATCGATGGCGCGCCGACCGATGGCCGCATCATCTCGCGCGCCATCGTCTCGAACACGCCGGCCTATCCGAAGAAGCTGCCGATCGTGCTGATCACCACGCTCGCGACGCTGATCCTCACGGCCGGCAGTATCGTCACCAGCGAGCTGCTGCGCATGACCGCGCCACAAGGGCCGTCATCGGGCACGACACGGGTGACGCAGGCCACACGTCGCGTCGAACCGGAGATGCAGCCCCATGTGGCGCCGGCTGTGCCGCACGCACCTGTACCGACGGCGACGATTGCGCCGGAGCCCGCAGCGGTCATCGCGCCTGCAACGGTGATCGCGCCCGTGCCCGACGTGGCACCTGCGCCGGTTGCCGAGGTGCCCACCATTGTGCCGGTGCCGGACGTCGCTCCGCTCCGTGACAGCCATCCAGAACTCGCGGCCGGCGTGACCGAGATCGAACAGCTCGCGCGCGACATGCGCGCTGCCGGCCCCGCGGCCCGCAAGATCACTGTGCTCGGCACCGGTCATAATGACAGCATCTCGCTCACCGCGCTGACGCTGGCGCGTATCCTGGCGCGTGACGCCAAGGTCGTGCTGGTGGATCTGTCGGCGGCCTCGCCGACATTGAAGGCCGTATCGAACGACGCGTCGGCGCCCGGACTTGCGGAATTGATGCTGGGCGAGGCCTCGTTCGGCCAGGTGATCACCAAGGACCGGATGTCGGGCTTGCATATGGTGATGGCGGGCCGGGCAGGAGCGGATCGCGCGCTGCTGCAGTCGCCGCGCCTGATCATGGCGCTCGACGCGCTGCTGCGTGTTTATGACCACGTGCTGCTCGATGCCGGAACGGCGGCCGATCTGCCGGCGGGCATGCTGACGGCCAATGCTCGCGCGATCGTCGTGCCGGAAGCGAGCATGGGCATGGAAGCGCGTGCGCGGATGGCCGACGAGCTGCGTGCGGTCGGCTTCGGTGATGTTCGTATGCTGCGTTCGGTGGCGGAAGCGCCGAATGGCGACGAGCCGAACGGACATGGCCCACGCGTGGTGGCGGCTTAGATTTTTGTCGCCCAGATTGCGCTACGCTCCATCCGGGCTACGACATCAGCGCTGAAACGCGCTGCGCAGTTTCTGCGCCATCTGCAAAAGCGCCGGCGATTGCTTCACCATCCGCTTGGCATGCGCCACTGATGACAGGCCGAGTGCACCCAGCCGGCCGCGCGTGGTCAACGGAATGTAGCTGTCGAAGATGACTTCATCGTCCTTGCAGAACATCCGCTTGTAGTCGCCTTCACCGATGCCGAGATCGAGCGCACGGATGCCGCGCTCGGCATAATAGTCCACGATGCTGCGCATCAGGATCAGGCCAGGGCTGTATTTCGCGTTCGCCGACATCGTGTAGGTGTTGAACATCATCGAGAAGCGATGTTCGTCGGTGACCCCCGCATACATGGCGATCACTTCCTCGTCGCAGACGAGGGCGTGGATATCGATGGCGTAACCGCCGGCGCGCGGCGTCGCGCAGGCCTGGCGCAAAAAGCCCTCGATGCCGGGCTCGGCGAACACATCGGGCAGGCCCTGTTCGGCCATGCGTAGCGGCTTCACCGCAAAGAACATGTCGAGCACGCGCGTCACGTCCGCGGGCGTTGTCGCAGGCTGATAGCTGTAGCCGGGCAGGCCCTTGTATTTGGCTTCCTTGGTCTTCAGACGCTTGCGCATCGAGCTGGACACGCGATCATTCGGCGCCGTGTCGGGTGTCATGTTGAGCACCGGACATTCATTGGCGGACGGCTGATGTGGCAGCAGCGCCAGCGGATTGGCGATGCCGCGCCAGGATTGCGGTTGCTGGAGCAGCGCCAGGACATCGACTTTGTCGGAGCTGGCCTGAATGCCCTTGAGCAGCGCATCCATATCGGCACGCGTTGCGGCCGCGGCGAAGTCGCGGCGCCACAGCGGCATGTTGAACGTGACATGCTTGCCGCCGGGAAAACTTGCGACGCGCATGCCGTTCTCGCGGCTGATAATCAGTGGCAGCAGCATCAGCGGCTGTTGATCATTGTCATAGGCCACGATGATGAAGGGCTGCGCGCCTTCGGCCTTGCCGGCATGGGCCTGCCAGGCGGCGAGGAAATCGAAGCGCTGATAGGGCGTCGCCAGATGTGCAGGTGTCTCGAACTGCCGCCAGATCGATTCGGCATCCGCGAAATCGTGCAGAATGTCGACGCGCGCGATGCGGGGCGCGCCGGGACGTGCCGCGATTGGTGGTTCCATTGTCGCAGCCATGGTCATTGCGAGGCCCTGTCGGGATTTTTCCGTTTGGGGCGAAGTTTTGCAAAGAATTCTCAAGAAACAGTAAGGAGGATGGCCTGGCGGGATAGCACCGCAGCGGGGATGCCGGTGTCGTCAGGGATGGATTGGTCGTCGCTCAGGCTGGAACTGGCCTATGCCAGCGGCCTGTGGCGCCTGCTGGAGCCGGCGCGCGGTGGCGCGGGTATCATCCTGAAATTCGAACGCGTGCGGCCGGCGCGGGATGCTGCATTCCGGCCTTTGAAGGCACATGAGATCACGCCGCAATTTCTGCATCGGGTGATCACCAGCCTGAAGCGCTGGCCGTTCGATATCGTCTCCATGGACGAGGCCTGTCGTCGCGTGAACGCGCCGCATGCCGGGCGCCGCTTCGTCGTGCTGACGTTTGACGGCGGTACACGTGATTTCATCGATTATGCATGGCCGCTGCTATCCGGCCATCAGGTGCCGTGCACTGTCTATCTGCCGAGTGCTTTCCCGGACGGCCTGGCGCGGATGTGGTGGCTGGCGCTGGAGCGGGTAATCGCCACGCAGGATCGCATCAATCTGGTTGTCGATGATGTCCGGCGTTATTTCGAGACGGCTGATATCGCCGGGAAGTATCTTGCTCATCACTATCTCGATGGCTGGCTGCGCAGCCTGCCACCGCGCGAGCTTGATCTGGCGATCGACGATCTCTGCCTGCGCTATGATGTCGATCTGGCCGCGCTGTCGCGGGCGGCAACGATGACGTGGGACGATGTGGCAACGTTCGCGGATCATCCGCTTGCGACCGTTGGCTCAAGCACGTTGAACTATCCGATCCTCGCCAATCTCGATGACGCCGCAGCCAGGCGCGAGGTCGCCATGGGGCAGGCGGTCGCCGAAGCGGCGCTCCCGGCATCGCCGCGGCACTTTGCCTTTCCGTTCGGGGACAAGACGGCGTTTGGCGCGCGCGATATTGCCGTCGTGAAAGAACAGGGTTTTGCGAGCGCGGTGACGTCGGTGCCGGGTGTGGCGAAGCCAGGCGCGGATTTGCATACGCTGCCGCGGCTTGCATGGGATGGCCGGCGCAGCTCGTTGCGCGTGCTTCGCGTGATGATCAGCGGTTGGCTGTAGGATGGGTAGAGCGGAGGCGCGTTAGCGCCGGAGCGAAACCCATCAGCGGAGGTTGCGGCAAGGTAAAGCGATGGGTTTCGCTGCGCTCTACCCATCCTACGACTTCACCCTTCTTCCTTGTCCGGCTTCTGCATCCAGCTGACGATTGGCATCGCCGGAAGCACCCAGCCGATGCCCGCCACCACATAGAAGATCGCCTGTCGCCAGCCCGAGGCGGCGAGCCAGGGCATCTGTGCCATTGCCATGCCGAGCAGCGACCAGACCACCACCAAAATCAGGAGCAGGATGGTTCCAAGGAATTTTCGCGTGCGGATTTTCATTGAGGCCGGAACCGGGTGGGCAAAGTGCCCAACTTTGCAGGGCAGGGCGGGCGGACTATAAGGGGCGCGAAAATCCGTTAAAAGCGCTGTTTTGCAAAGCGCTGCCTGAACGCACCGAGATTGATTTGATGGCCGCCATTTCCAAAATCCGCGACAAGGAATTGCGCCCGGTGCGCGTGTGGCTGATGGTGGTCGCGGCGATGATCGTGGCCATGGTATTGGTCGGCGGCGCCACCCGGCTGACGGAATCGGGGTTGTCCATCGTCGAATGGAAGCCGGTCACCGGCACGCTGCCGCCGCTCACCGAAGCGCATTGGCACGAGGCCTTCGAGGCCTACAAGAAAATCCCGCAATATCGCGAGCTCAATCACGGCATGAGCCTTGCGGAATTCAAGAACATCTTCTGGTGGGAGTGGAGCCACCGGTTGCTCGGCCGCACCATCGGCATGGTATTCCTGCTGCCGTTCCTGTTCTTCCTGTGGCGCCGGAAGGTGCCGTCCGAGTTTAAAAAGCCGCTCTGGGTGATCTTTGCGCTCGGTGGCCTGCAGGGCTTTGTCGGCTGGTGGATGGTGGCCTCGGGGCTCACGCATCGCGTCGAGGTGTCGCAATATCGGCTGGCCGTGCATCTGATGCTGGCGCTAATCATCCTCTCCGCCATCGTCTGGGTGCTGCGACGGATGAGTGCCGGAGCCATGGCGCTTGCATCAACGCGGCTGCGCGTCACGAGCTGGGTGCTGCTCGGACTCACTTTCTTACAGATCTATTTCGGCGCGCTGGTTGCGGGCTTGCGTGCGGGTCGCGTTTTCAACACCTGGCCGTACATCGACGGCGCATTCATTCCGTCGGCGTCGCGGCTGTTCTTCGAAGATCCGTGGTGGCGCAACATGTTCGACAATGCGCTGACGGTGCAGTTCCAGCATCGCATGACGGCCTATCTGCTGTTCGCCGTGGCGATCTGGCACGCGCTGGATGCGCTGCTGGCAAAGGCCGAGCGGTCGGTCGTGATTGGCGCGCTGTGGATGGTGGCTGCGATTGCGGTGCAGGCGATGCTCGGCATTCTCACGCTGCTGCATCAGGTGCCGATCGATCTCGCGCTGGCCCATCAGGGCGTCGCGATCGTGGTGCTGACGCTGGCGATATTGCAGGTGGAGCGGATGAAGGTGCGTGATGTGCCGCACGTCGCGCAGGTTCTGCAGCCGGCTTGATCGCTCGAATGTAGGGTGGGCAAAGCGAAGCGTGCCCACCTTCAAGTGCACGGCTGGTGGAGGTGGGCACGCTTACGCTTTGCCCACCCTACGGGCCGGAATTACGCCCCCAGCGCCTGCTCCAGATCCGCGATCAGGTCTTCCTTATCCTCGATGCCCACAGACAGGCGCACCACATCTGGCCCCGCGCCTGACCGCGTCTTGGCGTCATCGTCGAGTTGGCTGTGGGTGGTGGAGGCCGGGTGGATCACCAGCGAGCGGGTGTCGCCGACATTGGCGAGATGCGAGAACAGTTTCAAGTTCGACACCAGGCTGACGCCGGCGTCATAGCCGCCCTTCAGGCTGAAGGTGAACACCGCACCCGCACCCTTCGGCGCGTATTTTCGGGCGAGGGCATGATATTTGTCGTTCGGCAAACCGGCATAATTCACCGCGGCGACGGCGGGGTGCGCCGACAGCCATTCTGCCACTGCCTTGGCGTTGTCGCTGTGCTTCTGCATGCGCAGTGGCAGCGTTTCGATGCCGGTCTGGATCATGAACGCATTGAACGGCGACAGCGCCGGACCGAGATCGCGCAGGCCGAGTACACGGCAGGCGATGGCGAAGGAGAAGTTTCCAAACGTCTCCTGCAGCTTGATGCCGTGATATTCCGGCCGTGGCTCCGACAGCACTGGATATTTGCCATCCTTCGACCAGTCGAACGTACCGGCATCGACGATGATGCCGCCGAGCGAATTGCCGTGGCCGCCGAGAAACTTTGTCAGCGAATGCACGACGATATCGGCGCCATGATCGATCGGCTTGATGAGGTAGGGCGTCGCCAGCGTGTTGTCGACGATCAGCGGCACGCCCGCCTTGCGGGCGACGGCAGCGACGCCTTCGATATCGGTGATCGAGCCGGCCGGGTTGGCGATGGACTCGATGAAGATGGCTTTCGTCTTCGGCGTCACCGCGCGCTCGAATGAAGCGACATCATCGGGATCGGCCCACACCACATTCCAGCCAAAGCTCTTGAAGGCGTGCGAAAACTGGTTGATCGAGCCGCCATAGAGTTTCCGCGAGGCGATGAATTCGTCGCCGGGTTGCAGGAGCTGCTGGAACACGACGAGCTGTGCGGCATGGCCGGATGCGACGGCCAGCGCAGCCGTACCGCCTTCGAGCGCTGCGACGCGCTCTTCCAGTACGGCGGTCGTCGGATTGGTGATGCGGGTATAGATATTGCCGAAGGACTGCAGGCCGAACAGCGAAGCCGCGTGATCGGCGTCGTTGAAGACGAAAGACGTGGTCTGGTAGATCGGCGTCGCGCGGGCGCCGGTGGTCGGATCGGGCTGCGCGCCGGCATGGACGGCAAGGGTTCCAAAACCTGGAATACGGTCGTTCATCTTTTCTCCCCCTCAAAGGTCGATCTGGTTGGCGCCAAACTGATCGGGCAGGGCGGCGGCGTCAAGGCAGGGCGGTATCGTGCCCGGTGTTCGCAACAGCTGCACTGCAGCAGGTCATTGCAGCAAAAATAAACTGCTGCATCCTGCGATCAGACGATGTCGTTTTTGTCTTTATTGCCGAGCTGAGCGATGCGATCTGCCGCACTGGTGCTGCCGCCGCCAAGGCTTTGACGATTCAAGGACAGCCGCATCCCTTGGGTCGGGACCGGCGCGCGCTTGGCGCTGATGGTGCGCGAATTGACGCCCATCCACTGGATCTCCGACGACAGCCGGCCATATTCGATCTTCGGGCAGCGGTTCATGACGACCTTGATGCCGGCGGCTTCGGCCTTGGCTGCGGCTTCGTCATTGCGCACGCCGAGCTGCATCCAGATCACTTTCGGGAGTGTCTTGAGCGCAAGTGCCGCATCGACGATCGGCATCGCGTGCTCGCTGCCGCGAAACATGTCGATCATGTCGATGGGGCGGTCGATCTCCTCCAGCGATTTGACGAAAGGTTTTCCGAGCAGGCTCTTGCCGACCTGGCCCGGATTGATCGGGATCATGTCATAGCCGCGCTCGGCGAGATACTTGAACACGAAATAGCTTGGCCGCACGTTCTGCGGGGATGCGCCGATCATGGCGACGGTTTTGACGGTGTTGAGGATCTCGCGGATATAGGCGTCGCTGTAATTGTCGTGGTTCATTCTGTTTCCAAATACTCGGAGCCGTAGGATGGGTAGAGCGAAGCGAAACCCATCCTTCTGTCGATGCGGCAAGCTCGGCTGATGGGTTTCGCTCCGGCGCTTTGCGCCTGCGCTCTACCCATCCTACGATCACCGATCTTCCCACATCGGCACGCGCTTCTCGATGAACGCGCCGATGCCTTCTTCCGCATCGCGCGCCATCATGTTCTCGGTCATCACCTCGGCCGCGAAACGATAGGCCTCTGCCAGCCCCATCTCCGCCTGACGATAAAACGCTTCCTTGCCGATCTTGATCGTATGCGCGGATTTGCGCGCGACCTGCTGGGCGAGGGCGATCGCGGCATCGCGCTCGGTGCCGGCCGGCACCACGCGGTTGACGAGTCCGATCTCGCGCGCGCGCTCGGCCGAGATCGGCTCGCCGGTGAGCAGCATCTCCATGGCTTGTTTGCGCGGGACGTTTCGCGACAGCGCCACCATCGGCGTCGAGCAGAACAGGCCGATATCCACGCCCGGCGTCGCAAAGCGCGCCTGCTCGGAGGCGACGGCAAGATCGCAGCTCGCCACGAGCTGACAGCCTGCGGCAGTCGCGATGCCCTGCACGGCAGCGACGGCCGGCTTCGGCAAGCGCACGACGGCCTGCATCATCGCGCTACAGGCGTTCATGAGCTGGCCGAAATAGGCGTGGCCGCGATCGGTATCGGCGCGGCGGGCCGTCAATTCCTTGAGATCATGCCCGGCGGAGAAGGCCGGTCCATTCGCGGCGATCACTACCGCGCGGACCTTCTTGTCATCCGCGATGTCGTTCAGCGCGCCATGCAGCTCCGTAATCAAACCATCCGACAGGCTGTTGCGTGCGGCAGAGCGATTAAGCGTGAGCACGGCGACGTCGCCGATCTGCTCACGCAAAAGTATGGATGGGTGCGCGGTTTCCGCGCGGGCAGGTTGAGCCATGTCTTGTCTTCCATCGGCTGGGCTTATTCGTCACCATAATGTAACAGGACGGTGTCTGCGAAAAGACAGGAGACGGGGCGGAGACATGAACGACGCGAAAATGACGGTGCCGGAGCTCGAAGAGTTCTTGAAGCGCGAGTTCCCGCAGGCCTTTGGCGCCGGTGACATCGCCATCGAGCATGCGGACGGCACCACCTGCCTGCTGCGCCAAACCTATGGCGAGCGGATGCTGCGCCCCGGCGGCACGGTGTCGGGCCCGACCCTGATGGCTCTGGCGGATTTCGCCATGTATGTCGTGCTGCTGTCCGCCATCGGCCCCGTGGGCCTTGCGGTCACCACCAGCCTCAACATCAATTTCCTCCGCAAGGGCCAGCCGGGGCAGGACGTTCTGGCGGCTGCCAAGCTGCTCAAGCTCGGCAAGCGCCTGGCGGTGGGGGAGGTCAACCTGCTGTCGGGCACCTCGGCGGACCCCATCGCCCATGTCACATCGACCTATTCCATTCCGAATAAAGCATGATTTCAGAGGTAATATTGCACCTTAATTATAAGATGCTGATTTCGCTTCAGATTTCTGCGTTGATGGCCATTGACGGAATCCGGGCGGTTCTCTAGAACCACCCTCAATTCGGCGCCCCGTTTGGGCGCCGATCTCTGTTTCACCCCGTTAAACGGATCGTCCCAATGAAAACCTTTTCGGCAAAGCCGGCTGAGGTCACGAAGAAGTGGATCGTCATCGACGCCACCGGTCTCGTGGTCGGCCGCCTCGCCACGCTGGTCGCCATGCGCCTGCGCGGCAAGCACCTCCCGATCTACACCCCCCACGTCGATTGCGGTGACAATGTCATCATCATCAACGCGGACAAGGTGGTGTTCACCGGTCGCAAGCGCGACGACAAGATGTACTACAACCACACCGGTTTCATCGGTGGCATCAAGGAGCGTTCGGCCAAGTCGATCCTCGAAGGTCGCTTCCCGGAGCGCGTCGTGGAGAAGGCTGTTGAGCGTATGATCCCGCGTGGTCCGCTCGGTCGCGTCCAGATGGGCAATCTGCGCGTTTACGCCGGCAGCGAGCATCCGCATGAAGCACAGCAGCCCGAAGCACTCGACGTCGGCGCGCTGAACCGCAAGAACAAGAGGGCCGCATAATGTCTGATACCATGCAGTCTCTCGACCAGCTCGCTTCGCTGAAGGTCTCCGCACCGGACGCGCCGCGCTACGAGAAGAAGGTCGACAAGCAGGGCCGCGCTTATGCCACCGGCAAGCGTAAGGACGCGGTCGCCCGCGTTTGGGTCAAGCCGGGTTCCGGCAAGGTTGTCGTCAACACCCGCGACGTCGAAGTGTACTTCGCCCGTCCGGTGCTGCGCATGCTGATCCAGCAGCCGCTGGTCGCCGCAGCCCGTGCCGGTCAGTATGACGTGATCTGCACCGTCGCCGGTGGTGGTCTGTCGGGCCAGGCTGGCGCCGTGCGCCACGGCCTGTCCAAGGCTCTGACCAACTTCGAGCCGGAGCTTCGCTCGGTTCTGAAGAAGGGCGGCTTCCTGACCCGCGACGCGCGTGTCGTTGAACGTAAGAAGTACGGCAAGGCGAAGGCCCGTCGTTCGTTCCAGTTCTCGAAGCGTTAATCGCCTCGTTCAAATCGATACGGAAAAGGGCGCCTTCGGGCGCCCTTTTTTGTGTTTGGGTATCAGGCTGCGGAATCCCGAACAGATTGATGTAGTTTTTCCCGAAAACTTTGCTTTGCGATAAAACGAATTTCCAATGGGTACATAGTTACGTTCGGCCATCGCGATTCTCCCCGCCGACCGATGCAGGTCGGTGATATTGCAAATGATTGCCGGTGCGCGGACATGCTGCTCGACACATCCACACTCTATCTGGTGGCGACTCTGGTCGCCGCGATGCTTGGTGGAATGCTTCTCTATTTCGGACGTCACGAGAACATCCCAGCGCTGAACTGGTGGGGCTCGGCCTATCTGCTTGGCGCGATCTCGATCGGACTATCGACACTCGCTGCGCCGCTGCTCGGCGAGATACTGGCGCTGGGCTTCAACGCCTTTGGCTTCGTCGCCTGCGGCATGGTGTGGATTGCTGCGCGCGTCTTCCATGGTCGCCCGCCCATCTGGAGCGGGGTGTTTATCGGCGCCGGCGCCTGGATCGTGGCGATTTTGACCTTGCCGCAAGAGATGGCGCCGTTGCGCACCACCATCGGTGCCGGCATCGTCGCGCTCTATGCGGTGCTTACCGCCTATGAACTCGGGCTGGAACGCCGCAAATCGGTGCAGCGCCGCTGGCCGACGGTCGTGGTGCCGTTGCTGCACGGCTTTGCGCTGATGCTGCCCATTCTGCTCGGCGATTTCCTGCACAAGGATGATGCGAGCTTCGGCAACAGCATCTGGGTCACGGCTTTTGCGGTCGAACTCGTATTGTATGCCGTGGGCACGGTGTTCCTCATCTTCGTGCTTGTGTCCGAGCGCACAGTCGCGGCCCACAAGGTGGCGGCATCCTGCGATCCGCTGACCGGACTGCTCAATCGTCGCGGCTTTGCCGAGGCCACCGGACGGATGATCGAGCGCGAGGCGAAAGCGCGACGCCCGATCACCGTGATGATCTTCGACATCGATCACTTCAAGTCGATCAATGATCGCTTCGGTCATCCTGCCGGCGATGAAGTGCTGAAGCTGTTTGCGACGGTCATCACGCATTCTCTGCGCATCACCGATCTGACCGGACGCATCGGCGGCGAGGAATTCGCCGCGATGCTCCCGTGCAGCCTGGAAGAGGCGATGCAGGCCGCCGAACGTGTGCGCGAGAACTTTGCCGGTTGCGGCATCGAGGTGGACGAAGCGCCGGTTGCGACCACGGTCAGCATCGGCGTTGCGGGTGGACCTGCCGGGACAGAGCTCGATGTCCTGCTCGCCGCCGCCGATACGGCGCTCTATCAGGCCAAGCGCGGCGGGCGCAATCGCGTGCAGTCCGCCGAAGAAGAGCCTTTGTCGCTTGCCGAGGGACGTAAGGCCGCGGCCATTTCGCCCAAGCCAACCGTCCGCGTTGCGCGGTCCGGCGTGACGATGAAAATGGAAGTAGCCCAGTAAGGGACGGTTTACCAATCGATCCCATGCTGATCGCATGATGACCTCGCGCGATCACACGTCGAATCCGGCTCTCCTCTCGCTCGATGCCGCTGCCAGCGCAGCGCGTTCGGGCTTTGCCTGCATGTTTTCATCGTCGGATGAATATGAGACCGCGCTGATCGCGCAGCGCCGCGCGCAGGGGCGTTACGGCGCGCAGAAGGGGCATGGCCCGCTGATCGCCTTCCTCACAACATGCACCGCGATCATCGCCACCGTCGCGGTCTATTTCGCGAAATCGTGACGCCTGGGGACGCATTTGCGCTTCCCTACATCCCGGCTACATTGCCCGACCTTCAACAAAGGGTCGGGAAACAATGATCACGGAAATCGCACAAATCGACGTCAAGCCGGGCACCGAAAAGGATTTTGAGGCGGCCGTCGCCAAGGCCAAGCCGCTGTTCCTGCGTGCCAAGGGTGGGCTCGGTTTCGAATTGCACAAATCGGTTGAACTGCCGTCGCGCTATCGGCTGGTGGCGAAATGGGAAACGCTGGAAAACCACACGGTGGATTTCCGCGGCTCCTCGGATTTCGCCGAATGGCGTGCGCTGGTCGGCCCGTATTTCGAAACGCCGCCTTATGTCGAGCACACCGAAACGGTGCTGACGACTTAAGCTTCACCAACTCGGTCCCTCATGGTGAGGAGCGCGGTTACGCGCGTCTCGAACCATGAGTTGGCCGGGCTCCGAGCTTGCGGACATCCTTCGAGACGTGCGCCGTTGGCGCACTCCTCAGGATGAGGGACTGGGTGTCAGGCAGCTTCCTGCGCGGGGACGTCCTCGTCCTCGCGCAAAAAGTCGATCACCACTTTGCCGATGGCCATCACCGGCAAGGCCAGCGCCAGTCCCCAGACGCCGAATACCACGCCGAGCGTGATCTGGAACGCGAACAGCGTGGCCGGTGGAATATCCAACGCCTGCCGCTGCAGGATCGGCGTCAGGATGTAGCTCTCCAGCGCATGCACGGCCATGAACAGCGCGAAGGCCGATGCGCCGGCGACCCAGCCGGACGCGAGACTGGCCAGCACCACGATCAATCCGCCGAGAATGGCGCCAACCGTGGGGATGAAGGCCAGCAGGCCGGCCTGTACGCCGAGAATGAACGCGCTGGGAATGCCGATCAATTTCAGCCCGAGCCAGGTGACGGCACCCACCGCCACCATGGTGATCATCTGCGCCACCAGCCAGCGCTGCAGCGTGTCGCTGATGCGATCGACGACGATCGTCACGGGCGCCCGATGTTTCCGCGGCGTGAGATGCACGAGGCCCTTGCGGTAGACGCTCGGCTGCGCCGCAAAGGCGAGGCCAAGAAACAGCACGATGAAGAAGTTGCCGACGGCGCCCACGGTCCCGAGCAGGATCTTGAGCGTTTGCGTCACGATCGCGCCGCCTGACGATGCAATGGTGCCTGCGCTCGGCAGATTGCTGGTGCGCGGGATCGGCGCGGTGCTCGGTGCCACGGTGCCAGGGATTTCAGTCGCCGTCGTGTCCTTGGTTCCGTCCTTCGCGTCATCCTTCGGCAGATCAGACAGGATCGCGTTGAAGTCGAAATAGCTGGTGTCGACGCCATGCTGCTCGAGATAGGTCTTCACGTTGACGACCTGTGACTTCAGCGTGCTGGAGAGCGTTTTGGCCTGGCTGGCGATGGTCGCGCCGCCGAGATAGAGCAGGCCGCCGAGCATGCCCGCCAGCAACACGCAGACCAGCGCCAGCCGCAGCGGCTGCGGTCCGCCCATGACGCGGCCAAGCAGTTGCGTCAGCGCATTGAGCGCCACGCCAAGCAGGATGCCGGCGAAGATCAGGAACAATGTCGCCGAGAAGTACCACGCGAACACGACGAAGATCGTGAAGGCCACCGTGGATATGCCGCCCACTGAAATCGCCCAGGCGAGATCGCTGCGCGATGGGACATTTGGCTCTGCGGGCAGGGGCATTTGAAAATTCACCTCGTGGAAAATCACTGTTTCGCGAAATGTCACGGGCGGTCAAGCGGTGATCGTAGGATGGGTAGAGCGCAGCGACACCCATCACCGCCGGGCGCAGGTGGTGATGGGTTTCGCTGCGCTCTACCCATCCTACAGCCGGTCACTTGCAACACAGCCATGACCGCAGGCAGGCTGTTGTCATACCGAAATTCCGCCAAGATGCATCTAACCCGCAGCAAATGCGGGAATGGGAGGACATCTGTGAATCGCATTACCGGCCGTTCGGCTTTTCTCGCGCTGCTCAAGGATGAGGGCGTCACGCATCTGTTCGGCAATCCCGGCACCACCGAGCTGCCGATCATGCATGCGCTGAAGGACCATCCAGACCTCACTTATGTGATGGCGATGCAGGAGAGCCTCGTGGTCGCCATCGCCGATGGTTACAGCCGCGCCTCCGGCAAGCTCGTCGCCTGCAATGTCCATGTCGCGCCCGGCCTCGGCAATGCCATGGGCTCGCTCTACAATGCGCAGTTCACGGGCACGCCGATGATCCTCACCGCTGGCCAGCAGGAACAGGGCCACGGCTTGATGGAGCCGCTGCTTTACGGTCCGCTGGTGCGCATGGCCGAACCGCTGGTGAAATGGGCGGTGGAAGTGACGCGGCTCGAAGACCTGCCGCGCATCGTGCGCCGCGCTGCCAAGATTGCCACGACCGCGCCGACCGGTCCGGTTTTCATCTCGCTGCCCGGTGATATCCTCAATGCCGAGATCGGCCTCGAACTCGGCCATGCCACCCGTGTCGATACGCGTATCCGTCCGTCGGATGAAGCGCTTGCTGCGATCACTCAGCGGATTCTGAAGGCCGAGCGACCGGTGATCGTCGTCGGCGATGAGATCGTGAAGAGCGACGCCCTTCAGGAGGCCGCGGATTTCGCGGTTGCGCTGGGCGCGCCCGTCTATCAGCAGTCCGCGCCTTATGGCTCGCATTTTATCTCGGAACATCCCTGCTATATGGGCTCGCTCTCGCGCACCCAGACCCAGGTGCGCGATCTGCTGGCGCCTCATGATCTCCTGATCGTGCTCGGCGCCGATCCGCTGCGGATGTCGGTGCATAGCGAAACGCTGCCGCTGCCGGATGGCATGCCCATCGTGCAGGTCGGTCTTGTCGAATGGGACCTCGCCAAGAATTTTGGTGCCGAGATCGCGCTCAAGGCGGATGTGAAGGAAACGCTGCGGGTGCTGACGCCGGCACTCAAGGCGTCCGGCGGTGAGGGCCTCGACACGCGCGCTGCCAAGGGCAGGGAGGCTTTGGCCTCCGGCAACTGGACCGCGCGTCGCGCAAAGCTCGTCGAGCAGATCGGCAAATCGGCGTCGCAGTCGCCGATCAATCCTGATTGGCTCGCGCTTCAGGTCGTGGATGCCATGCCGGCCAATGCCATCATGGTCGATGAGGCGCTCACGTCTTCGCGCTACATCACGGCGCTCAAGCCCTTCCGGGATCGCTATGATTATCACGCGCTGGCTTCCGGCGGGATCGGCTGGGGTGTGCCAGCGTCAGTGGGCGTCAGCCTCGCCAATCCCGATCGTCCCGTCGTCTGTTTCTCCGGCGACGGCAGCGCCATGTATTCGATCCAGTCGCTGTGGACTGCCGCGCGTCACAAGCTGCCGCTGGTGGTGGTGATCGCCAATAATGGCGGCTACCGCATCATCAAGCAGCGGCTGCTGTCCTTCCATCAGGACGATCATTTCGTCGGCATGGATTTTGCCGATCCCGCTGTGGATTTCGCAGCGCTGGCCAAGTCGCTGGGGCTGCAGGCGGAGACCGTCACCGATCCGGCAAAGCTGCGTCCTGCGCTCGATGCGGCTTTCGCGGATGGCGGAACGCATCTCATCGAGGTGATGATCGATGGATCGGTGTAGCCGTAGGGCGGATGAGCGCAGCGTAATCCGCCGGCCGAATTCGTGGCGGAGACTCCGCGGCGGATTACGGCTTCGCCTCATCCGCCCTACGACCTCGTCGCCACGACATATCGCCGCTTTGACGAATGCATCGCCATGGTGCATGGCCGATACGGGAGGCCGTGATGAAAATTCTCAAATGGGCAGGGCCCGTGGTGCTGCTGGCGGCAATCGTCATAGGCGATCGCATCCGCACCGATCGTCCCGCGCACAAATATCGCCTGACCGTCGAGGTCGAGACGCCCGAGGGCGTCAAGTCGGCATCCAGTGTCGTGTCGGTGCATCCCTATCGCGGCTATCAGCCCGGCGGGAAAACGACGTCGCGCGGCGATGCGGTGATGGTCGATCTCGGCGGCGGCAAGAATCTCGCCGCACTGATGCTGCATGACGACAAGGGCAATGCCGATTTCGACGGCGCCAATTTCGTCGCCATGCGCGCCTATCAGGCGGCCGGCCGCAAGATCGCGTTTCGCGATGTCGGCAGCCAGACCGGCGCCGTGCCGGTGACGGGCGAATTGATGCCGGTGCTGGCGAGTTTCACCGATCCGCGCGATGCCGCCACCATCACGCGCCTGAAACATGACGACCTGTCTGCGCTCGGGCAAGGCATCAAGCTGCGCGCCGTCAATGTCGAGGCAGTGCCGAACGGATTGTGGCCCGTCGATTTCGGCGGCGCGCTGGGGGAGCCCGTCACACGCACGATTGCGGCAAAACTGCCTTGGGCGGGGAATGAGATGGACGCAGCGCGCGCCGTGAAGGCGGTCGGTTTCACCGAAGCTTTCGAGCCGGCAAGGGCGTTCTCCCGCAATTAGGCGATGATCGCTGGGCCTTCCTTGCATGACATAGAGAGCTTCTAGCCATTGGTGACCGGCATCGTGGTACGAGCGCGTCAGATGACGATACGCGCGATCACCACCACGCGCCGATTTCCGAGAGGCAGTTTGTGACGAATGATATCAAGGGCATGAGCGAGATCCCAGTCTGGCTGCCGTTCCAACGGTCGATCGCCTCGCAGATCGATCTCACGTCGCGGCTGGGCCGCAACTATCGCATCTTCGTCGCCGTTCCTTCGGTGCCGCCGCCGCCCGGCGGATTTCCGGTGCTGTATCTGCTCGACGGCAATGCCAGCTTCGCCACCGCGATGGACGCGGCCGCCGTGCAGATGCGGCGCCCCGGCGGGAGCGGTCTGTCGCCCGGCATCGTGGTCGGCATCGGTTATCCCCGCGAAGCGCCGTTCGATATGGAGCGGCGAAGCTTCGACTATCTGGCATCCGGCACGAGCACAAACCCGGCCTTCAAGTTCGGCGGCGCAGCCCAGTTCGCCGATTTCATCGAAACCGAATTGAAGCCGATGATCGAATCCACCTGGCCTGTCGATCGGACGCGTCAGGCGCTGTTCGGTCATTCTTTCGGTGGCCTGTTCGTGCTGTGGTCGCTCTTCACGCGGCCGGAAGCCTTCCAGGCGCACATCGCCGCGAGCCCTTCGATCTGGTGGGATAGTCGTGCGATCCTCAAGAACGCCGACGCTTATGAGCAACGCAAACAGGTGCCGTCTGCAAAGGCGCGCCTGTTGATCACCGTCGGCGGTCTCGAACGGGATATCCCGTTTCCCGGTGGCAAGCTCGACATGGTGGCCGACGCCGAGGCGCTGGCAACGCGCCTGCGCGCGAAAGCCGAGGGCGCTGTTGATGTCTCCTATGCCGCGATCGCCGACGAGAGCCACATGTCGGTCATTCCGTCCGCGATCAGCCGCGGTGTGCGGTTTGGTTGGCAGGGATATTAAGTGCCGCGATCGCTCTATTTTCCGTTTGCCTGACATTCGTCGAGCCAGACATCGGTCAGCCCGAGCGGCGCACATTGGCCGGCCAGCAGTCGCTCGATGCGTTTTGCCCGCTCATCCAGGCCGGTATCGTTGCGGGTTAGTTGATATGACGATGGCGCAATGAGCACGGCGACCAGTCGAATAAATTCGACGTTGTTGAGATCAACTGGGCGCCGTCCGTAAATCTGTTCACTGGCGCGATCGAAGCCGGTCATCCATCCATTCGGTCCTTTCCCCATTTCCAGCGTATCCAGCCAAAGTGCGAGGATCTGATCCTTCGAGAGGCGGCTTTCCAAGCCGAGCGCGTAGCCGGTCTGGCGGATCTTGGCGAAGCCCGGCCGAAACTCATCGAAGGCCAATCGTTTGGCAGCCGATTGGGTGATCGTCGTCAGTCCGGCACCCGGTGTTGAAAAATCGACGCCGGAATGTGTGGTGAAGCGTGGGTCTTCGACCTTGAGCAGGATCGCTAGATGCTCCGCCCCAAGATCTGCTCCGCCGCGCCCCTGAGCGATTAAGTCGTCTGCTTGCTTACGCAGTCTGTCGGCATCCGCGCGCGCATCGACATAGCCCATCACTCCGGCGCCAACGGCTATAGCGAGCAAAAGGGCGATGAGGAGAAGGCCGTATTTGAAGATACGAGTCATGCGCGTGTCCGCTGTCCCATGCCGGAGTGAGACTCGAGGCGACGTGGCCTACGATTGTGGTAATATTGTAGTCGCTGCGCCGGGTGTTGCACCAACGAAAAAGGCGCCCGGTTTCCCGAGCGCCTTGATCGTGTCGCAGACCCCTAGGGATCAGTACGAATAGTACATTTCGAATTCGACCGGATGCGGGGTCATCTCAAAGCGTTCGACGTCCTGCATCTTCAGCTCGATATAGGCGTCGATGAAGTCGTCGTCGAACACGCCGCCGGCCTTCAGGAACGCACGATCCTTATCGAGGCTTTCGAGGGCTTCACGCAGCGAGCCGCACACGGTCGGGATCTGCTTCAGCTCTTCCTTCGGCAGGTCGTAGAGATCCTTGTCCATCGCCGGGCCCGGATCGATCTTGTTCTTGATGCCGTCGAGGCCGGCCATCAGCATCGATGCGAAAGCGAGATAGGGGTTCGCCATCGGATCCGGGAAGCGGACCTCCACGCGCTTTGCCTTCGGCGAAGTTGTGAACGGGATGCGGCAGGAGGCCGAGCGGTTGCGGGCCGAATAAGCCAGCAGCACCGGCGCTTCATAGCCCGGGACCAGACGCTTGTAGGAGTTGGTCGACGGGTTGGTGAAGGCGTTGATGGCCTTGGCGTGCTTGATGATGCCGCCAATGTAGTACAGGCAGTTTTCCGACAGGTCGGCATATTTGTTGCCGGCGAAGGTCGGCTTGCCGTCCTTCCAGATCGACAGATGGACATGCATGCCCGAGCCGTTGTCGCCGAAGATCGGCTTCGGCATGAAGGTGGCGGTCTTGCCGTAGATATGGGCGACCTGATGGATGCAGTATTTGTAGACCTGCATCTGGTCGGCCATGTAGGTCAGCGTGTCGAACTTCATGCCGAGTTCGTGCTGGGCCGAGGCGACTTCGTGGTGATGCTTCTCGACCTTGACGCCCATGCGGGCCATGGCGCCGAGCATTTCCGAGCGCATGTCCTGCAGCGAGTCCTGCGGCGGGACGGGGAAGTAGCCGCCCTTGTTGCGGACGCGGTGGCCGAGATTGCCACTCTCATATTCGGTGTCCGAATTCGTCGGCAGTTCCGACGAGTCGAGCTTGAAGCCGGTGTTGTAGGGCTGTGCCGAGAAGCGGACGTCGTCGAACACGAAGAATTCGGCTTCCGGGCCGACATAGACAGTGTCGCCCACGCCCATGGACTTGACCATGGCTTCGGCCTTCTTGGCGATGCCGCGCGGATCGCGGTTGTAGGGCTCACCGGTGCCGGGATCGAGCACGTCGCAGGTGATGACCATGGTGGTCTCGGCGAAGAACGGATCGATCACCGCGGTGGCGGGATCGAGCATCAGGGTCATGTCGGACTCGTTGATCGCCTTCCAGCCGGCGATGGACGAACCGTCGAACATGGTGCCTTCGGCGAAAATCTCTTCATCGATCATGGAGACGTCGAAGGTGACGTGCTGCCACTTGCCGCGCGGATCGGTGAAACGCAGGTCGACATATTTGACGTCGTTGTCCTTGATGGACTGCAGGACTTCTTTGGCGGTCGTCATGGGTTTCCCTACCTTTGTGTGCGGGCCGAATTCCGGACGGTACGATGGCTTATGACGATGACGTCACAGCCATATGTCTTCAACAGCTGGAGGCGGCAACAAGAAGGCTGCCGAAGCAGCCTTTTGGTGACGCCTCGTAGCGTCGGGGAATCGGATAGCACCGCCCTTGGAGAGCGTCCAGCCCGCTCGGGCGGGTCTGTGATCAGATCGCGTCGAGGCCGGACTCGCCGGTGCGGATGCGCACGGCTTCCTCGATATTGGACACGAAGATCTTACCGTCGCCGATGCGGCCGGTCTGTGCAGCACGGCGAATGGCGTCGATCGCCTTTTCGACGAGGTCGTCGGAGATCACGATCTCGATTTTCACCTTGGGCAGGAAGTCGACGATGTATTCCGCACCGCGATAGAGTTCAGCGTGGCCTTTCTGACGGCCAAAACCCTTGGCTTCGGTGACCGTGATGCCTTGCAGCCCCACTTCCTGAAGCGCCTCTTTCACCTCGTCGAGCTTGAAAGGCTTGATGATGGCTTCGATCTTTTTCACTGAACGTCTCCCCGGCGAGCTCGCCGAAAGTTTCTGGACTTGAAGTTGCGTCGCTCCTGCGTAGCGACCGCGAGGCGGTGCGCGCAGTTCATTTGATACTCACATTCGGGCGGAGTTGCGCTCCCGCCGCTTGAGCGTCGGCGATTTCTCGCCAATCGACATCGATGATCCCGGTTTCTCCATCATCCGATGCTGGATTGCCGATGCTGCCTTTGCCTGATGCCGACTTCCCTCAAAGCAGGGTCCGTGCCAAATTCAGCGTGCGGCTATTTTTGAAGCATTTTCAGGTTTTTAAGAGTGAACCGAAGGTGCTTGGGATGAGAATACCGCACTGCATTTGTCTATCAAGTGGGCAGGTTGATGAAATGAAGGGCAGTCGCGCCTCGGCAACATGATCGATTTCGCGGCTGCCTTCAGAACAGGCGATACGGACAACGATATGGAGCTCCTGACCACAATCGAAATGGCGCGCGCCGACGAATTGACGATCGCAGGTGGCACACCGGGATTCGAGCTGATGCGCGCCGCAGGCCGCGCGGTGGCGGATGCCGCGAACGATCTCGCCGAGGAGGGGCCGATCCTGGTGGTGGCCGGTCGCGGCAACAATGGCGGCGACGGATTTGTCGCAGCAGCGGAGCTTGCGGCGCAGGGGCGGGAGGTCTCGGTGATCCTGCTATGCGATCGCGCGACGCTTAAGGGAGACGCCGCGCTGGCGGCGAAGGGGTGGAAGGGCGAGGTGCTTCCCTGCGATCCCTCGTTGATCGGATCGCCGGCCTTGATCATCGATGCGCTGTTCGGTGCCGGGCTCGATCGTCCGGTGAAGGGCGATCCCAAGATCATGATCGATGCGATCAACGAGTCAGGGGTGCCGGTTCTGGCCGTCGATTTGCCAAGTGGTATCAACGGCAATTCCGGTGCGGTCATGGGCGCCGCCATTCTGGCCACGGAGACGGTGACATTCTTCCGGCCGAAGCCCGGCCATCTGCTGCTGCCCGGTCGCAGCTATTGCGGCAAGTTGCGGGTGATCGATATCGGCATCGATGACGGCGTGCTGACGTCGATCGGACCGAAGACTGCAGAGAACAATCCGGACCTGTGGCAGGATGCGTTTCCGTTGCCGCGTGTCGATGGGCACAAGTTCACCAAGGGCCACGCGGTGGTGCTCTCGGGCGATATCGCTGCGACCGGCGCTGCGCGGCTCTCCGCGCGGGCGGCACTTCGGGGCGGAGCAGGGCTCGTGACGGTGGCATCGCCGCGCGATGCGCTGGCGGTGAATGCGGCGGCGTTGACCGCGGTGATGGTGCGTCCGGTCGATACGGCGGAGGAGTTTGCCAGCCTCATCAGCGGCAAAGTGAGTGCCTGCGTTATCGGGCCAGGCGCTGGAATTGGCGTGAAGACGTGCGACTTCGTCCAGGCGGGTCTTGCGGCAAAACGGAGTCTGGTGCTCGACGCGGATGCGCTGACCAGTTTCGCCGACGCGCCTGATCGGCTGTTCGGCCTGATCAAGGGTGTTCCTGAGACTCAGGTCGTTATGACGCCACATGAAGGTGAGTTCTTACGTATTTTCAGTGCTTTGGACGGAAATTCTGAGGTGCTGTCGAAGCTTGATAGCGTAACCGCTGCCGCCAAGCGATCCGGAGCCGTGGTTCTGCTCAAGGGGCCTGACACCGTGGTCGCATCACCAGACGGCCGCGCAGCCATCGCCGCCAACGCGCCGCCCTGGCTGGCCACGGCGGGCTCCGGTGATGTGCTGGCAGGTCTGATCGGGGCGTTCTTGGCGCAGGGTATTCCGGCCTATGAGGCCGCATGCATCGGCGTGTGGATGCATGGCGAGGCGGGCTCCGAGGCGGGGCCGGGGCTGATCGCGGAGGATCTGACCGAGGTGATGCCGGCCGTGTTCAGGCGGCTCTATGACCGGCTCGGCATACAATACTAGAAGCGAGGCGCGACGGGCGCTGACGGCCCGTCGCCAATACGTGTTTGCGGGCGCTATCGCGCAGCGAGGATCTCGGCCATCCGCTCGCCGATGATGACGCTGGGGGCCATGGTATTGCCGGTCGTGATGTCCGGCATGATGGACGCGTCCGCGATCCGCAGATTCGTCATCCCGTGGACCCTGAGTTCATTGTCCACGACGGCCATATCGTCGTGACCCATCGGGCAGGTGCAACTGGCATGGCAGAATGACGTCGTGGCATTGCGGATGAAGTTTTCGAGGTCCGCGCCCTTGACCGGGCCGGGTCCGACTTCGCGTTTGACGAAATCCTTCATGGCCGCCGAGTTGCCGATGTCGCGTGCCAGCTCGACGCCGCGCATCATGGCTGCCATATCCGCCGGCTCCTGCATGAGATTGGCAAACACGGCGATGGGATCGTCGGGATGATCGGTACGAAGCCGGAGATGGCCGCGGCTGACCGGACGGACCAGTCCGGGCGCGATCGCGACCCAGACGAAGCCGCCTTTGCCGCGCCGTTTGGCATCCGTGGCGCCTTGCCAGTCCTCGATACGACGGATCATCCGCTGCTCGCGGCATGCGTGTGGGAGCCCAACGAGGCCCTGCCTCCCCGCAACAACTCGAGCGAAGCGCTGTATTTCTCCTGAAAATTCCTGCCAACACCGGGTAAATGATGGTTCACGTCGATTCCGAGGCGGTTCAACTCCGACCTGTCGCCGATGCCCGACAGGAAGAGCGAGCCGTCGCTTCCGACCCCTGACCTGCAGTCGTGCCTGGTCGAAATTCCTGCCGTCAACGAGATCACCGGCCCCCAGTTCAAGCCGGCGGAGAGTTGCTGGTCGATAGATGCCGAGGACATGGTCGTATCCCCATTTTGGATCCTGCGCGGCTTTCGCCCATCTTTCGAAATCGTTCCGGTGCCCACGTGCCCAGACCATGGCATTGATGCTGCTGCCGCCGCCCAGCGCCTTGCCCATCGGCATCGGAATCGAACGGCCGTTGAGCGCAGTGCTCGGCTCGGTCATGTATCGCCAGTCCCGCTCCGACTGGATGTTGAGATACCATTGCAGCGGCGAGAGGATGCTCGGGCTGTCGTCGCCGCCGCCGGCTTCGAGCAGCAGCACCTGGACGTCCTTGTTCTCGGCCAGACGGCGCGCCACGACGCTGCCGCTGGAGCCCGCGCCGCACACGATGAAATCGTAGGACGCTTTCAGGCTGGCGTTCTTTTCGCGTTGATTGTCCTGAACCTGGACAATATGCCCCGCAGACGCCTCCGCAGCTCCGGCCGAGACGCCGGACGCGATCGCCAGCTTCACGAATTCGCGGCGGCCCAGCCCTCCGCGCCACAGCGCGCTTTCGATCATATCGAGGCTGTGTCGTTTCCTGGGGGTGTTTCTGGTCGACATTGTCACTCTCCTGTAAGCCCTGAGCCCGGCTTGAAGTGACACCCGTGAACACCATTGCGCGGCGCGCGCGCTATCCGCGATGCGCAGTCCTGTCCGCAACGCGCATCAAAAAGTTTGATCGCGGCCATCTGGTCAAATGTGAGCGGTATTCCTAGCTGCCGTGCGATGGATTGCGGGATTTCGAGAGAGCACATGCGTATTCGCGATATTGACCAAGCGATCGCGGCCATTGGCGAGATTTACAGTCCGCACGCGCTGCGCGTAGCTCGCGCACGTGGCGGCATCGACGCGGTTCTCAACGTCGTTCCGGGACCACAGCCAGTGATCAACCTGTCCTATGGCGCGCCGGTCGAGATCGATTGCGGGAATTGCGACCGGTTGTTTCTCGTCGTGCATGCCGGCCGCGGCAATGGCAGTGCGCAACAGAATGCGGGGCGTTCGATGCTGCGGTCCGGGCAGACGCTGGTGCTGTCAGCCAATGCCGAAACGCGGCTTGCTCTCGACAGTGATTTTGCCCACACGGCCGTGCGGCTCGATCCGGCGATGCTGGGTGACGCCTGCGAACGCTGGCTTGGCCATCCGCTGATGCGGCCATTCCGGTTCGACCTGACGCCGTTCTCCGTCGATCTCGAACGCGCCTGGCAGCATGTGCTGTCACTGCTGTCATCGACGGGCAGCGATGCGATGTCTCAAACGGGGATGTCGCGCAAGCTTCTGGACGACTACCTGCTGACCTTGCTGATTGAAAACCATCCGCATAATCACCGCGCGGAGATGCAGAAAGCCGAAGGCAGCGGTTTGCCTGGAATCGTCCGTCAAGCCGAGCGTCTGATTCGGGAGCGTGCGCAGGCGCCGGTGACCGTGGTGGAGCTTGCGGCCGCACTCGGAGTTGGCGTGCGCACCCTGCAAGTGGCATTCCGGACCTGGCGATCGACCACGCCGCGGGCGTTCCTGCGACAAGTGCGGCTCGACCGGGTGCGCGACACGCTGCTTCACGGCGACGGGCAGTCGTCAGTTACCGACGTGGCGCTCGATGCCGGCTTCACCCATCTGGGACGCTTCAGCGGGATCTATCGCCGGGTTTATGGGGAGTGCCCGCATGTCACCCGTCGCCGTACCCGCCACCGTCGCATCGCCGACGATTGACGGCGCACCGGCAGCGTCACCCCACCTCGTACCAACGCACAAGACGCGGCGAGGCCCAATCGGTGGTGAAGGCTTCGAGCAGCCAGCGGCCGGTATTTTGAGCCACAAAAGCGATACGTTGGGTCTGGCCGGGGTCGAGGGCCAGGGTGTCGAGCCAGAACGGCTTCCAGCCATCGTCCAGTTTGTCGAGCAGGCGGAAGTGGTGACCGTGCATCTGCAGGACGGCCGGAACGGCGGCGTTGTTTTTCAGGGTGAGGACCACCGGCTTGCCGGACTTGACCTTGAAGGCGGGGGCGGTCGAAGGACCGAGCTCCAGCGGCTTGATCCAGCCGGCGTCGGGCGCGCCGAGACTGAGGTCAGATCGCATGGCAGCCTTGAGGTCGATCTGGATCGGCAGGCCGTTGGAGGGCAGCGGGGTGACCGTCTGCATCGGCGCGGCGCGGAGTGGCGGGTCCTTCAGCGTGACGAGCTGGCCGACCTTGCGGATATCCTTGCCGTCGTGAAGCAGGATCCCGGTGACGGTCCCGGCCGTCTTGGCGATGTCGAGAAACACGTCGATGCGGGTACCGGGCGCCAGCACGACTTGATTGTTGCGCGCCGGGAACGGCTCGGCGGGCTGGCCGTCGATGGCCATCACGCGGACGTCTTGATCCTCGAATTTCAGAGCGATCACAGAGCGTTGGCAGCCATTGATGAGACGGAGTCTGAGCCGCTCATTGGTTTTGACCGGGATGTCGTGCAGCGCTTTGCGATTGGCCAGGAACATCACGGCGGCATCTGTCGGATCGATGCCCGGCGCCAGCAGCTTGCCGGCTGCGGTGACCCGGAAGTCCTCGACCAGTAGCACCTCGTCGCGATCGACCTCGACCGGATCGGTCTCCTGCACCACCATGCTGCGGACCTGCGACGGCAGCGACTGGCCATCGCCGAGCAGGCGCATGTCCACATAGGAGGTGCCGGCGCTCCGCATCGTCAGCTTGAACGAATCCTTGGCCCCGGCGGCGATCGGCTTGCGGTCCAGCAGCGGCGCAATGCCGGACACGGCGTTGATGCCGCGGCAGTTCAGCACGATGGGGCCGGGCAGCTGATTGACGATCTGGACGTCGATTTCGTCGCCGCGGTTGAAGCGGAGTGGACCCCGCTGAGCGCTGTGCAGTGTTCCCGCTTCGGAACT
Organism: Pseudomonadota bacterium; assembly: GCA_023451825.1. Lineage (GTDB taxonomy): Bacteria > Pseudomonadota > Alphaproteobacteria > Rhizobiales > Xanthobacteraceae > Tardiphaga. The sequence goes on from JAEXYA010000004.1 coordinate 103,802, forward strand.
GCTGCCGGGCCGGACGATGAGCGGGCCGGGTTTCGCCTGCAGTTCCAGTGAGGTAACGGCTTGCGCGAAAGCCGCGTGCGACAGCAGGGGCGCAACGAGGGCACCACCGGCGCCAGCCAGCAGGGTACGACGGGTGAGGGCGATAGGGCTGTTCGTCATGCGGAAATTCCGACCATTTTCAGGCGCGAATGTCCAGTTGCGCCGGCTGCGGCAAGTGGCCCTGCGCAGGCCCATTTTTTTGCTGCGAATTGTCGTCTGCGTGTTATAAGCCCGCCGCTCGCGACATCGCGGCCGGACATGATGTTTTCTGCGGGCATGGCGGAATTGGTAGACGCGCTGGATTTAGGTTCCAGTGACGAAAGTTGTGGGGGTTCGAGTCCCTCTGCCCGCACCAAGCGCAGATCGCGTATTTCCGGATTCGTGTCCGCGAGGGTCTTGCCTCCGCGAAGGCGGATCGGCTGAACCATCGATGCAGGCCTCGCGGTCATGCGTCGGAGAATTTTGACACTGTTCGGCCTCCGGCCGGACGAAGCGAGAAGAAGATTGACGCCATGCAGGTGAATGAGACCCTCTCCGAGGGATTGAAGCGCGAATTCCAGATCAGCGTTCCGGCTGCCGACATCGAAGCTAAGGTCGATGCGCGCCTCGAAGACCTGAAGGGCAAGGTCAAGCTCAACGGCTTCCGTCCGGGCAAGGTTCCGGCCGGCCATCTGAAGCGCCTCTATGGCCGCTCGGTCGCCGCCGAGACCGTGGATGAATTGATCCGCACCACCAACACCCAGATCTTCACCGAGCGTAACCTCAAGCTCGCCACCGAGCCGAAGATCACCATGCCGACCGAAGAGAAGGAAGTCGAAGACATCCTCTCCGGCAAGGCCGACCTGAAATACACCGTGGCCGTCGAAGTCGTGCCGCCGATCGAACTGGCCGACTTCAAGAGCTTCGAAGTTGAGAAGCCGGTTGCCGATGTCAGCGACGCTGACGTTGACGAGTCGATCAAGCGCGTGGCCGATGCAAACCGCGCCTTCACCGAGAAGGCCGACGGCGCCAAGGCCGAGCAGGGCGACCGCGTGGTCGTCGGCTTCAAGGGCACCATCGACGGCGTCGCTTTCGAAGGCGGCACCGGCGAGGACATCCCGGTCCAGATCGGCTCCAACACCTTCATCCCGGGCTTCGAGGACCAGCTGGTCGGCATCGCCAAGGGCGAGACCCGCACCCTCAAGGTCACGTTCCCGGCCAACTATGCCAGCGACACGCTGGCCGGCAAGGCCGCGGAATTCGAGACCACCGCGAGCAAGATCGAATCGCCGGTCGATGCCGCCATCGACGATGAGTTCGCAAAATCGCTCGGCCTCGAGTCGCTCGACAAGCTGAAGGAAGCCGCGCGCGAGCGTCTGGTTGCCGAATTCGCCGGCGCGACCCGCCAGCGCGTGAAGCGTCATCTGCTCGACCGTCTCGACGAGACCCACAAGTTCGATGCGCCTCCGTCGCTGGTCGACGAAGAGTTCAAGCTGATGTGGAATTCGATCCAGCAGGAGATGGCGTCCTCGGGCAAGACCTTTGCCGACGAGAACACCACCGAAGAAGCCGCGCAGGAAGAGTATCGCAAGATCGCCGACCGCCGCGTCCGTCTCGGTCTCGTGCTGTCCGAGATCGGTGAGAAGAACAAGATCTCCGTCACCGACGACGAGATCAGCCGCGCCGTGATCGAGCGTGCCCGTTCGATGCCGGGCCGCGAGAAGGAAGTCTGGGACTTCTATCGCAGCAACCCGCAGGCGCTCGCCCAGCTGCGCGCGCCGATTTATGAAGACAAGGTCGTCGACTTCATCCTTGAGCTCGCCAAGGTCACCGAGAAGAAGGTGTCCAAGGAAGACCTGTACAAGGACGAGGACGAGAAGGCGGCTTAACGCCTGGAATCGTAGGATGGGTTGAGCGTCTTCGCGAAAACCCATCACTGGGTCGCTCCAGACGTGATGGGTTTTCGCTTCGCTCAACCCATCCTACGGCAGCGGCGTTTTAGAACGTTCTAATCAAAACGCCGGCTGGTCTCTCCAGCCG
>JAEXYA010000025.1 GCA_023451825.1 Pseudomonadota bacterium
GCGAACATCCCGACTTGGTGAAGCAGTATCTCGGCACGGTCGTTCCGACCTCGGACAACTTCTACGCCACGCTGAACTCGGCCGTGTTCTCCGACGGTTCCTTCGTCTACATTCCGCCGGGCGTGAAATGCCCGATGGAGCTGTCCACTTACTTCCGCATCAATGAGCGCAACACCGGCCAGTTCGAGCGCACGCTGATCATCGCCGACAAGGGCGCTTACGTGTCCTATCTCGAAGGCTGCACGGCGCCGCAGCGCGACGAGAACCAGTTGCATGCTGCCGTGGTCGAACTCGTCGCCCTCGACGATGCCGAGATCAAATATTCGACGGTGCAGAACTGGTATCCGGGCAATTCGGAAGGCAAGGGCGGCATCTACAACTTCGTCACCAAGCGTGGTGACTGCCGCGGCAACAATTCCAAGATCTCCTGGACCCAGGTGGAAACCGGTTCGGCCATCACCTGGAAATATCCGAGCTGCATCCTGCGCGGCGACAATTCGCGTGGCGAGTTCTACTCGATCGCGATTTCGAACGGCTATCAGCAGGTCGATAGCGGCACCAAGATGATCCATCTCGGCAACAACACCACGAGCCGGATCATCTCCAAGGGCATCGCTGCCGGCAAATCGCAAAACACCTATCGCGGCCTCGTCACGGCGAACCGCAAGGCGAAGAACGCGCGTAATTTCACCGCCTGTGACTCGCTCCTGATCGGCGATCAGTGCGGCGCGCATACGGTGCCGTATATCGAGGCGAAGAACTCCTCGGCGCTGTTCGAGCACGAAGCGACCACGTCAAAAATTTCGGAAGACGTGCTGTTCTATTGCATCCAGCGCGGCCTGAGCCAGGAAGAGGCCGTCGGCCTCGTGGTGAACGGCTTTGTGAAGGACGTGCTGCAGCAGCTCCCGATGGAGTTCGCCGTAGAAGCGCAGAAGCTGATCTCGATCTCGCTCGAAGGAAGTGTGGGGTGAGCTATCCAGACACCGATATTGATAAGATCGGGTCTGAATTGGCAGCCTTGGCTAAGGACTATGCTTGCAAGGCGGAAGCCCTAGCGAGCGATCCATACTTCAGGGAAGCCGTGATGAAGGTTTCTGTCTCGGGATTTGTCTGGGCGCTTTATCACGCCTTCAAGGACGAGTTCGCGAGAGAGAGTTTGAACAACGAACTGAAAGTGCAAAGCGCGGCAATCGATCGCGCTGTGGGTGCCGGCAACGAGCCGTCACACTAATAGCTTTTGTAATACGGCCCGTCCTTTGAGGCTCGCTACTTTGGTAGGCGCTCGGGACGAAGAAGATCAAAGGAAAACGAAAATGCCCGCATTGCTCGAAGTCAAAAACCTGCAGGTCCGTGTCGAGGATCGCGAGATTCTCCATGGGCTCACCATGACGGTGAATGCCGGCGAGGTTCACGCCATCATGGGCCCGAACGGCTCGGGCAAGTCCACGCTGTCCCACGTCATCGCCGGCAAGCCGGGCTATGAAGTCACCGGCGGCGAGATCCTGTTCAAGGGCGAAGACCTGCTGGAGATGGAGCCCGACGAGCGCGCCGCCAAGGGCGTGTTCCTCGCGTTCCAGTATCCCGTCGAAATCCCCGGCGTCGCCACCATGACGTTCCTGCGCACCGCGTTGAACGCGCAGCGCAAGGCGCGCGGCGAGGCTGAATTCTCGACCCCGGACTTCCTCAAGAAGGTGCGTGAAGTCGCCGCCTCGCTGAACATCCCGCAGGACATGCTCCGCCGCGGCGTCAATGTGGGCTTCTCCGGCGGCGAGAAGAAGCGCAACGAAGTGCTGCAGATGGCGCTGTTCCAGCCGAGCCTCTGCATCCTCGACGAGATGGACTCCGGCCTCGACATCGACGCACTGCGTATCGCGTCGGAAGGCGTCAACGCGCTGCGTTCCAGCGAGCGCGCCATGGTGGTGATCACCCACTATCAGCGCCTCCTGAACTACATCGTGCCGGACCACGTGCATGTGATGTCGAAGGGCCGCGTCGTGAAGACCGGCGGCAAGGAACTGGCGCTCGAACTCGAAGCGTCGGGTTACGCGCAGTACGAAGACGCGGCGGCCTGAGTGAGATCATCATGAATGTAGCTGTTGCAAAGACCACGACGGGCGCGACGCTGGACGGCACCTTTGCCGCCGCGCGCGGTCGTCTGCCGGGCTCCGGGCCCGTCACCGAGACGCGCCAGCGCGCCTTCGATGCGTTCGCTGTAAGCGGCCTGCCAAACCGCCGCGTCGAGGAATGGAAATATACCGACCTGCGCCGTCTGCTCGGCGATGTCGCGCCGCTGGCGGCCGCGCCGGATGCGGCTGCGCTCGATGCAGCGCGCAAGGCTGTCGCTGCGCTGAAGGATGGCGATACGCAGAAGCTGGTGCTGGTCGATGGCGTGCTCGCTGCCGATCTGTCCGATCTCTCGGCCGGCAATGGCGTCACCGTGCATGCGCTCAGCGCCGTGTTGGCGGACGAGGCGAGTGCGGCGCGCGCCGACCTGCTGCTGAGCAAGGTCAACGATCCCATGCTCGCGCTCAACGCGGCCTTTGCCACCGATGGCGTGATCATCAGCGTCGCTGACGGCACCGAAGTCGCGAAGCCGCTGCAGATCGTCCATGTGACGACGAAGCCGAAGGCAGCGTCCTTCACGCGTTCGCTGATCCGTATCGGCAACAACGCCAAGGCCACGCTGGTCGAGACCTTTGTCGCCACGGATGCCGCAAAAGCCTATCAGGTGCACGACACCACCGTGCTCTGGGTCGGCGACGAGAGCGACGTGCAGCATGTCCGTGTGATGGAAGACGCGATCGATGCCGCGAGCATCGCCAGCGCCATCGTCACCGTCGGTGCGAAGTCGAAATTCAACACCTTCAGCCTGACCACCGGCGGCGCTGTCAGCCGCTATCAGAGCTTCATCACGCTGGCGGGCGAGGGCACCGAGCTCTCCACCAACAGCATCCATCTGCTGCGCGGCCAGCAGCATGCCGATTGCACCTTCGTGATCGACCATGCCACGCCGGGCTGCATGAGCCGCGAGAATTTTCGCGCGGTGCTCGATGATCGCGCCCATTCGGTGTTCCAGGGCAAGATCAACGTGCATCAGATCGCCCAGCAGACCGACGGCAAGATGATGTCGCGCGCGCTGTTGCTCTCGGACGATGCCGAGATCGACAACAAGCCCGAACTCGAAATCTTTGCCGACGACGTGCAGTGCGGCCATGGCGCCACGGTCGGTGCGCTGGACGATAGCCTGCTGTTCTATCTGCGCGCGCGTGGCCTTCCCGAGAAGGAAGCCCAGTCGCTGCTGATCCAGGCATTCGTCGGCGAGGCGCTGGAGTCGATCGAGAATGACGATCTGCGGGATGTGGCCATCGGTTCGGCTGAGCGCTGGTTGAAGGCACGCGGGTAAATGTTTCTCCGTCATTGCGAGCGCAGCGAAGCAATCCAGAAAGCAACAAGCCAAGGCTGGATTGCTTCGTCGCAAATGCTCCTCGCAATGACGGCTGAGGGATTCGAGGAATTTTAGAGAATGACGCATCCTGCAGTTCTCGACGGTGGATACGACGTCGCCCGGATTCGCGAGGATTTCCCCGCGCTGGCGATGCAGGTCTATGGCAAGCCGCTGGTCTATCTCGACAACGCGGCATCGGCGCAAAAGCCGTTCGCCGTGCTCGATCGCATGACCGACGCCTACAAGTCCGAATATGCCAACGTGCATCGCGGGCTGCATTATCTCGCCAATGCGGCCACCGAAGCCTATGAGGGCGCGCGCACGAAAGTGCAGCACTTCCTCAATGCCAAGCGCCCGGAAGAGATCATCTTCACCCGCAACGCCACCGATGCGCTCAACACGGTTGCTGCGTCCTTCGGCGGTGAGAACATCAAGGAAGGCGACGAGATCGTGGTCTCCATCATGGAGCACCATTCGAACATCGTCCCGTGGCACTTTCTTCGCGAGCGTCAGGGCGCCGTCATCAAATGGGCGCCGGTCGATGACGAAGGCAACTTCCTGATCGACGAGTTCGAGAAGCTGCTGACCGATCGCACAAAAATCGTCGCCATCACCCAGATGTCGAATGCGCTGGGCACCCAGGTGCCGGTGAAGGAAGTCACGGCCATCGCGCATGCGCGCGGCATTCCGGTGCTGGTGGATGGCAGCCAGGCGGCGGTGCACGGCGTCGTCGACGTGCAGGACATCGACTGCGATTTCTACGTCTTTACCGGCCACAAGCTGTACGGCCCGACCGGCATCGGCGTGCTCTATGGCAAATATGATCGCCTCGCTGCCATGCGGCCTTATGCCGGCGGCGGTGAGATGATCCGCGAAGTGGCGCAGGACTGGGTCACCTATGGCGACCCGCCGCACCGGTTCGAGGCCGGCACGCCGGCCATCGTCGAGGCCATCGGCCTCGGTGCCGCCATCGACTATGTGAACTCGATCGGCCGCGAACGTATCGCTGCGCATGAGCATGACCTTCTGGCCTATGCGGAAGGCAAGCTGCGCGAGATCAACTCGCTGCGCATCTTCGGCTCGGCCAAGACCAAGGGGCCGGTGATCTCCTTCGAGCTCAAGGGCGCCCATGCCCATGATATCGCCACCGTGATCGACCGCCAGGGCATCGCGGTGCGTGCGGGCACCCATTGCGTGATGCCGCTTCTGGAACGATTCAATGTCACGGCCACCTGCCGTGCGTCGTTCGGACTGTATAATACCCGCGAAGAAATCGATCATCTCGCGCAGGCGTTGATCAAGGCACGGGAGCTGTTCGCATGAGCGACACCGCAGACGTCAAGATACCGGAAATGCAGACCGTCTCCGCACTGGATGAGGCTGAGACCGAGCGTATGGGCACGGAAATCGTCGCCGCGCTGAAGACGGTGTTCGATCCGGAAATCCCGGCCGACATCTATGAGCTCGGCCTGATCTACAAGGTCGACATCAAGGACGACCGCGGCATCGATATCGACATGACCCTGACCACGCCGAATTGCCCGGCGGCGGAAGAGCTGCCGACCATGGTGGAGAACGCCGTGGCCAGCGTGCCGGGCGCCGGCATCGTCAAGGTCAACATCGTCTGGGAGCCGACCTGGACGCCGGACCGGATGAGCGACGAGGCCCGCCTCGTGCTCAATATGTGGTGAGATCAGCGTCCTCCTGAATTCTCCGTTGGCGGCCTTGAACCGCCCAAGGGACTGAACACATGACCGAGATGACACCGAACGCACCAGCACCCGCAAAACCGAAGCCGCGCCCGAAGCCGCAGGTGATGCGCCTGACGGATGCTGCCGCGGCGCGCGTGATGGCGCTGACCCAGCGCGCGGATTCCGAGATCATCGGGCTGCGCGTCGGCATCAAGAATGGCGGCTGCGCCGGCCAGTCCTACACCGTCGAATATGCCCATGACGTGAAGCCGACCGATGAGGTCGTCGAGGACAAGGGCGTCAAGATCCTGGTCGATCCCAAGGCCGTGCTGTTCCTGCTCGGTACCGAGATGGACTACAAGACCGACAAGATGCAGGCGCAGTTCGTGTTCAATAATCCGAACCAGATCAGCGCGTGCGGGTGTGGCGAGTCGGTGCAGTTGCAGCCGGCGAAGGTGGATTGAGGCTTTGCCGTAGGGCGGATTAGGCGAAGCCGTAATCCGCCGCGGAGCTTCAACTGCAAACTTGGCCGGCGGATTACGCTACGCTGATCCGCCCTACGGTCGAGTTCCGTGCTACACTTCCCTCATGGACCGCGAATTCCTCTCCGAACTGTTCGCCGGCTTCGGGCCGGTGACGATCCGCCGGATGTTTTCCGGTTTCGGCGTTTCGGCTGACGGCATCAACTTCGCGCTGGTGCTGCGCGGCGCGATCTATCTGCGCGCCGATGAAAACTCGATCCCGCGTTTCGAGGCGGAGGGATCGCAATGCTTTCAGTATGAGATGAAGGGCAAGCTGCGGATGATCGCCTCTTATTGGCGATTGCCGGAGCGGCTCTATGACGATCCGGATGAAGTGACGGAGTGGGCGCGCACGGCGCATGCCGCGGCGATCCGGGCGGCGGTGAAGAAGAGCGCGAAGAAGAAGGTCGTGAAGAAGAAAGTCGCGAAGAAGAAAGCCACCTAACTCCAACCCTCATCCTGAGGAGCCGCGCAGCGGCGTCTCGAAGGATGGCCGCAAACGCCGGAGCCAGGCCAACTCATGGTTCGAGACGCGCGCCAAGCGGCGCGCTCCTCACCATGAGGGACTGAGCCAGGCTGACGTGTTCGCTCCTCACCCTAAGGGGCCTCGGCGCTCACGCCACCTGGAACGTGATCTCGCTCTGATATTCCGGATCGACCTCGCAGATCACGCGGTTGCGGCCGTTGCGTTTCGCCGCATAGAGGCACGCATCGGCGCGGCCGATCAGCGTGTCCATGTCATCGCCATTCTGTAGCATCGCGACACCCACCGAGATCGTCACGCGCCCCAGAATCTCGCCGGTCGATTTCTTCTTCAGCTCTTTCGACATCACCGCGCGGCGGATGTGGTCCGCGACCGTCAGCGCCTGGCGCAGCGGCGTGTTGGGCAGCACCACGGCGAATTCCTCGCCGCCATAGCGCGCCGTGATGTCCTGGCCCTTGATGGTCTGCTTCAGCGACATGCCGACAAGACGCAGCACCTGGTCGCCGGTGAGGTGGCCGTAATTGTCGTTGAACGACTTGAAGTGATCGATGTCGAGCATCAGCAGCGACAGCGGCTCGCCGCGCTTCTGGGCGTGTTCGATGGCGCCGAGCAGCGCGCGATCGAAATACTTCCGGTTGCCGAGCGCGGTGAGGGGATCGGTGAGGCTTTCGGCGCGGATCGCCTCCAGGCTCTTCTGCAGCGTGCCGACCTCGTTGCGCGAGGACAGCAGGCGTTCTTCCAGCGCCTTGTTGGTGTCGTGCACCTCGCGGGTGGATTTCACCAGCGTTTCGATCACGGCCTTGAGGGCGGCGGGATCGCGGGCGCTGTCGAGGCTCTTGCCGGCGCCGGCGAGGCTGGCGTTGAAATTGACCGCCATGTTCAGCGCGTCATTGATCAATGTCATCACGTCGTCGATCTCGCCAATGACGCGCGAACCCACCTGATCGATGCGGTCGGTGACGCGGGCTTGCGAGAGATAGGTGTCGTGGATCTGGTCGAGATCGGAATCCGAGAGGCGGCCGTTGCGGGCCAGCGTCTCGTTGATGACCTTGTTGAGCGACGGATTATAGCCGGTCGCGTAAACGTACCAGATCTCGTAATTGCGCGGGATCGCGGGCTGGCGCAACGAGCGGATCTGCCCGAGCGCGATATCGGCGAACGCTAATGTGCGTTCGAGGTCGTCGAGGTTCGCGGTCACGTCCTGTGCCCCCAAGCGGCGCTACATCGCGCCGCCCTCACTGCAAAATTTCCAAAAATATTGCAGTGACGCTAGGGGAACTTTGTGAATCGTCGGTAAATAACCGCTGAGAGTACTACCTATGCGCGTGCCCGGATCGGGCGCAAAAGGAATGCGGGCAGGTGCGAGTGATCGCCCGGCTCGAAGTCTTCCTCGCGGCGCGGACGGGGCGCCTGTGGACGGCCGATGGAGGGCGGCAGGGCCGCCGAGGCGGCGACCGGCTGCTGGCCGCCATTGCGGTCCTCGTTCGGGCGGCGGTCGCGCTCGCGGCGCGGTTTACGCTCGCGCGGGGCTTCGCTCTCGGGGGCGCGGGGCTCGCGCTCCGGACGCGGGGCGCGTTCAGGGCGGGCTTCACGCTCCGGACGGGCTGACCGCTCACGGCGGCCATCGCGGCGACCGCGCGGCGCGTCCTCATTGGCTTCGCGATTGCCGCTGCGGCGGCGACCCGAACGCGGGGCCTCGGCCTCGGCACTCTCGTCCTCGGCCGGCATGGCATCGAGGGCGGCGCTTTCGTGCTTGGCGATGGTGGTGCCGATCAGCTTCTCGACGGCAGCCATGGACTTCTGGTCCGACGGCGACACCAGCGAGATCGCAAAGCCGGTGCGGCCGGCGCGGCCGGTGCGGCCGATGCGGTGGACGTAATCGTCGGAATGATGCGGGATGTCGAAATTGAAGACGTGGCTCACCGCGGGGATATCGAGGCCGCGGGCGGCGACGTCGGAGGCGACCAGCAGCGGCAGCTCGCCCTTGCGGAATTGATCCAGCGCGGCGAGGCGGGCGGACTGCTCCATGTCGCCATGCAGCGCGCCGACGGCGAAACCGTGCTTCTGCAGCGATTTGGCGAGCGTGGCGACTTCGCGCTTGCGGTTGCAGAAGATGATCGCGTTTTTGAGGTCTTCGGCCTCGCGCAGCAGCGTGCGGAGCACTTCGCGCTTCTGCCAGTCGTTGCGGGAGACCGCGACCTGGGACTGGGTGATGGTGGAGGCGGCGGTCGCGGGTTTGGCGACTTCGATCTTCACCGGATTATGCAGGAAGGTCTCGGTGATGCGGCGGATTTCCGGCGGCATGGTCGCCGTGAAGAACAGGGTCTGGCGGGTGAACGGCACCAGCTTGCAGACGCGCTCGATGTCCGGGATGAAGCCCATGTCGAGCATGCGGTCGGCTTCGTCGATCACCAGCAGTTCGACACCGGTGAGCAGCAGACCGCCGCGCTCGGTGTGGTCGAGCAGGCGGCCCGGGGTGGCGATGAGGACGTCGACGCCGCGGGTCAGCTTCATGTCCTGGTCGCCGAACGAGACGCCGCCGATCAAGAGGGCGACGTTCAGCTTCTGGCCGGCGCCGTATTTGTCGAACTGCTCCTTCACCTGGGCGGCGAGTTCGCGGGTCGGCTCGAGGATCAGCGTGCGCGGCATGCGGGCGCGGGCGCGGCCCTTTTCGAGCATGGTGAGCATCGGCAGCACGAAGGCTGCGGTCTTGCCGGTACCGGTCTGGGCGATGCCGAGCACGTCCTTGCGGGCGAGGGCGTGGGGGATCGCCTGTTCCTGAATGGGGGTGGGGGTTGTGTAGCCAGCGGCCGTGACGGCGGCGAGAACCTTGTCGGACAGGCCGAGATTGGAAAAGGACATTGAGCCTCTGTTATGGGGCCATGATGCTATCGCAGAACGGTGTATCGCTCATTCGATGCCGGTGCGAGATCATGCCTCTGGTCGAAACCGCCGCTTGGATTCTCGGAAAAAGCCATCACGCCTACCCCCGGAGCGGCACGCAAACATGCACGGGGATCGCTGGGCGCTGACAGGCGGCTTACTCGAGATATCGCGTTTCGATACCGGGCCGCTTCGAGCCGGAACATAGGCCGGAATCCCCGGAAGTCAATGCGCCGCAGCATTGGAACCGCCCAAAAAGCTTAATGTTTTCGGGAAAATGGGCGGAAACAGGGGGCGATAAAGCCCCGGAGCCGTAGGATGGGTTGAGCGCAAGCGCGACGCGCTGGAGCGATACCCATCACCGCAAGCGGATGGGGTGATGGGTATCGCTCCGCTCAACCCATCCTACGAGATCACCATGCGTAGCGCACCACGCCCTTGCCGGCGTAGCTCGTCGTCACGTCCGAGAACTCGCCTTCGAACGTGCCGGCGACGGACCAGCCGTTCATCCACTTGAGCTCTGCGGAGGCCGATGTCAGCGCAGTGTGCTTGGCGAGCGCCGCACCGTTCACGATGAAGCTCGCGCCGGGCAGCGACTGGAAGGTCGCCGATGCCGAGCGGTCGCGGTTGGTGTCGTGCGCCCACGCCGCGCGACCGCGCAAAGTGAGGATCGCATCGTTCAGCGCGAAGGACTTGTCTGTACGCAGGCCGAGCTCGCTGCGCGGCGAGAGGGACGTCTTGCCGGCATAGGTCAGTGCGAAGGTGTTGCTGCCGGCGACGACGCTTTCCGCATAGGAGGGCAGGTCGAAAGCCGTCACCTGGAACGCGGCATAGGGCGTCAGGCCAAGGCCGCCGATCCACGGCGTCGCGAAGCGATGGCCGACCTCAAAGCGGCCCGAATAGCTGCTGGCGTTGAAATTCGCACGCAGCTGATCGACGCCCGCGACGGTCACCGTACGATCCGTCGTGATGTCCTGCCAGCCGTAAGCAGCGGCCGCCGAGATATAGGTCGCGCCGACATTGTGCCGGATGAAGCCGCCGACCTGGAACAGGTCCGAGCGGCCGGTGCCGCCGCCATTCACCGAGAAATTGGTGCCGCCGCCGGCCATGGAGAAGCCGGCCACGGTAAAGGGCGAGAACCAGTAGTCCGCACCGACGCCCATGCCGTAGATGCTCGACTTGCTGTTGTTCGATCCTGCCGCGACATTGCCATCGGTGGTCTGCGAGCCGCCGAAGCCGGACGCCCACATATTCCAGCGCTCCTGGAAGGCCGGCGCCAGCACCGGCGCCTTGCGATGCATCGATGCGAAGGCATCGGTACCCGCACGCTTCGGTGCATAGGCCATCGCCTCATCGGCGTAAGAGTTGACGCCCACCGCAACTTCACCGCGGCCGACGGCGAAGGGGTCGATCATCATGCCCATGAACATGTTCGCGGCGTCGACTGAGGTCTGCTGCGATCCCGTCGTCGTCTCGCCTGAGATTTGCGACAGGCCCTTTGCGTCAAGCGTGCCGAACGCCAGCGGAATGCCACCGGTGCGGTTGAAGAATCCGGTCAGCGCGTCGCCGACAGCCTGCTGGTTGCCGGGCAGACCACCGGGCGGACTGAAGGCCAGCTTGAGATCGAGATAGACGTTGTTCGCGTCATAGCTCAGCGTGCTGGCAAAGCCCGATGGCAGATCGGTGTTCACCAGCGATCCGAATTTGCCGTCGAGCCCGCCGGCCGCATTCAGGATGGTGTATTGCTTGGCAACGTAAACATCCGCGCCAGCGCCGGGGGCGGCGCGCTTGTTCTGCACGGGCGGCAGGAAGATGGCATTCACCGTCGCTCCGCCGAGGGTCGCCTTGCCGGTGACATCGACACGATCGGACTGCGATGGCTCGAGCTCGACCATGTAGGTCGATGCAGCCGTCATCGACAGATTACCCTGTATCGTGAGCGTCGAGATATAACTGCCCGGCGACAGCGTGCCGCCATTGATCTCGGTGGTGCCGGCCATGCCGTAGCCGCTCAGCGTGCCGCCGGCATTCACGATGAAGCGCGTGGACGCCAGCTCGTTGCTATTGACGCCGACCGTGCCGCCATCGACATACACCGTGCCGAGATTGGTGTAGCGGCCGCCGAGCCCCAGTTCGCCGGTGCCGATCTTGACGAGATCGCCATTGGCGATGGTGCCGCCGAAATTCGAGGTGCCGTCATTGGCGCCGATGGTCAGCGTCTGGCCGCTGAGTTCGACCCGCCCGGAGCCGGACAGCGAGCCGACCGCGCCGTCGAAATGATTGAGGTCGAGCGTCGTGGCGGCCCAAAGCTGATAGTGGCTGTTGGCGGAGAACGCGCCAGCCGCGCCCTGCCGCAGGACGCCGTTGAGGACCGTTGTCTGTCCGGAATAGGTGTTTGCGCCAGTCAGCGTCAGGAAATTGCCGCCGTTCTTGATCACCTCGCCGGTGCCGGAGATGGCGCCATCGAAGGTCACCGCATCGCTGCGGGCGAAGATCAGCGTGCCGCTATTGGCGACGTCGCCCATGATCGATCCGGTGTTGCCGCCCGCGCCGAGTTGCAGCGTGCTGCCGCTCAGGATCTCCGTGCCGCCGGTATAGGTGTTGGTGCCGGTGAGGGTGAGCTTGCCTACGCCGGCCTGGATGATGCCGCCGAGTCCGGTGATGTCATTCGACAGCGTGAAGTCCGTGGCCTGGTCGAAGCTCACCGAACTACCTGCCGCGGTGATACCGATATTGCCGGTGAGGGTGCCTCCGCCTGACAGCCGCAGCGAGTTGGTGCCGCCGGTAAAGGTGATCGCATCGGCGCGGGTGCCGTCGGCACCAAGGCCGCCGACGATGGAGCCGGTGTTGATGATGGACATCCCGCTGCCGACGATGCCTGCGCCGCCGGCTCCGCCGAGGCCGGCACGACTGGCAGGTGCCGATCCCGCGCCTGTTGCTCCGCCGTGGCCGCCATTGCCGCCATGGATGAGGCCGCTGTTGATGACTGTGGCGCCCGCGGCGTCAAACTGCACACCGGCGCCGCCCTTGCCGCCATCGCCGCCGCTGCCGCTGTGACTGTCCGGGTTATCCAGGTTGCCAAGATCGCTGCGACCACCATCGCCGCCGGTGCCGCCATTGCCGCCGCGCAGGGTCCGCGAATTGTTCAGAACGGCATTCGCGCCGGTGAAATGGACGGCGATGCCGCCGTCGCCGCCGCTGCCACCGCTGCCGCCGCGGCTGTTGAACCCGTTGCCATTTCCGCCGAGCCCGCCATTGCCGCCATTGCCGCCGGTCGCGCCTGCGCCACTGTTGACCGTGACATTGCTCGCGCCCGTCATGACCAGACCGTAGCCACCGGCACCGCCGCCACCGCCGCCGCCGCCCGCAGCCTGACCGGCCGCGAGATCGCCGCCTTGGTTACCCGCGCTGCCGTCAAGGCCGATCAGTAGTCCGTTGAGGGACTGCGAGCCGGATAATGAGCCGCCATGGGCGCCGCCATTGCCGCCGGCGCCGCCTGCGGTACCGCCACAACAGCCGCCGTCACCACCAGCACCGCCCAGTCCGCCACCAGCCCCGCCGCCGCCGCCACCACCACCGGCATCATTACCCAGGAAGTCATAGCGGGAGCCGTTCTGACCTGCAGCGCCTTCGCTGCCGCCTGCGCCGCCGCCAGCCGGACTACCATACAGGTTGTATCCGTCGCCGCCCCTGCCGCCATCGGCATAAGCGGGCGATGCCGCCGCTGCGGCGAGGACAATGCCCGAGGTCATCGAGAGCGCGAGGGTCTGCAGCTTGCGTCGGTCAAAGGGCATGGTGGTCCGCTTGTGCGATGGTTGTTATTCGTGAAGCGTTCGGGGACCAGCGATGTCAGGTCAGGCTGGTGCGAAACTCGCGTCGCAGGCCATGTTTCACCGACGCCAACGTCCCGAACACATTTCAGCCACGCTTCAGCGATTCGCCTGACAGGTACAATGCGACCGATATGCCCGTTTCGCGGGCGACTGCGCATTCAACAACGGTGAGGTAATTTGGTAACAAGGTAATGCCACCGGTCCGCAACCATTCATGGCATCGTTCCGCGCGCCGACACGCGCACGGAATTCGTCGCCTGCAAGTGGCGCATGGCGAATCGCAACGCACCGAGCGAAGCAGAGCGATATCAAGATCGCCGCCGCGTGAGCGGTTGCGGCGCAGGCAGGTCCTGCAACGGGTCGGACGTGTCGGTGACCTGCTCCGCGACGGCGACGTCCTGCGGATCTCCCGGGCGGCCCGGTCGATGGCTGGTCCATTCGATGAAGGCACCGACGGTGCCGATGGCGGCGGTTGCGACCACGATCTCGCCGGGCGCGCCGAGAGCGAGGGCGGTGAGGCCCACGATCCACAGCGCGATGATGAAAGCGATGGCGATGCGCAGCGATGTCGGGATGCTTGTCACGTGACTACCAAGCGTAGCGCACCACGCCTTTGCCGGCGTAGCTGCGCGTCACGTCGGAGAACTCGCCTTCGAAAGTCGCGGCGAGGGAGAGGCCGTTGAGCCAGCTCCATTCCGCCGATGCGGTTGTCAGCGCCGCGTTGCGGGCCGGCAAGGCGCCGTTGCTCACGAAGCTCGCGCCGGGGAGCGCCTGGAACGTGGCCTGCGCGCTGCGGTCGATATTGTAGTCATATGCCCATGCCGCGCGTCCGCGCAGCGTGAGGACAGCGCCATCCAGCGCGAAGGACTTGTCGGTGCGCAGGCCAAGTTCGGTACGGGGCGAGGTCACGGTCTTCCCGGTGTAGCTCAGCGCGAACGCATTGCTGCCCGAGACGACGCTTTCCGCATAAGCGGGCAGGTCGGTGCTGATGACCTGAGCGGCGCCGTAGGGCGTCAGGCCGAGGCCGCCGATCCAGGGCAGCACGAAGCGGTGGCCGGCCTCGATGCGACCCGAATAGGTGTTGGTGTTGAAGTGCGCGCGCAGGCGATCGACGCCGGCAACCGTGATGACACGGTCGGTGGTGACGTCCTGCCAGCCATAGGCCGCGGCCACGGTGATGTAGGACGGTCCCTCATTGTGGCGCAGGAACACGCCGGCCTGCAGCAGATCGGATCGGCCGGAGCCGCTGGTGGATGTGGAGAAGGCGGTGGCGCCGCCCGCGAGCGAGAAGCCGGCCACGGTCTGCGGCGACAACCAGTGATCGGCACCGACGGCGGTGCCGTAGATCTGCGAGGTCGACGAGCCCGAACCTGATGCTGCATTTCCATCGGTGGTCTGCGAGCCGCCGAAGCCGGCGGCCCAGACATTCCAGCGCGTCTCGAAGGTCGGCGCGCGCGGCGGTGCCTTGGTGGCCATGCCGAAAGCTTCGCGGAAGTCGCGATGGCCTGGCGCCGCATAGCCCATCGGCGCCGATCCGCTTTCGGTGCCGCCACGCCCCGCGCCCGAGACGTCGGTCATCATGGCGGTGAACTGCGAAGCTGCCTCGAAGGTCGTCTTTTGCGGGCTTGTTGCGACCGGCGCGGCGACGTCTTTCATCGTCTCCTGCGTCAACTGGCCATAAACGCCGGGAATGCCGCCATGGGCGTTGAAATATTGCGTCAGTGCGTTGCCGACGGCCTGCGGGTTGCTTGGCTGCGGCGTGACGGGATTGGGCGATGTGCCGGGTGTCGTCGGGTCCGTCGGATCCGTCGGCGTGAAATCGAGTTTCAGGTCGAGATAGGCGTTGCGGGTGTCATAGCTGAGCGCTGTCTTGAAGCCCGAGGGCAGGTTGGTGTTGGTCACCGCGCCGAACGCGCCGCTGAGGCCGGCCGTGGTGCTGACGATGGTGTATTGCTTCACGATATAGCTGCCCGCCGCGAAATTCGCGCTGACATTGGCGCCCGACAGCGTTGCGGCGCCGGTGACATGGGTGGATGACGCCGTGGTCGGATTGACCTGCACCAGATAGGTCGCGCCGGCCTGCATCGCGAGGCTGCCGGTGATGGTCACGGTGCCGCCGGGCGTCGTGCTGCCCGGTGCGAATGTGCCGCCGCTGATGGTGGTGGCGCCGTTGATGCTGCCGCTGCCCGTGAAGGTGCCGCCGCTGATATTCACCGCGCCCGTGATGCTGCCGTCGTTGCTGACGGTGCCGGCGGTGGAGGTGAGGTCGCCTGCCAGCGCGCCAAAATTGTCGAAGGTGCCGGCGTTGCGGACATTGCCGGTCCAGGTCGCGCCGGCGGCATTGACCAGCGTGCCCGTATTGGCTGCGACATTGGCGAAGACGCTGCCATTGTTGGTGACGCGTCCGGCATTGTCGAGGTCGTCGCGCAGGGTCGCGCCGGTGGCGACCGTGATGGTGCCGCCCGACATGTTCTTGATACCGCCCGCGGTCGCGATCAGTTCGCCGCCGGTGACGATATCGACAGTGCCGCTATTGGTGAGCAGGCCCTGCAATGTGTATTGGCCGGCTGCGTCGATTTTCAGCGTGGCGCCCGCGGCATTGGCGAAGGTGCTGTCGCTGGTGACGATGCCGCCGACGGTGAAGCTGCCGGCATCATTGGCGATGGCGCCATTGATGGCGCCGCCCGTCACATTGACGATGGCGCTGTTGCCGAGGCCGCCTGCGACGAGGCCCGCGGTCTGCGTAAAGGTGCCGCCGCTGACAAGGACGCCGCCATTGAGCTGGCCGGTATTGGTGGTGGTGCCGGCGGTGTTGAGCAGGCCGGAGACGGTGCCGTTGGTGTTGTTGTTGAACGTGGCCGCATTGGTCACGGTGCCGACGATGCTGGCGTAGTTCTCGACCCAGCCGGTGCCGGAAATGTCGACGGCGCCTGCGATCAGATTGTTGTTGGTCAGCAGGCCGCCGGTGACGGTGGCGCCGCCATTGAGCTGGCCGGCATTGATGGTGGCGCCAGCGGTGTTGGTCAGCAGGCCGGAGACGGTGCCACCGGCTTTGTTCTCGACCGTGCCGTTGCCTGAGATGTTCACGGCGCCGTTGATCTGGGCGTGATTGTAGAGCGTGCCGCCGCTGACGGTGGCGCCGCCATTGAGTTCGCCATTATTGGTGGTGGTGCCGGCGGTGTTGGTGAGCAGGCCGGACACCGTGCCGTTGGTATTGTTATTGAACGTGGCCGCATTGGTCACGGCGCCTGTGATGGTGGCGTTGTTGTTGATCGTGCCGGTGCCGGAAATATCGACGGCGCCTGCGATCAGATGGTTGTTGATGAGCGTGCCGCCGGCGACGGTGGCGCCACCGTTGAGCTGGCCGAAATTGTAATTGGTGGTGCTGGCGGTGCTGGTGAGCAGGCCGGACACGGTGCCGTTGGTATTGTTGTGGAACGTGGCCGCATTGGTCACGGCGCCTGTGATGGTCGCGTTGTTGTTGACCTTGCCGGTGCCGGAAACATCGACGGCGCCTGCGATCAGATGGTCGTTGATGAGCGTGCCGCCGGTGACGGTGGCGCCACCGTTGAGCTGGCCGTAATTGTTGGTGTCGCCGGCGGTGTTGGTGAGCAGGCCGGACACGATGCCATCGACGTTGTTGTCGAACCTGGCCGCATTGGTCACGGTGCCGGTGATGGTGCCGCCGTTGGTGACCCCGCCGGTGCCTGAGATGTTCACGGCGCCTGCGATCAGATTATCACTGTACAGCGTGCCGCCGGTGACGGTGGCGCCGCCATTGAGCTGACCAGCATTGTTGGTGGTGCCTGCGGTGTTGGTCAGCAGGCCGGAGACGGTGCCGCCGGCGTTGTTGTAGAACGCGCCCGCATTGGTCACGGCACCTGTGATGGTCGCGTAGTTGTTGACCGTGCCGGTGTCGGAAATATCGACGGCGCCTGCGATCAGATTGTTGTTGATGAGCGTGCCGCCGGTGACGGTGGCGCCACCATTGAGCTGACCGTCATTGGTGGTGGTGCCGGCGGTGTTGGTCAGCAGGCCGGAGACGGTGCCGAAGGCGTTATTGTTGAACGTGGCCGCATTGGTCACGGTGCCGGTGATGGTGCGGTCGTTGTTGAACGTGGCCGCATTGGTCACGGCGCCGGCGATACTGCCCTCGTTCTCGACCGTGCCGGTGCCTGAGATGTTCACGGGGCCTGCGATAAAATGGTAATTGTACAGCGTGCCGCCGGTGACGGTGGCGCCGCCATTGAGCTGTCCGCCATTAGTGGTGCTGCCGGCGGTGTTGGTGAGCAGGCCGGAGACGGTGCCACCGACGTTGTTGTGGAACGTACCGCCATTGGAGATCGTGCCGGTCCAGATCCCATTATTGATGAGGGTGCCGGTGTTGGCGATGACATTGCCGACCCATGTCCCGCTATTGGTCAGGCCGTTGGCATTGCTCGTCACGTCGCCGGTCCATGTGCCGGTCGCGCCATTGATGATGTAGCCGGTATTGGTGATGACGTTGCCGGTATAGGCGCCGTTGTTGTCGAGCGTGCCGGCATTGTCGACGTCGCCCTGACCGGCGCCGTTCTCGGCGATCGTGAGGCTGGCGCCGCTGTTGTTGGTCACGCCATTGGTGGCGGTGAGGCGGCTGGTGCCGTCGATGGTGACGCTGCCGGAATTGCTGAAGGTGGTCGCGTTCGCGGTGGCGCCATTCAGATTGAGCGTGCCGCCGGACACGTTCCACGCGGTCGATGCGCCGGTCGTGCCATTGACCGTCCAGGTCGATGAGCCCGTTTTCTCGAAACCGGAAAAGCCGGAAAACTGGCCGCCGAGGCGCGACAGGTCGAAGGTCGAATTGGTGGTGCCGCCGAGCTTCAGCGTATTGGTGCCGCTGCCGCCGACATTGCCGTTGATCGTGGAGCCGGCGCGGATCTCGAGGCTGTTGGTGCCGCCGGTGAAGCTGATGCCGTTATTGATCGTGCCGGCATTGATGAGTTCGATATTGGCGCCGACGACGCCGGTGCCGCGTCCGCCCGTGAAGCCGCGAAACGCGCCGCCCAGACCGCCGAAACCTCCGGTAATCGTGCCGTTGTTGGTGATCTTTGCCCCGTTCGGGTTCTGGACTGTAATGCCGTTGCCGCCGTTGCCGCCGTAACCTTCATCCTCCTTGGCTGGCGAGTAGTTGGCACCCTGTGCCCCGCCGCCTTGGCCACCGTCACCGCCGGTGACCGTGACGCCCGAATTGATCGTCAACGCGATGCCGGCCGCATTGCCGTTGACCATGATGCCGCTACCGCCGCCGCCACCGCCGCCGCCGCCGCCCATGTTGACGCCGGCCTGGAAATTGGCGATGCCGGCTCCGCCCCAGCCACCAGTGCCTCCGGTCGTGGCACCGCTGATGGTCACGCTTCCGCTATCGACCGCAAGACCGGCACCGCCGGCGCCGCCGCCACCGCCACCGGCTCCCATCGACAACCCACCACCGCCGCCGCCGCCGCTGTCGGACGCGCCGCCGCTGCCACCACGCCAGCCCTGGCCGAAGGTCGAGCCGGCACCGCCATTGGTGCCGGTCACGACACCATTGCTGGATTGGGCGGCCGATCCGCCGCCGCCCGGCGTGGAATAGTTGGAAGCACTGCCGGCGGTCCCGCCGGTTTGTCCAACGCCTTGCGCATGCGCCAGCGGCATTTCGGTGAGCATCAGCAGAGAGCCGGCCAATGCGGTGGTTGCAAGAAACGCGGCGGCGCGCGACGTGGACTTACCAGACATGACGAATGTTTCCTTTGCCCGTGCAACTGCGGGTGTTCTGGGCGAGCGCGCCTGCGATAGGGGCGGGCGATGGATTGTTGATGCAAGGCCATCCCAAAGAGCCCGGGGGGACGGCGAGGTCGCGTTCGGTCGCGGCTCTGTTGGCCGGACAGTTCGCGCGGGGCGGCATTCGTGATGCGGCCCCGATGACGTCTCTTCGCGTGCGATGTGATCGCGATGCCGCGGCCATCAGGCGCGAAACCACCCGTGAGCAAAGCATGTCAGGTGCGCTTGCGCGGCTCGGCACGCCGATCATGTTCATCCCCGATTCCGATCCACAGATGCGCGTAGCTCTCATGGGGCGGGCGGAAAGTCCTGAAATCGCTCGTATTCCAGGTGATTTTGTTCTGAAATTTTTCTGAAATTTCCCGTTAATGGGGCGGGAAAGCCCATTTGCAGCCGACGAGGTGCGAGTGTTGGCGCTGACGCGACAGAGAGTGGCGTTGCGCCTCGCCGATGGTCGGATCAAATCCGCCGTCGGATAGATGGGACGAGGCCACGCGCGGGTCGTGTTGTGGGTGAAGTGAAATCTCGTCGGTTTACACGCGAACGGAAGTGCCGCGCGCGGCGTGCCGATGTCGCAGATCGAACGGCTACCGCGTGACGTTCATCACCACGCGTAGCGCACCACGCCCTTGCCGGCATAGCTGCGGGTGGTCTCGGAAAACTCGCCGTCGAACGTCGCGGCGAGGGAGAAGCCATTGAGCCATGTCACTTCGGCGGAGGCCGAGGTGAGGGCGGTGTTGCGCGACGCCGCGGCGCCGTTCACGACGAAGCTCGCGCCCGGCAATGTCTGGAACGTGGCCTGCGCGCTGCGCTCGGTGTTGGTGTCATGCGCCCAGGCGGCGCGGCCGCGCAGCGTGAGCAGCGCGCCGTCGAGCGCAAAGGCCTTGTCGCTGCGCAGGCCGAGTTCGGTGCGCGGGGCGGTGACGGTCCTGGCTGCGTAAGTGAGCGCAAAATTGCCGGCGCCCGCCGCGAGGCTTTCCGCATAGGCCGGCAGATCCAGCACCGTCATCTGCAGGCCAGCATAGGGCGTGACGCCGATGCCATTCATCTCGGGCCATGCAAAGCGACTGCCGAGCTCGATGCGACCCGAAAACGTATTGGCGTGGAAGCGTGCGCGCAGGCGATCAAAGCCGGCGGCGGTTACGGTGCGATCGGTGGTGACGTCTTGCCAGCCATAGGCTGCGGCGGCGCTCACATAAGCGGAGCCGGTGGTGTGTCTGACATAGGCGCCGGCCTGGAACATGTCCGAACTGCCCGTGCCGGCATTGGCGACGGAGAAGGTGGTGCCGCCGCCGGCGAGCGCGAAGCCGACCACGGTCTGCGGCGCCCACAGATAGTCGGCGCCGACGGCAAAGCCGTAACTGCGCGATGTGGTCGTGTTCGATCCCTGTGCAATGCTGCCGTCGGTGGTCTGCGAGCCGCCGAAACCGGCGGTCCAGACATTCCAGCGTGCCGCGAAGGCCGGCGCGCGCGGCACGGCTTTCGTGACCATGCCGAAGGCATCGCGCGGCGCATAAGCCAGGGCCTCATCAGCAAAGGCGGTGGGAGCGGGCGCCGGCGCAGAGCCGCTGCGGCCGGCGATGGTGGCGTCGGTCATCACGCCGAGAAACAGGTTCATGGCCTGCATGCTGGTCTGCTGCAGGCTGGTGGCGCTCTCGCCGGAGACTTGCGACAGCCCGCTAGGCGTCAGCGCGCCGAACACCAGCGGAATGCCACCATTGCGGTTGAAATAGCCGGTCAGCGCATTGGCGACCTCGGCCTGGTTGACGTTGAGCGGCGTGTAGTTCGGGCCCGGTGTCGGGCCGGGAGGCACGAAGTTCAGCGTCAGGTCGAGATAGACGTTGTTCGTGTCGTAACTCAGTTTCGAGGTAAAGTTGGTCGGCAGGTTGGTGTTGACCTGATTGCCGAAGGTGCCGATCACGCCGCCGGCGGCGTTGAGGATCGTATATTGCCTGGTGATGTAGCTGCCCGGCGCGAAAGTCGCATGCACCGCGGCATTGTCCAGTCTGGCCGTGCCGGTGACATTGGTGCGGTCGGCGCCGGCGGGATCGACCTCGATCATGTATTGCGCGGCCGATGTGAAAACGAGATTGCCCTGCACATGAAGCGTGCCGATGGAATTGCCCGGCGCAAGCGTGCCGCCGTCGATGCGCGTGTCGCCGACAAGGCCGGTGCCCCCCAGCGTGCCTGATGCATTCACCGTGGTCAGCGAAGACGACGCGATCGAGCCGTTGACGCTCAGCGTTCCGGCATTGACGATGGTCGGGCCCGTATAGGTGTTGAGCCCGGTGAGGATGGTATTGCCGGTGCCGGCCTGGATCAGTTTGCCGGTGCCGAGACTGTCGCTGATGACGCCCGCAAATGTGTAGCTGTTGGAGCGATTGAAGATCAGCGTGCCGCCATTATCGACATCGCCGGTGATGGAGCCGGTGGTGCCGCCATTGCCGAGTTGCAGCGTGGCGCAATCGCAGATGATGGTGCCGCCGCTATAGGTGTTTGTACCGGTGAAGATCGCTGTGCCGATGCTGCCGAAGCCGCCGACCCAGACCTCGACTTTGCCCGCCGCGCCATCCTTGATGGTGCCGGAGAAGGTCGCTGTCGTATTGTCCATCGCAGTGATCAGCCGGGCATCGCCGGCGGAGGTCGTCACCGTACCGGCGCCGGTGAGCGAGCCGATGGCGCCAAACAGATGGCCGTTGAGATCGAGCGTGGCACCAGCCGCGATATTGTGGCGGCTGTCCATGCTGAGCATGCCCGTCGATCCCAATTGCAGCGTGCCGGCCTGCACATCGGTCAAGCCGGTATAGCTGTTATTGAGGCCCGACAGCAGCAGCGTGCCGGCGCCGCGCTTGATCAGACCGCCGGTGCCGGTGATATCCTGGGTGAGGTCGAACGTGTTGGCGGCATCGGCGATGTCGAAGCCGCCGCCATTGGCGCCCCAGACGATGTTGCGCGCCGTTGACGTGAATGTCGTCCCGGTGATCTGCAGCATGCCGCCATCGAAAGTGAGGTTGCCGCCGCTGCCGAGATTGCCGTCGGACGACACGCTGACGGTGCCGCCGGCAAAGGTAGTGCCGCCCGTATAGGTGTTGGCCCCCGTGAGGGTCATCGTCCCGGTGCCGGTCTTGACCAGCGCGCCGCCCGTCGGATTGCTCGGGAAATGCGCGCAATTGCCAGTGACGCCGACGCAGTCGTTGATCTGGCCGGAGAAAGTGGTGGAGCGGTTGTTGCCGCCGACCGTGAGTTTGTTCATCCCCAGGAAGACATCGCCATCGCCCTCGATCGAGCCGGCCGACAGCACGTTATCGCCGAGCGGTCCTGTGCTGGCCGAAAAATCGATCGAGCCGGCGGCGCTGCCGACCAGGCGCGCATTGCCGCCTGTGGACTGCTGTGTGAAAAGGATCTGGCTCAGCCCAGTATTGATGATCGTGGCGTCGCCTGCCGAACTGGAATTGTAAAACCCGACGCCGCTATTCGGCGCATTTGTGATGGTCAGGCTGCCGCCATGGATGGTGAGGCCGCTGCCCCAGAGAGCGAGAAGGCGGCTATTGGCCAGCGTGTAATCGCCGGCGCCTGTGGTGAGCGTCAGGCCACCGACATTCATGTTGGTGCCGAGGGTGAGGCCGGTGATGCTGGACGCGCCGAAGAAGCCCGTGCCGGTCATGTCCGGCTGAGTGGCGGTGTCCCAGTTGTTGCCATCGGTCAGGCTGCCATTCGACGGCGTCTGACGCCAGACGCCGTCCTGGGCGCGAGCAGCGCCGTCCGTTGCAATTACGCACAGCAGTAGCAAGCAGGCCGGGCCCGTTACCTGCGCCATGCGCGAAGGCACGCGCGCGATGCGTCCAATGGTTGTGTTCATCCCCGGTCCCCATCAACCCCTCGCGACGGTATTTTCACACTCCCGAGCAAAAGTCCTGAAGGCCTCCGCGATCCACCCAGAAATGGCAGTGGTAAATTCTGAAGTTTTTCTGATATTTCCCTGCTCTGGCGGACTCTGTTACCTTGGGTTGAGGACCTTGGCAGAGCTTCCTGATGCTTTGGGGGAGTGACGTGCTGCGTTTTGCTGACTTTCAGATCGATCTGGACCGCGCCGAATTGCGCCGGACGGATGGTGAATTGCTCAGGCTGCGCCCCAAGCCGTTCGACATGCTTGTCTTTTTTGCGTCTACCGCGGGCCGGGTGCTCAGCAAGCGGGAGTTGATGGAGCGGTTCTGGCCCGGCTTGCATGTGGGCGAGGACAGCCTCTTCCAATGTATCCGCGAGATTCGCGCAGCGCTCGGCGACAATCGGCGACTGATCATCCGCAATATTTCCGGCCGCGGCTATTTGTTCGAGCCCGAAGTGACGTCGGATGGGCCGATCGCCCTCGCACCGATTGCGCCCGTCGCGGACATGATCGACGCGGAGCCGATTGCGCTCGATGCGCGCGAAACGGAGGTGCAAACGCCTGCGACCCTTGCCGCGCCGGATGTCTCCGCAGAGGCCGAAGATGTCACGCACGCGCCAGAGCCATCTCCGCGCGTCGTGGCGGTCGCCGAGCCCGTGATTGACGTCGTCCCCGGCGAGCCTGATCACCAGCGTGATCGTCATGTCGCGGTTGTGGTGCCACAGGCACGGCGTCCGCTGCTCTCGCGCCATGCCATGGCTGCGGCCATCGTCGCCATTCTGCTGGTTGCGGCCGGTGTCGCCATGGCGCCGATGCTGGGATCGCAGACCCTGATGCGGACGGTCCGCCCGACCGTCGTGGTCACCGCCATCGTCACCACCGACGCCGATGCGCCGATGCGCGCCATCGCGGCTGATGTCACCGATCGTCTCAGCGCGGGCCTTGCGCGGATCGAGAATATTCGCGTCGTGGCGCCCGGGCAGGTGACCGCGCGCGCCTCGCTGGAGCCGCCGTCGCGCAAGGCGCCGGCGGCGGACTACATCGTCAATACTGAACTGTTCAAGGACGAGCAGACCTGGACCTTGCGCTCGCGCATGGAGCGGACATCGAATGGCGAAATCGCCTGGACCAGCGATGTCACCGTGGCCGGCGCCGAACTCGATCGTGACACGCTGCAGGCGCGGCTTGCCGCGGCCATCGGCCATCCCCTTGCGCTGCGCCTGAATGCAATCGTGAATGATGCCGTGGCCGGCGCCAAGGGCGCGCCCGGCAGCGCCAAGGTCGCCGTGGAGCAGGCAACCGCTTCCATCGTGCACACGACGCCGGAGCGGTTTCGCGTCGCCGAGGCCATGCTGCGCAAGGCGCTGTCGGACTATCCCGACAATATCGACGTGCAGGCGGCACTGGCAGCGCTGCAGCTGCGCGGCATCCAGATGGTCTGGTACAAGCCCGAGGAGCGCGAAGCCGTCCGGCAGAGCGCGCAGGACCTGATGGAGCGCGTGCTGCGCGTCAAACCGACCTATGTGCCGGTGCTGGAAAGCTATTGCCGGCTGCTCAGTGCCACCAACCAGTTCGTCGACAGCCTCGTCGCCTGTGCACGCGTCTTGTCGTTCGATCCGTGGAACGGGTTGGCGATCTATCACATCGGGCTGAACCAGATCTTCCTCGGCCGCTTCGAGGAGGCGGTGACGAATTTCAAGCTGGCCGACCAGTATGACACGCCGTCGGTGTCGCGCTGGACATGGTCGCTGGGGGCAGGACTCGCGCTGGTCTATCTCGAACGTTACGAGGAAGCGGCGCCGTGGCTCGAGCGCTCACTGGCGGTGACGCAGGGCACCGGCCGCACGCATTTCATCCTGATGACGGCCTATCATCAGCTCGGCCGCGATGCTGAGGCCAAGGCGATGCTGGCGAAGGGGCTGGCGCTGCGGCCGGGCACGACGGCCGACAATGTCGGGCCGCCGACGGCGAATACGAGTCCGGTCTATCTCGAAGCTGCGGCAAAAGTCCGCGAGCTTTTCGTCGAAGCAGGCCTGCCGCGGCGCTGACGCGCGCGGCAGCGGCGTCGCGATTTACCTGCCATAGGTGCCGAGCAACTGGCCGAGGCTCTGCATCACGAAGACATTGGCGCGCAGATGCACCTCTTTGCCATTCGCGAGCCGGACGCCGATCTCGTAAGTGGCGGCATCGACCTGGCGCATGCCGAGAACCTGCGAAATCTCCAGGGTCTCGAGGGAGCCCTGCGCCGCAGCAGCCTGTTTCGGCGCGGCTTGCTTTGGCGCGGCCTGCTTGGCCGGGCGCGGTGCCGGTGCTGCAGCCGCGGGGGCTTCGGCCGGCGCCGGTGCAGCGCCTTGCGCGAAGGCGAGTGTGGGGGCGAGCAGGGCGGTTGCAAGGACGATGAATTTCACGCCGGTCTCCTGATAAGTCACGCAGAATCGGCCCTCGCTATAGCAGATTGCGGCGCATTTTGTGGCAACCGCGCCATGCTGCGGCAGCGGTTGATCTACCCTGCGATGCAAGACAAATGGAGCTGCGCCGGGTACATCTGCAATTGAACCGGCCGCAACGTGGCCCCGACCAAGGCAGACAATCGCGCGGCGGGCACCGTCGCAAAACGGGAATACAGGCATGAATGCGACGATGAGACGGCTCGTACTCACCATGGGTGTGCTGATGAGCGCGATCCTCGTGGCAACGCCCGCATCGGCCGAGAAGCGCGTTGCGCTGGTCGTCGGCAACGACAATTATCGCAACGTCTCCAAACTGCAGAAAGCCGTCAACGACGCCCGCGCCATGGGTGAGGTGCTGAAGAAACTCGGCTTCGATGTGATGGTCGCCGAGAACCAGACCCGGCAAGGCTTTAGCCAGGCGCTGCTGTCCTTCGAGACCAAACTGGAAAAGGGCGACACCGCCTTCTTCTTCTTCGCCGGCCATGGGTTCGAGATCACCGGCCAGAATTATCTCCTTCCGACCGACGTGCCGGCCGCAACGGCCGGGCAGGAAGAGCTGGTGCGCGACAGTTCGGTGCTGGCCGACCGCATCGTCGATCGCCTGCAGAACAAGGGCGTGCGCAGCGCCATCCTCGTTTTCGATGCCTGCCGCAACAATCCGTTCGAGCGCTCCGGCACGCGCTCGCTGGCGGGCGGCGCCGGCCTCGCGCCCATGGTGCAACTGCCGGAGGGCGTGTTCTCGATCTTCTCCGCCGGGCCGCGGCAGACCGCGCTTGATCGCCTGTCCAACAACGACACCGATCCGAATTCGGTATTCACCCGCACCTTCATCAAGGAAATCCAGGAGCCGTCGCTCAATCTGGTGCAGATCGCCCAACGCACCCGCCGCACCGTGAGTGAACTCGCGGACACCATCAAACATCGCCAGGTGCCGGTCTATTTCGACCAGATGGTGGACGACGTCTTCCTCAACGGCCAGGCCAAGCCGAACAAACCCGTGCAGGCCACCACGCTGCCGACGTCGCAACTGCCGAAGGTCGCAGCCTTGCCGCCGGCGCAGACGTCGCCACTGCCCACACCGGACAATCCGAACGCACCGATCGCCAGCTTCTCCCGCCACAATGGCGGTTGGACGGTGGTGTTCTCCCTGGTGGATCCCGCCCTCGGCATTTCGTGGCGTCGTGGCGACAGCGGCGATTTCCGCGAGACCGGTTTCATGGACACGCTCGACCCGCGCACGCGCAAGCGGCTGCCCAATCCGTCGATCCAGTTGAATGCCGACGAGCCTGCGACCACACTGCAGGTGCGCTATATCGACATCACCGGCGAGATGCAGGGCCCGTTCCCGATCCGCTTCGATCCGGAAGCCGCCTTGGTGCGCGACCAGCGCAAGATTCTCGACATGACGGCATCGAACTGGCTTGAGTTCGGCGGCTCCAACGGGCTGCTCTATTACACGCACCTGATCTCGTATCGCTGCGCGATCCGCGAGGTGAAGCTCGGCTTCGATACCTCGGTGCCGGATCAGGTGCTGCGCCTGCCGCCCTGCAATCAGCGCGATCCCATGGCGGTGCCGCGCGATGCGCCGATCTATATGAAGGTCCCGGGCGGCGCGCGCTCGGTGTCGGTGGAATTGCAATTCCGCGACGGCAGCGTGTCGGAGATCAGGACGTTTCGGAAATGAGCGACGTCGAAGTGATCGCTGAGCTTGAGGAGTGTCGTCGCCAAGCGATGTTATCCTCGGATACGACCTTCTTTGACGAGCACTTCTGCGACGAAGCGACCTACACGCATTCCAATGCTGAGATCGACAACAAGGCAGAATACTCTGCCAAGATCGACAATCACGATTACGACTATCGCGAGCTGAACTTCCTTGATCAGGACATCCGTATCGTCGGTGATGCCGCTCTCATCACCGGTCGTATGACCGGCGAAGTTGTGATCGCCAG
Source organism: Pseudomonadota bacterium (assembly GCA_023451825.1). Lineage (GTDB taxonomy): Bacteria > Pseudomonadota > Alphaproteobacteria > Rhizobiales > Xanthobacteraceae > Tardiphaga. The sequence continues at coordinate 26,945 of JAEXYA010000025.1, forward strand.
CCATCTGCGAAAGCTCAATGCCCGCACCACCGTGGTCTGGATCAAGCGCGACGGCCGCTGGCAGATGCTGACCTTCCAGAGCACGCCGATCCCGGCGGCCTGAAACTCAACGCGTCAGCTCACCGTTCACGTCTGCAACGCCCAATCGGCCACCTGCCAGCGCAATTGCCCGCGATCCGAGACGATGCGACCAAGTCCGGGGAAGGGCATATGGGTTGCCGCGATCAACGCGCCTTCCGAAGCCGCGCGCGCGAAAAATTTGTCCCGCATCGCTTGCGCCGCCGGGCGGTCCTGTTCGAACAGGAAACCCACATCGGTCGCGATCGGATGGATCACGGGGAAGATCATGTCGGACACCATGATCAGGCTCTGGCCGGCATCCTCGATGCGCACGCCGATATGGCCCGGCGTATGCCCGGTCAGATCGACGATGGAGACACCGCGCACAATCTCGCGCTCGCCATCGATCGCCTGCAGTTTCGGATACAGCCGCACGACTTCGCTCGCCATCTTGAATGAGGGCTGCAGATAGTCAGGGGCACCGGCGCGCTTGGCCGCATCGGTCCAGTGCTTGACGTCGCGCCGGTCGATATAGAGCTCGGCCTTTGGATAGTTGTTCTTGCCACCGAAAATCAGTCCACCCATGTGGTCCTGATGCATGTGGGTGACGATGACAGCGTCAATCTGGTCGCGACGCAGCCCGAAAGCCGCAAGCGCCTGCGGCAGTGCGCCGGTCTGCCCGATGGAGCCGGCCGGTCCTGTATCGATCAGGATTTTGCGCTGGCCGTCCTCGATCAGATATTGATTGAACAGGAAGCGCACACCGCTCGATCGCGCGGTGAACTGGGCTTTCGCAGCCGCCTCGACCTGCTCGGCGCTGCGGCCCGGGAAATAGGTGTAGGGCATGTCCGCATAGCCATCGGTCAGCGCGGTCACCGTGAAGCGGCCGAGCTTGATCTGCGCCAAAGGCGTTACGCCATTCTTTGCAGGCGCCTTGGCGTCTTTGGCCAATGCCGTCCCTGAAACAAGGCCGCTGCTGACGATGCCGAGGCCAACGCCTCCCACGAACATGCGGCGAGAGAGATCGGTCATGGAGTGCCCCTTTTGATCGCTGATGCGGACCCTGGGAGGCGCGAACGGCACCGCCACCAAGTCCCACGCAAAGCTAGAGCCATTGGCCAAAACGCGGTATTCAGTGACCGCGAGAATGATCCTCCCAGATTTCGGAAGGCATGATGGACCGGTTCGAGGCCATGTCGGTGTTGCTGGCGGTTGTGGAGGCCGGCAGCCTGTCCGCCGGCGCGCGGCAGTTGCGCGCGCCGCTCGCCACGGTGAGCCGCAAGGTGGCTGAGCTTGAGCAGCATCTCGGCACCCGGCTGGTGACCCGCAGCAGTCGCAAACTGACCCTCACCGATGCGGGGCGCGCCTATGTGGCGGCGTCGCGGCGTATCCTTGGACAGGTGGAGGAGGCCGAGCGCGAGGCTGCCGGAGAATACCAAGCAGCGCGCGGCGCGCTTCACGTCACGGCTCCCGTCGCATTCGGTGAGCGCCATCTTTTGCCGATCGCCATGACGTTTCTGGCAGAGCAGCCCGACATCACGCTGCGGCTGACCTTGGCCGACCGGCAGATCGACCTGGTCAACGACCATGTCGATCTGGCTTTGCGCATCGGGCATCTGGATGACAGCGCATTGGTCGCGACCCGCGTCGGCGTGGTGCATCGTGTGATCTGTGCGAGCCCCGATTATCTCGGCCGGCGCGGTATCCCGCGCGTGCCGGAAGATCTGGCGCAGCATGATGGAATTACATTCAACGGCTTCGCCACATCGCCCGAATGGCGCTATCGGCGCGACACCGCGGCCTTTGCCGTCGAGCCGCGGGCAAAGCTTGCCGTGAACACGACGGACGCGGCCATACAGGCCGCCCTTGCGGGTGTCGGGATCATTCGCGTGCTCTGCTATCAGGTCGCCGATGAGCTGAAATCCGGCCGGCTGCAAATTCTCCTGCCGGACTTCGCCCCGGAGCCGCTCCCGGTCAGCCTGGTCTACCCGGACGCAGGACTGCAGCCTTTGAAGGTCCGCTGTTTCCTGGATTGGGCGGTGCCGCGGCTGCGTGCCGATATGGCGCAGCTCCAGGCGGATTGGCTGGCGATGGATGCCACGCAGCGCGTTGCGTCATTGACGGCGACGTCGGGCCATCGTCAAGTTGCAGATCATAGTTTTGGGAATCCGAAATGATTGCTGGTGCAAACGCAAGCCAACTCACCACCCGTTGCTGCATCGTCGGCGGCGGGCCGGCCGGCATGATGCTCGGCTATCTGCTGGGCCGCGCCGGTGTCGAGACGATTGTGCTGGAGAAGCACGGCGACTTCTTTCGCGATTTCCGCGGCGACACTGTGCATCCCTCCACGCTGCAGGTGATGGACGAACTCGGCCTGATCGACGACTTCCTCAAGATCAAGCACGACCGTATCGCGAAAATGGATGGCTATTTCGGCGAGCACAAATTGCGCATCGTCGATATCACGCGGACGTCGGCGAAATACCCGTTCATCGCCTTCATGCCGCAATGGGATTTCCTCAATTTCCTGCGCGACAAGGGCAAGCGCTTTCCGCATCTCAACGTGATGATGAAGACCGAGGCCACCGACCTGATCTGGTCCGGCGCGCAGGTTGTCGGCGTGCAAGCTGTGACAGAGCAGGGGCCGATCGAAATCCGCGCCGATCTCGTCGTCGCCTGCGACGGCCGCCATTCCGTGGTCCGTCCGGCTGCCAAGCTTGAAGTTGAGGACATCGCGGCGCCGATGGACATTCTCTGGTTTCGCATCGCCAAGGGGCCGGAGACCGAGAGCGTGTTCGCACGGCTCGAGCCCGGCAAGATGATGGTGACCATCGATCGCGGCGACTACTGGCAATGCGCCTATGTGATCGCCAAGAACCATTTTGACGAGGTGAAGGGCAGGGGCATCGAGGCCTTCCGCAGCGAGGTGTCGCGGCTGGCGCCGATCCTCAAGGCGCATATCGACGACGTGAAGAACTGGGACGACGTCAAGCTGCTCACCGTCGCCATCAATCGCCTGACGCGCTGGCATCTGCCGGGCCTGCTGTGCATCGGCGACGCCGCGCATGCGATGTCGCCGGTCGGTGGCGTCGGTGTGAATATCGCCGTGCAGGATGCGGTGGCCACCGCCAATCTGCTGGCGGCGAAATTGCAGAAGGGGCCGGTGACCGAGGATGATCTCGACACCGTGCGCCAGCGCCGCGAATTCCCGATGCGTGCAACCCAGGGCATGCAGGTGGTGATGCAGAACAACATCATCAGCCGCGCATTGGCGCCCGGCGATGCGCCGCTGACGCCGCCGCTGGTGATGCGGATCGTCAGTGCGATCCCGTGGCTGCAGGGACTGACAGCGCGCTTTTTGGCCATCGGTGTGCGGCCGGAGCATGTGAAGTCACCGGAGGCGTCCTTGTAGGATGGGTTGAGCGGAGGCGCATCGCGCCGGAGCGAAAACCCATCAGCGGAGATTACCGCACGGTTCGGTCGATGGGTTTTCGCTGCGCTCAACCCATCCTACGACATCGCCTCAAATCGAAACTCTTGTCCCGCGGCCGCATGATGCTGTTGCGTTCGGACTGAATGCTGCCTGCGCCCGAACGCCGCGAGAGGCATTAAGGGTAAATTAGTAGCGCGCATCCCAGTGTGCGATTCAGAACAAGAATACAACTCAAGGGTGATGGAATGTCTTCCGTTCACGTCGGGTCCAGCGACTACCGATACGCACCCATGGCTTCTTCCTCGGCTCAGAAGACGGTGCAAGACGCAGCGGTTTCGCGGGAGATGTCGGATGCCATCAAAACCGGCGATTTCCCCGCCGTGACCGTGACGCTTTCGCCCGAGGCTCAGCAGAGGCTGGAAGCTGACAAGGCCGCTGCCGAGAAGCTGCAGCAGATGGTCGCGAATGCATCGACGAATGATGCCTCCGACAAGCGGGCTGCCGCGACCGATCTCTCTTGGGACGATCTCATGGATGTCGACGTCGTCGAGCCTGATCCGAGCAAGGTGCTTCAGCCGATCGGTCGCGAGCAGCAGATCGCCCAGATGAGGGATGCCAAAACGGCGCTCGTCATGGGGCGCGCGGAACGCGCAAATCCTGCGGGCGCGGCTGCTCTGCGCGATGCGATCGCCAATGGAACGGTGACGATACGCAGCGCTGCCAGCGTGGAGGGCGTCAATTACAAGACCACAGTGACGCCCGCCGCGGATGGCTCGGGATCACGACACACGTTCAGTTTCGATCCATCACCCGAGGTAAAGGCTCAGATCGACAGCGGCCGCGCGATGGCGATGTGGGATAGCAAGCTCGGTGATATTTTCATGACCTGGTAGCCGTAGGGTGGATGAGCGAAGCGTCATCCGCCGGCCGAGCTTATAGTTTTGAAACTCCGCGGCGGATGACGGCTTCGCCTCATCCGCCCTACGGCCGCGTGTCAGATCGAAAAGCTGGTGCCGCAGCCGCAGGAGGCGGTCGCATTCGGGTTGACCACGCGGAACGAGGCGCCGATCAGGTCGTCCACGAAATCCAGTTCGGAACCGGCCAGGAACGGGGCCGAGGCGGAGTCCACCAGCACGACGGCGGCGTCGCGCTCGATCACGGTGTCGTCCTCGGTCTTGGCGCGCTCGACATCGAACTTGTACTGGAAGCCCGAGCAGCCGCCGCCTTCGACGGAGACGCGCAGCATCGCGCCGTCACCTTCGGCCTTTAAAATCTCGCCGATCCGGCGCGCCGCGCTGGCGCTGACGGTGAGGGGGGCTTCGATTGTGGCGGTCTCGGTCATATCTGGCTCCAGGGCGGCGTTCGGTGGTTTGAATCTGCCGCGCCCCATAGTTAAGTGCGGCAGCCCGCGGAATCAATTGGATCAAGGATAAACAGCTTTGTCGGTCGGAATGGCAGCTCCCCAGGCCGTCTATGCCTGCGATCCCGCGCAGAGCCGTGGCCGGCTGTTCCCGGAAGCCCCGAGCCGCACCCGCAGCGCCTTTCGCCGCGATTGCGACCGGGTGATCCATTCCACCGCGTTCCGGCGGTTGAAGCACAAGACCCAGGTGTTCGTGTTCCACGAGGGCGATCATTACCGCACACGTTTGACGCACACGCTCGAAGTCGCCCAGATCGCCCGCGCGGTGGCGCGACAACTCGGCCTCGACGAGGACCTCACCGAGACCATGGCGCTCGCCCACGATCTCGGCCATCCGCCGTTTGGTCATGCGGGCGAGCGGGCGCTGGATGCCTGCCTCGAAGCCCATGGCGGCTTCGATCACAATGCGCAGGCACTGCATGTGGTCACCGCACTGGAACACCGCTATCCCGCATTCGACGGGCTCAACCTGACCTGGGAATCCCTCGAAGGCATCGTCAAGCACAACGGCCCGCTGATGTCCTCCCACGGCACGCCGCTGGACCGCTATGCGCAGCACGGCCTGCCGCTCGGCATCACGGACTTCAACCGGAGCCTCGATCTCGAACTCGGCAGCCACGCCTCGCTGGAAGCGCAGGCGGCGGCGATTGCCGACGACATCGCTTATGACGCCCATGACATAGATGACGGCCTTCGCGCAGGCCTGTTCAGCATCGACGACCTCAAGGTCATCCCGCTGGTGGGCGATATCGTGGCGCGTATCGATGCCCAATATCCCGGACTCGATGAGGTCAGGCGCGGCGCGGAGCTGGTGCGCGAGCTGATTTCCTACCTGATCAATGCGGTCGTCAACGAGGCGCAGCGGCGGCTGGACGAGGTGCGGCCGCGGTCGGCCGAGGAGGTGCGTCACTGCGGCCGCCAGTTGATCGCATTTTCGGCCGAGGCTGCGGAGGCCGAGCGCGCCATCAAATCCTTTCTCTGGACCGGCATGTATCGCCATCCGCGCGTCATGCGGGTCATGGGCGAAGCGGAATGCCTCGTGGCCGACCTGTTCGCGCGCTACACGCGTGCACCCGGCGATCTGCCGCCGGAATGGCAGGCGGGATCGAATGGCGGCGCGGAATCGGAGGCCGAGCAGGCGCGCCGGATCGGCAATTTCATCGCCGGGATGACCGACCGTTTTGCCATCACCGAGCATATCCGGCTCTTTGACTCGACCCCGGAATTGCGCTAGGCGGTTCCATGTTAAGTGCCTATCGGGATTGAGTAATTATCCCGATCCCTGCGCCGGCCCGCGCTGCGAATGTTCGTGAAAGACATTGGCGCTACGCCCGCGAAACCGCTATCCAGACCCAATCCCGTTCCTGCCGGCTGAGTCCCGGCGCAAGCTGGTTCCGTGCATTGATGACCACTTCTGCCCCATTGCCGCATCTGTTCGCCAATGTGCTCGCCCGCGTGCATGCGATCTGCAACGACCTGATCGCCGAAGGCGTGCTGCCTTCCGGCATCGATCTGTCGCGCGTCGTCGTCGAGCCGACCAAGGATGCGTCCCATGGCGACATGGCGAGCAATGCCGCCATGGTGCTGGCCAAGGAAGCGAAGGCGAAGCCGCGCGATCTCGCTGATGCGATCGCTGCCAAGCTGCGCGGCGATGATCTCATCACGTCCGTCGATATCGCCGGGCCCGGTTTCATCAATCTGACGCTGAAGACGTCGGTCTGGGCCGACGCGCTGCGCGCCGTGCTGCGTGACGGCGATGCCTATGGCCGCAGCGCCATCGGCGGCGGCGAGAAGATCAATGTGGAATATGTCTCGGCCAATCCCACCGGCCCGATGCATGTGGGTCATTGCCGCGGCGCCGTGTTCGGCGATGCGCTGGCGAGCCTGCTCGATGTCGCCGGCTACGGCGTCACCCGCGAATACTACATCAACGATGCCGGCGCGCAGGTGGATGTGCTCGGCCGCTCGGCATTCCTGCGCTATCGCGAGGCGCTGGGCGATGCCATCGGTGAAATCCCGGAAGGTCTTTATCCCGGCGATTATCTGGTCCCGGTCGGGCACGCGCTGGCCGCCGAGCATGGCGCTGCGCTGAAGGAGATGCCGGAAGAGCAGTGGCTGCCGATCACCCGTGCGCGCGCCATCGAGATGATGATGGAGATGATCAAGGGCGATCTCGCAGCCCTGAACATCGCCCATGAAGTGTTCTTCTCCGAGCGGTCGCTGATCACGGGCGCCACCGATCAGGTCGGCGCGACCATCGACTTTTTGCGCGCCAAGGGCGACGTCTACGAAGGCCGCCTGCCGCCGCCGAAGGGCAAGCCGATCGACGACTATGAGGATCGCGAGCAAACGCTGTTCCGCGCCACCGCCTATGGCGACGACGTCGATCGCCCGCTGCTGAAGTCGAATGGCGGCTACACCTATTTCGCCTCCGACATTGCCTATCACAAGACCAAGGTCGATCGCGGCTTCCACAACATGGTGGACGTCTGGGGCGCCGACCACGGCGGCTATATCAAGCGCGTGCAGGCGGCCATCAAGGCCGTGACGGACGGCAAGGGCGAATTGGATGTGAAGATCGTCCAACTCGTCAAACTGCTGCGCAATGGCGAGCCGGTGAAAATGTCGAAGCGCTCGGGCGATTTCGTCACTTTGCGTGAGGTCGTAGACGAGGTCGGCTCCGACGCCGTCCGCTTCATGATGCTGTTCCGGAAGAACGACGCAGTGCTCGATTTCGACCTCGCCAAGGTCATCGAGCAGTCCAAGGACAATGCCGTTTTCTACGTCCAGTACGGTCACGCCCGCGGCCATTCGATCTTCCGCAATGCCCGCGAGCAGATGCCGGAAATGGCGGGGCTTCCTCTGGAAGAGGGCGATCGGATTGCCTACCTCAAGGACGCAGCGGTGGAGCGGCTGGACGATCCGGTCGAGCTCGGCCTGCTCCGGCAGCTGGCGCTGTATCCGCGGATGATCGAGGCGGCGGCCACGGCGCATGAGCCGCACCGGATCGCATTCTACCTTTACGACCTGGCCAGCGCCTTCCATGCGCACTGGACCCAGGGCCGCGATGCGCCTCATTTACGCTTCATTATCACTAATGATGCAGAACTTACTAAAGCACGTCTGGCACTCGTGCAGAGCATCGTGACGGTTCTTAAATCTGGACTCGCCGTCCTTGGCGTCTCCGCTCCGACAGAGATGCGTTAGTAGTTGAGTAACAATTTGGGAATGGTCGCGGCATGGGGGTGTGTCGCGGTCAATGACAGGCAGCCCTTTCGTCCGGTCGACGAATTGGCGGCTTTCCCGCAGGGGATGTGACATCACATGGCCAATCGATACCAGAACCGATCTTACCCCGCGGATGCCGGTTACAACGATCCGCGCGCACAAGGCGAGGGCGATCCCCTGGCCGAACTGGCGCGCCTGATCGGCCAGACAGATCCCTTCGCTGCGCAGCAGTCTGCGCGTCAGCCGGCTGCCCAGCAGCGCCAGGCCGAGCCTGCGCCGGCCTATCATGACGAGCCCGAAGAACAGTTCGAGACCGCGCCGACTCCGCCGCCATGGATGCAGCGCGTCGCCGCGCAGCGTGCGCAGCAGCCGGCCGAGCCGGAGCCGCAGGCCTACGGCCAGCCGCAGCAGGGCGAGCCCGAATTCGACTTCCAGCAGCAGTATCAACAGGCCCCGCATCCCGATGCGCAGGCATATGCCGCCACCGGTTATGCGCCGCAGGATTATGCCGCGCATGAGCAGCAGCAGGCTCATGCCGGCTATGATGCCTATGGCCATCCGCAGCAGGCACAGGCCTACGAGCCGACCCAGGCTTATCAGCCTGATCCGAACCGCTATGACGATGCGCTGTATGGTCAGCCCGATCACGGCCAGCAGGCCTATCAGCAGGACCAGTATCAGGACGATCCCTACGCTTATCCGCAGGGTGACTATGCCGACGAGGAGCCGGCACCGAAGCGCCGCAGCGGCATGAAAACCATTGCTGCCGTGCTCGCGCTGGCGGTTGTCGGCACGGGCGGCGCTTTTGCCTATCGCACCTTTGTCGGATCGACCCGCAGCGGCGAGCCGCCGGTGATCAAGGCCGATCCTGGCCCGAACAAGATCGTGCCGGCCGCGACCTCCACGGCGTCGAATGACAGCGGCAAGCAATTGGATCGCCTCGCGGCCGGGCAGGAGCGCCTGATTTCGCGTGAAGAGCAGCCGGTGAATGTGCAGGACGCCAGCAAGGCCGGTGGCCCACGCGTCGTGTTCCCGCCGCTGAACCAGAACAACAACCCGCCGACCACCGCCAGTGTCTCGCCGGCCAATAAGCCGATGGTGGCCAGCAATCCCGTCAATGGCGACGAACCGCGCCGCGTCCGCACGCTTGCGGTGCGCGGCGACCAGATGGACGCCGCGGCGACGCCGGCTGCGCGCGCCGTGCCGCCCAGGCCGACAGCGGCGGCTCCGGCGCCTGCGCCCGCGGTCAATTCTGCCAATGCGCCGATGTCGTTGTCGCCGCAGTCGGCGCCGGCCGCTCCGACGACCCGCTCAGCCTCGCTGAACACGGCACCGCAGGACGTCGCTCCGGCGACGACCGGTGGCTATGTGGTCCAGATCTCATCGCAGCGGAGCGATGCCGATGCCCGCGCCTCGTTCAGGGCGCTGCAGGGCAAATATCCGTCCGTGCTCGGTTCCCGTTCGCCGCTGATCAAGAAAGCTGATCTCGGCGACAAGGGAACTTACTACCGGGCCATGGTCGGTCCGTTCGGATCGGCCGATGAAGCGCTCCAGTTCCGCAAGAATCTGGAAGCAGCCGGTGGACCGCAGGGAATAGTCCAAAGGAATTAACGGCACTTTCCTTGACCCTGCGCGGTGATGGGGCCTAATCGGCCCCATGAGCACCCGAGCCTTCATCACCGGGATATCCGGCCTCGAATTGACCGCTGACGAGCGCGCCTTTTTGCGCGCCGAGCGGCCCTGGGGTTTTATCCTTTTCAAGCGCAACATCGACAATCCGGCGCAAGTTGCTGCACTGGTTGAAGAATTGCGCGGAACGACCGGCGATCTCGGTGCGCCCGTCCTGATCGATCAGGAAGGCGGTCGGGTCCAGCGTCTCGGTCCGCCGCATTGGCCTGTCTATCCTCCCGGCGCGGTCTTCAGCGCGCTCTATGACATCGAGCCGGATCTGGGCCTTCGCGCCGCCTGGTTGAGCTCCCGGCTCATCGCTGCGGATCTGATCGACCTCGGGATCACCGTGGACTGCCTGCCGCTGGCCGATGTGCCGATCGAGGGCGCGGATGCCGTGATCGGCAATCGCGCTTATGGCACGACGCCTGCCAAGGTCGCGGCAATCGCGCGGGCAGTGACCGATGGCCTGGCGGATGGCGGCGTCCTGCCGGTGCTCAAGCATATTCCGGGACACGGGCGTGCAAACGCCGACAGCCATCACGCTCTGCCGATCGTAGATTGCTCTAAGAGCGAGCTCGAAGTCTCTGATTTTGAAGCGTTTCGTCCGCTGGCTGACCTGCCCATGGCGATGACTGCACATGTTGTGTTTAACGCCTTGGATGCCACTCAGCCGGCCACGACTTCTGCGACAATCATCGACGAAGTGATTCGCGGCAGTATCGGGTTCCAGGGTTTGTTGATGAGTGATGACGTGTCCATGAATGCTCTGGCGGGTTCCATCGCCGAGCGAACCCGCGCGATTGTCAGCGCCGGCTGCGACGTCGTCCTGCACTGCAACGGCAAGCTCGACGAGATGAAGGCCGTTGCCAATGAGACGCCGCTGCTGAAGGGCAAGGCTGACGAGCGCGCCCGCGCAGCCATCGCCGCGCGCAAGCAGCCGCGGGCTTTCGACCGCGTTGCGGGCCGGGCGGAACTTGATCAACTGATTGCACGGACGGGAGCCAGCGCATGAGCGCCGAAATTCTGTCGTTTGAAACCGGACGTCCGGCCGAGATCGTCCCTAATGACGAACCGGCGCTGGTCATCGACGTCGAGGGCTACGAAGGCCCGCTCGACCTGCTGCTCACGCTCGCGCGCCAGCAGAAGGTCGATCTGCACAAGATCTCGATCCTGGCATTGGCCGACCAGTATCTGCTGTTCATCGAAGAGGCGCGAAAAATCCGTCTGGAACTCGCTGCCGACTATCTGGTGATGGCGGCCTGGCTGGCCTTCCTGAAGTCGCGCCTGCTGTTGCCGGAAACCCAGACCCAGGAAGAGGGTCCGAGCGCCGAGGACATGGCGGCCGCGCTGGCTAATCGTCTGCGGCGCCTGGAAGCGATCCGCAGCGCTGCCGACCAGCTGATGGCCCGGCCGCAGCTCGGCCGCGACACCTTCCAGCGCGGTGCGCCGGAACAGATCGCCGAAATCAAGCAGCAGAAGTTCACCGCGACGCTGTATGATCTGTTGTCGGCCTATGCGACCCAGCGTCAGGCCCGGGTGCTGACCCGCGTCCATCTCGCCAAGCGCACCGTATGGTCGCTCAGCGAAGCGCGTGCGTCGCTGGAACGGCTGATCGGCATGGCCGAGGACTGGAGCCGGCTGGACGAATATCTTTTGGCCTATGTGCCCGATCCGCAGCAGCGCGCCACCGTGATGGCGTCGAGCTTTGCGGCGGCGCTCGAGCTTGTCCGCGAAGGCACGCTCGACCTCAGCCAGAGCGAAGCATTTGCACCCCTGTATTTCCGCAAGCATGTCGGCCCGCCGCCCGTGCCTGTGGCTCCGGAAGTTCCGGTCGAGTAATTGAGAGAAGGAGATCCGGACATGGCCAGTGTCGCGAAGAAGCATATCGACGCTGTCGAGGATCAGGTCGAGGACATGCCGAAGGCAGACGCCGCGCAGCAGGATGATGCCGAGCAGGGCGATGCCACGCAGGCGGACGAGGCGGAGCATGAGGCCGAGTCGGCCGATGTGACCGACGGGCAGCCGCAAGAAGCCGAGCCGGTTGCGATTGCCGAGCATGATGTGTCCGCGCAGGCGGACGAGGCCGACGCGCAGGAAGAGCCCGGCGCGCAGGACGATGCCGCCCAGCAGGCCGAGCCCGTCCTGCTGGCTGAATCCGTTGCGGCGGATGAGCCTGAGGTTGCCGCACGCCCCGAAGAGCTGCGCATTCTCGAAGCGCTGCTGTTCGCCTCCACCGAGCCGCTCGACCAGTCTGCGCTCGCCAAGCGCATGCCGGACGGCGTGAACGTCAAGAAGGCTCTGGAAGCGCTGCAGGCCGATTACGCCATGCGCGGCGTCAATCTGGTGCGCATCGCCAACAAGTGGACCTTCCGCACTGCGGGTGATCTCGCCTGGCTGATGACCCGCGAGACCAGCGAAACCAAGAAGCTGTCGCGCGCCGCCGTCGAAGTGCTGGCGATCGTGGCCTATCATCAGCCGGTGACCCGCGCCGAGATCGAAGACATCCGCGGCGTCGTGACTTCCAAGGGCACCCTCGACGTGCTGCTGGAAACCGGCTGGATCAAGCCGCGCGGCCGTCGCAAGACGCCGGGCCGTCCGCTGACCTTCGGCACCACCGACACGTTCCTGTCGCAGTTCGGCCTCGAAGCGCTCGGAGATCTGCCCGGTCTCGAAGAGCTCAAGGGCACTGGTCTGCTCGACTCGCGTCTGCCGGCCGGCTTCAGCGTGCCCAATCCGTCGGACGACCCGCAACTCCGCGAGGACGAGGATCCGCTGGAGGATGCCGAACTGCACCTCTCGATCTCGGAGCCCGATCCCGAGTTCCCGGAAGCGCAGGGCGAACAGGCCGAGACTGTGGCTGTCGGCGTCGCCGAACTGCCGGTGAGCGATGACGCCGAGGCCGGCGAGATCGCCGACCTGGCCGATGCTGAGGACGACGACGCGCCTGCGCTCGGCGCGGTCGAAATCGACGAAGACGAAGCTGACGACGTGGCAGATGCCGCTGACGCGGAGACGGACAAGGCTGAAACGGCCGAGGCCGAAACCGCGGAACTCGACGCCGACGAGGTGGATGAGGATGACGAAGACGATGACTTCGAGGATGACGAAGACGACGAGGAGATCGACGCTGACGGCGCCGAGGAGGGCCGCTCAGAGGGCGACGCGACCGAGTCGGACGAGGACGACGGCGACAAGCACTGATGCGACATTAACGCTCGCAACGTTACGACTTGTCCATCCGCGATTCCACGGTGGTTAAGTCCTTGTTTTTGACGAACCCGCGGCCTACGTTCCGGTTAAATCAGGCCGGTCCGCCGGCTGTGTGTTTGGAGGGTTAGCAGGATGGGTTCTCTCAGCATTTGGCACTGGATCGTCGTGATCGCGGTGGTCCTGCTGTTGTTCGGTCGCGGCAAGATCTCCGATCTGATGGGGGACGTCGCCCAGGGCATCAAGGCCTTCAAGAAGGGCATGGCCGATGACGACAAGCCGGCGGACAAGCCGGCCGATCCGAACAAGACCATCGATCAGGCTCCGGCTGCGCCAACGGCCAACCGGTCGGATGTCGGCAGCAAAGCTGTCTAAGGTTATTTCGGATCGCAGCGGACGGGTCAGAAGGCACGGCTCGTCCGGCCTGTGAGCAGGTTGTTACATGTTCGACATCGGGTGGAGTGAACTGGTCGTCATCGGCGTCGTGGCGCTGATCGCCATCGGCCCGAAGGAATTGCCCGGCGTGTTGCGCATGGTCGGGCAATGGATGGGCAAGGCCCGTCGCATGGCGTCGGAATTCCAGGGTCAGTTCAACGAGGCGATGCGCGAGGCCGAGATGGCCGACGTCAAGAAGGCCTTCGACGACGTCAAGGACGCGGCCTCCGATTTTTCCAAGAACAACATCATGACCTCACTGACCAAGGATGTCAGTGATGCCATGACCGTCGACAAGATCGACAATGTCACCACGCCGCCGGTCGAGCCGACGACGCCGGAGCCGCCGACGCCCGAGACCTTTATCGAGGCTGCTGCGCATGACGCGGTCAACGAGCCGCTCGCCATCACGCGGGAAGTGCAGCCGACCCCGGCCGAGCCTGTCGCGACCAGCGATGTGCCCGTTGCTGCGGACCACGTCGAACCATCTGCCGAGCCCGGCAATCCCGACATCCTGAAGAACGCCAAAGCCCTATGAGCGCCGAAGATATCGAGGCCTCGAAGGCCCCCTTGATGGACCATCTGATCGAGCTGCGGTCGCGGCTGATCAAGGCGCTGCTGGCATTCGCCGTGGCTTTCATCCTGTGCTTCGCTTTCGCCAAGCAGATCTACAATGTGCTGGTATGGCCGTTCGTCTGGATCGCGGGGCCGGAGAATTCGAAGTTCATCTATACGGCGCTGCTCGAATACTTTTTGACGCAGCTCAAGCTCGCGATGTTCGGCGCTGGCTTCATCTCGTTCCCGGTGATCGCCGCGCAGATCTACATGTTCGTCGCGCCCGGCCTCTACAAGCATGAGAAAGGCGCGTTCCTGCCCTATCTCATCGCGACTCCGTTCTTCTTCGTGCTGGGATCGCTGCTTGTCTATTTCATGGTCCTGCCGATGCTGGTGCGCTTCTCGCTCGGCATGCAGCAGATGGGCGGCGGCGACACCGCCCAGATCGCGCTGTTGCCCAAGGTCGGCGAATATCTGTCGCTGATGATGTCGCTGATCTTCGCCTTCGGCATCGCCTTCCAGCTGCCGGTGATCCTGACGCTGCTCGGCCGCATCGGCGTGCTGACCTCGAAGCAGCTGCGCGACAAGCGTCGCTACTTCATCGTCGGCGCTTTCGTCATCGCCGCCGTGCTGACGCCGCCGGACGTGATCAGCCAGATGTCGCTCGCGATCCCGCTGATGATTCTCTACGAGGGCTCGATCTACGCGGTCGCCATCGTGGAGAAGAACGCAGCCAAGCGGGCGGCTGCAGCGACCGGGACGGATCTGACGACGGTGGAATAAGGTGGACGTCTTGCGTCCCTCACAAAATCAATCTACTTTAGGTTGTTTTTTGTGGGGCGGTCGTGGTGGCTACACTCGATACGTTGGGCTATACGAAACGTCTCCGCGATGCGCTTTCTTCGGGCGCATTGATCGTACCTCGCCCTGCGGGGCTCCGCGTCCGGGTTTGGTGTTCCAAATTTCCATCATTCGGGGTAGTCAGAGCCGCGTTTGCTCAGGAATCCCGCTATGCACGACATCAAATCGATCCGCGACAATCCCGAAGCCTTTGACGCTGCGCTGAAGCGGCGCGGTCTGGCTGCGATGTCGTCGTCGTTGCTGGCGATCGACGAGGCACGCCGCACAGCCATCCTCGCCTCCGAACAGGCGCAGGCGCGCCGCAACGCGGCCTCCAAGGAAATCGGCGAGGCCAAGAAGACCAAGGATGAGGCGCGCGCCAATGCCCTGATGGCCGAGGTCGCCGAACTCAAGACGACGATGCCGGAAATGGACGCCGCGGTGAAAGCCGCTGAAGAACAGCTGCGCACCGAGTTGGCCGGCATTCCGAACCTGCCGCTCGACGACGTGCCGGAAGGTGTCGACGAGCATGGCAATGTCGAGCGCCATCACTACGGCGCCAAGCAAAACTATGCCTTCACGCCAAAACCGCATTACGAGATCGGCGAAGCCATGGGCTTCATGGATTTTGAAGCGGCCGCCAAGCTGTCGGGGGCCCGCTTCGTCGTGCTGAAAAAAGGCCTTGCAAGGTTGGAGCGTGCGATCGGGCAGTTCATGCTCGACCTGCACACCAACGAGCACGGTTACACCGAAGTCAATCCGCCGCTGCTGGTACGCGACGACGCGATGTTCGGCACGGCGCAGCTGCCGAAGTTCAAGGAAGATCAGTTCTCGGCTTGGCGTGAACTGGATATCCAAGATCGGGTTGATCGAGCTATCAAGCTCGGGGCGGAGCAGAAGGTTGAACAAGTTGGTGACTTTGTGCACCTCTCTATTGATTCGACGAACGTGCCGCGATTTGAGAATCTTTGGCTCATTCCCACCGCTGAAGTGCCGCTGACCAATCTCGTGCGCGAGTCCATCCTCGACGAGAAAGAGCTGCCGCTGCGCTTTACCGCGCTGACACCGTGCTTCCGCGCCGAAGCCGGCGCGGCTGGCCGCGATACGCGCGGCATGATCCGGCAGCATCAGTTCACCAAGGTTGAGCTGGTGTCGGTGGTCACGCCGGAGGAGAGCAGGAACGAGCATGAGCGCATGCTGTCCTGCGCCGAGGAAGTGCTGAAGAAGCTCGGTCTGCATTATCGCGTCATGACGCTGTGCACCGGTGACATGGGCTTTGCCGCGCAAAAGACCTATGACATCGAAGTCTGGATGCCGGGGCAAGGCGAGGGCGGCGCTTACCGCGAAATCTCGTCCTGCTCGGTGTGCGGCGATTTCCAGGCGCGTCGCATGGATGCGCGGTCGCGTGGTCCGGACGGCAAACCGCGCTTCGTGCATACGCTGAATGGTTCGGGCACGGCAGTTGGCCGCGCGCTGATCGCCGTGATCGAGAACTATCAGCAGGAAGACGGCTCCATCGCGGTGCCAGACGTGCTGCAGCCCTATATGGGCGGCCTCAAACGCGTTCAGGCGAACTGATCATTGCCTGAACGTGTCACGCGCGGTTTGCTGTGACGAGCGAGCATTTCGCTTTAGCCGCGCGGACATTGACGTGTCCGACAAGCGTCATGGGAAACGCCTTGCGGCTCTTCATGGCGACGGTCTCGGTCACCCGCTTGCGGCGCTCTGTGGTGTAACTGCCGTCGCGACTCTTGAAAGCGCAGAGCAGTTCGAGATCCTTGATGTCGTAGGCATTGGCGTTACGGACGGTGAAAGTCATCAGCGCCCGCGATCCCATGCCGCCGCGGCGAAACGACTGACGCGACAGGCTGACGCGCTTGAGATCGACGGCCTCGGGCGCGTCCGCCAGCTTCGCGGGCTTCGCTTCGGGGATTGCGTCATCCTCTGGTGGGGCTGCCAGTGCAAGGTTCAGCGTCAGGTCAGGCTGTGACGTTCGCGCGAAGCTCGGCATCAACAGCCACCCGGCGACGCCAATTGCGACCAGGATCGGGACGCCCAGCCAAATCCGCCGATCAAGCACCGTGACCATGTTCGTCGCCTCGATGGGCGCTGCGGCCTGACTTTCGGTCGCGCGCTGATGTCCGAAACGCACCGACACTCATTGCTCAAAACAGAACAGCGTTTCGGCCCAGTCGGTTCCCGTGTGCCGGAAAAATGGCGCGACGGCGGCATCTGACAGCGGCGAATAGGGGGTGGCAAAACCGCTTCCAGGCTGGCAAAAAGTCCGCCAAGGGCCGGGTCGGCCGGATCGAAAGGGCTGACACGCATGCGCATTCTCTGCACCAATGACGACGGCATTCACGCGCCGGGCCTGCAGATCATCGAGCAGATCGCCAAGCAATTGTCCGACGATGTCTGGGTGGTGGCGCCCGAACTCGATCAGTCCGGCGTGTCGCATTCGCTGTCGCTGAATGATCCGCTGCGCCTGCGCGAAGTCAGCGAGCGGCACTATGCCGTGCGCGGCACGCCGACCGACTGCGTCATCATGGGCGCGCGGCACATCCTCAAGGACAAGCAACCCGATCTGGTTCTGTCCGGCGTCAACAAGGGCCGCAACGTTGCTGAAGACGTGGTCTATTCCGGCACCATCGCCGGCGCGCTGGAAGGCACCATTCTCGGTTTTCCGTCGGTGGCGCTCTCGCAGGAATTTTCCATGGCGACCCGCAATGCGCCGCAGTGGGACACCGCGCTGGCCTTCGGTCCTGATGTCTTGCGCAAGGTCATCAAGGCCGGCGTGCCGAAGAACACCGTGATCAATATCAACTTCCCGGCCTGCGATGCGGATGAGGTGAAGGGCGTTGTCGTAACACGCCAGGGCAAGCGCAATCAGGGTTTCCTGCGCATCGACGAGCGCCGCGATGGCCGCAACAATCCTTATTTCTGGATCGGCTTCGAGCGGATCGTTGCCGCGGAAGCACCGCCGGAAGGCACCGATCTGGCGGCTTTGGCTGCGCACTATGTTTCGGTGACACCGCTGCGGCTCGACCGCACCGACGAGGCGTTCAGCGATGCACTGAGCAAGGCGCTGGGGTAACTCAGTGGTCGGATGAGTGGAGCGAAGCGATACCTATCACGGCCGGGCGTTGGTCTGATGGGTGTCGCCCTGCGCTGTCGCGCCTTCGATCACCCCACCCTAGAACCGCAGCTCTGCGTTAAACCGCCACGCCCTTCAGCGTCGCAGCCAGCACCTGGGCCAGGGTTTCCATTTGGAACGGCTTCTGCAGGGTCGGGCGGTTGCGGAAATCCTCGGGCAGGCCTTGGGCGCCGTAGCCCGTCGCGAAAATGAAAGGCTTGTTGCGCGCCGCAAGCGCTTCTGCGACAGGCGAAATCACCTTGCCGTTGACGTTGACGTCGAGGATCGCCACGTCGAATTCAGCGGAGCCGGCAAGGCGGGTGGCCTCGACGATATCGCCGGCTTCGGCGGCGACCTGGTAACCGAGGTCTTCGAGCATATCGGCGACCATCATGCGGATCATGACCTCGTCTTCCACGAGGAAGACGGAGCCGCCCGGCTGGTTCGATTCAGTCATGGCCGCTTTCCTTGCATAATCCCCAACGGAACGTCGCAAATTCCGCATTTGAACGCAATCGCACCGGGCGCGAATTCGAAGGACTCAAATAGCGCAGCCGCCGAACATTCTATGTACGGTTTCCGACTTTGGCGCCGCAATTCGGTGGTCCCCGACGCCGCTAACAAGTGCGCCACGTCCGGGTTCCCCGATCGGAACAATAATCTTTCCTGTCCCGGGTGTTGTTCCTGGCGAGATTGCATCAACCTATTTGGGGTAATCGGGCGCGATCGCAAGTTGAGGGCGGGCAGTTCCCATGATCGATACCGGCCATCCGCCAGAGCAGATGCAATTCCAGCTAAGCCTGCGTCGCCGCGGTATCAGCGACGGCCGCGTGCTGCGCGCCATGGAAGAGGTGCCCCGCGACCGCTTTATCGATCAGGCCGACCGCGAATATGCCTGGCGGGACTCCGCGCTGCCGATCTCGTGCGGGCAAACCATCAGCCAGCCATTCGTGGTCGCCTATATGACCGAGCAGCTGCAGTTGGAGCCACGGCACCGCGTGCTCGAGCTCGGGACAGGCTCCGGCTATCAGGCGGCCATCCTCGCAAAACTGGTCCGTGACGTTTTGACGGTGGAGCGGTATCGCACATTGGCCGACACGGCACGTGTCCGCCTGGAAAGCCTTGCGCTCTACAATGCCGAAGTCATGCTCGGCGATGGCCTCAATCTCGGCTCCAATCTCGGGGCATTCGACCGCATCATCGTCACTGCGGCGGTCGAAGCCGTGCCGCAATCGCTAATGGACTTACTGGATGACGGCGGGGTCCTCATTGCGCCCGTCGGTCCGCATCACGGCGTGCAGACGCTGGTCCGCATTCGCAAGACCGGCGACACCATCGAGCAGCGTGAGCTCGTGGCCGTACGCTTCGTACCTGCGCTTTCAGGCATCGCGCGCGAACTTTGAACAAGTTCGTGATCGGTTCTGATGTCTTTGTCTCAGGGTTAAAGGCTTGGTAACGGAGACGGTGTTTACTCAATTCAGTCGTTTGTTGCGTATGAGTGAGTAACCAATGTCCCGCGTAGTCGAGTTGCTTTGCTCGCGTCGTTCTCCGCAGGTTGCGGTGCTGGCGTTGATGTCCATCGGATTTGCCGGCTGCAGCGCCGACATGTCGACGCGGCTCTCCCAGACATTCGACGGTAACAATATCAGTGCCAGCTCCAACCGCCAGTTCGGCTGGCAGGGTGGTGCAGGCGAGGCCACCGGTTCGGTGCCGCAGCGCCCGGTCGCTCAGGCGCCGCGTGAATTACCGCAGTATCAGCGCCCGTCTTACAATCCGCAGCCGCAATATTCGTCGCAGCCGCTGCCGCCGCCGATCTCGGCGCCGCAGTCTTATCCGTCTGCGCCCCAGTCCTATCCTTCGGCTCCGCGTCCGGTTGCATCTGCCGCGCCGGTCAGCGGTGGTGGCAATGGCATGTATACGCCGCCGCCCGCGCGCACGCCGATCGAGCACACTGGCAGCACGGCTCCGCGCTCGGTTGCCGCAGCGCCGGCTTCCGCTCACGCAGCTGGCAACGGCACCACCATCATCGTCGGCACGAGCGACACACTCGACGGTCTGTCAAAGCGCTATAATGTTTCGCAGGCTGCGATCCTGCAGGCCAACGGCTATCGCGGTCCACGCGCGTTGTCGCCCGGCCAGTCGCTGATCATTCCGCGTCAAGGTACGGTTGCTGCATCGGCTGTCGCGGCGGCTCCGGTTCGTACTGCCGCCGCCGGCACCACGCATTACGTCAATCGCGGCGATACGCTGATGAGCATCTCGCGCAAGAACAACGTGCCGGTTGCCGAACTCGCGCGCGCCAACGGCTTGTCGCCGACTGCCCAGCTCAAGCTTGGCACCAAGATCAATGTGCCGGCCGCACGCACCGCTGCTGCAGCACCGACCGGATCTGCTCCTGCTCCGCTCGGAGCGCCATCGACGATCGCCGCTGCGCCGGTTGCGCCCGTCACGACAGCACCCGCGCGCGTCGCTGCAGTTGAGCCGCAGCAGAAGGCGCGTCTCGCCAGCGCGACGCCAACGTCTGAGGTGGCGACGCCTGAGTCTCCGACCAAGGTTGCTGACGCCACCGGTGCGCTGCCGACTTTCCGCTGGCCGGTGCGCGGCCGCGTTGCCACCGGCTACGGCGCCAAGACGAATGGCAAGTCGAATGACGGCATCAACATCGCGGTGCCGGAAGGCACGCCGGTGAAGGCTGCTGAAGACGGTGTCGTCGCTTATGCCGGCAATGAACTCAAGGGCTACGGCAATCTCGTGCTCGTGCGTCACTCGAACGGCTATGTGACCGCTTACGCTCACGCTAGCGAACTGATGGTCAAGCGTGGCGAAACCATCAAGCGTGGCCAGGTGATCATGAAGTCAGGTCAGTCCGGCGAAGTCGGCTCGCCGCAGCTGCATTTCGAGATCCGTAAGGGGTCGTCGCCGGTTGATCCGCTCCAGTTCCTCAATGGAGCGTGATACACGGACCCAAGCAGACTGAGAGATTCAAAGCGGCGCCAGCGGGCGCCGTTTTTTTATGAACTCATAAAGCGATGCGCGAAACGTCGCCGCGTACATGTGCCGCATGTGTTTCGCTGGCAACGCTGCGCGGGGATCTTTGTGGCCTGCGATGGGCAACGTCGACGTGCACCACTTCACCTGATCTAGTCGCCGCGGGGAATCATCATCCGATTCGGGGCGAACGAGATGGGCAATGCGGTTTGGAGTCGTCGCGCGACGCGTGGATGGCTTGGGTCAACGGCGCTGGCACTGGCATTTGCGACATTGGCTCATGCGCCGTCTTTCGCCGCCGACTACAACACGTCGCCGAACCTGCCGGCGACATTTCCCAGCGCGTATGACCAGAGCTGGAATCGCAACCTGATCGGGATGGATGCCGCTTATCTGCGCGGCTTCACTGGCGCCGGCGTCATGGTGACGGTGGCGGATACCGGCTTCGACACCAACAATGCGGCGCTGGTGCGCGCCTTGCGGCTCGATCTTGCGCGCAACTTCGTCATGGTGAACGGCCGCGCGTATAACCCTTATGACGTATCGCCGCTGCCTGAAGGCGTCGTGCACGGTTCGCATGTGGCCGGCATCATCGCCGCGCAGAAGTTCGACAATCCCGGGCTCGTCATGCACGGCATCGCCTATGATGCGGAGGTCGTTCCGATCCGCATGCTGACCGACAAATTCTCGACCGCGGCGCCGGACATCGATCCGAGCGTCGAGGCGTTGAACTATTTCGCCTCGCTCAGCGGCACGTGGATCTACAATGCGAGCTATGGCCCGGCCATCGACCCGAAAGCGCCGCCGCAGAGCCAATGGTATGTCGGCCAGTGGGTGTTTGACGAAGCGGTGGCGGCGGAGAACGTGCTGCGCGCCGGCAAGATCATCGTCGCCGCGAATGGCAATGACCGCGAGCGGCATCCGAAGGCGGGACAGAATGCGTCGGGCCTCGCGCTGCTGCCCTACATCAACCCGGCCCATGCCGGGCGCGGCGTTTACACGGATAACAACGCCAATTTCGATTTCACGGTGCTGCAGCGTCTGCCGGGCCAGATCATTGCCGTGACGGCGGTGACGGATCTGAAGCGCTCCGCGGACTATTCGAACTTCTGCGGCGTGACCGCGAGCTGGTGCGTCGCAGCGCCCGGTGGCGATCGGCCGGCACGGCCCGGTGTCTATTCCGCCTTCGACAACAACACCTATGCTTTCGAGGAAGGCACCTCGATGGCGGCGCCGGCTGTGACTGGTGCACTGGCGGTGCTGATGCAGGCGCATCCGTTCTATAACGCGCAGGACCTGACGCATCTGCTGTTCTCGACGGCCGAGGATCTCGGCCTGCCGGGCATCGACAAGGAGTTCGGCCAGGGTCTGGTCCGCGTCGATCGTGCCATTGCCGGGCCGACTGCACTCGCGGCCGGCGCCAGCGTCAATGTCGCGGCCGGGCTGACCGATTATTGGAGCATGTCGTTCAGCACCGATGCGGGTTTCAGCAAGGTCGGCGACGGCGTGCTGACCGTATCCGGCCGCGTCACAGCGAATGGTGACGTGGACGTCGATGCCGGTACGCTGGCGGTGGACGGCACATTCAGCCTCGCGACCGGCAATCTGCTGGTACAGCAAGGCGGCACCATCGCCGGCTTCGGTGCGATCTATGGCGACAGCACCATCTTCGGCACCTTGTCGCCGGGCAAGATGGCGAATGAAGAAGACTTGCACGCCAATGGCGCCATCGCCCCCGGCACCGTGCTGGCGGGCAATTCGGTCGGCACGCTGACCTTCCACGGCAATGTCACGCTGACGCCCGGCGCCACCACGCGGCTCGATATCGACGGCACCCAGCTCATTCCCGGCGGTCCCGGCACTTATGACAAGGTCATCGTCAGCGGCGCCGGCAATGTGTTCTGGGCCAGCGGCACATTGATGCCGGTGCTACGCGGGAGCGTTGGCACCGTGAGCGCCTACACGCCGCCGATCGGCGCGCGCTTCGACATCATCCAGGCGGTGGATGGCGCACACACCGCAGGTGTATTCAACGGCATCACCCAGCCGGTGGACGGCATGGCGGCGAAGTCGCGCTTCGATGTCATCTATGGCGGCGCGCTGATCGCGCTGGCGGTGACGCCGGAAAGTTTCGCCGGCCTTGCCGCCGATGCCGGTCTCGGCAGCAATGCGCGCCTCATCGCCGACTTGCTGGACCGCCGCCGCGCGGCGCCGGCGGAGATGCCGTCAGCCGACAACAAGGCGTTGTTCGATACGATCTACAGCCTCGGCGACGAGGGCGCCTATGCGAGCGGGCTCTATCAGATCACCGGTCCCGGCCAGCCCGCGGTCATGAGCGCCATGGCGCAGAGTTTCCAGGGCTTCATGGGCCCGATCGCGGATCGCCAGAGCGCTCATGTGCTGAACGCGTCCACCGGCATGGTCGGCACCGCGCAGGCCTTTGCGATGGCCTATGACGGTCGCATCATGAATGTCGCCACCAGCCAGGCCTTTGCCAGCCTCGACCAGCCGCGCGCCGAGCAGGGCTGGACCGTATGGGGGCAGGGCTTTGGCCGCATGAGCAAGGTGGGCAGTATCGGCGATCTCGCCGGCTCGCGCACCATCAGCACCGGCTTCGTCATGGGCGCCGACCGCGCGGTTTCGGCGAACCTGCTGGCGGGCGGCGCCTTCGGCTATGCCCGCACCGCCGCCAGCAGCGAGGGCACCACGGGCACGTCGGATACATATTCCGGCGCCGCCTATGCCACCTGGACGCCCGGCGCTGCCAAATTCGATTTGCGCGTTGCCGCCGGCCCGAGCCAGATCGCCACCGGGCGACAGACCGTGCTGCTGCCTGGCGCCATCGGCGGCAGCACCAACGGATTTGGCACGGCGGTGAATCTGGAGGCCGGCTATCTGATCCCGGTCTGGCAGCAAGCGGTGCTGCAGCCTTTTGCCGGCCTCGGCTGGCAGGGCTTTCGCCGCGGTGCCTATACGGAGAACCAGATGCCGTTCGGCATCGCTTACGGCGCGCAGTTCTACGAGAAGCTCACCACCACCCTCGGCCTGTCGGCGAGCGCGCGGCTGAGCGCCATGGACGGCACCACGCTGATGCCGGAACTGCGCCTCGGCTGGGGCCATGATTTGCGAGATACCACGCTGATCACCCAGGCCGCCTTACTCGACACCGTGCTCACCGTGGCCGGCGCGCAGCCCGGCCGCGATGCCGCGCTGGTCGGCCTCAAACTGTCCGGCTGGCGCAGCGAGAATTTCCGTTTGTACGGATCATATAACGGCGAATTCCGCAGCAATGCGCTGAGCCATCAGGTGGCCGCGGGGGCCAGGTTCAGCTGGTAGCGCCGAGAAGTAGGATGGGTTGAGCGCAGGCGCGCAGCGCCGGAGCGATACCCATCACCGCATGCTCCGGTGTCGGTGGTGATGGGTATCGCTTCGCTCAACCCATCCTACGCTTCCTTACTTCGTCAGGAGCTTCACACCCAATCGTCCCGCCAGTTCCTGCACGAACTGCCAGGCCACGCGGCCCGAGCGCGAGCCGCGGGTGGTGGACCATTCCAGCGCCTCGCGCTGCAACTGGTCGTCGTCGATCTTGACCTTGAAGTGGTTGCAATAGCCACGCACCATCGCAAGATATTCGTCCTGGCTGCATTTGTGGAAGCCGAGCCACAGGCCGAAACGATCCGATAGCGACACTTTCTCTTCCACCGCTTCGCCGGGATTGATCGAGG
The DNA here is from genome assembly GCA_023451825.1 of Pseudomonadota bacterium. Taxonomy (GTDB): domain Bacteria; phylum Pseudomonadota; class Alphaproteobacteria; order Rhizobiales; family Xanthobacteraceae; genus Tardiphaga. Next base: position 51,640 of record JAEXYA010000025.1, read on the forward strand.
TCGAGCGCTCGTTCTCGATCATGTCGCGGGCGAGCAGGTGGCGACGGTTCGACGTCGCATAGAGGATGACGTTTTCCGGCCGGCCCTCGATGCCGCCTTCGAGCACGGCTTTCAGCGACTTGTAGGACGCATCATTGCCGTCGAAGGAGAGATCGTCGCAGAACACGATGAAATAGAAATCCGAGGCACGGATCTGCGCCATCAGCAGCGGCAGGCTCTCGATGTCCTCGCGATGGATCTCGACGAGCTTCAACCGGCCATTGACCGACTTCGAGGCATTGATGCGCGCATGCGCTGCCTTGACCAGCGACGACTTGCCCATGCCGCGCGCGCCCCAGAGCAGCGCGTTATTGGCCGGCAGGCCATTGGCGAAGCGGCGGGTATTCTCGATCAGCGTATCGACCTGCTGGTTGATGCCCTGCAGGAGATCGAGTTCAACCCGCGAGACCTTGGGCACTGGTGCGAGGCGACCGTCCGGATGCCAGATGAAGGCTTCGGCGCTGGCCAGAGAATCGGCATTGGACGGCTTGGGCGCGGCCGCGGCCATGTTGGCGGCGATCGCCTCCAGCGCCACGGCGATGCGCTCCTCGAGGCCGGGGGCGGCCATCGGTCGCGGGCGCTTGGCAACGGCTTTTCGGGCAGGGGGCTTGGCGGCTTTGGGAGCAGGGCGGCGGCTGGTTTTATTGGGTTTTTTTGACATTTCTGACTTTCCTCGGGCGCCACCCTTAACCATCCGGGAACAGCTCCGCAAGCGGTACAAATCGCTTGTACATCAAGGGGGTTAGGAGCGTTGCAATTGGCTTGCCGGCCGCTATAGTCCGCGCCGAATTTACCGAGACCGGGCCGAACGCGGCTGCGTCGCCGGTCAACTCCCGCATTCACGAGGACTTCCGATGTTCATTACCCCTGCGTTCGCCCAGGCCGCAGCCGCCGGCAACGACACCAACAGCATGCTGATGTCGCTGCTGCCCTTCGCGCTCATCTTCGTGATCATGTATTTTCTGATCCTGCGCCCGCAGCAGAAGAAGGTGCGCGACCACGCCGAAATGGTGAAGAACATTCGCCGCGGCGACACCATCGTCACCTCGGGCGGTCTGGTCGGCAAGGTCACCAAGGTGGTGGACGACGAGCAGGTCGAATTCGAACTCGCCGAAGGCGTGCGCGTGCGCCAGCTGCGTTCGATGATCTCCGGCGTCCGCACCAAGGGCGAGCCCGCCAAGGACAAGGGCGAGAAGGAAACCAAGACCGAGGCCAAGGACGACGCGGCGGCGAAGTAATTCGCCGCGCTCTTCCCATCCTCGAATTCTGACGGATCAACTCGATGTTGTATTTCACGCGGTGGAAGGCGCTGGGCATTATCCTGACGGCGCTCGTCGTCTGCCTGTGCGCGGTGCCGAATTTCTTCCCCGAAGCCACCGTCAAGACCTGGCCGACATGGGCGCAGCGCCATCTGGTGCTGGGCCTCGATTTGCAGGGTGGCTCGCACATCCTGCTCGAAGTCGACGCCAATTCGGTCAAGAAGGACAAGCTCGACCAGGTCCGCGACGACGTTCGCCGCACCCTGCGCGATGCCCGTATCGTCTATACCGGCCTGAATGTCCGCAACGACACCGTCGAAGTCCGCATCACCAAGGACACCGATCTTCCGACCGCGCTGACCAAGCTGCGTGAACTGTCGCAGCCGCTCGGCGGCATCATGGGCCAGAGCGGCGCGCGCAGCCTCGAAGTCTCGGATGCCGGTGGCGGATTGATCCGCTTTACCGTGCCGCAGGCGGCGATCAACGAGCGCATCCGCCAGTCGGTGGACCAGTCGATCCAGATCGTGGAGCGCCGCGTCAACGAACTCGGCACCGTGGAACCGCTGATCCAGCGCCAGGGCCTCGATCGTATTCTTGTCCAGGTGCCGGGTCTGCAGGATCCGTCGCGCCTGAAGGAACTGCTCGGCAAGACAGCGAAGCTCGACTTCCGCATGGTCGACACGACCATTCCGGCGGAGCAGGCGCAGGGCCGCGTTCCCGCGGACTCCGAGCTACTGATGAGTTCGACTTCGCCGAAGACGCCGTATCTGGTGAAGAAGGAAGTGCTGGTCTCCGGCGGCGATCTCAACGACGCCCAGCCCGGCTTCGACCAGCGCACCAACGAACCGATCGTTTCGTTCCGCTTCAACTCGTCCGGCGCCCGCAAATTCGCCGATGCCACCGTCAAGAACGTCAACCAGCCTTTCGCCATCGTGCTCGACAACGAAGTCGTGTCGGCGCCGGTCATCCGCGAACCGATCACCGGCGGCTCCGGCCAGATCTCGGGCTCGTTTACGGTGCAGGGCGCCAACGATCTCGCGATCCTGCTGCGCGCCGGCGCGCTGCCGGCACCGCTGTCGATCATCGAAGAGCGCACCGTCGGTCCCGGCCTCGGCCAGGACTCGATCGCCAAGGGCGAACTCGCGGCCTATATCGGCTCGATCTTCGTCATCATCTTCATGCTGCTGACCTATCGCCTGTTCGGCCTGTTCGCCAATATCGCGGTGGCCATCAACGTGGCGATGATCTTCGGCATCCTGTCGCTGCTCAATGCCACGCTGACGCTGCCCGGCATCGCCGGCATCGTGTTGACGGTCGGCATTGCGGTGGACTCCAACGTGCTGATCTATGAGCGCATCCGTGAAGAACTGCGCGGCGGACGGACGGCGATTGCCGCCATCGATGCCGGCTTCAAGCGCGCGCTTGCCACCATTCTCGATTCCAACATCACCACCTTCATCGCGGCTGCCGTGCTGTTCTATATCGGCACCGGTCCGGTGCGCGGCTTTGCCGTGACCTTCGGCATCGGCATCATCACGACGGTGTTCACCGCATTCACGGTGACCCGCCTGATCGTTGCCGCCTGGGTCAGGTGGAAGCGGCCGCAGCGCGTGCCGATCTGAGCTGACGGAGCAGGTTTTGACTACAACCCAAATGGTTCTCGCTGGTCTCGGTGCATTGGTCGTCATTCTGTCGATCGTGACCATCTTCGACCTGTTGCCGCCGCTGCGCATCGTCCCCGACGATACGAAGTTCGATTTCACGCGCTTCCGCCGCATCTCGTTCCCGATCTCGGCGCTGCTGACCATCGCCGCGATCACGCTGTTCTTCACGCATGGCCTGAATTTCGGCATCGACTTCAAGGGCGGCACGCTGATGGAAGTGCAGTCCAAGAGCGGCCCGGCCGATATTTCGGACATGCGCACAAAACTCTCGACGCTTCAGCTCGGTGACGTGCAGTTGCAGCAGTTCGGCGGCCCCGCCGACGTGCTGATCCGTCTCGCCCAGCAGCCCGGCGGCGACGCCGCGCAGCAGGCCGCGGTGCAGAAGGTGCGCGCCACGCTCGGCGATGCGGTTGAGTATCGCCGCGTCGAAGTGGTGGGTCCGCGCGTGTCCGGCGAATTGCTCGCTTACGGCATGCTCGGCCTGATCGTCGCGATCTTCGGCATTCTCATCTATCTCTGGTTCCGCTTCGAATGGCAGTTCGCCATCGGCGCCATGATCGCCAACGTCCACGATATCGTGCTGACCATCGGCTTCATGTCGATCGCGCAGGTCGATTTCGATCTCACCAGCATCGCGGCCTTGCTGACCATTCTCGGCTACTCGCTGAACGACACCGTGGTCATCTATGACCGTATTCGTGAAATCCTGCGTCGCTACAAGAAGATGCCGATGCCGGAGCTGCTCAACGAGTCGATCAACCAGACCCTGTCGCGCTCGATCATCACCCACGTCACCGTGACGCTGGCATTGCTCGCGCTGTATCTGTTCGGCGGCCACGCGATCCACTCGTTCACTGCCGTGATGATCTTCGGCGTGGTGCTGGTCGGCACCTACACCTCGATCTTCATCGCAGCACCGATGCTGATCTATCTCGGCGTCGGTGAGAACCGCGACGAGCCGGTCAGCAATGGCAAGCCGGCGAAGACGGCGAAGGCCTGATGCCGGTCGATCCCGATCAGCCGCATCTTCCGCGGGCTGCCGAGATCGAAGCCTACGGCAAGGGCGGCTTCATCTTCGACACCATGTCGCATCAGGGCTCGCTTTTGTGCCTGCCCGATGCGGTGTGGGCATGGGGCGTCACGACGCCCGCCGAAATCGATCGTCATGCGCTGCGCCGCGTGTTCGAAGGCCATGCCGGCATCGACACGCTGATCATCGGCACCGGCAACGATGTCTGGATCATGCCGCGCGACCTGCGCGAGGCACTGCGCGGTCTGCACATCATGGCGGATACGATGATGACGGGTCCCGCGATCCGCACCTACAACATCATGATCGGCGAGCGCCGCCGCGTGGCGGCCGCGCTGATTGCCGTGCCATGAGCGCCGATACGAGCGCCGCGGCCTTCTGCGCCGATCTCGTGCGCACCCATGATTTCGATCGCTACGCATCCACGCTGTTCGTGCCGGCCGACAAGCGTCGTCCGCTGCTGGCGCTCTATGCGTTCAATGTCGAAGTCAGCCGCGTGCGCGATCAGGTCAAACAGGCGCTGCCCGGCGAGATCCGCCTGCAATGGTGGACCGATGCGCTGGCCGGGCAGGGCCACGGCGATGTGGAGCAGAATCCGGTCGCAGCCGAATTGCTGCTGGTCGTGCGCTCGTTCGACCTGCCGGTCGATCGGCTCGCAAAACTCGTGGATGCGCATATTTTCGATCTCTACAACGATCCGATGCCCGATCTCGCGGTGCTGGAAAGCCATTTCCGCGATACGTCCGGCACGCTGTTCGCCTGCGCCGCGCGCATTCTCGGCGATGGCTCCGAGGCGGTCGATCATGTCGCCGAACATGCCGGTCTTGCGCAGGGAGTCACCCGCATTTTCGCGCGCATGCCTTACGACGCGGCGCGCAGCCAGCTCTATCTGCCGCACGACATGCTCCGCCAGAACGGTGGCAGCGAGCATGAATTTTATCTGGGCAAGCTGACCCCCGCGATCCGCGCGACGCTGGATCAGCTGATCTCGGGCGCGCAGGAGCAACTGGCTGTGGCGGATGGAATGATGGCCGATGTGGCGGCGCCGGCGCGCGCGGCGTTTTTGCCGATGGCGCTGGTGAAGTATGATCTCACGCAGATGGCGGTGGCCGATCCGTTCGAATTGTATATCCGATCGCGATTGCGGACTCTTTGGACGCTGTGGCGGGCATCGTAGCTCCGTCGTCATTGCGAGGAGCGCAGCGACGAAGCAATCCAGTTCTTGGCTTTCTGGATTGCTTCGCTGCGCTCGCAATGACGGCGCGTGTTAAGCCTGCGGCAGCTGGGTCTCGAAATTGAAGCGGTCGCGCAGGTTCTTTCGCGACTCCAGGATCGTCTTCAAAAACGCGCGATCCGCATCGCTCCTCATCAGCGGCTCGAGCAGATCCACCTGGTTCATCGCCACCAGCTGCAATACTTCGGTCCTGATCTTGCCCGCAGCATCGCGCGGCAGCGCCGGGATCACCTGCAGATGCTCCGGCGGTTTTGCCGCTTTCGCTGCACCAAGCTCGTTCTGCAGCTTGCCTTCCAGCGCAACGTCATCGGCTTCCACGAATGCATAGAGACCTACGCCCGTGCGCCGATCCGCAAACGCCACGATCGCGGCATCGCGCACCGCGGGATTGCGCTTGATCATCTCTAACAGTGGCGGCGCGTCATTGACCAAGCGCTTGCCGCCGCCTTCGCGGTCGGTGAAGTTGAAGATGCCGCGGGTGATGGCGCGATAGACCTTCTTACCGGTCATCAGCCAGATCCGTGCTGGCAACGACTTCTTCGACAGGATCTGCTTTTCCTTCGCCGTCAAAAGCTCGGGCGCATACGTACGCTTGTGCTTCAGCAGATGGCGGAGGTCTTCATAGGCGGCAATACGAAACAGCTGGCTGCGGCTCTTGAAGCAGACCGCGAGCTGGAAGTCGGTGAGATAAGCGAGGCCGTCGCTGCCCTGGAGCCAGTTCTGCTCCTTGGCGAGATCGTTATGGCACACGCCCATGCGATGCAGTTTGCGCAGCGCCAGCTTGGCGGACTGGAAATAGCGCGCATCATTGTGCGGCTTGGCCAGATGCAGCGCGACACCATCAATGAAGCCGCGCACCAGCGTGCGCTTGCCGGCCCAGAGCAGCTGCGGCCCGACATTGAGCTCGCGCGTCAGTGTCAGCGCGCGGCGCTCGCGCGTGAACAGATGATGCGCGAGAATGAACGACCACCATGGCACCTGATCGAGCCGGCGCAGCACGGCATCCACATCACCATGACGCGTGCGAAAACGGCCGCGCTCGACGGTCGAGAACACGTCGCGCTTGAGAAGCACGCCTTCCGTCCAGTGCTTGGACAGCGCAGCAGCATCCTGTTTGGGCAAGCTCATGAGCGATCCAACCGAGCTTGCGTTACGCCGCTGCCGCGACGGCAGGGAGCGTAGTTGCGATCCAGCCGTCGAGATCGGCCAGTGCGCGGGCGCTCATGGCCTGTTTCTTGGCGACGGTCTTCTCGTTGCCGCGCAGGCGCGAGCCGTCCGGCTTCTTGGTCGGCGGCGAGGCGAGCGGCGGGAACAGGCCGAAATTGATGTTCATCGGCTGGAACGAACGCGGGCCGGCATCAACGGTTTCGATATGGCCGCCGGTGATGTGGCCGAGCAGCGAGCCGAGCGCCGTGGTCGCCGGCGGCATGGCCAGCGACTGGCCCTTGGCATCGGCCGCCGCGCACAGGCCCGCGATGAGGCCGACGCTGGCGGATTCCACATAGCCTTCGCAGCCGGTCATCTGCCCGGCGAAACGCAGCCGCGGCTGCGCCTTCAGGCGGAGCTGCTCGTCGAGCAGCTTTGGCGAATTGAGGAAGGTGTTGCGATGCAGGCCGCCGAGGCGGGCGAATTCCGCATTCTGCAGGCCCGGGATCATGCGCAGCACATTCTGCTGCGGGCCGTATTTCAATTTCGTCTGGAAGCCGACGATATTGTAGAGCGTGCCGAGCTTGTTGTCCTGGCGCAGCTGCACGATGGCATAGGGCTTAACCTGTGGATCGCGCGGATTGGTGAGGCCGACCGGCTTCATAGGCCCATGGCGCAGCGTCTCGCGGCCGCGCTCGGCCATCACCTCGATGGGCAGGCAGCCGTCGAAATAGGGCGTGTTCAGCTCCCATTCCTTGAAGTCGGTCTTTTCGCCGGCCAGCAGCGCGTCGATGAAGGCGTCATATTGTTCGCGGGTCATCGGGCAGTTGATGTAGTCGGCGCCGGTGCCGCCGGGCCCGACCTTGTCGTAGCGCGACTGGAACCAGGCGATCTCCATATCGATGGAGTCTTTATGCACGATAGGCGCGATGGCATCGAAGAACGCCAGCGCATTCTCGTCGGTCAGCGCGCGGATGGAATCAGCCAGCGGCGCCGAGGTGAGGGGGCCGGTGGCGACAATGACATTGCGCCAGTCGGCGGGCGGCAGCCTGTCCACTTCGGTGCGATCGATGGTGATGAGGGGGTGGTCTTCCAGCGCCTGGGTCACGGCATCGGAAAACGCATCACGGTCCACAGCCAGCGCGCCGCCTGCAGGCACCTGATGCGCATCGGCGCTGCGCATGATCAGCGAGCCCAATTTGCGCATTTCAGCATGCAGCAGGCCGACAGCGTTGTTCAGCGCGTCGTCGGAACGGAATGAATTGGAGCAGACGAGTTCGGCGAGGCCATCGGTACGATGGGCGTCGGTCATCTTCACCGGGCGCATCTCGTGAAGGGTCACGGGGATGCCGGCATTGGCGACCTGCCAGGCGGCTTCGGAGCCGGCAAGGCCCGCGCCGATCACATGGACGCGGTTGTCTGTAGTCGAGGCTGTTGTCATGGCCCGCATGTAGCGCGTTTCAACGCGAAACGGAATTCGCTTTGGCGGGGTTCCGCAGGTTAGTCAGTGCTTTGCGCGACCACCTGACGATAGAGACGCCTTCCGGTTGCCCCCGAGCGCGCCCGCGCGGCGCGGGCGCAATTCGTGAAACGTCGGGGACGGCGAACCGTCCAGACGTATCAACCGTTGTAGGCACCCGAGGCAACGCGCGGAATGTCAGAGCGGTCGAGACCGATGTCGGACAGTTCGCGATCGCTGAGCTGCGACAGCTCGGCAACATTGCGCTGATAGTCACGGAAAGCCTGGATCATACGGATAAGCGAGAGCAGCATTTTCTTTCTCCTTCATCTGGCGATTCATCTCTTGAGAGGGTCTCGCCGTTGAAGTGAATATAGATGAGCGCTTCGCGATGCAGCAGTTCAGATGTTGCGGTGCAGCTAAGCGATTTGCGCATAGGTCTGGCAAGAAGTGATTAACCTTTCGGCGCGGACCGGCGCGGGTTGAGGCAGCGTGCGTATCCGGACACCGCGGCCGCGGGATCAGTCCTTAGTTAGTCAGTTAAATCACGTTTTAAAGGGTTTCTAGGCGTTATGGCCGTTGCGTGAAGAGATCGCGGCCAGAAGCTGGCGCCGGGCTGACGGCCGTTAATAGATCGCCTGTAGACATGCGCGAATCGCATGCAAACGATAGATATGAACTTATATTCATCTAGAAATGAATGAGTGCGAGGCATGGATCAGCCTGAACGCGATCTGCTCCGATCGAATTCTTTCTCGCTTTGTTCCGTATGGAGATGCTTCGCAAGACGAGTTGCAGCTGCTCCGATCAATGGGTGCGTGTAGTAAGGGCAAAAACTGAACGGCGTTTCGATTTGGAACCCGCCGCCTGTCTCTCAATATGGCGGACGAGCGGCGGGATCCAACTGCTCAATCCTCGCGGCGGCCTTGAAACAGCGAGACTGGAAAATCGGCCGCATGGCGCTTGGTCGGGCTGCGTTCCGGCATGACCGGCGGATTTGGGTTGCGCTCCACCACTTTGCGATAGAGATGCCAGGTGGCGTGGCCGAGCAACGGGATCACGATCGCAAGTCCAAGGAAGAAGGGCAGTGATCCCAGCACAAGCAACGCGGCCACGATGACGCCCCACATGGCCATGGTCACCGGATTGCGCGCGACCACGCGCAGCGATGTGGTGACGGCGTCCATCACGCCGGCGTGCCGATCCAGCATCAGCGGAAACGACACCGCGCTGACACAGAGCGCGACGAGCGCGAACATCATGCCGGTGCCACAGCCGACCACGATGAGCTGCCAGCCTTGCGATGTCGTCAGCACATCCGACAGGAAGCTCGGGATGCCTGCAGCCGGCGCATTACCGAAGGTCGAGACATAGATTGCCTGCGCCGTCGCGATCCATGTCAGGAACAGCACCAGCAATGCCAGGCCCAGTGCGAGCATGGCGCCGAAGGATGGCGAGCGCGTCACATCCAGCGCATGCCAGGCCGACGCATCCTCGCCGGTTTCGCGGCGGCGGCTGAGTTCATAGAGTCCGATGGCTGCGAAGGGCCCGAGCAATGCGAAACCCGCAGCGAGCGGAAACAGCAGCGGGAGGATCGAATAGCCGAGCACGCTGCGCGCCAGCACGATGCCGATGACCGGATAGATCAGGCACAACATGATGGCGTGGCTGGGGACAGCCTTGAAATCTTCCCAACCGAGCCGCAAGGCGTCACCGAGATCGGATGGCTCGATCGAGTAGACGCGGGGCGCTCGGCTGATGTCGTCGATACGGACGAGGTCGGTGGTCGTGCTGGTGTAAGAGAGGGCCATGGTCGTTGCTCCCTTCTGAGCGCGCGGCATTTCCACGCGACGCGCGCGGGAGCCGCCCGGAAACGATCACGACGAGGCCAGACACGCTTGCAAGAAGGCTGGTTGCCGCGACCTGTGGGACTATCCTAGCGCCGATCCACAGGGGCTTCGCTCACGCTTGGGTGAGGGTGCAGCGCGGGCTGATGGCGTTGCAGTGCAGTCCGCCTTTGACCGCAATTGGAACGAAGTTTGAATGAGTCTTGTTGTTGGACGCCGGTGCCGCATTGGCAGCGGCGGTCAGCGGGGAGATACTGCTGTCCGGCGGTCATTCGCCGGTCATGTCTTGCGGCAATTCTTGCAGCCACCTTCAAATTTATTGGGAGCGATCAAAATGAGCATTTTCGGAAAAATCATGGGCGCGATTTTCGGCAGCAGCGCCAGTGCTGCGGCTCCCGACGCAGCGCCCGCCGCTGGTGGCGGCGCAGCAGCGCCTGCTGGCGGCGCCGCTCCTGCCGCCACCGTCGATGTGGCGCCGATCCTCGACGCTGCGGTGAAGGCCAAGGGCGAGAAGCTGGAATGGCGCACCTCCATCGTCGATCTGATGAAGGCGCTGGATATCGATAGCAGCCTCAGCGCTCGCAAGGAGCTTGCCAAGGAGCTCGGCTATACCGGCGACACCAATGACAGCGCCAGCATGAATATCTGGCTGCACAAGCAGGTGATGGCGAAGTTCGCGGCCAATGGCGGCAAGCTGCCGGACGATATCAAGCGCTGATCGTTTCGCCATCGCAATACGACAGGCCCGCGCTCGCGCGGGCCTTTTTGTTGTGGTATGCCAGTCGCGAACAAACGCTCATCCAAGAGCGAAATCAGGGAGGACGATCATGGACAAGATCGATCGCAGGACGATCGTGACCGGCGGAGCCGTCGCGCTCACTGCTGCAACCATCGGCGCGCAGGCGGCGCAGGCCCAGGCCGGACCGAAGAGCATTTTCAAGGTCGATGCGGTGACGATCCCCATTGTCGGCGAGACCGATGTCTTCCCGGTTCGCCGGATCTATTGCATCGGCCGCAACTACGCAGCGCATTCGCGCGAAATGGGCTCCGATCCCAATCGCGAGCCGCCGTTCTTCTTCCAGAAGCCGACGGATGCGATCCAGAACGTGAAAGTCGGCGAGGTCGCCGATCATCCCTATCCGTCGCTGACGAAGAACTATCACTACGAGGTCGAACTCGTCGCCGCGCTCAAATCCGGCGGCACCAATATCCCGACCGACAAGGCGCTCGACCATGTCTATGGTTACGCCCTCGGCCTCGACATGACCCGCCGCGACCTGCAGCGCGCCATGGGCGACGAGAAGAAGCCGTGGGAAATCGGCAAGAGCTTTGATCACGCCGCGGTGCTCGGACCGATCCATCCCGTCGCGAAGACCGGCCACATGACCAAAGGGCCGATCTCGCTGGCGGTGAACGGCACCGTGAAGCAAAGCTCCGATCTCGACAAGATGATCTGGAGCGTGGCCGAGCAGATCGCAAAACTGTCGGAGGCCTTCGAGCTGAAGGCCGGAGACATCATCTATTCCGGCACGCCGGAAAATGTCGGCCCGGTGGTGAAGGGCGACGTGCTGCTATGCAAGCTGCAGGGCCTGCCGGACATGTCGATCAAGATCACCTGAGGCTCTCGCGCGGCCATTGTCATCTTGTAGGGTGGGCAAAGCGTGCGTGCCCACCTTCAAGTGCACGGCTGTAAAAGGTGGGCACGCTACGCTCTGCCCACCCTACAGATTTGGCGAATATGCGCGGGACCGTTTACCCGACGATATCCGCGTATTCCGGATGCTGCGCGAGATAGTCGACCACGAACGAGCATCCTGCCACGACCTTGCGCCCATCCGCCCTGATCAATTCCAGCGCACCCTTCACCAGCTCCGACGCGATGCCGCGACCGCGCAGCGCCGGCGGCGTTTCCGTATGGGTGATGATCACGCGATCGCCCGCGGTGCGATAGCTGGCAAATGCGATACTGCCGTCCACGGGAAGCTCGAAGCGGCTTGCGCTTGTGTTGTCGCGCACGGCGGAGGCGGCGAGGGTGTCGGTCATGATGGCGTCCCGATCAAGGATAGATGCATGACCGGAACGTAAGCATGCAGGCACCCGCCGGCAATGCGGCCCGGCGACGATCAGACCCGCGGCGATGTCAGGGCGACGGTGATGTCGTCCATGCGCGAGAACATGAAATTCGGCGCGCGGGCGCCGAGGGCGGCGGCGCTGGTGTAACCCCATGACACCGCGCCAAAGTCGACGCCGGCCTCGCGCGCGGCGTCGATATCGCGGATCTCGTCGCCGATGGACAGCGTGTCATCCACCGAAATGCCGGTGAGATCGAGAATGCGCTGGAATTTGGCCGTCTTGCCGAACAGGCCGGCGGCGCAGGCGAAATAGGACACGCGGTCCTCCAGCGTGCCGAGCACGGCGCGGACATTGTCCTCATTGTCGGAGGAGACGACGCAGATCGTGACGCCGCGTGCTTTCAGCTCGTCGAACATGCGATCGACGCCGGGAAATAACGCAATGCGATCGATCTGCTCGGCCTTCATCTTGCGCATGTCGCGCGCGATCAGCGGAATCCGCCATCGCGCGACGCCGAGCATGCGGATCAGCTCATTGGCCCCGACGCTGCGCATCTCCTCGATGCGATCCTTGGTGATGCGCTGAAACTTGTGTTTGTCAGCAACGGAGTTGATGACGCTGAGAAACCACGGAAAACTGTCGGACAGCGTGCCGTCGAAGTCAAAAATGGCGAGTTTGTACGGCATGTCACTGGAAAAAGCGGCGAGGGAGGTGTGCCGCGAAGATGGTCATGAAAAGGCGGTGGAATCGAGGCCGCCCGCTGTGGGAAGGATGACCGGGTTGGGTGACGGCAGCAAGTCAGGGCTACGCGACGAATGGATGCAGGGGCGTTCTGAGCTCACTGTCAAGTTGAGTAAACCCGATTGCGCCGCGCCTGATCTCAGCTACGCTGGCTCGTCACAGCGACGGGGAGGCAAATGATGGTCCTTCGTGCGGAGCAGATCGAGGCTTGTCCCGACGACAATGCGCTGTTCAAGCTGCTGGGAGCAGAACTGACAGAGCGTCTTGGCGCAAGCGAAGGTGACGATCTCGATCTATTCGTCGCGCGGATCTCGCAGATCCCCGTCGGCCTCCGCGCGATGGCGGCGGTCTACCAACTCGACGTCAGCCTGACGCTGGATGACCTCGGCTGGCACTTCGCCAACTGGCATCACCGCGGCTATTGCGAAGCGACACGATGGGCGCTCGGCGAACTCGGCGCCTACGAATATGCGGCGATCTTTGCCGAGGCCTATGAGCAAGTGCAGCCATTCTGGGACGAGATCGGTAGGCGCTGCGCGCGAGACTTCGAGGATTTTGTCGCGTGGTATCCGGATTCCGAACTCGACCGACTGATGCTGCCGCTGACGGAGCGAATGTGGGACCTGCACGAAGCCGGCGGCGGATTGTTAGGCTTTTGGACGCCCTATGCGCGCAAGCATCCCGAGCGGATTTGCGAGGTGATGCTACTATGCTGACGCGATGCGCGGTTTACGCCAGCTGATTACTCCGCCGCATGGACGGAGATGGGCTTGAGTTCAAAGATGCGTGCGATCTTGGCGGCAGTCGGAAGATCGCCCGAGCGAAGTGCAAGCCGGACCGCCTCCAGCTTTTCGACTTCTTCTGGCGTCAGATAAGGAGACCAGCCGGTGTCATCATAAAGCAGCTCGATATCGACTTCAGCTGCATAACGGCCTTCGTGAATGAGTTTTGTCGTCTTTCGGCGCATCACGTCCTCCGTCGTCGGAAGTCAGAAGACCAATCAACTGTCCTCACTCCGCCGCTTCTCCCGTCACTTTCCGCTTCTTCGGCTTCCCCGCTTTCGCCAGCACCGGCTTCAAAAACTGCCCGGTATAGCTCCGCGGCGCTTTCACGATATCTTCCGGCGGGCCCCAGGCGACGATTTCGCCGCCGCCGTCGCCGCCTTCGGGGCCGAGATCGATCACCCAGTCCGCGGTCTTGATGACTTCGAGATTGTGCTCGATCACCACCACCGTATTGCCTTGCTCCACCAGCTCATGCAGCACTTCGAGCAGCTTTGCGACGTCGTGGAAGTGCAGGCCGGTGGTCGGCTCGTCGAGAATATAGAGCGTGCGGCCGGTGGCGCGCTTGCTCAACTCCTTCGCCAGCTTCACGCGCTGTGCTTCGCCGCCGGATAGCGTCGTCGCCTGTTGGCCGACATGAATGTAGTCGAGGCCGACGCGGTGCAGGGTTTTAAACGTCTCGCGCACGCGCGGCACGGCCTTGAAGAATTCGGCGGCTTCCTCGACGGTCATGTCGAGCACATCGGCGATGGACTTGCCCTTGAACAGGACTTCCAGCGTCTCGCGATTGTAGCGTTTGCCCTTGCAGGTGTCGCATGTGACATAGACGTCGGGCAGAAAGTGCATCTCGATCTTGATGACGCCGTCGCCCTGGCACGCCTCGCAGCGGCCGCCCTTGACGTTGAACGAGAAACGGCCGGCTTCATAACCGCGCGCTTTGGATTCCGGCAGGCCGGCGAACCATTCGCGGATCGGCGTGAAGGCGCCGGTATAGGTCGCCGGATTGGAGCGCGGCGTGCGGCCGATCGGCGACTGGTCGATCTCGATGATCTTGTCGATATGTTCGAGACCCTCGATGCGGTCATGCGGCGCGGCGCCTTCGCTGGCGCCGTTGAGCTTTCGCGCGATGGCCTTGTAGAGCGTATCGATGAGCAGCGTGGACTTGCCGCCGCCGGAGACGCCGGTGATGGCGGTGAACAAGCCGAGCGGCAGCTCCGCCGAGACGTTCTTGAGGTTATTGCCGCGTGCATTGATCACCTTGATGGTGCGGCGATGGTTGGGCGGCCGACGCTCCGGCACCGGCACCGACATCTCGCCGGTGAGATATTTGCCGGTCAGCGATTTCGGATTCTTCATCACCTCCTGCGGCGTGCCTTGGGCGACGATATTGCCGCCATGGGTGCCGGCGCCGGGGCCGACGTCCACGACATAGTCAGCAGCGATCACCGCGTCCTCGTCATGCTCCACCACGATCACGGTATTGCCGAGATCGCGCAGCCGCCGCAGCGTATCCAGTAGCCGCGCATTGTCGCGCTGATGCAGGCCGATGGAGGGCTCGTCCAGCACATAGAGCACGCCGGTGAGGCCGGAGCCGATCTGCGAGGCCAGGCGGATGCGCTGGCTTTCGCCGCCGGACAGCGTGCCGGAGGAACGGGCAAGGGTGAGATAGTTGAGGCCGACATCGAGCAGGAAGGAGAGGCGCTCGCGGATCTCTTTCAGGATGCGGACGGCGATCTCGTTCTGCTGCTTGTTGAGCAGTTTTGGCACGGTCTCGAACCAGTCGCCGGCCTTGCGCACTGACATTTCCGAGATGCTGCCGATATGCATGCCGCCGATCTTCACGCTGAGCGCTTCCGGCTTCAGCCGATAGCCGTCGCAGGCGTCACAGGGCACATCGGAAAAATACTTGCCGAGTTCTTCGCGCGCCCATTCGCTTTCCGTTTCGCGGAAACGGCGATCGATATTGGTGACCACGCCTTCGAACGGCTTTTTGGTATCGTAGGAGCGGACGCCGTCCTCATAGGAGAACTTGATCTCGTCGTCGCCCGAGCCATGCAGCAAGGCGTTCTGCGTCTTCTTCGGCAGGTCCTTCCACTTGGTGTCGAGCGTGAACTTGTAGAACTTGCCGAGCGCGGTCAGAGTCTGGATGTAGTAAGGCGATGACGACTTTGCCCAGGGCGCAATCGCGCCCTTGCGCAGCGTCAGTTCCTTGTCGGGAATGACGAGATCGGCATCGATGGTCTGCTCGACGCCGAGGCCGCCGCATTTCGGGCAGGCGCCATAGGGATTGTTGAACGAGAACAGCCGCGGCTCGACTTCCGGAATCGTGAAGCCGGACACCGGGCAGGCGAATTTTTCCGAGAACAGGATGCGTTCTGCGCCGGTCTTGTCGTGGATTTTTGCGACCTTCTTCCTGCTGTCCTTGGCCGGCGCTTCGTCGGCAGCCGCGGGCGCATCCGCATATTCGATGACCGCAAGACCATCGGCGAGTTTCAGCGCCGTCTCGAAACTCTCTGCCAGGCGCTGGCCGATATCCGGCCGCACCACGATGCGATCGACGACCACGTCGATGTCATGCGGGAATTTCTTGTCCAGCGTCGGCGCTTCCGCAAGTTCGTGGAACGTGCCGTCCACCTTGATGCGCTGAAAGCCCTTCTTTAGATACTCGGCAAACTCCTTGCGATATTCGCCCTTGCGGCCGCGCACGACCGGCGCCAGCAGATAGAGCCGCGTGCCTTCCGGCATCGCCAGCACGCGGTCCACCATCATGGAGACGGTCTGGCTTTCGATCGGCAGGCCGGTGGCCGGCGAATAGGGAATACCGACGCGTGCCCACAGCAAGCGCATATAGTCGTAGATCTCGGTGACAGTGCCGACCGTCGAGCGCGGATTTTTCGACGTCGTCTTCTGCTCGATGGAGATGGCGGGCGAGAGGCCGTCGATCTGGTCGACATCCGGCTTCTGCATCATCTCCAGGAACTGGCGCGCGTAAGCGGAGAGCGATTCCACATAGCGGCGCTGGCCTTCGGCATAGATCGTATCGAAGGCGAGCGAGGATTTGCCGGAGCCTGACAGACCCGTGAACACCACCAGCTTGTCACGCGGAATGCTCAGATCGACATTTTTGAGATTATGCTCGCGGGCACCGCGAATGGTGATGCTGCGTGCGTTTGCGGCGGCCTGCTGCCGCTTCGCCTTGATGATCTCGTCCATCGCAATGCAATCCCCGGCACGCCGCGCGCGCCACAAGCGGGCGCGCTCGCCGGGAGACCGGGATCAACGCCGAATTGAGTGTTGCTGGAACATAGGAAGAACGGTGGTGGATTTCCAGTGCCCTGCAGCGATCTTCAAACGATTTGTTGGGGGAGAGGTTGCGCGGGGCGGGGAGTCTTGGCCGTCGCGCGCGGCGATGGTGTCCGGTTGCGGCGCGCGCGGACATTCCGGCAAAGAAAAAGGCCGGTATTGCTGCCGGCCTTTCGAGGTTGGTCTTCTGGAAACTTAGCGCGCCTGGGTCTCAGTATTTGGCGACGACCGGGCCACCCCAGTTGAAGTGGTAGTTCAAGCCACCCTTCACAGTGTGGGTGGAGACGCCGAGATCGGTGAAGCCGACGACCGCGTCGCCGTAGCGAGCGCTGCCGTAATCGGCATACATGTATTCGCCCTTGAGCGACCAGTTCGGCGCGAACATGTATTCGACACCACCGCCGATGGTCCAGCCGGAGTGAACCTGGCTCTGCGAGGCGCTGCCGACAGTTGGAACGTTGATCGAGATGCGGTTATCGGCCCAGGCGTAACCGCCCTTGGCGTAGAACAGTGCGGCGCCGGCGGTGACGCCGAGGCGGCCGGTCACGCTGCCGAACGAGCGGATCTTCTCTTCAGCCGTCGCCGGGAAGCCGAAGAATGTTCCGGTTTCGCTGTACTTCATGTCCGAAGCAGCGGCATCGACTTCAAGGCCCCAGAGCCAGTTGCCGCCCGGGATGGCCCAGTTGTAACCGATGGTGCCGCCGCCGAAGCCGCCCTTGATGTCGTTGGTGGCAGCCGAGAAGCCATCGACGCTGACGCGGTCAGACCAGCCATAGCCGCCCATGATACCGGCGTAGAAACCGGACCAGTTGTAGCCGACAGCCACCGGCATCGGCGGAGCCTTGGTGTAGGGACGGGCAGCCAGGTCAGCTGCCGAAGCCGAAGCGGCGCCGAGAATGGCGAACGCGGCAGAAGCGAGCAAAATCTTCTTCATGATGAAATCTCCCCAGTGCGGCCCCGTGACAGAGCCAGTCCCCAGCGCGAACGCCGAATTCATTTGATAGGGAGATGATACGCGAGTCCGGTCAAAAAGCAGTCACTCGAAAGCCACACTCGCATACGTTGTTCGATCCGTTCTAGATTAATAAAAGGTAAGCGGAAACAGCGGGCTATGTCGGTTGTACGACTTAGCATGTGGTGCATCGCTCGGTGCGGCGCTCCGCGACAGGCCGCCCGGCTGCCAAATCTACGGCAAACCCACCGTCTTGAGAACGTATAGGGAACGTGCTAGATGACGTCGTGGTGGATAACCCGTCGTGTGGGGACGTCCGGCTGGCGCGGACCGTATAGGGTCAATTCAGCAGCGGTTGCGCGCGGCCCGGCACAGGGTGTCGGGCTTTGATGGTGGCATCCGAGCAGCAATTCAGATTCGAGAGTTAGGAGAGTGGCATGGCGGGTAGCGTCAATAAGGTGATTTTGGTCGGTAATCTCGGCAAGGATCCCGAAGTTCGCCGCATGCAGAACGGCAACCCGGTGGTGAACCTCACGGTCGCCACCTCGGACACCTGGCGCGACAAGGGTACCGGCGAGCGCAAGGAAAAGACCGAGTGGCATCGCGTCGTGATCTTCAGCGAAGGCCTCGCCAAGGTGGCGGAGCAATATCTGAAGAAGGGCGCCAAGGTTTACATCGAAGGCGCGCTGCAGACGCGTAAGTGGACAGACCCGCAGGGCGTCGAGAAATACTCGACCGAGATCGTGCTGCAGGGCTTCAACTCGACCCTGACCATGCTCGACGGTCGCAGCGGCGGCGGTTCGGGTGGTGGCGGCTATGGCGGCGACGACATGGGCGACAGTTTTGGCGGTGGCCAGTCCAGCGCCCCGCCGCAGCGCCGCGTGGCGGCAGCGCCGAGCGGTGGCCGCAACGACATGGACGACGATATCCCGTTCTGATCGACACTCGGCAGCCGGCAGATTCCTTAAGGCAGGTAGCGGCGCTCTCGCGCATTGGCCATCGTCCTTGCCCGGGCGGGATCAGGTGGGCACGCCGCTTTGTTGCCCACTCTGCGGCTGCTCATGTTCCCGAATGCATTCCGAGGCTACGTGCGTCGTCGCGTAGCCTGTCATGCGCGCGGTGAGCGGCGATGTATTCGATATCGGCGCGCGTCACGCCGATATCGGTCAGCTCCCGGTCGCTGAGGTCGCGCAATGCCACGCGGACGTTTTCGCGCTGGCGCTGCTCCTGAAATGCTTGCCAGTAACTGATCAGCGCCTCGATGAGCCGCGTCGCTGCGGAGATGTAAGCGGCGGGACGTGCCGCGTCGCGCTTGGCCTCGGATATGACGTGGTGATGGTGCGTCGGCATCTCATGCTCCTGCTGTGGCGCACGGCAGGAGAGACCCAAACAAAAGGCCCCGTCCGATGCCGGCGGGGCCTGGTAAAAAAGATCGCGTCTCTGATTTTAGCGCACGACTCCCTCCACGGCCCAACCACGGCGCGGCATATATTTGCGATTGAGGGTGCGTGCGATGCTGATCATGGCGTCATGTTACCAACAGGCGCGGCCTAAATCAATGGTTGTGATTACGGGTTGTTTGACCCTTGGGTGATTTGCTTCAGTTGGACAACGAAGGCGCATCGGCCAGTTCGATCAGGACCGGCTGATGGTCGGACGCTGCGGTCTCGCTATCGACCGCCACAGCCGACACGCGCGGCGCAAGATCTTCGCTGACAAAAACGAAGTCGCGGCAGTCCGGACCGTCCCAGAGGTCGCGGTCATAGAGACCGCAGGTCGGCTCATGCGGCAGATCCGGATGTCGGATCGTCCATGCATCGCGGTAGTTCAGGCCTGGCCGCGATGATCCATGGATCATCGCATGCTCCGGCTCCGACACATCGAAATTGAAATCGCCGCACAGCAGGCTGGACGCCGTCACGCGTCCGGCGGCAAAGGGATCGACAGGCTCCGAATCCGCGCGCTTTGGACTCGTCGATGCGTCCTGCTGCAGGTCGAGCAGGCGATCCACCTGCGCCTGGCGCTGAACACTGGAGAAAAACTCCAGATGCGTATTGACGATCCGCAGCGGGCCGAAGGCCGTTTCAACCGTCACGTCCAGCGCCTGACGCTGCATGCTGCGGTGATCGCCTGCTGCCGGCCACGGCAGCAGATGATTGGCGATCTGCAGGATCGGCAAGCGCGACAGCGTCAAATTGCCGAAGGTCTGCATTTGCCCGTGGGCGTTCAAAGCTTCGACGGCTGGTCGATAGACGGGGCGATGGTCGGGCAGGAGGCTTGCAATGAAGGCGGTCTGATCGACACCGCCGTCCAATGCGGGAAAGCCCGACGATACCTCCTGGAAGCAGTAGACGTCGGCGTCTGCCAGCGCTTGCGCGGTGGCTACGATGCGCTGCAGATCGACGAGACCATCACAGCCTTTGCCCCATTGGATATTCCAGGTGATCAGACGCATGTCAGCGGATTCCTGCGCGCATGAAGGATTGGACGAATTGGCGCTGGAATAGCAGGAAGCCGATCAGCAGCGGCGCCATGGTCATCACGGTGGCCGCATTGATGAGCGACCAATCGACACCGGTCTCCGGCGCACCGAACACCGCAAGGCCGACGGTGAGCGGACGGCTGCCGACCGAATTGGTCACGATCAGCGGCCAGAGCAGGTTGTTCCAGTGCGTGCTCACGGAGACCAAGCCGAAGGCGATGTAAGTCGGCCGCGCCAGCGGCACATAGACCTTCCAGAGAATCTGCAACGGTCCGGCGCCCTCGACACGGGCGGCATCCACCAGCTCCTGCGGCACGCTCTTGAAAGTCTGGCGCAGCAGGAAGATGCCGAAGGCGCTCGCCAGATAGGGCAGTGCGATGGCCGGGATGGTGTCGAGCAAGCCGAGCCTGCCGATGGCGCGATAGTTCTCGACGATCAGCACGTCGGGCATGATCATCAATTGCAGCAGCACCAGCGCAAAGGCGATGCCACTGCCTTTGAAAGTGAAGCGCGCGAAGGCATAGGCGGCGAGGGTCGAGAGCACCAGCTGGCCGGCAAGGATGAGGCAGACCAGCAGGATCGTGTTGATGTAATAGCGGCCGAACGGCGCTTGATCCCAGGCACGCGCAAAATTCTCCAGCGTCCATGGCGCGGACAGGCTGAACGAGGTGGCGTAGGCGGCGGGATGCAGCGCGCTCCAGCAGGCATAGAGCAGGGGCGCTATCCAGAGCAGCGCGAGCAGCCAGGCGGCGATCGCCTCGAGCGGATGCGTACGGCCCGTCATCGGTAGTGGATCCTGCGGTCGAGATAGCCGAATTTGAGCAAGGCGAGCGCGGCGAGAATGACGATCAGCACGACGCTCAATGTCGCGGCATAGGTCTGGTCCTGGAAGGTGAAGGCGACTTCGTAGATGTAGTAAAGGAGCAACGATGATGCGTTGCCGGGGCCGCCTTTGGTCATGATGACCAGGTGATCGACCAGCTTGAAGGAGTTGATGGTAGCGTTGACGGCGACGAACAAAGTGGTCGGCATCAGCAGCGGCCAGGTGATACGGCGGAATGTATACCAGCGGCTCGCGCCCTCGATGGCGGCAGCTTCTTCCAGATCGGGAGATAGCTGCTGGAGCGCGGCCAGGTAGAAAATCATGAAGAAACCGGCTTCCTTCCAGATTACCATCACGATCAGGCAGCCCATCACCGTGCTCGGATTGCCGAGCCAGTTCCAGGCGGGGAGGCCGAACAATCCACGCAATTGATCGAGCGCGCCGTAATCCGGCGTGTAGAAGAACAGCCAGATATTGGCGACGGCAATCATCGGCAGCACGGTCGGCGTAAAGTAAGCCAGTCGCAGGAAGCCGCGGCCGCGCATGTTGCGGTTGACCCACAGCGCCATCAGCAAAGCGAGCGCAATCGATGTCGGGATCGTGCCGAGCGCGAACCAGACATTGTTGACCAGCGCCTTCCAGAAGATGGCATCGCCGGCCATCGCCTCGAAGTTCTCAAAGCCGACAAAGGCTTCGGTGCCGTTGCGGCGCGTGATGAAGAAGCTGTGCCGGATGGTGGCGAGGATCGGATAATGCGTGAAGGCGGCGAGCAAGACGGCCGCCGGCAACAGCAACAGCCACGCATTCACGGCATTCCACCACGCATGCGATCTCGGCTTGCGTGTTGTGGTTGGTGATGTGGCTGTTGTGGACATTGAGCTCGATTGCGCCTGGCGTTTGAGCGATAGGATAGTGCCTGGCCTGCATGGTTCGAGACGCCCGCTTCGCGGGCTCCTCACCATGAGGGTCTTCTATGGCGCCATTCCACTCCGCTCCTCATCCTGAGGAGCGGCCGTCTTCGGCCGCGTCTCGAAGGATGGCAACGGAATGACGGCGAGGCCGGACGACAAATGTCGCCCGGCCTATCTCCTTACTTATATGCCCGCAACACGCGGTCGGCCTGCTGCTGGGCGCCGGCGAGGGCGTCCTTCGAAGACTGCGCACCGGTCACGGCCGCCTGTACGGCATCGTTGACGAACTTGTACATGCGGCCATTTTCATGAACCGACAGTTCAGGCACGGCATGCTCCAGCTGGTCGCGCGCCACAGTCGCCTGCGGGAAGCTCTTGGTGTAAGCCTCCATCACCGGTGTCTTGTAGGCCGCCGGCGAGACGGCGACGTAACCGGTCTTGATGCTCCACTCGGCCGCGCGCTCCGGTGCCGTCATCCACTGGATGAATTTCACGGCGGCCTTCTGCTGCTCGGGCGTGGCGCTCTTGAAGATATAGAAGCTGCCGCCGCCGGTCGGCGAGCCACGACGTTCCTTGGCCGGCAGCATGGCAACGCCGAAATTGAACTTGGCGCCATCCTTCACGGCCGTCAGGTTGCCGGTCGTGTGCCACATCATGGCAGTCTTGCCTTCCAGGAAGTCGGTGCGCAGCGTCGCCCAGTCGATGCTGCCGGTCGGCATCACCGCCTGCTTGCGCGAGAGATCAACCCAGTAGTCGAGCGCCGCCACCGTCTTCGGTGCCGTGAGATACACTTCGGTGCCGGCCTCGTTCATCATCCGCTGGCCGTTCTCGATGGCGAGGGCCTGCAGCATCCAATAGGCGTAACCGGTGGTCGGAATCTCGACGCCCCAGCGGGTGACGTTGCCCGATGCATCCTTCTTGACGAGCTTCTTGCCCATCTCGGCCATTTCGTCCCAGGTGGCCGGCGCCTTTTCCGGATCGAGGCCGGCTTCCTTGAAGGCATCCTTGTTCCAGTACAGCACGATGGTCGAGCGCTGGAACGGAATGCTCCAGGTCTTGCCGGCGGTCTGGCCGTTCGCCATGAAGGCCGGGTAGAACTCCTTGAACCACGATTTATCGGCGACGAGATCGTCCAGCGGCACGATGGCGTTCTCATCCATCAGCGTGAACAGGTCGGTGGACTGCATCACCGAGAGCTGCGGCGGCTGGCCGCCCTTCATCGCGGTCATCGCCTTGGTCAGCGTGTCCGTATAGTTGCCGGAATAGACCGCGGTGATCTTGATGTCGGCATTTTCCTTCTCGAAACGCGCGACCATGTCGTCGATGACCTTGGTCACAGGACCACCGACGGTCACCGGATAATACATGGTGAGATCGACGGCGGATGCGGGGCGGGCGCCGAGCAGGACGGCGCCGAGTGCCGCGGCTGCGAGCCAATTGCGTGCGTGGAATGTCATCTGGTTGGTCCCCTCTGAGAAGTCGTCTTGTGGTCTGGTTGTTTGCGCTCAGCCGGTCGCGAGGCGTGGTGCGCCGTCCGGCACGACGTCGCGCCGCCGGCCGGTTGCGAGATCGAAGCGATGTTCGTGTTCGGCCGCCCAGGCGAGGCGGATCCCAGCGCCGGGCGTGGCCTTGCTAAAGCCGTCCTGGCGCACCAGCACCGGCTGTCCCTCGACCTCGCATTGCACGATGCTGTCGGCGCCGAGATGTTCGATGGTGCGGACCTGCGCGAGATAGCCGTCTTGCGCGACGATGCGGATATGCTCCGGGCGAACGCCGATCTGCAGATTGCCGCGCGTGATCAGATTCATCGGCGGCGTGCCGATGAAGCGTGCGGTGAAGGCGGTCTCCGGGCGCAGATAGAGATCTTCCGGCGTGCCGTTCTGCTCGACGCGGCCATCGCGCATCAACACCACGCGGTCGGCCATGGTCATGGCTTCGGTCTGGTCATGGGTCACATAGACCATGGTCATGCCAAGGCGCTGCTGCAGCGCGCGGATTTCGGTGCGCATCTCGTGGCGGAGTTTTGCATCGAGATTGGAAAGCGGCTCGTCCATCAAACAGACTTTCGCCTCGGCGATGATGGCGCGGCCAAGCGCGACGCGCTGGCGCTGGCCGCCGGAGAGCTGCGACGGTTTTCGCGTCAGCAGATGCGAGAGTCCGACGATTTCAGCGACACGGTTCAAGCGCGCATCGCGATCTCCGCGCGATACGCCGCGCACGCGCAGGCCAAAAATGATGTTCTCGGCGACGCTGAGATGCGGAAACAGCGCATAGGACTGGAACACCATTGAGATCCGGCGTTGCGCCGGCGAGGCGTGGGTGACGTCGTGGCCGCCGATGGAGATCGTGCCGCTGTCGGGCTGATCCAGCCCCGCGATCAGGCGCAAGGTCGTGGATTTGCCGCAGCCGGAGGGACCGAGCAGCACGAGCAGGGAGCCTTCATCGGCCGTCAGCGTCACGCCATCGACGGCGCGCTGGGCGCCCCATCCCTTGGTGATTTGATCAAGACTGATGGCAGACATCGTGAACCCGGCAAGATGACGTTCGGGGGCAGCGTCTCACGAAACGGCGGAGATGCAGCCCTCGAATGTGACGGGTAGCATCGCCTCCATGACATTCATGTGAAAATCACGGATGTTCATATGAAAATAAAAGCTCCCGTTTCGAACATTTCTCGCGTATGTCGGTCGCATGTTGAATACGGACGATCGACAGACCTGGATTCTGGAGCTGGTGCGCGAGAAGGGCTTTGCCTCGATCGAGCATATCGCCGGCCATTTTGACGTGACCCAGCAGACCATCCGCCGCGTCGTGAACCAGCTTTGCGAGCAGGGGGTGTTGCGGCGCGTCCATGGCGGCGTCGGTTTGCCGGCGCAGGGCCAGAACCTCGCTTATGAAAGCCGGCAGGCGGTCAATATCGACGCCAAACGCCGGATCGCCCGCGCCGCCGCTGCCTTCATCCCCGATGGCGCCACGCTGATGTTCGGCATCGGCACGACGCCCGAATGCGTGGCGCAGGCGCTGGCGCATCGGCGCGAGTTGCACGTCATCACCAACAGCCTGAATGTCGCGATCGCCTTCGCGCGCAATCCCGAGGTCGAGATCACCTTCGCCGGCGGCACGCTGCGGCCGCGGGATCGCGACGTCATTGGTGAAGCTGCCGCGTGCTTCTTCGCGCGCTATCGCGCCGACTTCGGCATTTTTGGTGTCGGCGGAATCGACGACGACGGCGCGCTGCTCGACTTTCATGCCGGCGAGGTCGATGCACGGCTGGCCATTGCCGCCAACTGCCGCAGCGCCTTGCTGGTGGCGGATCACAGCAAGTTCGGACGCAGCGCAGTGGTCCGCGGCGGCCATCTCGGCGATGTCCCGCATTTTGTCACGGACCAAGACGTCACTGCAGATGCCCGCGCCATGATCGAGACGCGCGGCGGCACCATTCACATCGCACGGGCGGACTAGCGATGGCCAAGGCATCCAAGCTCATCGCTGTGAAGCGCGGCAAGGTCCTCCTGGTGCGGCGGCGCGTCGATGGCCTCTGGATGTTTCCCGGCGGCCGCAAGCGCGGACGCGAGAGCGACAAGGACTGCCTGCGCCGCGAGATCAAGGAAGAGCTGCCGAAGCTGAAGCTCGGCAGTGTCACGCTCTGGAAAGAAGCGACGACGAAGAACCGCTATTCCGGCCGCAAGATGAGCGACGCGATCTTCATCGCCGACAAGGTGTCGGGCCAGCTCGACATCGGCGATGCCAAGGAGCTCGACCGCGCCGTCTGGCGCAAGCCGCGCCACATCCGGCTCACGCCGACTTCGCGCTACATCCGGGACAAGCTGTTTCCCAAGCATTGAGCCCGCTTGGCCGGTCGCCACAGTGTTGCCGCAACGGCCGCGGGTTTTCTGCGCGATTAGAACGCCGTTTTCGCGGTTTTGCGCAATTTCGCGTTCTTGTGGCGGTCTTGCGGCAGGCGCCGTAACCGATTGAAAAATAAGGTGGAAAATCGCCCGCTGCAAATCGCGCCGGGGTGGCCTGTGCACGCGTGTTGCGCTATATGAGTCGCACCCGAATCTGACCGGAAACGACCTTGTCCGACAACGAAGACCAGAAGCCCGGAGAACCGCCGGTTCCCTCGGATATCCGTCCTGTCTCCATCCTCGACGAGATGAAGCGCTCGTATCTCGATTACGCCATGAGCGTGATCGTTGCGCGCGCGCTGCCTGATGCGCGCGACGGCCTCAAGCCGGTGCATCGGCGCATTCTCTATGCGATGTATGAGAACGGCTTCGAATGGAATAAGCCGTTCCGCAAGTCGGCGCGCACCGTCGGCGACGTGATCGGTAAATATCATCCGCATGGCGACCAGTCGGTCTATGACGCCATGGTCCGCATGGCGCAGGATTTTTCCATGCGCGTGCCCTTGATCGATGGTCAGGGCAATTTCGGTTCGGTGGACGGCGATCAACCGGCGGCGATGCGTTATACGGAATCGCGCCTCACCAAGATCGCGCAGACGCTGCTTGACGATATCGACAAGGACACCGTCGATTATCAGGACAACTACGATTCATCGGAGAAAGAACCGAAGGTTCTTCCCGCAAAATTCCCGAACCTGCTGGTGAATGGCGGCGGCGGCATCGCCGTCGGCATGGCCACCAACATCCCGCCGCATAATCTCGGCGAAGCCATCGATGCCTGCATCGCGCTGATCGACGATCCATCGCTGAGCATCGACGATCTCAACAAGATCATTCCGGGGCCGGATTTCCCGACCGGCGGCATCATTCTTGGCCGCGCCGGCATCCGCTCGGCCTATAACACCGGCCGCGGCTCGATCGTGATGCGCGGCAAGGTCGCGATCGAACCCACGCGGAAAGATCGCGA
Source organism: Pseudomonadota bacterium (assembly GCA_023451825.1). Lineage (GTDB taxonomy): Bacteria > Pseudomonadota > Alphaproteobacteria > Rhizobiales > Xanthobacteraceae > Tardiphaga. The sequence goes on from JAEXYA010000025.1 coordinate 78,260, forward strand.
AGCGATCATCATCTCGGAAATTCCCTACCAGGTGAACAAGGCCACCATGGTGGAGCGCATCGCCGAATTGGTGCGCGACAAGAAGATCGAAGGCATCTCCGATCTTCGCGACGAGAGCGATCGCGAAGGCTATCGCGTCGTCATCGAACTGAAGCGCGATGTCGTGCCCGAGATCGTGCTCAACCAGCTCTATAAATTCACGCCGCTGCAGACCAATTTCGGTGCCAATATGGTGGCGCTCGATGCCGGCCGGCCGCAGCTGTTCAATCTGAAAGACCTGCTGTCGATCTTCGTCGCGTTCCGCGAACAGGTCGTCACGCGCCGCACCAAATTCCTGCTCAACAAGGCGCGCGACCGCGCGCATATCTTGGTGGGCCTGGCGATTGCCGTCGCCAACATCGACGAAATCATTCGCGTGATCCGAACGTCGCCGGATCCGACCACCGCGCGCGACATCCTGATGGAGCGCCGCTGGCCGGCGCAGGACGTGGCGGCAATGATCACGCTGATCGACGATCCGCGCCACCGCCTCGAAGAAGACGGCACCGCGCGTCTGTCGTTCGAACAGGCAAAGGCCATTCTCGATCTGCGCCTGGCCCGCCTGACGGCTCTCGGCCGCGAGGAAATTTCCGACGAGCTCGACAAGCTCGCCATCGAGATCGCCGACTATCTCGACATCCTGCGTTCGCGCGCGCGCGTGCAGACCATCGTCAAGGACGAGCTCGGCGCCGTGAAGGCCGAATTCGCCACGCCGCGCCGCACCGTGATCATGGAGCAGGAAGGCGAGGTCGAAGACGAGGACCTGATCCAGCGCGAGGACATGGTGGTGACGGTGTCGCATCATGGCTATGTGAAGCGCGTGCCGCTCTCGACCTATCGCGCGCAGCGCCGCGGCGGCAAGGGCCGTTCTGGCATGGCGACACGGGACGAGGATTTCGTCTCGCGCCTGTTCGTCGCCTCGACGCATACGCCGGTGCTGTTCTTCTCGTCGCGCGGGCAGGTCTACAAGGAAAAGGTCTGGCGCCTGCCGATCGCGCCGCCGAACGGCCGCGGCAAGGCGATGATCAACATCCTGCCGTTGGAGCAGGGCGAGCGCATCACCACCATCATGCCGCTGCCCGAGGACGAGAGCACTTGGGAAACGCTGGACGTGATGTTCGCCACCACGGGCGGCAATGTCCGGCGCAACAAGCTGTCGGACTTCTCCGATGTGCGCCGCTCCGGCATCATCGCCATGAAGCTGGACGAGGGCGAGGCCATCGTCGACGTGCAGATCGCCACCGAGCATGACGACGTGCTGCTGACCGCCGCCGGCGGCCAGTGCATCCGCTTCCCGGTCACCGATGTGCGCGTGTTCCAGGGCCGCAGCTCCATGGGCGTGCGCGGCATCGCGCTGCCCGACGGTGACAAGCTGATCTCGCTGTCGATCCTGCGCCATGTGGAGACGACCTCGGACGAGCGCACGGCCTATCTGAAAATGCGTCGTGCAGTCTCGGGTGAATCTGCGGCGACCGACGAGTCCGTGCTCGAGGCGGAAGCCGAAGAGGCGTCCGGCGAGACGTCAGGCGCAGTGCAGCTCTCGCAAGAGCGTTATGTGGAGCTGTCCGCGGCCGAGCAGGTGGTGCTGACCATCTCCATCAACGGCTATGGCAAGCGCACCTCGTCCTACGAGTATCGCACCACCGGCCGTGGCGGTAAGGGCATCGTCGCCATGTCGGTGAACAACCGCAACGGCAAACTGATCGCCTCATTCCCAGTGGAAGACAGTGACCAGATCATGCTGGTCACCGACAAGGGCCAGCTGATCCGCTGCCCCGTGGAAGGCATCCGCGTCGCCGGCCGCTCGACCCAGGGCGTCATCGTGTTCAACACGGCGGATGATGAGCATGTGGTGTCGGTAGAGCACATCGGCGAAGCCGGCGAGGGCGATGAGCCCGAGGCTGGCGGTGAGGGGACGAGTGCGGAGAGCTGAAGCGTTTCGCACTAGTCTTTAGTTTAGGAACAGAAGCCCGCGGCAATAATGCTGCGGGCTTTTTGTTTGACTAGCGTCGTGGGTCAGATGAGTTGAGCGCAGGTGCGGAAGCATCAATGTAATAATCCAACAGCCGAGCTAGATTGAGGCGGCGGCGCTACGCTCAGCGCGCCCTGCAGGATTCGATCAATATAGCAACTATCGTTGCGTAAGAGTGCCGACCTCTGCGAATATCCGTTTGGTATCGGTGGGAGGGGGAGATGAAGAAAGCGGAGTTCGATCGCGTGTCTGACCAAGTTCGACGCGCTGGCGCAATACTAGAGAATCTGAAGAAAGCACATACGCTGGCCGAAGTTGAAGCGAGGTGGTCTGATTTTTTAGTGCATCATCATCGTTGTTTCACTCAGCTAGGAATCGTAAGCAAGTCGGGCGGCGCAAAAGGGTGGTTTGATAAAATCAGACATGTCAGATCGAGTGACGATTTGCTGAAATACCTAATGCATGCGCGCAATGCTGATGAGCATGGTCTTTCGCCGGTCACTAAGGCCACCCCAGGAAGCATTGGCATAAAGCCAAGGCCGGGGGAAAACTCGCTATATATCGATCATCTAAGCTTCAAAGACGGGCGAATCCTTGTTGGGCCAGAAACAGCGAAGAGCGCGCTTATCGAAGTTACGCCATCAAAAATAGATCTAGTGGATGTTGTCGATCGTGGTGTCTCTTACACAGTGCCATCCACGCACGATAATACGCCTTTGAACAGCATAAATCTTCTTGACGTTGCGAGTGTAGCTCATTCGTACGTTCTTCGAATGCTCGAAGAGGCGCGGTCTTTCGTAGGCTGAATACCTCTGCTTGATCGGGCGTTCGAAAGCAGCATCGCTGCGCTCGATCGATCCCGCAGCATGCTCCGTCCCTCATGGTGAAGAGCGCGCCATTTTGCGCGCGTCTCGAACCATGAGTTGATGGCGCTCCGCGTTTGCAGCCATCCTTCGAGACGCCGCTGCGCGGCTCCTCAGGATGAGGGCGGAGTATGCTGGCGCTACGACTTCGCCGCTCCCGCCACACCCGTATCCGCGCTCTCCGCCTTCACCTTCGTCTTGAAGAACGGGCTCGGCTCCGGCGTCTCCGCATTGCCGCGCAGCAGCTTGCGGCCTGCCTCAAGCCCGCCGATGACTTCCAGTTCGACGCGCTCGGCGTCGCGCTCGCGGACCTCGGTGATGGCTTCGCGGGCTTCGTCCTCGTCGAGGCCGAGACCGGTCAGCACGGCTTCGCTGAACAGCAGCGCGGACTCAAACGTCTCGCGGATCTGGAAATCGACGCCGGCGTGAATGAGGCGCAGCGAATGACCGCGGTCGTAGGAGCGGACATAGAGTTTTGCCAGCGGGAATTCCGACTTGCAGAGTTCGACGATGTGGTCGGCGGCCTCCGGCTTGTCGACGCAGACCAGGATCGCCTCGGCCGTGGCCGCGCCCGAGGCGTGCAGCACGTCGAGGCGGGTGCCGTCGCCGTAATGGATCTTGAAGCCGAAATTGCCGGCGGCGCGGATCATGTCCACATCGGTCTCGATCAGCGACAGTTCGATGTTGCGCGCCAACAGCGCCTGGCTCGCCACCTGGGCGAAGCGGCCGAAGCCGATGAACAGCACTTTGCCGCTCAGGCCCTCGGCCTTGTCGATGCCGTCCATGGAGACCGGCGTGCTCTGGCGCATCTGCGCGTGGATCAGCAGCACGATGGGCGTCAGCGCCATCGACAGGATGACGATCGCGCTCATGACGGCCGACACGCGGGTGTCGAAGATTCCTGCCGTGCCGGCGGCCGCATAGAGCACGAAGGCGAATTCGCCGCCTTGCGCGAACAGCGCGGCGCGGTGGGTGGCCGCGGCGTGATCGGATTTGGCGAGGCGCGCGATCACATAGATGCCGATCGCCTTGACGATCATGAAGGCGATGACGCCGCCCAGCACCATCACCCACTCATCGAACACGATGCGCAAGTTCAGCGACATGCCCACGCTGAGGAAGAACAGGCCGAGCAGGATGCCGCGAAACGGCTCGATATCGGCTTCCAGCTGATGCCGGAAATTGGATTCCGAGAGGAGGACGCCGGCGAGGAAGGCGCCCATCGCCATCGACAGGCCGACGCTCTGCATGAACACGGCCGAGCCAAGCACGACGAGCAATGCTGCGGCAGTCAGCACTTCGCGCGCGCCGGCTTTTGCGATGATGCGGAAGAACGGATCGAGCAGCCAGCGGCCGGCTGCCAACAGGGCGGCGAGGCCGGCCAGCGCGATGCCGATGCTCTGCCAGGCCGGTTTGGTGGTGGCGGCTTCCGGCGCGCCGGCGGCGCCCCAGATGGCAACCAGCGCCAGCAGCGGCACGATGGCCAGATCCTCCAGCAGCAGGATGGCGATGGCGCGCTGGCCTTCGGGCGAGGAGGTCTCGTCCTGCTCCTCCAGCAGCTGCATGATGACGGCGGTGGAGGACAGCACAAAACCCATGGCGCCGATCATGGCGACGGGGAAACTGAGCCCGGCCGCCATGCCGACCAGCGTGAGAAGAAATCCGCAGGTGATGACCTGCGCGGCGCCGAGGCCAAAGATTTGCCGCCGCAGCTTCCACAGTTTTGACGGGCGCATTTCGAGCCCGATGATGAACAGGAACATCACGACGCCGAGTTCGGCGGTGTGCAGCAGCGTTTCGGGGTCGTTGAACAGACCAAGGCCGAACGGGCCGACGATCAGGCCCGCGGTGAGATAGCCGAGCACGGAGCCGAGCCCCAGGCGCTTGAACAGTGGCACCGCGACAGTGGCCGCACCCAGCAGGACAATGGCGTGTCCTAAGTTGAAACCGGCTGCGTCCGCCATGAAACCTCTTTCATCGATCGGCCGGACGGATCAGTCCGGCGCGCTTTACATCTTCGCTGATATGCCTGTGCAGCGTGTCGCGGGCAAGACGCATGGCGTTCCTCCGCTGCCCCGGGGGATCACGACCGCGGATAAGCTGCCCGTATTACCGGCGCGACCTCTGCGCCCAGAAGTTCGATCGAGCGCTTCATGGCGGCCGTTTCCAGCGAGGCGGTGCTCATCTGGAAGGTGATGCGGGAGATGCCGCCAAGGGCGTCATTCGCATGCTGCATCTTCGCCGCGACCGTCGCCGGCGCGCCGACCAGAAATGCGCCTTCCGGGCCGGCCATGGCGTCGAATTGCTGGCGCGACGGCGGCGACCAACCGCGCTCCCGGCCGATCCGCGCCGTCAGATGCGCCCAGCCGGGGAAGAAGGCGTCTCGCGCGGCGGTGTCGGTCTCGCCGACAAAGCCCATGGCGTGCACACCGACCTTCAGCCTGTCAGGACCGTGTCCGGCGCGGGCGGCAGCTTCGCGGTAGAGATCGACCAGCGGGCGAAAGCGCTCGAAGGTACCGCCGATGATCGCGACCATCAGCGGCAGGCCCAGCGTGCCCGCGCGCATGAACGACTCCGGCGTGCCGCCGACACCGATCCAGACCGGCAGCTTTGGCTGATGGGGGCGGGGATAGATGCCCTGGCCTTCGAGCGCCGCGCGAAAACGGCCTTTCCAGATCGGATGCTTGGTCTCGCCGAGCTTCAGGAAGAGAGCGAGTTTCTCTGCGAACAGTTCGTCATAGTCACGCGGGTCCATGCCGAACAGCGGATAGGCCTCGCCGAACGAACCGCGGCCGACGACGAGTTCGGCACGGCCCCTGGAGATCAGATCAAGTGTTGCGAATTCCTGAAACACGCGCACGGGATCGGCGGCGCTCAGCACGGTTACTGCACTGGTTAGCCGGATGTTCTTCGTGCGGGCGGCGGCGGCGGCCAGAATGATCGCGGGCGCGGAATCGAGAAATTCTGCGCGATGATGTTCGCCGATACCGAAGACGTCGAGGCCCGCGCGATCGGCGACCTCGACCTCCGCAAGGAGATCAGCCATGCGATCGGTCGCGGACGGAAGTTGACCGGTGGTGGGATCGGGGAGGATGGCCGCGAAGCTGTCGATGCCGATTTCCATGGCGGGTCTCCAGGTTGACGTGTCGATGTGGCTGGTGGCAGCGGATCAGATGACAATAGACGGGGATGACGACATGCGGCGGCGCATGCGTTGTTCTGACGCATGCGCCGCCGTGATCGTCACCCGTATCTAGATCAGTTTTTTGGCACGGGCGTGTTGAGGAGCTGCTGCTCCCACAGGAAGGCAATGCCACTGCCGCCGGCATGCTGCACGATGACTTCCGTGATCTTTGCGGCACTCTCGGTCCTCGCCCAGTCGCGCTGCCACTCGGCCGCCACTGCCAACCAAGTCATCACATTGGCGCCGGCCGCGATCATCCGCTGGATCGCGACGTTATGCGCCTCGACCGAAACGGCGCCCGATGCGTCGGTGACCACCGTCACGTCCCAGCCTTCGCCGAGCGCCTGAATAGCCGGCATCGCGACGCAGATTTCGGTCCAGAGTCCCGCGATGATGAGCTGCTTACGGCCAGTGGCCTTCACCGCGTCCACCACTTTCGCATCTTCCCAGGTGTTGATGAAGGTGCGGTCGATGACGTCCTGGCCGGGGAAGACATCGGTGATCTGTGGGAACAGGAGGCCGCCGCGTTCCGCAATCACGGAGGTGAGGATGGTGGGAACCCCGAAGGCCTTCGCCGCCTTTGCGAGGCCTGCCGTATTGTTGATCACCATCTGCGGTTCGTGGCTGTTCACGTTGGCAAGTTGATACGGCTGGTGGTCGATCAGGACGAGAACCGAGTCTTCGGGACGAAGCAGCGAGGCAAGGCCGTTACGAAAGGTCATGAAGTCTTCCTCTGCTGCCGGTGTGTGGAGGATCGGTTGGCCGTGAGACATGCGCCGGCAGCGCGACGAAACTGTCATTCCCGTTCCGCATAGGGTAGGGCTCTGCGGTGCCAAGCTGTGTCGCCGAATGGGGAACGCCGAATTGGATATCGAAGAGCTCAGGACATTCGTGGAAGTCGCCGATGCGGGCGGCGTCTCGCCGGCTGCGCGCCGACTCGGCGTGTCAAAGTCGATTGTCAGTCGGCAACTCGCTCGGCTTGAGGCCGATCTCGGCGTTCTGCTCTTGGCACGCAATACGCGCGGAGCCGCACTCACCGAAGCCGGGACCGTGTTTCGTGATCATGCGGCACGCGCCTGCGCCGAGATCGATGCTGCGCGAGAACTGATCCTGCCGGACGGCGAGCTTCGTGGCCGCTTACGGATCGCTGCGCCGCTGACTTTCGGACCCACGCATCTGGCGCCAGTATTCGCGCAAATGGCGCAGCGCCATCCGCAGCTACATATGCACACCGTGTATAGCGACCGCTTCGTTGATCTCATCACGGAGGGATTCGATTGTGCGATCCGCTTCGGCTATCTGCAGGACTCCAACCTGATCGCGCGGCATGTCGGGCCGTTTCATGGCAAGCTTGTCGCGAGCCCCGATTACATCAAGGCACATGGCGTGCCCGAGAAGCCGGACGATCTCGCGACCCATCAAGCACTCATGCAGGGCACTGAGGCCTGGCAGTTCACGGACGGCGAAAAGATCGTCTCGGTTCGTCCGCAGGGACGCTTCAAGGCTGATAACGGCACTGCGCTGATGGCGGCGGCTTTGGCTGGGCTTGGTATCGCCTGGCTTCCCGATGCCATTACCGACGAGCATGTAACGTCCGGTGCGCTCGTTCCGGTCATGACGCGTTACCCACCGCCACCGGCCGGCGTCTATGTCATTCGCCCGCCCAGTCCGCATCCCGCGCGTAAGGTGCGCGTTCTCACCGACATGCTGATCGACTGCTTTGGCAAGGCGTCCGCTGCCAGTATCGAGGAGCGGTCGCTCGAGATGCCAAAGATCAAATAGTATCGCATGTGATGCGGTGAACGAGCGCTTTGATGCCGGGCGCGGCGAACACCACGACCGGGAGCATGATCAGCCAGGAAATCGACCAGGCCGATAGCCAATGAGCGAGAAAGGATTGCTCTCGCCAGAATGGAACACTGGCCACTGCGGCGGAGACACCGCTGGTGAGGCCGGACTGGATCACGCCGAAGGCCAGGTGGCTAAAACGGGCAGGGATAAGCGTCATGTTGTGTCCTCTGATCGGAGAGGACAAGGCAATATACCTGCCAACTATTGGACGAATTACATCCAATTTGAATCAACTGCGCTGTTTCGGCCCGAGCCGCCGCTTCGAGGAAGATAAGCGACGTCTATTCTGCGATCCCGGTTGGATCGGGTTAAGCATCAGGCGCATTTGGCGGTACTTATATGCTTGTTTAAGCTGACTTGTATCTTTCGGAGGACTACTGAGATCGGGATACCGAATTATGGAGGCACCATATGCGTCGCATCGGGCAGATCATTGGTGATTACGACAATCCGAACAGTCTCGGCTCGCGCTTTCGCGCCCGCCGCAGCGCGCCGTTGCGGCGCCTGATCGAGACGGTCCATGCGGAGAAGGGCGCCGTCACGATTCTCGATGTCGGTGGCATGGAATATTACTGGGACATGCTGGGCGAGGACTATCTCACCAGGCACAATGTCCGGATCGATCTTCTCAACCTGAAGGACGACATTCGTCCCATCAAGAACGCGCAGCGCTTCAACGCCGTCGAAGGCAGTGGCTGCGACCTGGCCTTCGCCGACAACAGCTACGACATATGCCATTCCAATTCCGTCATCGAGCATGTCGGCAACTGGCACAACAAGGTGGCTTTCGCGCGCGAGACGACTCGCGTGGCCCCGCATTACTTCCATCAGACACCGAATTTTTGGTTTCCGTGGGAGCCGCATCAAAGCATGGCATTTTATCACTGGCTGCCGGCGCCCATGCAGCTCTGGATCGCCCGCAACTATCGGCTCGGTTGGGCAAAGACCAAGGCCGAGACCGTGACCGATGGCATGTGGGCGGTCGAACACGCCAGCATGCTCGATCGCACCATGTTCGATAGCCTGTTTCCGAACGCCGAGATCATCGTGGAGCGCCTGATTGGCTATCCCAAATCGTTCGTGGCGACGAGCAGCTGAGCATCTCCCCGCGCGCTTCGGCTATGGCTGCCACATGGCTTAAATACGCTTTAACGGTATTGCGGTTAGCTGGGCGCAGTCACGGATGACTGGATTGGGTGCCGCACGATCATGAGCGATCAGGTCGCTGACAGCGCCGAGCCGATGCCGCGCGCCGCGTCGCGGAGCGTATCGGTCACGCTTCGCCTGCCTTTTGCCGGCCCCGGCATGCAGAGGCTGCTTGTCGTTTATTTCCTGCTCGTCTTCCTGTTCTCCGGAACGGTGCTGGATCTCATCGGCTACGATTATTCCGCGATCGAAGGCTCGCAAATCACCAAGATCCATCCGGCGACATACTTCATCGCATTGCTGTTTCCGATTTTCATTCTGACCTATCCGCGCAAGCGCGACTTGATCAGCTACTATCTTGCGACCAAGCTCGGATCGATTTTCTTCTTCTGTGCCGCGACCTTCGCCTTCATCAACATCGTTCTCGGTGGGCGCAACGGCTTTGGCATGTATTTCGACACCGACCTGCATCTGTTCCTTTGCTGCATGCTGCTGCCTTTCGTGCCGCCTGAAGGGATGGCGAAGCTCGAACGTTTTTTGCATGCGTTTTTTGCCGTGAACGCGACACTGGCGATTTTCGAGCTGGTGTCGGGGATCATGGTTTTCCCGCTCACCACTTATTCGCCCGATGGCACGCAAATCGCGGAGGCGCGGGCGGTGGCGCTGCTCGGGCATCCGTTGCACGCCGCAACGCTTACATGCGCCTATATCGTGAGCCTGCTGGTCGGCGGCGGGAAGTCGCTGGAGTCGCGATGGCGGATGCCGATGATCGCGGTGCAGACCGCAGCCATGGTCGCGTTCGGCGGGCGCACGGCACTGGTTCTGACCCTACTCATTCTCATGATTGCGATCGGTTGGCAGTTCATCCGCTTTTCGGCTGGCCGTCGATATTCACGCAGGACGGTGATCATCGCCATTGCTGCCGTGCCGATCGGGATCGGCATTGTCACGGCGCTGGCACTTGCCGGCTTCTTCGACCAGTTGCTGGAGCGGTTCAACGAGGACGGCGGCAGCGCGCGCAGCCGCCTGGTGATGTTCCCGCTCTGGGGATCGTTCGACTGGGGGGATTTTCTGTGGGGTCCGGATCCCGATTACATCCGCTCGCAGATGTATTCCTTCGGCATGGAGTGGGGCATCGAAAACCCCTTCGTTCATATCAGCATCTACCAGGGCATCGTGATTTCGTCCTTGATCCTGCTCGGCCTGCTGCTGGTCTTCTATGATGCCTTCAAGCGCCTCGAGCCACGCGTCATCGTGCCGATGATCATTTATCTGATGCTGGTCAATACATTCGGTTCTTTCGCCGGGCGCTTCCTCAATCTGACGCTATTCCTGATTCTCGTATCGGCATTGTTCCGGCGACGGGACGCCCCAGCGCGCTATGTCGTCTAGGGCAAGCCACGGATATGGAATCAAAAAGCCCGCGATCATGCCGCGGGCTTTTTGATGAGTGGGGCGCCGAAGCAGTTTAGTGGCGATCGGTGCTGACGACGCGGACTTCGCGGATATTGATGACCTTTGTTGCCGCATTGCGAAGGCAGGAAGCCTCGAAATTCGGCCAGGCCTGTTCAGAGCAGGCGCGCCCAACCTGCTTGACGTCCAGGCGATCGGCTTTGGCAAGAGCCACCGGAACCGACGCTTCGACCCGCGGCGAAAAGCCGGGGAGAATGGTGACGGCGGCGGCAATGAAAGCGGCAATCGCAGTTGCGGAAAGAGCCTTGATCATGACGGTCCCCTGTCAGTTGGGGCGTTTTGCCCCAGTTGTTTGGCGTCCCTGTGCCTGCCTGATTAATCAGGGCCGGTTTCGGGAGATTGTCGTGGCCGGGTAATCTGGTTTCGTCCCGACCTGCCTGTGTTTCATGCGTCCGGCTGCGACGACACAATCCGCCGAAAAGCGTGTGTTTCCAGTGTCATCCCAGACGCTCAATAGACGCGGTGACCGGTATTCCGGTTCGAGCTGCATCGAAAAATATTGTCAGGCGGGCAGGGCATCCTGGACGGAACCAACCCCGCTTGCGGGGCCATGCCGGGCAGGCTAGGTGTGGGCGCATGACCCGTATCGCGCTCTATCCCGGATCGTTCGATCCCGTGACCAATGGCCACCTCGATGTGGTCCGCAATGCCGTCGGCCTGTGCGACAAGCTCGTCGTCGCCATCGGCGTGCATCCAGGCAAGAAGCCGCTGTTCTCCACCGAGGAGCGGCTGGCGATGGTGAAAGACGTGTTCGGCCCGGTGGCGAAGGCTGCCGGGTGTGACTTCGACTGCACCACCTATGACAATCTCACCATCACGGCCGCCGAGAAGATCGGTGCCACCATCATGATCCGCGGCCTGCGCGACGGCACCGATCTCGATTACGAGATGCAGATCGCCGGCATGAACCAGACCATGGCGCCGGATGTGAAGACGGTGTTTCTCCCGGCTTCGGTGGATGTCCGCCCGATCACCGCCACTTTGGTCCGGCAGATCGCTGCCATGGGCGGCGACGTCTCGGCCTTCGTGCCGGAGGCTGTCGCCAAGAGCCTGAAGTCGAAATTCGCGACCTGAACTGAACGCCCAATGGGCCTTGCTGCATCCGGAGTTTCCATGATCCGTACCATCGCTATCGCCGCCGTGTTGCTTTCGGCCGTTCCCGCCTTCGCGCAGGCGCCCGCGGCGCAGGCTCCGGCCGCAGCGCCGCTGCCGGCCGGCCTCGACAAGGCCAACGCCATTGTTATCGATAGCACCAAGGGCCGCATCGTCTTCAAGCTGCGCCCGGACATCGCCCCGCAGCATGCCGAGCGCATCAAGCTGCTCGCGCGCGAAGGTTATTACAACAACGTGCCGTTCCATCGCGTGATGGATGGCTTCATGGCGCAGACCGGTGACGGCAAGAATTTCAACGGCACCGGCGGCTCGAAATATCCGAATCTGCAGGCGGAGTTCTCGCAGGTGCCGTACAAGCGCGGTGTCGTCGGCATGGCGCGCGCAGGTGACCCGAACTCGGCGAATTCGCAGTTCTTCATCATGTTTGCGGATGGCTCGTCGCTGAACGGCAAATACACTGTGGTCGGCGACGTCGTGTCGGGCATGGATGTGGTCGACAAGCTCAAGAAGGCGCCTCCGGGCTCGGCTTCGGGCGCGGTTACCGATCCGGACAAGATGGTCACCGTGCGGGTCGCCTCCGACATCAAGTAACGACCGTTTCTCTTGTGGCGTCTCGGCGCCGCGCCTAATTCAGCACATCGCTTCAGCGGCGTGCTGACCCCTGACTATTGCAAAACGAAAGAGAGTTCCTCATGGCCACCGAAAACACGCTGGTTCTCGAAACCACCCAGGGCAACGTCGTGATCGAAATGCGCCCAGACCTGGCTCCCGGCCACGTCGCTCGCATCCAGGAACTGGTGCGCGAAGGCTTCTACGACGGTATTGTATTCCATCGCGTCATCGACGGCTTCATGGCGCAAACCGGCTGCCCGCAGGGCACCGGCACTGGTGGTTCGGGCCAGAAGCTGAAGGCCGAATTCAACGCGGAACCGCATGTCCGCGGCACCACCTCGATGGCCCGCGCGGCCAGCCCGGATTCCGGCGACAGCCAGTTCTTCATCTGCTTCGACGATGCCTCGTTCCTGAACAAGCAGTACACCGTCTGGGGCAAGGTCACCGAAGGCATGGAAAATGTCGACAAGATCAAGCGCGGCGAACCCGTGCAGAACCCGGACAAGATCGTGAAGGCGTATATGGCGGCTGATAAGGCCGAGTAAGCGACGCTTTCGCTGCTTCTGACGATGTCATGCCCGGGCTTGTCCCGGGCATCCACGTTTATACTCCGACATCATCCTGAGGAGCGCGAATGGCGAAGCCATTCGCAAGGGATGGCCAGGAGCGCTAGAGCCTCGACAACTCATAGTTCGAGACGCGCGCGAGAGCGCGCTCCTTACCATGAGGGACCGAGAGTGGGGCGACGTCCCGGCAATTGTGATAATCCAGCACCATGCGCACCGACCTGTTCGACTTCGAGCTTCCATCCGACAATATCGCGCTTCGCCCGGCGTCGCCGCGCGAGGCTGCGCGCTTGCTAGTGGTGCAGCCACGTCTGGCGCTGGAAGATCACACCGTCGGTGATCTGCCGGAATGGCTCAAGCCCGGCGATCAGCTCGTGGTCAACGACACCAAGGTGATTGCAGCCTCGCTCACCGGCCGCCGCATCTCGCGCGACACCGAGCCGAAGATCGAGGCGACCCTGATCAAGCGCCTCGATGGATCGCGCTGGCAGGCCTTTGTGAAACCGGCAAAGAAACTCGCGCCGGGCGATGTCGTGCGCTTTGGCAATGAAGGGCGTGTCTGCCTGCTCGGGCATCTCGATGCGACGGTGGAAGCCAAGGGAGAGGCAGGCGAGGTCACCTTTGCCTTCACCTTCCACGGACCGGCGCTCGACCAAGCCATCGCCGAACTCGGCGCACCGCCGTTGCCGCCTTACATCGCGTCGAAGCGCGATGCTGATGAGCAGGATGCAGCCGACTATCAGACCATGTTCGCCGTCAATGAGGGCGCCGTGGCCGCGCCGACGGCGGGGCTGCATTTCACGCCGGCGCTCGAAGCGAAGCTGAAAGAGCGCGGTGTCGGCTTGCATCGCGTGACGCTGCATGTAGGCGCTGGAACGTTCTTGCCGGTGAAGGTGGATGACACCACCGAACACAAGATGCATTCGGAATGGGGATCAATCACGCGCGAGACGGCCGATGCGCTGACTGCGGCCCATGCCGCTGGCGGCCGCATTGTCGCTGTCGGCACGACGTCGATGCGCCTGCTCGAAAGTGCGACCGGTGAAGACGGTGTCATCAAGCCATTCGCCGACGACACCGCGATCTTCATCACGCCGGGTTATCGCTTCCGCGCCGTCGATATCCTGCTCACCAATTTCCATCTGCCGCGTTCGACGCTGTTCATGCTGGTCTCGGCCTTTGCCGGGCTGGACACCATGAAGGCCGCCTACGCGCATGCCATTTCCACGGGCTACCGCTTCTACTCCTATGGCGATGCCAGCCTGCTGTTCCGTAACGAAAGCCCGCAATGACCGTCGCTAATCACTTTGAACTGCTCGGCGCGAACGGTGCCGCGCGTCTCGGTCGCCTGACCACGCCGCATGGCGAGGTGCGGACGCCGGCCTTCATGCCGGTGGGCACCATCGGCGCCATGAAGGGACTGCACTGGCGCGAGGTCCGCGATGCCGGCGCGGATATCGTGTTGGGCAACACCTATCACCTGATGCTGCGGCCGGGGGCTGAGCGCATCGCAGCGCTTGGCGGGCTGCAAAAATTCACGACTTGGAACGGGCCGATGCTGACCGACTCGGGCGGCTTCCAGGTGATGTCGCTGGCGCAGCTGCGCAAGGTGACGGAGCAGGGCGTGACGTTTCGTTCGCATATCGACGGCGCGAAATATGAGTTGACGCCGGAACGCGCGGTGGAGATCCAGCGGCTGCTGAATTCCGACATCGCCATGCAGCTCGACGAATGCGTGCGGCTGCCGGCGGAGCATGTCGAGATCGAGCGCGCGATGCAGCTTTCGCTGCGCTGGGCCGAGCGCAGCAAGCGCGCCTTCGAGAGCGCGCCCGATGGCTATATGCTGTTCGGCATCGCCCAGGGTGGCGACGTGCCGGCGCTGCGTCATGCCAGCGCGCGCGGGCTGATCGATATCGGCTTTCATGGCTATGCCATCGGCGGCCTGGCGGTGGGCGAGCCGCAGGCAGTCATGTTGGCGATGATTGAGGAGGTCGCGCCGATCTTGCCGACGGATCGGCCGCGCTATCTGATGGGCGTCGGTACGCCCGAAGACATTCTCGAAGCGGTGGCGCGTGGCGTCGATATGTTCGACTGCGTGATGCCGACGCGCAATGGCCGCCACGGCATGGCGTTCACACGCTACGGCCAGATCAATATCCGCAATGCGCGGCATCAGGACGACCCGCGTCCGCTGGATGAAGAGAGCCCGTGGCCGGCTGCACGCAATTATTCACGCGCCTATCTGCACCACCTTGTGCGCGCCAACGAAACGCTTGGTGCGATGCTGCTTTCGGAGATCAACATCGCCTACTATCAAACGCTGATGCAGGGCATCCGCGCGGCGATCGAAAGCGGTACGTTCGAGGATTTTCGCGCGCAGACAAAGGACGGCTGGGCTCGCGGTGATATCGCAGCGCGCTGAGTCGCGTCGCTGCAGCTTCGAGATGAAGTGCGTCGCATCGAGTTTCAATTGGTCGGTCCGAGCGAAGTTGTTCCCGCCAAGCTGAAAATAAATCGGTGCCTGCGTCAATTTGACTGGATGATCGTCTCGTCGAGGGAACCCCTGCAATAGCTGGAAGAAAAGCGCTTCGGCGCGAGCGCTTACGTTGCATCGAATTCATGCGCGACCATAGCGAGATTTCGGCGAAATCGCGTTCTTGTTTGGCTCACACCTTCGCCGTATTCCGAACTATGTCCGAAAGCGCTCTTAAGGTTTCTGGGGTTGAGCGCGCGACTGCTATTGGAATGTGATGCGACTGCGGAAATTTTCTTCCGACCTGCTTGTTTGTTTTTCTGCTGCTGCTTTGGTTGTTGTCCTTCATCCAGCCGACGCGTTGGCGTTCGACCCGATCGCGTGGGTGACGGGCGACGACACGCCGAAGGTCTCTCCCGATACATTGCCCTATAAGGTGGAGTTCGATGCCGAAGGCGTCGATAAGACCGCCGTGCAGGCGCTGAAAGACGTCTCCAATCTCCACAAACTGCGCACCGATCCACCCGCCGATGGCGAGATGCTGGTGCGGCGTGCGCAGATCGATGCCGAACCGATGCTACGCGCATTGTGGGGATCGGGTTATTACGATGCATCGGTCAGCATCGAGATCGCTTCGATTCCGCTGCGCGAAGATGGTGCTGCCGCTGCGCAGAAGGCCGAGGAATTTCGAAACAGCGGTCTTGTCCCCATCACCGTGCGTGTCACATCGGGCTCGCTGTTCAAGCTCCGAAATATCTCCGTGGTCGATGCTGCGAGCATGCGGCCTTTCGATGCGCAGACGCTGCCGCCTCATGTGATGAAGATCGCGCCGGGCGTGGGCGCCAGTGCAGGAGACCTGCAGGCAGCGCAAGGCGCGATCGTCGATTATTTCCGCGCGCAGTCATTTCCGCTGGTGAAGGCACGCGATGCCGAGCCGCTGGTCGATCATCGCAACCGCACGATGGATATCACCTTCGTGATCGATCGCGGCCCCCGTGCCGGCTTCGGGCCGGTCAGCGTCAGCGGAACGACGAATGTCGATCCGCGCGTCGTGCAGTCCTACATCTACCCGGAACCGGGCGATCCGTATTCGCCGGATCAAATCGCACGCATTCGCAAGTCCGTGCTGCAGGTGCCGGCTATCCAGACCGTACGCGTGCGCGAGGCACGCGATCTCAATGGGGCAGGCCAGCTGCCGTTCACGGCCGAGGTGACCGAGCGCCCCAACAATGTGCTCGGCGCGTCGGCACGATTCTCCACGCTCGATGGCCCGAGCCTGCGCAGCTACTGGCAGCATCGCAACCTGTTCGGTGGCGCGGAAAGTCTGCGCGTCGAGGCCGACGTGTTCGTGCCGCCGCGCACCAACCAGAGCGCGCTGGATACACTGCGTGATTTCGGTTTCTCCGACCTCGGCGGGCGCTTGCGCACCACTTTCATCAAGCCGGCGCTGAATGGATCGCGCAACGACCTGGTGCTCGATGGCATGGTGGAGCGCGATCGCACGGGCGGCGATCGCTATGGCGGCTATGAGAGCGAGCGCGCAACAGCGAGCGCATCGATCCGGCATCGCTTCAGCGATACATTCTCGGCGCAGATCGGAATCGCTGGCGACCTCGGCCGCACCACCGATACGCTCGGCACCGTCGATTATCATCTCGTCGGCATTCCGGTTCAGGTCTCGTACGACACAACGGACCATGCACTCGATCCAACCAAGGGCATTCGGTTGCAGGCTTTTGCCGCCACCTATCCGGACTGGCTGGGATCGTCGGTGAACTTTACGGAAACGCGCGCGCAGGCGTCGGTCTATCGCGCCATGGATGAGTCCGCGCGGATCGTACTTGCCGGTCGCCTAGCGGCCGGCTCGCTGTTCGGCGCGGACACCGCGCTGATCCCGGCCAATCATCGTTTCTACGCCGGCGGCGGCGGGTCGGTACGTGGCTTCCGCTATCGCAGCATCAGCCCGCTCGGCCCGACCGGCGAAGTGGTCGGCGGCAGCAACCTCCTGGAGGCGTCGTTCGAGGCACGCATCAAGGTGACCGACACGATCGGCATCGTGCCGTTCGTCGATGTCGGCGGCGCATTCAATTCCGGCTATTCGAACTTTGGCGATGAGATGCGCGTCGCAGCCGGTGTAGGCTTGCGGTACTACACGGCGATCGGTCCGATCCGGCTCGATGTTGCCTTGCCGATCAACAAGCGACCGGGGGAATCCGCTTACGCCTTCTATGTCGGCATCGGTCAGGCGTTCTGACATGCGGTTACGCCGCAAGTCCTTGCTGATTGGCCTTTGTGCATGCGTGCTGCTGCTTGCCGCCGCCGGCTATGCTTTTCTTCACTTTACAATGAGGGAGCATGGCGACGACAAGGGGCTGCTCGCCAATCTGATCTCGCGCGCGTTATCGACGCCGGCGGCTCAAATCTCGCTCGGCGACGTGTCCGGTGTGCTGACATCGGACGTGACCGTCACCGATGTCGCGATTGCGGATCAGGATGGGGTCTGGCTCAAGCTCGACAGAGTCCGGCTGGTCTGGCGCCGCGCCGCGCTGCTGATGGGCAGGCTCGAGATCGATCGGCTTGATGTCGGCCATCTCGCTGTGTATCGCAAACCGATTCCGGCGCCAGTGCCGATCGCAGGTGCCGCGTCATCGCCACCGCCCGCCCAGGGCGCGGTGCCCGATGAACCGCTCTTGCCTGAGATCCCCGTCAAGATAGTGTTGAAATCCTTTGCGCTGGCTGAACTG
The DNA here is from genome assembly GCA_023451825.1 of Pseudomonadota bacterium. GTDB lineage: Bacteria > Pseudomonadota > Alphaproteobacteria > Rhizobiales > Xanthobacteraceae > Tardiphaga. The sequence continues at coordinate 96,296 of JAEXYA010000025.1, forward strand.
ACGCTCGGCGAGCCATTGCTCGGTATCGGCGCGCAACTGACAGCCACCGGCGAGGCAATGCTCGGCAATCCCGCTGAAGGGCTCAGCCTCAAGCTCGATGCGCAGCGATTGGATGCGCAGGGCGTATTTGCGACCCGGCTCGATTATGTACCGTCGAGCGGGAAACTCGAAACCGCCATGACGATCAATGAGGCGCCGGGTGGCATTGTCGTGCGGCTGCTGAAGGTCGCCGATCTCCCGGCCGCCAAGTTCGATCTGCATGGTTCGGGGACGCTGGATGCATTCGACGCGCGGTTGGCCTTCGACGCAGGACCCGGCACCGGCGCGAATGGCGTGGCGCAACTCGGGAAACAGGCCGATGGCCGCCGCCTGACCCTTGATCTCGGTGCGCGCATCGAGGGGCTCCTGCCGTCGGTGATCCAGCCGATCTTCGCAGGCACCACGCGTTTGAACAGCAGCATCGGATTTGCCCAGAGCGGTGCCATCCGGATCGAGCCGCTGTCTGTGGTCTCGAAGCTCGCGCGGATGGATATTGGCGGTAGCGTGGATGCGGAGCAGGTTGCTGATCTTACCATCCGCATGCGTGCACTGCCGAATAGCGGCGATGCGACCGAACTCGACGATTTCGGTATCAAGACGCTGGCTTTCGATGCGACGGTGAAGGGCGCGCTGTCGGGACCGCAGATCGCAGCCACGGCTCTGCTGCGTGATGCCCGGCTGCCGCAGGGACGTTTCGGGCAGATCGATGCGTCCTTCAACGCGTCACCGGCGGGGTCATTGCTCGAGAAGGACACAGCGATCAAGCTGACCGGCCAGGTGAAGGCAACCGGCCTGCATGCCAGCGATCCGGCCATCGATAGCGCGGTCGGCTCGTCGCTGTCGTTGATGCTGGCGGGGACGAGCCATGCTGGCACGGTCGATGTGCAGACGCTGCTGTTGCAGACAGATACCGGGGCGGCGTCGTTCGTTGGCCTGGTCGGCGGTCCCCTGGTGAAGGGCCGTGCCGATATCGCTTCGTCCGATCTCGCGCGTTTCGGTGCATTGGCGGGGCTGAAGCTCCGCGGCGCTCTGGCGTTCGGAGCGCAACTGGATGGCAGTCCCGATAGCGGGCGGATCGATGCACGGTTGGATGGCAAGCTGAGCGGGCTCTCGACCGGGATCGGCGCGGTCGATGGTCTGACCGGCGGCACGGTCGATCTCGCCGGGACGGTTCGCACGTTGCCGGAGGCAGGCTTCGGCTTCGATGATCTGCGCATTGCCGGCCGCCACATCTCCGCGCGCATGCATGGTGATGCCAGCAAGGATAATGCCGCGATTACGGCGACAGTCATGATCCCGCAACTGTCGCATGCCGACAAATCCCTGAGCGGGCAGGCCGAGGCGAATGCGCAACTGTCCGGTACGCTCGACAAGCTCAATGCAAGCGCTGCGATCGTTCTGAACGACGTACGCGCCTCTGGCCGCCCGATCCCGCGTGTTACGCTGGACCTTGCTGCGACTGATGTGACCGACGCGCTCGACGCGAAAGCGACGTTTGCCGGCACCATCGATCGCAGTGCTGCCAATGGGCGTCTCCATGTCGCGAAGCAGGCCGATGGCGGCTGGCGCATCGATGATTTCGATCTGCAGGTCGGCTCGGTCGCCGCGCGCGGCGCGCTCGCGCTGGATCAGGAACACCTGTTGTCGGGGCAGCTTGCGGCGTCGGCCGGTAACCTCGATGACCTCTCGCCGCTACTGCTCACCAGGCTGGCCGGTGCCTTCGATGCCAATCTGACTCTCACATCGGAGTCCGGCGGGCAGAACGCGCAGATCGCATTGCGCGGGCAGGGGCTGAAACATGCGAGCAATGCGATTGGCAAGATCGACGTGCAGGCTGCGATACGCGACGTCTGGCGACGTCCGCTCGCGCAAGGCGATATCGCCATCGACAATGCAAATGTCGCTGGAGAGGTCTTCCCGAGCGTCCGTCTGGCCTCGCGCAGCACGTCCACCGGCAGCGACATCACGCTGAAGCTGAACGGCAAGCGTATCGGCGCTGATCTGAAGGCCACGCTGGTGCCAGCGAATTATATCCGGCTCGATCTTTCAGCGCTGACCGCCCGCTATGAAAGCAGCCGTATCGCATTGGCGCGACCGGCCTCGTTCACGTTACGCGGATCCACAGTCGATATCCGCGATTTCGCGCTCGCACTGGATCGCGGCGTGCTCAGCGTGAACGGTTCGGCCGGCGCGACGCTCGATCTCACCCTCTCGGCAAAAGCGGTGCCGCTGGCCGTTGCCAACGCCGTTGCACCGCAGCTCGGCCTTGCGGGCACGCTCGATGCGCAGGCGCGCGTGACCGGAGCAGCACAGTCGCCAAGCGGGGACTGGCGCGTGGCCGTCGCCGGGCTCGCAGCAGCACAGACGCGCGAATTCGCGATTGCGCCGATCGCCATTCAAGCCAGCGGTCGTCTCAGTGAGGGATCGACCACGCTGGATGCACAGGTCAGTGCGCCGCGTCTCGGCCAATTGCGGGCAAGCGGAAAGATTCCGCTGCAGCGTGGTGCCGTTGATCTCGCTGTAAAAGGCTCGCTGGATCTTGCTGCCGCCAATGGGCATCTCGCGCCACAAGGGCGTCGGCTGTCTGGGCGGTCGGATATCGATCTTCGCGTGACCGGTGCGCTGGATAAGCCGAAGTTGAATGGCGCGGCGACATTGTCCGGCGGTACGTTCGACGATGTCGAGCTCGGCACCAAGCTCACCGGGATCGCGGCGCGGATCGCCGCGCGCAACGACGATGTCGTGATCGAACGTTTCACCGCCACCAGCGCCAATGTCGGCAACCTGAACGCCAGCGGCAATGTCCGCCTCGATGTCGATGCCGGCTTGCCCGGCTCGATCCAGATATCCGGGCGGGACATGCTCTTGGCGTCCAATGCGATCATGAAGATGCGGGCCAGCCCGAACCTGCGTATTGCCGGTCCGCTGATGCGCGATCCCCGGATCACCGGGCGTATCGATATCGACGGTCTCGACGTCAATGTGCCGGAACGGCTGCCATCCACGCTGAGGCCGCTGGCCGGGACGCGCCATGTCGATGCACCCGAACATGTGCGCCTGGCGATTGAGAAAGAGGAAAAGGCGCGCAAGCGCACCAAGCGCGCGCCGCCTTTCGACGCCGCGCTCGATCTGACCATCTCTGCACCCAATCGCGTGTTCGTGCGCGGCCGCGGCATCGATGCCGAACTTGGTGGCGACATGCGCCTGACCGGCCGGTTGGCGTCGCCAGTCACCATCGGCGCATTCGAAATGCGGCGCGGGAAGCTTCAGGTCGCCGGCACGCGGCTCGATTTCAGCCGCGGTCGTGCGACCTTTAGCGGTGAGGTGACGCCGGAGCTCGACTTCGTGGCATCTACGCAAGCGGGTGATGTGACGGCGCAAATTGCGGTCAGTGGCATTGCTTCGGCGCCCAGCTTCACTTTCAGCTCGTCGCCGGATCTGCCGCAGGACGAGGTGCTGTCGCGCATCATGTTCTCGAAAGCGTCGGGCGGATTGTCGCCGTTCCAGGCCGTGCAACTCGCGCAGATGGTGGCGCAGTTCTCGGGGGATGGCGGGCCGGACACGATGGAGCGGCTGCGTCGTTCGCTGGGTGTCGATGCACTCGATATTTCCGCGGGTGGCGCGGGCGGCCCCAGCGTTGGCGCGGCGCGTGCGATCAACAGCCGTGTCAGCGTCGGCGTGAAGGGCGCGGCCGCCGCCAAGGATTCCGCCGTCACCCTGGACATCGATCTCACCCGCCGGTTGCGCCTGCAGGGCGAGGCCTCGGGTGCCGGCGCGACGTCGATCGGTATCGGCACTGAGATCGAATACTAAGCGGGGCGGCCATGTCCGCCGCGAACTTCTCATTTTCTGAAGAATACTGATAGTCATTCGCGGGTGCGTTCGACATTGGATTTCTGCTGAATCCGAATAGTTCGCGCCGCAGAAAATCAATGCGCCGCAGAGCGCGCTAAAAGATCGATCAGGGAGTTCGAAATGACAGGTCCGCTACAGGGTGTTCGCGTGGTCGATCTCACGACGATGCTGTCGGGCCCATGCGCTGCGCAAACGCTGGCCGAGATGGGCGCCGACGTCATCAAAGTCGAAACGCCCGACGGTGACAATCTTCGTAATATCGGCCAGTCCCGCAGCGGCGGGATGGGCCCGATGCATCTTCATGCTAACCGCGGCAAGCGAAGTGTGGCGCTCGACCTCAAGAGCGAGGATGGACGCAACGCGTTTCTGGGTTTGATCAAGGACGCTGACGTTCTGATCTGCAATGTCAGGACCAAGGCGATGCAGCGTCTGCGTCTCGCTTACGACGATCTGAGCACGATCAATCCGACGCTGATCTATGTGAGCATCGTCGGCTATGGCAGCGGCGGCCCTTATTCCGATCGACCTGCTTATGACGATCTCATTCAGGCTGCCGTCGGCATTCCGTCGCTTGGCGCATCGCAAGAGGGCGGCGCGCGCTATGCGCCGATCGCGGTGGCGGATCGTGTCACCGGGATGAATGCCGCCAATGCGGCGCTGGGGGCCTTGTATCACCGTCTCAAGACCGGGGAGGGGCAGCATGTCGAGATTGCGATGTTCGAGACGATGGCCTTCATGGTGCTGTCCGACCATATGGGTGGACGCACTTATCAGCCGCAGCTTGGCCCCACTGTGTTTGAGCGATATGCGTCGGTCAGGCGCCCATTCACGACCTCCGACGGCGTGGTCTGCTTGTTGCTCGTTACTGACAAGCAGTGGAAGGCGTTCTTCGGTTTGGTCGATCGCGGCAATGTTCTCGAGGATGAGCGGTTCTCGACCGTGTCGGGACGTACGCACAACACGACCGCGCTATACAAGATCGTCGCCGAACTGGTCGCGACGCGCAGTACCGAATGGTGGATGCGGGAATTGGAGCGCGTCGATATTCCCGCGGTGCCTTTGGCGACCATCGACAGCCTGATCGACGACCCGCATCTGAAAGCCGTCGGCTTCTTCGAGGATGTCGAGCATCCCAGCGAAGGCGAGATCAGGGCGATGCGCTTGACAGGCCGTTGGTCGAAATCGCAGCCTTCCCCGACGCGCCACGCGCCTCGTTTGGGCGAACATAGTGCGGAAATGCTGGGGGATGCAGGGTCGCGTTGGGCAAAAATGGTGCATGAGCGAAGAGCTGGGTCTCGGCCGTTATTCATGCCCGTGAATTCCCGGACGGATTTTCGTGACTTATAGGCAACAGGACGTTGTGATGATGCCGATATACACGGGTTCTAAATAACCTGACGTTGTGTGCTTTTTCGCGACTGCGTACTCGATCTTAAGGTGAAAAACCTTGGGGGACCGTCGCATGACCGATTTCACGAATTACAGAACGTATCTTTATGCCGGCGTTGCGACCGGCGCCATCGCGCTTGGCCTGAGCGGTTTGGGGGCATCTGAGGTTCGCGCACAAAATAACCCGAGCGTGTTGCCGCCGGTGTCCGTTGATGCGCCGCGCCAGCGCGCACGCACCGCGACCGTCCGGACCCGGACGGCGCCGCAGCGCAGCGCGCGCGTTGCGCCGCGTCGCGTTGAGCAGCCGGTGCCAGTGGCTCCGGTCACGACCATGGGTTCAACCCGCACCATCGGCACCCCGGCGCCCGCCTATGCTGGCGGCCAGATCGCGACCGGCGGCACGCTGGGTCTGCTGGGTTCGACGAGCGTGATGAACACGCCCTTCAGCACCACGAACTACACGTCGCAACTGATCGAAAACCAGCAGGGACGCACAGCGGCAGATACACTCATCAATGACGCGTCGGTTCGCGCGACCACCGGCGCCAACGGTTTCGATGATACGTTCCAGATCCGCGGCTTCCAGGTGGGCCCCGAAGACGTCGGTCTCAACGGGCTTTACGGCCTCGCCGCTCCGAACCACGTGCCCTCCCAGATCATCGAGCGGATTGAACTGCTGAAAGGACCGGGGGCTCTGATCAACGGCATCGCGCCGAGTGGAAGCGTAGGCGGCGCCGTCAATATCGTCACCAAACGTGCTGCCGAGCAAGATTTTGCGCGCATCACGCCGTTCTTTCTGAGCGCGGCCAATTACGGCCTGCACCTGGAGACCAGCCGCCGCTTCGGTGACAACAAGGAGTGGGGCGTCCGCTTCAACGGCGTCGGCCGCAACGGGGAAGCGTCGATCGACAACGGCAACTGGCGATCCGGCATCGCGGCTCTGTCGCTCGACTATCGCGGTGATCGCCTGCGGTGGACGCTCGATGCCATCTCCCAAAACGACGACACCCGAAATTTCCGTCCGCAGATTTCGATTGATCCCACAGTGGCGGTTATTCCGCGGCCGCCGGATGCACGCAGCAATTGGTATCCGAACACGAACCTCAAGCAGCGTGACAACACCATCGCGTCCGGCATGGAATACGACGTGACCGACTGGCTGACGGCTTATGCCGGAATCGGCTATCGCGACGGCAACGGTGCGCAGAACCTCGCCGGCAATCTCGTTGGTATCGACGCCCTTGGGAATTTCGATAACTACAACGCCTATTACGATTTCTACAGCAAGGCGGTCAGTGGCAATGTCGGTGCCAGGGCGCGCTTCAATACGGGCCCGATCGGGCACGCAGTCAATGTTGTCTATACCGGTTACAACCGGGAAGACGGCTACGGCTACAACTCGTCATTCTCAAATGTCACCAGTCCCGCATCGTTTCCGTCCAACGTGTATAATCCGGCACCACTCCCTCTCATCGACGCCGGACGCCCCGCGCTGGGTAAGAGCGCTGATCTGACGCTTTCCAGCGTCGCTGTCTCGGACACGCTGTCCTTCCTCAATGATGCCGTGCTGTTCACGCTGGGCGTGCGTCACCAGAAGATCAAGCAGGAGGGATTTGATCCGACGACAGGATTGTTGACCGGCGCGCCTTACGACGCGGAAGCCACGACCCCCATGGCCGGTCTGGTGGTCAAACCCTGGCACAACGTGTCGCTCTACGCCAATTACGCAGAAGGCCTGTCGCCGGGCCAGGTGGTGCCTCTGACCGGCGGTTACACAAATGCCGGCGCGGTCCTCGCGCCCTACAAATCAAAGCAGCAGGAAGCGGGCGTGAAGGTCGATTGGGGCACCATCACCACGACGGTGGCCGTGTTCCAGATTTCACGTCCAAATATCAGCGCCACGACGACCACGCTCGGCTACAATGGTGAACAGCGAAATCGGGGCGTCGAGCTCAATGCCTATGGCCTGATACTTCCGGGCTTGCGCGGTATTGCGAGCGCGACCTTCCTGCGGCCGGAACTGACCAATCCGGACAACCCGGCGGAACGCGGCAACGATGCGGCAGGCGTCCCGGACAAAACCTTCTCGGCAGGCCTCGATTGGGATACGCCATGGGTGCCGGGTCTCGCTTTCAATGGCCGCGTGATCTACACCTCGGGTGCTTATCTCACCAATGCGAACCTGGTGCGCTACGACGACTGGACGCGTCTCGATCTCGGCGCGCGCTACACCACGACCGCACTGACCGGCAAGCCCGTCACCTTCCGCGCCAATATCGAAAACGTAACCGGCGCGAATTACTGGCTGACCACAGCCAGCTTGGGCTACGGCACGTTCGTCACGGTGGGCTCGCCACGTTCCTACATCCTGTCGGCCGCATTCGATTTCTGAGGGGCATCGGCCTCAAACGAATGCTGGTGCGACAAAGCGAGGTTCACTGGCTGCATCAGTTCGACGTCGTCGATGACATTCCGAAGCTCTCGAGCCCGCCATGTGGCGGGTTCTGCTGTGTCACATCAGCTGCACGTGATCTTCTTCATCGTGTGATTGGTGACGAAGCCGTAGCCGCAGGTGTCGCAGGTCCACAGATAGCTGACGACATTGTCTGCCAGGAAAGCCGAAGACTCCGCCGCGATCATGCTGTCGGCGCAGACCGGGCAGGTGGGGAGATCGGCACCGCGAGGTGTCGCGGCCGACGCCTTCTGATGGGACGTCGCGGTCGTGCGGATTTCAGCAGCAGCTGCCATCGTGACCTCCTTCACCATCTGATTTGACCCGTCGCTAGACTATCCTGATTTGTCGGACCACAACCGATTTGTTTGACCCCATCGCAACACAAATGCGTTGATCTGGTGATATTCCAATCGCGTTTTTGCGATGCAGCGCTGTTAAGCATTGTGCGCTGCAGGTTATTGCGACGCAGTGCCGCGCTTGCAATGTGTAGCATTCGAATCTGCACGTTGTGTTACCGGCCGGATCAGGCGCGACGATACGTCCATTGCTGAAATTCGGTCGCCGCTACGACATGTCTTACCGGCTGGCAATTGTGTGGGCCTTGTCCTAGCTCTTGAGCACCATCACCCCCTCAAGGATTCGCCGTCATGGCCCAGTCACCACGCCGTCCCAAGGATGCCCGTAGCGAGGCCGAAGCGGCCTTCAAGAAGGCGACCGCGCCCGTGATCGAGGCTCCGGCCAAAACGACAGCCGTTCCCGGCGTCCGCGAACTGGTGTCGTTGCGGATCGATCAGGACGTGCTGGAGCATTTTCAGGAAGGCGGTCCCGGATGGCAGGACCGCATCAACGACGCGCTGCGCAAGGCCGCGGGCAAATAGCTCCGCGGCCTCGGCCTCGCTTAGCGATTGAGGAAGCCGCCCACGACGCCGCCGATGAAGCGGCCTGGCAGAGCGGGATCGACGGCCGGTGCTGGGGCGGCCTGGCGGCGTGCGACTGGCGGCGGTGCTTCCTCATAGGTTTGCTGGACCTGACGACGCACGGGCTTGGGGGCCGGTTCTTCGGCAAGCGTCACAGGCTCGGCGAGGAGCGCCGTGTGCTGGACCTTGTTCAGGAAGCCTGAGGCCGGATAGCCGCGGGAGGCCTGCCAGCGCGTGATCACACCGCGGGTTCCAGCATCGAAACTGCCGGTGGCCTTGGTATCGAAACCAAGCGCGTTGAGGCGGCGCTGGACATCGCGTCGCTTCGCCTGATTGAGGCCGATCTTGTCCTCGGTGAGCTGGCTCGCCTGTTCGGTAGCCGCCGCCTTGTCGGTGCCCGGTGCTGCGGTGCGCGGTGCCGTTGTTGCTTCCTGCAGCGCCGCAATGCGGGCGAGGGCTAGCGGCTTGAACTGGCCGTTCGGATACATGGTGATATAGGCGTTCAGCTCCTCAGGACGGTTCGTGTCCTTGATGGAGCGCCAGAACTCGAGCTCGACGTCGGAGCCAGCGACGGCAGTCGCCGGCATGGTTGCCGTCGGACTGGCCGCGGCGACCTGCACCTGGGTCTGGACATCCGGATTGAGATAGACGGCACCGACGAGGTTCGTATGGCCCCAAGGGAGCTGGCCCTTGTTGGTCTCGTCCTGCACCTGCGCGCGGACCTTGGTCATGGCCTGCTGGATCTCGGCGCCGGGTGCGGTGATGTTCGTGAGCAACGCGCGGGTGAACGGGCTGTTGCCGCCGCTCTTGCCGTCGAGCGCGGTTTGGCCGGGGCTGGTGGCGAAGGCGATCAGCGTGCCTTCGCCGGACTTCATCTCTGCAAGACCCGATGACACAGCGACGCTGCGTGTAGCTGAGCCGCTGGAACGGATCTTGGCGGCGAATGGATTATCGCGGCAGGCGTCGAGGAATACGAGCTTGACCTTGGCGTCGCCCATGGTCTGTTCGAGCGTCATTTCGACGTTGATGGCGGCGCCGAGCTTGACGTCCATCTCCGACTTCAGATTGGCATCCACCGGCAAGAGATAGTTGATGTTGTTCACCGAGATGCCGTGGCCGGCGTAGAAGAACAGCGCAACGTCGGCGCCCTGCGCCTTGCGGCCGAATTCAAGCAAACGCTCGGTCATGCCGTCGCGTGTGAGGTTGGACCCTTCGATGACCTCGAAGCCGACATTGCGCAGCGTGCTCGCCATCGCCTTCGCATCGATCGGCGGATTGGGCAGCTGATCGACATTCTTGTAAGCGCCGTTGCCGACGACGAACGCAACGCGTTTGTCGGCGAGCGCTGCGTCAGCGCTGAAAACGACGGACAGCGCAGACAAAGCGAATACGAGCTGGCGCACGGCAAATCTCCCCCATCGAATCCGGTCTGGTGACCGATTGGCGACGGACAAAATAGCAACTCAGCGCACGCGCCAAAATGTCGGTACGCGCACTATGCGAATAAAATCGGAAGTGGAACTCAGGTGCTGGCGCGAGCAGGTATCGGCGCCGGGCTGCGCAGGTTCAGCGTGTTGCCAGCGAGAATGAGCGCGGCGCCGAGGAGCGTAAAGATGTCGAGCTGTTCAGAGTATAGTAACCATCCGATCGCGGCGCTGAGCGGCACGCGCAGGAAATCCATGGGAACCACCACGGTCGCATCGGCATAGAGCATCGCGCGTGCCATGCAGAAATGGGAGAAGGTTCCGCAGAAGCCGACGATGACCAGCCAGAACCACACATAGGCGGACGGCCACTGCCAGACCGAGATCGCAGGAGCGAGGCCGGCAATGGACTGCACGACGATCATCCAGAAAATGATCTTGAGCGCGCTATCCGTGCGCGTCAGCGATTTGATCAAGGTCACCGAGATGCCGAACCCGAAGGCAGATGCAAGGGAGATCAACTGGCCCGTATTGAGCTCGCCTGTCGCGGGGCGCACGATGATGATGACGCCGATCAGGCCGAGCACGACGGCGGTGATTTTCCAGACATTGAGACGCTCGCCAAGAAAGATCGCGGCCATGATGGCGATCCAGATCGGCATCGTGAACTCGATCGATACAAGCTGGCTCAGTGGGATCAGTGTCAGCGCATAGAACCAACCGAGTTGCGCGGCGTAATGCACGAGGTTGCGCGAGACATGCGCGACAGGGCGGCTGGTCTTCATCGTACCGAAGCCGCCATTCAGCAGGATGATCGGCGTCAGGAAGACGAAGCCACACAGCGAGCGGATTTCCATCACCTGAAAGACGTTGAGATCGCGCAGCGTCTCACGGCCGCCGATGGCGACGAACAGCATCAGCAACAGCCAGCCGGACATCCACAGCGCGGCGCGAAATTTCGACGGAGGATAGGTGGTCATGGCCGCGGGCGGTTTCCTGCTGGGCGTCGCCGTTATGGTCGGCGACGGCCTCGTTGCAGGCTGTATCGGCGGGGCCGGCGGTTGGCAATGGACGGAATTGCAGCGGCAGCGATGCGAAACCGACGGGTGGACGCGCCATATGCGGTCCTAAAAGTAAAACCCCGGCCGCATGACGGCCGGGGTTCGAAATCGAACAAGGTCGTCAGATCAGCTGCGGCTGAGGGTGATGTTCACGCCCTTGAATTGGCCGTCGGACGAGATCGAGACAGCCTGCTTGTTGCCGGTGGTGGTCAGGGTCAGCTTGGCATCGAAGCCCGGCGCCGAAACATTGACGTTGAACTTGCCGGCGCTGGACGTGCCCTGCAGGTCGCCGCTGACATTGCGCGTGGTCTCGGACCACTGCCCGGTGAGCGCGTTGCCGTTCGCTTTCACATTGCTCTTCAGCTCGAACTTGTAGCTGTCGCTGGCGCAAAGCAGGGACTGGTTGAGGCCGGTGCCGTCGCCCGAAACGGCATATGTCGCCTTGCAGCGGATACGCTCCTTGGAGCCGTCGTCGAGCGAGATGTTGCCCTGACCGGACCACACACCCGCCATCCCCGCAAATGGCGCAGACTGGGCAAAGGCCGCAACCGACGGCACCGCGATAGCGGCGGCGACAATAACGGACCGGGCAAGAGCGCGCGGGGAGATCGAGACGACTTTCATTGAAGCATTTCCTGGCTGCGGGTTATTGACGAGAAGCTTCCCAGCGCCCGCTGCAGGGGACACCATTCGAGGCGCCATTCCATTTGCCGGAGCCGGCATTACCGGTGAGCTGGCCGTTTGCGAATGCAGGGCCAATGGCGACACGAACGACGCCGGAGGTTGCAATCTTGCCCGAGACCTCGGCACCGGGCGCAGACACCCGGCCTTCAGTCACAGTCAACGGATAGCTGGCCGTGCGGTCGCAGCTTCCAGATTGCGTGAAAATGGTGACGTTCCAAAGACCATCATAGGGATGCTGAGCGAACGCAGGAGCAGCGGCAAGCGTGGCACCAGCCAGCAGGGAGGCAGACAGGAACACGCGCATGCGGTCAAAACGCATTGAATCAAATCCTCGAGATGTTGTGATGGGCCGCGTTATTGGAGCTTAATGTGTCCAAAGTTTGTGCGGTGCGCAGTGAGCCCATAACACCTATGTCGCTGCAACGCACAGTCCCCGGGATGGTTCCCGGGGAGCGGTAATATTCATCCAAAAAACGAGGGTCAGCCGAGCTTGGGCGCCTTGGTCGCGAATTGCTCGTCCTGATAGGTGGCCGGCAAGCTGTTGTTTGCAATGGCGTAATCGACGACTTCGCCGAGCAGTTTGTAGCCGAGCGGGGCGAGGGCGCGTTCCCAAAGCTCGCGGGCGGTCTCGCCCTTTTTCACAAAGCAGAATTCCTGGGCGGCGATTGCACCACCATCCATGACATCGGCAAGATGATAGATGGTGCCGCCGGCGATCGGATCGCCTTCCTTGATGGTCCACTCCACGGCAGCGATTCCCCGGTGACGGGGCAGCAACGAGGGGTGATAGCCGATCCCGCCGAGCTTGGCCTTGGCCAGCGCATCCTTGCCGATTCGGGCGTGGCTGTGGGCCGTGATGATGAGGTCCGTGCCTTCGGCGATCTCGTCAGCCACGACCAGCTTCGGATTGGCCTGCACGGTCACCGGAATGCCGGAGGCTTTGGCAGCGGCGGCGAGGCGGTCCTCTGCATCAGCAACGACGACGCTGATGATCTCGACCTTGTGGGTCTTCAACTTCTCGAGGGTCGTGACGCCGAAGAATTTGGAGCCGACGAGGGTGATGCGCATGAATGAGGTCCGGTGATCAGAAGCGGGATTGTCCAACAGGGTCTTGGCAGGGTTTTTACCATCAACGCAAGATCAATATCTGGCCATCCAAAGTCGTGGTCGACCGAGCGGGCCATGCCTCAACCCGGATTTCGAATCGAAATGACGTCGCATCCATAAGGTGCATAACTTTGTAGGAAACCTTTTTGCGATACGTGTCAGAGTGTCGCGTGCGGCAACGTCGTTATTCGGAATTCCCAATGATTAGCTGTATCTCGCGGCTTGGACGGAGAAGTTATTCCCGTTCCTAAATCTATTCTAATTGCGGCGCGTTGCCTCGCGCGCACCGTTTACCTAGTCAGCCCGCAATCTTTTGACTGGGGGCGTTGTGTGACCATCTACCAAAACTACAAGAGTCGTCTGTTCGTCGGCGCTGCGACGAGCGTGTTCGCGCTGTGCCTGAGCGGAGCGGGAACTTCACAGGTGAATGCGCAGAGCGCGCAGACCAATGTGCTGCCGCCGGTGTCTGTGGACGCGCCTCAGCAGCGCACGCGGGCAACACGCACAGTGCGTACGCGCACGACATCGCAACGTGCGACGCGCGTCGCACCACGTCAGCCGGTCGAGCAGCAGCCGGTGGCCCCGACGTACACGGTCGGTTCCACCCGCACCATCGGCGCGCCGGCGCCTGCCTATGCAGGCGGCCAGGTTGCGACGGGCGGCACGCTTGGTCTGCTGGGCAGCCAGAGCGCGATGAACGTCCCGTTCAGCACCGTGAACTACACCGCGCAGCTGATCGAGAACCAGCAAGGCCGTACTGCTGCGGATACGCTGATCAATGACGCGTCCGTGCGTGCGACCACCGGTGCCAACGGTTTCAGCGACGAATTCACGATCCGCGGTCTAACCGTCGGCTCTGGCGACGTCGGCTTGAACGGCCTGTACGGCCTGGTGTCGTCCAGCCGCGTGCCTTCCCAGATCATTGAGCGCATCGACGTCCTGAAGGGACCGGGTGCTCTGATCAACGGCATGGCGCCGGGCGGCAGCGCCGGCGGCGGTATCAACATCACCACCAAGCGTGCCGGTGAAGTGCCATTCGCGCGCCTGACGCCGTTCTTCATGAGCGCCGGCAACTACGGTTTGCATCTGGAAACCAGCCAGCGCTATGGCGACAACAAGGAGTGGGGCGTGCGCTTCAACGGCGTTGCCCGCAACGGCGAAGCGACCATTGACGGCGGCAACTGGCGCTCCGGCCTTGGTGCACTCGGGATCGACTATCGCGGTGAGCGTCTGCGCTGGACCGTCGATGCCATCTCGCAGAACGACGACACCCGTAACTTCCGTCCGCAGATCAACATCAATGCCAATGTGCCGTTCCTGCCTGCTCCGCCGGATGCGCGTGGTAACTGGTATCCGGGCACGAAGCTCAAGCAGCGCGACAACACCATCGCGTCGGCACTCGAATATGACTTGACCGACTCGCTGACCGCCTATGCCGGCATCGGCTATCGCGACGGCCTCAATGAACAGTCATTCCCGGACTCGCGTCCGGGTGCTCCGTTCCCGGGCGGCGTGGACCAGTTCGGTAACTTCCAGGCTTTCGACGCTTACTACGATTCCTACAGCAAGACGGTTAGCGGCAATGTCGGCTTGCGATCGAAGTTCAACACCGGCGCTATCAGCCATGCGGTGAACGTCGCCTATACCGGTTACAACCAGGAAAACGGCAACGCCTATGTTGCTAATTCGCAGGCACAGTCGGTGCCGTCGAACATCTATAACCCGTCTCAGATTCCTGCTGTGACCGGTGTTCGTCCGTTGCCAGGCAAGGCGGCTGACGTGACGCTGCAAAGCGTCGCTGTGTCCGACACGCTGTCGGTTCTGAACGAACGCGTGCTGCTCACCATCGGTGCCCGTCATCAGATGGTGAAGCAGGATAGCTTCAGCACCACCACGGGCGCGCTGACCGGTGGCTACGACGCTGCTGCGACGTCGCCGATGGCCGGGCTTGTGATCAAGCCGATGCATAACGTTTCGCTTTATGCGAATTATGCTGAAGGCCTGAGCCAGGGCACAGTGATCGGCGCCGGCTTCGCCAATTCCGGTGCAGTGCTCGCGCCGTTCAAGTCGAAGCAGCAGGAAGCTGGCGTCAAGGTTGACTGGGGCACGATCACGACCACCGCTGCGGTGTTCCAGATCATGCGTCCGAGCCTCATCACCAATGCCCTCAACGAGCGCGTCTATGACGGGCAGCAGCGTAACCGCGGCGTGGAGTTCAACGCCTATGGTTTGATTGCCCCCGGCCTGCGCGGTCTGGCGAGCGTCTCGTATATCAAGCCCGAGCTGACGAACCCTGCCGTTGCAGCCCAGCGCGGCAACGATGCGGCCGGCATTCCGAACTGGACGGCCTCGGCCGGTCTCGATTGGGATACGCCGTGGGTTTACGGCCTCTCGCTCAATGGTCGCGTGATCTACACCGGTGGCTCCTATCTCACCACCGCGAACCTGCCGAACCAGCGCTTCTCTGACTGGACCCGTCTGGATATCGGCGCGCGTTACACGACCACGGCGCTCACCGGCAAGCCGGTTACCTTCCGCGCCAATATCGAGAACGTGACGGGCGAAAATTACTGGATCACCAGCGGCGGTTTCCAGACCGTTGGCAATCCGCGCACCTACATCGTCTCGGCTGCCTTCGATTTCTGATCGCAAGCAGCAATACGCAGGATCCGTTCGAAGATCGGACAGATTCTAATCGCGTAACGCCATCAACATCGCCGGGGCCGCTTGCGGCCTCGGCGCTTATCGTTTCCATTCGCGACATCTTACCTTGAGGTGCCTGTTATGAAGAAGTTCGCTGTTGTCGCCGCCACCCTGCTTGGAACCATCGCCTCCGCGCAGGCGCACCAGATCTGGATCGAACAGGCCGATGGTCAGAACGCTGTCGTGCGGTTTGGTGAGTTCGGCGAAAACCTTCGCGAGGCATCGCCGGGTTTGCTGGATAAATTCGCCAAGGTGACCGGCACGCTGGTTTCCGCCAAGGGCGAGCAAAAGTCGGATGCGACGAAGACGGCGGATGGTTTCACGCTGCCGTTCAAGGCCGCGTCGGGCGATGGTGTCGTGGCCGAGGATGCGAACTATCCGCTCTATCAATCCAAACAGCAGGATAAGCAGATCACCGGCTGGTACTATCCCGCGGCGCGTTACATCACTGGTTTCGCCGCAAAAAAGCCGAAGCTGGTGCTCGATCTCGTACCAACCGGCCAGGACGGTGAATTCAAGCTGTTCTTCAAGGACCAGCCCAAGGCAAAGACGAAGGTGACGCTGGTGACCCAGTCTGGCTGGTCGAAGGAAGCGCACACCGACGAGCAGGGCGTGGTCAAGTTCGATATGCCGTGGAAGGGCACCTATGTGGCCGAAGTCAGCTTCACGGATCGCACTGCAGGTGAACGTGCCGGCGCGAACGGGGCCGAAAAATACGACAGCGTGAGCTATGCGACCACGGTGACTTACGTAAACGCCAGCGGCCTTGCTGCGCTTCCTGCAGGTCCGGCTGCGAAGCCGTCGCCGGCGAAATGAACGTCTTCGTTCATCGGGTTATTGCAACAGGCCCGTTGATCGCGCGCATCATCGCGGCGCTGTTCGGCGGCTATGCACTGGCGGCGCTGAGCAGCGTCGCCGTGCTCGCATTGCCGATGAACAAGGTGCAGGCGGTGATCGCCGGCACGCTGCTGAGTTTTCTTGTCTATGCCGGCGCGGTGATCTGGGTATTTGCTGTGCGCAGCGCAATAAAGGCATGGATGGGGCTAATCGTGGTCGCCGTGCCGCTGGGCCTTGCGGCTTGGTCCGTATCCTGACGAGGTCCGAGCGATGACGACGGAGAACGATCGGGACGATGCTGGCCGCGGCATCCGCCAAAGCATGTCGGACCTGCACACCTGGGTGGGCCTGCTGCTCGGCTGGGTGCTTTATGCGATGTTCCTCACCGGGACGGTGTCTTATTTCAAGGATGAACTATCGCAATGGGCGCGGCCCGAACTGGCGCGTCTGACCGACCGTCCCGATGCCGCCGTGGTAGCACAGCGTATCGCCGACACTTTTGCAAAGATCGCGCCCGGCACGCCGCAATGGAGCGTGCGTCTGCCTGACGATCGCAACAACAGCGCCTATGCGTTCTGGCGCACGGGGCCACGCGAACCTGGACAACGCGGCGGCTTCGCCGATGGGCATTTCGATCCCACCACGGGTGAGCGCGTGAATTCACGCGACACGCTGGGCGGCGAGTTCTTCTTCCGCTTCCATTTCCAGTTCCACTACATGCCGGTGTTTTGGGGCAGGTGGCTCGCCGGCATTGCCGCGATGTTCATGCTGGTCGCCATCATCAGCGGCGTTATCACGCACAAGAAAATCTTCGTCGACTTCTTCACGTTCCGCTGGGGCAAGGGGCAGCGGTCGTGGCTCGATGCGCATAATGCGTTGTCGGTGTTCGGCCTGCCGTTCCATGCGATGATCACGTATACCGGGTTGGTCACGATGATGGCGATGTACATGCCATGGGCCGGGCAGATGGCGATCAAGTCGCCGGCCGAGCGACAGCAGATGCAGGCAGAGCTCAGCGCGTTCACCCAGCCAGGCAAACCGACCGGCCAGAAAGTGCCGCTGGCATCCGTCGAGGATATGGTGCGGCAGGCACAAGAACGTTGGGGCCACGACAATATCGGTCGCGTCAATGTCTCGCATGCCGGCGACGCCGCAGCGCGCGTGGTCGTGACGCGCGGTGATCCCGGCCGTGTGTCCATGAGCCCGCAATATATGGAGTTCGAAGGCACCACCGGTAAGCTTCTGTCCGTTCGCGATCAGGTGGGCGGCGCTGCCGAGACGCGCGGCGTTCTCTACGCGCTGCATCTCGGTCGCTTCAGCGACACCGTCACGCGCTGGCTGTATTTTTTCGTCAGTTTCACCGGCACGGCCATGGTCGGCACCGGCCTCGTGATGTGGACGGTGAAGCGGCGACAAAAGCTCCCCGATCCGCAGCGGCCCTATTTCGGTTTCCGCGTCGTCGAGCGGCTGAACATCGCGAGCATCGCTGGACTGTCCATTGCGATGACGGCGTTCATGTGGGGCAATCGCCTGCTGCCGACCACACTGGCCGGGCGTTCAAACTGGGAAATCGACCTTTTCTTCATCGTCTGGGCGCTGACGCTGCTGCATGCACTCCTGCGCCCGGCCAAAGCGGCGTGGATCGAGCAACTCTGGGCAGCAGCTGCTCTGCTGGCTCTGCTGCCGGTCCTGAACGCAGTGACCACTCAGCGTCCGCTCTGGCATAGCCTGGTGCAGGGCGACTGGATCTTCGCCGGCATTGATCTGATGTGCTGGGTGCTGGCGGCATTGCATGTCGTGCTGGCGCTGCGCACCGCGCGACATCAGGTCAAGGTACCGATCAGGCGCAAGGCGGAACGGCAGGCTGCAATGGCCGCCGCGCAGGGCGGGGCGGCCGAATGAGCCACTTCGTCGCCTTCATGCTGAGCCTCGCCGGCTTTGCTGCGCTGGCCAGCGCCACGAACCGGCAGCAGCGCGATCTGTTCGGCAAGGCGCTGCGACCAGCAACGACGCGCCTCCTGCGCCTGGCAGCGACAGCAGCGCTAGTGGGTGCGCTGAGTGTCCTCGTTGTCCAGCACGGCTGGGGCCTCGGCCTCGTGATGTTCAGCGGCCATACCAGCCTGGCGGCCGGGGTTATCGTGTGTGGATTGATCGGATATGCGCGGACGCGGGAGCCAAAGCTGCGGCACCGATAAGCCTGCTGCCGATCAGGGGCGGAATGCTGTCTGGTGATCTGATAGGTTGATGGTGGGCGGGATGGGGATCGAACCCATGACCAGTCGATTAAAAGTCGAATGCTCTACCGCTGAGCTACCCGCCCGAAAAATGCCGTTTAACTAAGGCCTGCCGGAAATACCGGCTCCAGAGAGCACGGAGGGGCCGGTCGGCCACGGCCGCGATGGGAGCCGCAATGCAGCGTATCGCGTTGACCGGCTGTGTAAAAGGCGAGCCCGCCGGGGTCAAGGGCGAGCCTGCGGATTGTGGACATGAACTGCCCGGCTGCCAATGCCTCAGCCTGCATCGCGCTGGGATTCCGGCCGGGTCATGTCGAGCTGAGGCATCTGCACGGCGCGAAAGCCGATCAACTCCGCGGTGCGGATCGTTGTGTCGGTCCACCATTTGAACTGGTTGGCGCGCGAATTCTCCAGAATGGCGATCGCCACGGCCGACAGGAACGGCAGGCTCTGCAGGATCAGGACCCCGGCAAAAATGTAGATTTCGGTGACCTGCTTGTCGTTATTGGCAAACACCAGCACGCCGGCGCTGATCCACAGCAGCACGCCAATTACGGCCTCCCAGAACGCCTGGAATTCGATCGAGGAGCGCGACTTGCCGCCCTTCGACGTCACGGTGAAGGGCAGGTGATCCTTGATCAGACCGTCCGCCACGGCGCGCGATACGGTCCATTGCACCGACATGGCCGCGACCATGGCGCCCAGCATCTGCCAAATCCCGATCTTCACGCGCAGACGGTACAGGATCAGGAAGTGCGCCAGCGAGATCACGAAGGATGCGATGATCGGCAGCGTCAGGATCGTGTCGGGGATCGAGATATCGGCAAAAGCGATGATCGGCACCCAGATGATGTTGAGGATTGCCACCACCACGCCGAGGCTTTCAGCGCCGAGCCAGTTCAGCCAGCCGATGCCGAATTCGCGCTTCTGGTCCTGCGACATGCGGCTCGCGCCGGGCAGGAAGCGGCGCCAATGCTTCTTGATGATCTGGAAGCCGCCATAGGCCCAGCGATGGCGCTGCTTGCGGAATGCCTCATAGGTGTCCGGCAGCACGCCATAGCCGTAGCGCTCGCGGGTGTAATGCGTCAGCCAGCCATGCTGCATGATGGCGAGGCCGAGATCCGAATCCTCGCAGATGGTGTCGCCGGCCCAGCCGCCGGCCATGTCCATCGCCTCGCGACGGATCAGGCACATCGTGCCGTGGACGATGATCGCATTGGCCTCGTTGCGCTGGACCATGCCGATGTCGAAGAACCCAGCATATTCGCCGTTCATGATGTAGTGCATCAGCGACGTGTCTTCGTCGCGATGGTCCTGCGGCGCCTGCACGAGGCCGACGCGGGGATCGTTGAAGGCCGGCACGAGTGCCTTGAGCCAGTTGGGCGTCACCACATAGTCGGCGTCGATGATGCCGATCACCTCGGCATCCGCGGCCGTGCGGTCCATGGCGATGCGCAGCGCGCCGGCCTTGAAGCCCTGTACCTTTTCCGCATTGATGAAGATGAAGCGCTCGCCGAGCGTGCGGCAGTGATCCTGGATCGGCTGCCAGTAGGCGGGATCTGGCGTGTTGTTGATGATCACCACGCATTCGAAATTCGGGTAGTCGAGCGCGGCGACTGCATCCAGCGTCAGCTTCAGCATTTCCGGCTGTTCGCGATAGGCCGGGATGTGGATCGAGACTTTTGGATATTTCTGTTCGGCCTCGGCGGCGGCGAGCAATGCAGCGCTGCGCTCAGGCGTCAGCAGGCGCAGCGGCTTTTGGCCGAAGGCGATAGCCGCGATTTCCTCGATACGCGCCAGCGCGATCAGGACCAGCGGAATCAGCAGGATGCAGCCGAGGGTGAGGGCGAAAGCCGAGCCCCAGACGAAGTAGTGGGTCTGCTGATAGGCGAAGATGTGTGCCGCCCATGCACCGACGGCGTTGGCGGCGATTGACAGCACCAGCGCCTGCATGACGGTGGGCGCGATGATCTGCAGGATCGGCAGCGATAGCAGAATGCCGACGAGCAGAGCGAGGCCGCCATTCTTCCAGTAATCGGGATTCACCACCGGCCCGGTCCAGGGGAATTTCGGCTCGCGGTCAGCGTTCAACATGCCCCAATAGGGACCGACGCCGCCTTCGAAGAATTTCCACGGCTGATCGATCGCTTCGACGATGTTGTAGTCCATGCCGATGGATTCGGCGCGGGTGACGAAGTTTCGAATGACCACGGCCTGCTTGAACGGGCCGGGCTCAGCGCGACGCAGATTGTAGCCCTGGCTCGGCCAGCCGAATTCCGCGACCACGATGCGCTTGCCAGGGAAGGTCTCGCGGAGGAGGCCGTAGATATAGACGGCCTGATCGACGGCCTGGGTGTCCTCGAAGTTTTCCCAGTAAGGCAGGATATGCGCGGCGATGAAATCGACCGAAGACGCTAGCTGCGGATTGTCGCGCCAGATGTTCCAGATTTCGCCCGTGGTGACGGGGACACTGACCTGGCGCTTCACCTTGCGGATATATTCGACCAGGTCGTCGATCTTGAGTTCGTCACGATAAAGCGTTTCGTTGCCGACAACGACGCCGATGACGTTCGAATTCTTCTTGGCGAGATCGACAGCCGAGACGATTTCGCGCTCGTTACGATCGACATTCTTGTCGATCCAGACGCCGAGCGTGACCTTGAGGCCGAATTCGGCGGCGATGGCCGGAACGATCTCTACGCCGCCGGTTGACGAATAGAGACGGATCGCCCGCGTCATGGTCGCGAGTTTCTTCAGGTCGGCGCGGACCTTCTCGACGGTCGGGATATTATCGACGTCCGGATGCGCGGTGCCCTCGAAGGGCGCATAGGACATGCTGGGGATCATGCCCTTGAAGTCAGGGGCTTCCTGCTTCTCGCGGAGAAGCGCCCACAGGCCGGCATGAACGGCAGTCACAAGGAGAATAACGGCGACGACAGCGCGCATCGCGTCCAAACCATCACGGGGCGAAGCTGGGCCGGGCAGCGGACCTGTCCCCGAGGTCCGGCCAATGGCGACGGGCAGACGGAATCTGCCACGAAAATCAACAACTCAACTGCCGCCATGGCGTTTTGAGGGCGGCAGTCCGATTGAAACTCACAACGCGCACTGCCGTCCTCAGGCAGCGCACCGAATCGATCGAGCTTACTTGGGCGCTTCCGCCGGCTTGGCGTCCGGTTTCGCCTCAGGCTGGGCGGCCGGGGGCGTGGGAGCCGGGGTCGGTGCAGGCGTCGCGGGTTGGCTCAGCGCGGCCGGCTGCGGCGTGGCGTTCGGATTGATCCAGCAGGCATGGACGTGGCGGTTCAGGCTGTCGGCGACCTTCGGATCGATGGCCGGGCCGAACTTCACGAGGCAGCGGAACGTCGCCTGGACGTGGCCGCCGGGGCAGCCGAAGCGGTCATACAGGTCGAGGTGGCGAAAGGCAGTGTCGAGATCGTCGCGCCACATCAGCACGACGACTCGGCGGCCGAGCCAGACGCATTCCGGATTGCCGGCCGGGCCGTTGATGGCCGTCGTCGCCTCGACGAATTCGTCGGCGCGCTTTTGGCCCTCGCGGGCGACCTCGGCGGGGGTGGGGCCACTGGTCGCAGCCTTTTGCTCCTGGGCGAGAACGGTGCCGACCGGTGCGATGACAGCACTTGCACCGAGCAGCAAAGCGATAGCTGGCGTGGCCAGACGACGCAGAACCACAGATTGGAACCCGAACACCAATCGACCCATAAAGTCCCCGATAAAGTTGGCAGTCAGCCTTCTGACCTTGTCGCCAGATGACCTGCAAATGGGTCCCCATTGCGGCGAAGACCTCAGGTGAATCCCATGACGGGTATTTTCAATTTTGTCCAGAACGTCCGAAGTTCGTCTCATTTCCATGGCGTGAGGATAGGGCAGTCACCAGATCGCTATTGTCGTGCACTTGGCAGAACGGCGGCGACAAGCTAATCGACGGACGTCTTTTGGAGGACGGAACCAATTTCCTACCGCACGCCGCTGGCGCTTCTCCTTATCTCACTCGGTACGATCGCAGCAGTCTGGTGGTGGCTGGCCACGCCGATCGCGCTCGTGCGTGCCCCGATCGATCCCGCCGACAAGCTGGAATGCGTGTCCTATGCGCCGTTCCGCGGCGAGCAAACGCCGCTGAATTCGACCGCAATCATTCCGGCCGAGCAGATCGCCCAGGACATGGCGCAGCTGGCCCAGATCTCGAAATGCGTGCGGACTTATTCGATCGATAACGGCCTGGACCAGGTGCCGGAGCTGGCCGGCAAGGTCGGCCTCAAGGTGCTGCAGGGTGTCTGGCTCGGCAGCAACCGCCTGAAGAACGCGGCGCAGATCGCCGGCGTGGTCGATCTCACCAAGCGCTATCCAAACGTGATCACCGGCGTCATCGTCGGCAACGAGGTGCTCCTGCGCGGCGAGATGACGGCCGCCGACCTGGTCGGCAATATCCGTTCGATGAAGTCGCAGGTCGGCAAGCTGCCTGTCACTTATGCTGACGTCTGGGAATTCTGGCTGAAGAATCGCGAGCTCTATGATGCCGTCGATTTCGTCACCATCCACATTCTTCCATATTGGGAGGACATCCCGATCCGCGCCAAGAACGCCGCAGCGCATGTCGATTCGATCCGCAAGCGCGTGGCCGTCGCATTCCCGGGCAAGGAAATCCTGATCGGTGAAACCGGCTGGCCGAGCGCCGGGCGCATGCGCGATGGCGCATTGCCGTCACGCGACAATCAGGCGCGTGTGGTGTCGGACATCCTCGATCTCGCCAAGCGCGAGGGTTTTCGTGTCAATCTGATCGAGGCCTATGATCAGCCCTGGAAGCGCGACCTCGAAGGCACCGTGGGTGGCTATTGGGGCCTCTATGACGCCGATGCGCGGGCGCTGAAATATCCGGCTGGTGTCCCGATCAGCAATTATCCTGCCTGGAAACTGCATATGGGCCTGGGTCTCGGCCTCAGCGTATTGGTGTTCCTGACCGGCATGCTGACCTTGCGCCGGAAGCCGTGGACACCTCGCTTCTCAGCCTGGCTCACCGTGGCGGTGTCCGCGACATTCGCTGGCGCCTTGCTCGGCGTTGCCGCTGACAAGCTTCTCTATGAAAGCTACGGCCTCGGCCGCTCGATCCAATGGGGCGCCTTGCTGGCGGCCGGCATTCTGTCGCCGCTGCTTTGTGCCTATGCGACCATGTCGGGACGATCGCTGCCGACATTCCTGGAACTGATGGGCCCGCGTCCGTATCTGAACCGGAGCTTCACCACGATTCTGCTCGGCCTGACCCTGATCGTGACGGCGCTCATCGCCGCACAGACGGCGCTCGGTTTCGTGTTCGATCCGCGCTATCGGGATTTCCCGTTCGCGGCCCTGACCATGGCGGTCGTGCCATTTGCCGGCTTGATGACGGTGAATCGCCGTGCCGAAGGCACCCGGCCGATCGCCGAAGCCACCTTTGCGGGTCTGCTGGTGGCTTCATTGGTCTATATCGGCTTCAACGAAGGACCGGATAACTGGCAGTCGTTGTGGACCTGCGCAATCTACCTGCTGTTCGCCATCACGCTGTGGCGGGCGCGGGCCGCGCAAATCCAAGGATAAGCAGGCCGATCGCAATGCCCGACAAGGCGATGTTGTAGAGTACGATGCCGAAACCGGCGGCGATCACCGCGCCGGTGATCAGCACGATCGACGGCCGCAACAGGTTGAGAGTCGCGATGACGATCGCGGCGATGCCGAACACCGAATTCTTGAACAGATAGGTCGCGACCAGCCGACTCTTGCAGAGCATGGTCTGTGAGCCCGCATCGCAGGCGAGGGCCACTGTGGACATCTCGACGGCCATGTAGCGCAAATAGACGGCATAGCCGACGGCGGCAAAGCCAACGACGAGCAACCACTGGACTTCGTAAGGGCTGAGGCGGAACGGATCTTTTTTCATGGTCCTGACTATGCTGCGGTTCGAACCTGCGGACAAGCCGGCAAGCGGTCGCTGAGACGGTCTCGGCTCAGATATAACTCAAGAGTTCGTCGCCAAGTAGTTCTACGGACGAATCTTTCTACTCTCGGCTGAACCCGAAAATCGTGGAGAGAGAGGGCCGCGGCTTGGGTTCTTCGACCTGCGCTTCTTCGGCCGGCTTCGGCAAGGGCTGTTCCGAGCGCTGCTCCGGTGGCTTGGGCGCGGGCGCCGGTTCCGGCTTCGGAGCAGCACGGCGCTGAGGCGCCGGGCGCGGCTGTTTGGGCGCGACCTTGGGGGCCGCGGCCGGTTGTAGGGCCGGCGTGGCAGCTTCCTTCAAAGCGAGGCGCTGGCCGTCGAACACCGATGTCTCGCAGGTGCGCTTACTCTCCGCCATGGTTGCGCAAATCCGTGCGGCGGCGGCGGCGTCCGTCAGCGGGCCCGCGACCAGTCGGAGCTGCATGCCGAGGCCATTGCTGCGCTCGCGGACCACGATGATCGGTCGCAGACCGCTCAGAGCCGGCGTTTTGGACAGGCCGTGCCAAAGCGCGCGCAGCCCTTCGACGGAATTGGCAGTCCCGATATCGACCCCGAATTCGGTCCGCGCCACCGGCTTCGCCACTTCCGCTGGCGCAGGAGCGATCGCCGCGGTCTGAACGAGCGGAGCGGGTTCCGGCACCGCCGGGGCAGGCTGAGCGGTCGCTGTAGCGGCTGTCTCCGGCTCCGTGGCTTGCGTGTCGTCCGATTTGGCCGCCGATTTTTCGGTCGCGCCTTTTGCCGGCTCCTCGACTGGCTTGGTCGGCATGCCTGGCAACTCGACTGGCGCTGCGGTGACCTTCTGCTCGGTTACGGTCGCTGGCGGTGCAGGTTGGCTTGTCGGTGCCGCAATCTGGGGAGGGGGCTCCTTGGGGAGCACCTGCGGCAAGCTCTGTCGCGCGAGGATCGAGCCTGTGGCCGATTCCAGGCCCTTCTCCACCGATGTCACACGTGTAAATAGCCGGTCACGGTCGCTGTTGAGCGTGTCGATGGCTTGCGACAGTCGGCGGTTTTCGGCCTGTGCTTCCTTGGTCAACCGTTGAAGCTGCTGTTCCTGGCGGTTGAGCGCATCGGACGCTGCGAAATTGTCCCGGCGCAGTTGGAGTTCGTACTGATTGGTGAAAACGGCAAGCGAGACGGCGCCGACGGCAGCCACGCCCCAAGAGCCCAGCCGCCACATCAGGCGCCGAGTTCCCTTGTCTTCGTCTGCCAGAAATCCCGTCAACCAGCCGCCTTGTGGCTCGGCCGAGAAGGAGTCCGCCCATTGGTCGCGCTTGTCAGCCATCCGACGTCTGCGTCGTCCCCGTCGCCCCGAATCATGATCTGACATTATCAGGAAACCGTTGCGAACCTGACGTCGTGAAGCCACGGCGCGCAGGAAAGCGATTTCCGGCGGGGGCGAAAAGCCGCTATGACACCGGCGAAGCAGGAATGAGGATGTGGTGATGACCGGCAGAACCAGTCTTACGATTGTACTCGCGGCTGGCGAGGGCACGCGGATGCGGTCGTCGCTGCCCAAAGTGCTGCATCAGGTAGCCAACCAGTCGCTGCTCGCGCATGTGCTGAGGGCGGCGCCACAGGGGGCCGGATCGGCGCTCGCGGTGGTGGTCGGGCCGGATCGGGACGATGTCGCTGCTGAAGCAACGCGCGTGCGTGCGGATGCCGCGACCTTCGTTCAGCGCGAACGGCTCGGAACCGCCCATGCGGTGCTGGCGGCAAAGGACGCGATGGTGAAGCGCGCTGACGACCTGCTGGTCGTGTTCGGCGACACGCCGTTGATTTCAGCCGCAACGTTCGAGCGCTTGCGGACGCCTCTCAAGGACGGCGCCGCTCTCGCCGTGCTCGGCTTTCGTGCGCAGGATCCGACAGGCTACGGGCGCCTGCTGGTCGATGGTGGGCAATTGGTCGCCATTCGCGAGCAGGCCGATGCGAGTGAAGCCGAGCGCAAGGTCGATCTGTGCAATGCCGGAGTGATGGCTTTTGCCGGCAAGACCGCACTCGACGTGATCGAGAAGATCGGCAAGGCGAACAGCAAGGGCGAATACTATCTGACCGACGCGGTCGAGATTGTCAGAAGTATGGGCCTCAAGGCGACTGTGATCGAGACCGATGAGGATGAGGTTCGCGGCATCAATACCAAGGCACAACTCGCTGAGGCTGAAGCGATTATGCAGGCGCGGCTGCGCAAGGCTGCGCTCGATGCGGGCGTCACCATTGTCGCGCCCGAAACGGTGCATTTGTCCGCCGATACCACGTTCGGTAAGGATGTGATGATCGAGCAATATGTGGTCATCGGACCCGGCGTCAGCATCGACGACGGCGCCGTGATCCACGCTTTCTCGCATCTCGTGCAGGCCGAGATCGGCAAGAAGGTCTCGGTCGGTCCCTATGCGCGGCTACGACCAGGGGCCTCGCTGGGCGAGGGCGCGCGGATCGGCAACTTCGTGGAGGTCAAGGCAGCGAAGCTGGCCGCGGGCGTGAAGGTCAATCACCTCACTTATATCGGTGACAGCGAAATCGGCGCCGGCGCGAATATCGGTGCGGGCACGATTACCTGCAATTACGACGGCTTCAACAAGGCCAAGACCATCATCGGCGCAGGCGCCTTCGTCGGTTCGAATTCCTCACTGGTTGCCCCCGTAAGGATCGGCAGTGGTGCTTATATCGGGTCGGGCTCGGTCATCACCCGCGACGTACCTGATGATGCGCTGGCAGTCGAACGCAACGAAGTTGCGACGAAGGAGGGCTGGGGCAAGCGTTTCCGCGACAAGTATGCCGGGCTGAAAAAGTCGAAGTGACGCCGCCGAGGCGGAGCGTCACTTTCCTGAACTGGGCTTCAAGAACCAGTTGCGGCGCGGCGTCTTGACCGGTTCGTCAGGCAAGGCATTTGGCGGAGGCTCATGGGCCGGCGGCGTCACGGTGTCGCGCATCGGCGGCGGCCAATGGGCGAGGCGGCTGTTGTGCATTTCGATCTGCCGCAGCCTGATCCCGGCGATGGATCGCGGCTCTCTCGGATTTCGCGGCTCCCACATGACCAGTGCTCCAATTTCAGTGGCAAGTCTTCAGCAAGGATGTTGAGGCTTTGTTAAATGCGCCGAGCGAAATCGTCGCGGACACCCGTCAACTTGTCTCAATCGGCAATAATTCTTGAGTACCAAGGCGTTCGCGATTCTCGTTAAGAGGGTTCCGAAAGCGGTTTCGGCACCCGGAACCGTTCGACTATTTTACTGGGGATCACTCGCACATGTGCGGCATTGTCGGAATTCTGGGGCGTCAGCCGGTCGCCGAGCAGATCGTGGATTCGCTGAAGCGACTTGAATATCGGGGCTACGATTCCGCTGGCGTCGCGACGCTGGAAAACGGTGAGGTCACGCGCCGGCGTGCCGAAGGCAAACTGAAGAATCTCGAAGCCAAGCTCGGCAAGCAACCGCTGGCTGGCCATGTCGGTATCGGTCACACGCGCTGGGCCACCCACGGCAAACCCACCGAAGCCAACGCGCATCCCCATGCCGCCGACGGCGTTGCCGTCGTGCATAACGGAATTATCGAGAATTTCCGTGAATTGCGGATCGAACTCGAAAAGCAAGGCGCCGTGTTCGCCAGCGAGACCGACACGGAAGTCGTCGCGCATCTGGTCAACGCCTTCGTCAAGCAGGGTGCATCACCGGTCGATGCGGTAAAGCAGGCGCTGCCGCGTCTGAAGGGCGCATTCGCGCTGGCCTTCGTTTTCAGGGGACACGACGACCTTATGGTCGGTGCCCGTAAAGGCTCGCCGCTCGCGGTGGGTTTTGGTGACGGCGAAATGTATCTCGGCTCCGACGCGATCGCGCTCGCGCCGCTGACCGACGATGTTTGTTATCTCGAAGATGGCGACTGGGTCGTGATGACCCACAAAGGTTGCGAGATTTTCGACGAAAGCAATGCCCCCGCCAAGCGCGACGTACTGAAGTCTGGCGCGTCGGCCTTCATGGTCGACAAGGCGAATTATCGCCACTTCATGGCCAAGGAAATCCACGAGCAGCCAGAAGTCGTCGGGCACACGCTGGCGCGCTATGTCGATATGGCCAGTGAGCGGATTGCGCTGCCGTCTGAACTGCCCTTCGATTTTAAGAACATTCAGCGCATTTCGATCGCCGCCTGCGGCACTGCGAGTCTTGCCGGCTGGGTCGCGAAATACTGGTTCGAGCGCTTTGCGCGCCTGCCTGTCGAGGTCGATGTCGCTTCCGAATTCCGGTACCGCGAAGCGCCGGTGCGGAAGGGCGACCTCGCAATCTTCATTTCGCAATCGGGTGAAACTGCCGACACGCTGGCGGCGCTCCGTTATGCCAAAGCCGAAGGCATGCATACGCTCGCAGTGGTCAATGTGCCGACATCGACGATCGCCCGCGAAAGCGAGACGGTGATGCCGACCCTGGCCGGTCCCGAGATTGGCGTTGCCTCGACCAAGGCTTTCACTTGTCAGTTGATGACGTTAGCCGCGTTGGCCGTTGCCGCTGGCAAGGCGCGGGGCGAATTGTCGGATGCAGATGAAGCAAAGCTGGTACATGGCCTGATCGAGATTCCGCGTTTGATGACGGAAGCCTTGTCCCACGAGCATGAGATCGAGAAACTGGCCCGCGACATCGCCAAGTCGCAGGACGTGCTCTATCTCGGCCGCGGCACCAGCTACCCGCTGGCCCTGGAAGGCGCGCTGAAGCTGAAAGAGATCTCCTATATCCATGCTGAGGGCTATGCCGCAGGCGAGCTCAAGCATGGCCCGATCGCCCTGATCGACGAGAAGATGCCCGTGGTCGTGATCGCGCCCTATGATCGGGTGTTCGACAAGACCGTTTCCAACATGCAGGAAGTGGCCGCACGTGGCGGCCGTATCATCCTGATGACGGATGCCAAGGGGGCTGAAGAAGCGACGGTGGACTCCATGGTCACCATCGTGATGCCGGACATGGCCTCGGCCTTCACGCCGCTGGTCTATGCGGTGCCGGTGCAACTGCTCGCCTATCACACCGCCGTGGTGATGGGCACCGATGTGGATCAGCCGCGAAACCTGGCGAAATCGGTGACAGTGGAATAGGCCGGATTGTCGCAGGTCCGGCCAAGTGAGTTTGACCGTGATGATTCAAAGGGTTGTGTTCCATTTTCGGACGATCTCGACGGGATCGTCCGAAAGGTGACTTTCCCCGCGCTGGCGAATTCCTGCTAGGATATCCATCAAAGGGATGCCGGCGCAGTCGCGCGTCGCCCAAAAGACGCCGAGAGTTTGATGCAGCCCACCGATCTGCCGCCGACACCGCCTTTGGGTGAACTTCCACCCGACGCCCCGCGGGGCTTCATGGCGCGCATCCGCAATTACTTCCTCACCGGCCTCATCGTGGCCGGGCCGATCGCCATTACCTTTTATCTGACCTGGTGGTTCGTCACCTGGGTCGATGCGATCGTCCGGCCGCTGGTGCCCGAGGCCTATCGCCCCGAACAATGGTTGCCTTACGGCATCCCGGGCTCCGGTCTGGTCGTCGCTTTCGTGGCGCTGACCTTGCTCGGTTTCCTCACGGCTAACCTGATCGGGCGCTCGTTGGTCGATCTCGGAGAAAACCTGCTCGGCCGCATGCCGGTGGTGCGCGCAATCTATCGCGGGCTCAAGCAGGTGTTCGAAACGCTGTTTTCCGGCAACGGGTCGAGCTTCCGGAAAGTCGGCATGGTCGAGTTTCCGTCACCGGGTATGTGGTCCATCGTGCTGATCTCGCAGCCGCCGAGCATCGAGGTTTCCAGCAAGATTCCAAACGAGGAGGAGCACATCTCGGTGTTCCTGCCTTGCGCGCCGAATCCGACCACAGGCTTCTTCTTTTATGTGCCGAAGAGCAAGCTGATCGAGATCGACATGTCGGCGGAAGCCGCCGCCACGCTGATCATGTCGGCAGGCGTTGTGCAGCCCGGCTCCGATCCGCAAAAGAAGATCGCGGCATTGGCCGAGATGGCGAAGAAGTCGCGCGTGGCCAGTGTGACCAAGCAGCCGGCCAAAGTCGATTGATCCGATGCGAAGCTGGAAGTCACCGCCATTGGTTTGGGCGGTCATCATTGTCAGCATCCTGGTCACGGGCGTGACCGAATTGCGGATCGCCGGCTATGGCCATCCATGGCTCTCGGTGTGGATGGCCTATGCGGCCTTCTTCGTGAACATCGCATGTTCGGGTCTGGGATTCTCAACGTCCGAGCGGCCGTGGTGGATTGCGAATGCCGTGTTGAGCGTGCTGGCCATCACCTATATCGGTTCGCCGACGATCCCCAGCGCATGCTGGACGTTTGGTCGGACGTTGGTCGCAAGGCTCGCGGCGTAGATCTCAGGATGGCCTCGCTCCGCTCACCCCATCCTACCCTGCGCCGAGCAGCGAAATCGCTTCGTCACGCTCATACAGATAAAGCAAACAGCGCAGCGCCTCGCCACGTTCACCTGTGAGTTTCGGGTTGTCCTGCAATATCCGCAGCGCTTCATCACGGGCTTGCGTGATCAACTGCGCATGGACCTCGGAGCGCGCGATGCGGTAGCCGGGCAGGCCGCTCTGCCGGGTGCCCAGTACATCGCCTTCGCCCCGTAGCTTGAGATCTTCCTCGGCAATGCGAAAACCATCGGTACTATCCTTGATCACCGTGAGGCGCTTCTTTGCGATCTCGCCGAGAGGTTCGCGATAGAGCAGCAGGCAGGTGGATGCCTCCGAGCCACGGCCGATGCGGCCGCGAAGTTGGTGCAATTGGGCGAGGCCAAAACGCTCGGCATTCTCGATCACCATGATGGTTGCGGCAGGGACGTCGACGCCGACTTCAACCACCGTGGTCGCCACAAGGATCTGCGTTTCGCCCGCCGCGAAACGCGCCATCGCGGCGTCCTTCTCCGGCCCGCGCATGCGGCCATGGACAAGGCCGACCTTATCGCCGAAGCGCTGCTGCAGGCTTTCGAAACGCTCTTCCGCATTGGTCAGTTTTGGACCGTCCATTTCGGATTCTTCGACCAGGGGCACGATCCAATAGATCAGCTTGCCCGCGTCCACCGCGCGGCCAACGCCATCGACAATCTCCCGGAGGCGGCTTGCCGAGAATGTCCGCGTCTCGATCGGCTGGCGGCCCGCCGGCTTTTCGCGGAGTTCGGAGATGTCCATGTCGCCGAAGTAGGTCAACACCAGTGTGCGCGGGATGGGCGTTGCCGACAGCACCAGGACATCCACTGCGTTGCCCTTGTTGGTGAGCGCCAGGCGCTCTCGCACACCAAAACGATGCTGCTCATCGACTACAGCGAGCGCAAGCGATTTGAAGATCACATCGTCCTGGATCAGCGCATGGGTACCGACGAGAAAGTCGATCTCGCCGTTTTCCAGCCGAGCGAGGATGTCCTTGCGCTCGCGCCCCTTCTCGCGGCCGGTGAGGATCGCGACGGTGAGGCCCGCGCGCTCGGCGAGTGGCGCAATGGTCTTCACGTGCTGGCGTGCGAGAATTTCTGTCGGCGCCATGAGTGCGGTCTGCTTGCCGACTTCAGCGACGGCTGCAGCCGCCAGCAGGGCCACCACTGTCTTACCGGAGCCGACATCGCCTTGAAGCAGGCGAAGCATGCGCACGGGCTGTGTGAGATCGTCGGCGATCGCAGCCGAAGCTTGCTGCTGCGACGGCGTCAGCGCATAGGGAAGGGCATCGATGATCTTCCGGCGCAGCGCGCCGTCGCCGGCATTGCGATCGCCGGCCGGACGTCGAAGCTGCGCACGCACCAGCGCCAGCGCCAGTTGGCCGGCCAGCAGCTCGTCATAAGCGAGGCGCGACCAGAACGGGCCATCCGGCAGGATGTCGGTCAGCTCCTGGGGAACATGCACGCGCTGGAGCGCAGCCGCAAAAGATGGAAATTTGCAGCGGCGGATGACATCGGCGCCGATCCATTCCGGCAAGTCCGGCAGCTTGGTCAGCGCCTGTGCGATCGCCTTGCGCAGA
The DNA here is from genome assembly GCA_023451825.1 of Pseudomonadota bacterium. Taxonomy (GTDB): domain Bacteria; phylum Pseudomonadota; class Alphaproteobacteria; order Rhizobiales; family Xanthobacteraceae; genus Tardiphaga. The sequence goes on from JAEXYA010000025.1 coordinate 128,946, forward strand.
GCGGTGATCGCAAGCCCTTGCGTGAGCGGATAGACGGCATCGATGCCGGTCAGCTTGGCAAAGCCTTCCTCATCTACCACGCGGTCCGGATGGGTCATCTGCAGCATGCCGTCGAACAGCTGCGTGGTGCCGGAGACGTACCGCTTCTCGCCCTCGGGCAGCAGCTTTTCGATCTGGCCGGGATAGGTGCGGAAATAGGTGAGGATCACCGTGCCGGTGTCGTCGGCGCAATAGACCAGATGCGGCGCGCGGGAGCGGCCGGGCGGCGGCGCGCGATGGCGCTGGACGATCACCTCCAGGGTCACCATGGCGCCGATCTCGGCTTCATTGATCTTCGGCCGCTGGCGGCGGTCGATCACGCTGGCGGGCAGATGCAGCAAGAGATCGACAATGCGTGGAGTCTCGTCGCGGCCGAGCAGGAAGCGGAATAGCTTTTCCTGCTTGGGGCCGATCCCGGTCATGGCCGTAATCGGCGCAAACAGCGAATTGAGCACTTCTGGGCGCATGGATCGACTCATGGAACGATAGAAATCGCCGGATACCGCCAGACTTGGCGGCATTTTGGAGCGAAAGCAATCCGCGCAGGCCGGTATTGCGTGGGTGAGGTGCTGACAACGGGGCAGGCGCTCGCTATATGCACCCGGCCCGGCATGTCCGGGCTTTTGGCGTTTGGTTTTGCGGCTTTGGGATAGGTACGAATGACGGGAACGACACGATCGAGCAACGGCCTGGATGATCGCCGCAAGCGGCTTCTGTATCGTTGCTGGCATCGCGGCACGCGCGAGATGGACCTGATCCTTGGTCGCTTTGCGGATGCCGAAATCGGCATCCTGGCCGATTTGGAACTGACGCAGCTCGAAGCGCTGATCGCCCTTGAAGATCCCGAGCTTTATCCGGCCTTTGTCGGCGATACCCAGCTCGCGCCGGAATATCACACGCCGCTGTTCGAGCGGATCAAAGAGTTCCGCAACCTGGACAAGGCCTGATGAAATCTCCCGTTGCGTCGCCGGCCGCGCAGCTTCTGCCGGGCAAGGCGCTGACCTTCGCCAATGTAAGCGAGGGCGCTGAGGGCCTGATCGTCGCCGATCTCGCACGTGCTGTTGCCGCCAAGCCAAAGCCGCCGGCCGTGAGCCTTTGCGTCGTGTGCCGCGATGGTCCGCGCATGCAGCAGCTCGCCCGCGCGCTGGGATTCTTCGCGCCCGACCTGCCGGTGCTGCAATTCCCGGCCTGGGATTGTCAGCCCTATGATCGCGTTTCTCCCTTTGCCGGCGTTCTCGCGCAGCGCATGACCGCGCTGGCGCAGTTGTCGCGCCTCACCGGCAGCGACAAGCCGATGATCGTGCTGACCACGGTGAATGCCATGGTCCAGCGGGTGCCGACACGCGACATGGTCGCGTCGCAGGCGCTATCGGTGGCGCCGGGCAATGTGGTTCCGATGGACAACATCGTCGCCTGGCTCGAGCACAATGGCTACAACCGTTCCTCGACGGTGCGCGAGCCCGGTGAATATGCCGTGCGCGGCGGCATCCTCGATCTGTTTCCGGCCGGGCTCGAAATGCCGGTGCGTTTCGATTTCTTCGGCGACAGCCTGGAATCGATCCGCACCTTCGACGCCGAGACCCAGCGCACCGAGCTCACCATGCGTGGGCTCGATCTCGTGCCGGTGTCCGAATTCCAGCTCATCACCGAAACCATTCGCCGCTTCCGGATGGGCTATGTCGCCGAATTTGGTGCGCCGGAGCGCGACGACCAGCTCTATGAGGCCGTCAGCGAAGGTCGCCGGCATCCCGGCATGGAACATTGGCTGCCGTTGTTCCAGGAGAAGATGGACACGCTGTTCGATTATTTCGATCGCACGCCCATCGTGATGCAGCCGTCTGCGGAAGATGCGGCCAGCGAGCGCTTCAAGCAGATCCAGGACTATTACGAAGCCCGCAGGGACGCCATGGGCATGGCGGGCGGCGGCACCATCTACAAGCCGTTGCCGCCGGACAGGCTCTATCTCACCGAAGACGAATGGCAGAAGCGGTTGCGTGAGACAGCGGTCGCGCGCTTGTCGCCATTTGCCGTGCCGGAAGGCACTGCCGACACTGTGGATGCCGGCGCAAAACAGGGACGCAACTTTGCGCCGGAGCGCGCGGACACGTCGGTGAATGTGTTCGAACGCGTCGTCGCCCATATCCAGTCGCTGCAATCCGTGCGCAAGAAAGTCGTCGTCGCGCTGTGGAGCGAAGGCTCCCGCGACCGCATGGCGAGCATGCTCAAGGATCACAAGCTGCTCAATCTGCAGATGGTGAATTCCTGGCGCGCCGTGAACGCGGTGCCGCGCAACGAAGCCTCGCTCGCCGTGGTCGGCATGGAGTCGGGTTTTGAGACCGACAATGTCGCTGTCATCAGCGAGCAGGATATTCTCGGCGATCGTTTGGTGCGGCCGCGCAAGGCCAGCCGCAAGCTCGACAATTTCATCTCGGAAGTCACGTCGCTTTCGGCCGGCGATATCGTGGTCCATGTCGAGCACGGCATCGGCCGCTTCGTTGGTCTGCAGACGCTGGAAGTCGGCGGCGCGCCGCATGACTGTCTCGAATTGCGTTATGCCAATGAGACAAAACTCTATCTTCCCGTCGAAAACATCGAGCTGCTGTCGCGCTACGGCTCCGACCAGACCAATGTGGAGCTCGACAAGCTCGGCGGCTCTGGCTGGCAGGCGCGCAAGGCAAAACTCAAGAACCGCATCCAGGAGATCGCCGGCGAGCTCATCAAGATCGCGGCCGAGCGGCACCTGCGCGAGACCGAAAAAATCTCGATCCCGCGCGAACAGTATGATGAATTCTGCGCACGCTTCCCCTACGAGGAAACCGAGGACCAGCAGAACGCTATCGACGCTGCCTTGCACGATCTCGAAAGCGGCAAGCCGATGGATCGCCTGATCTGCGGCGATGTCGGCTTCGGCAAAACGGAAGTCGCCATGCGCGCCACGTTTGGTGTCGCCATGGAAGGCAAGCAGGTCGCGGTCGTGGTCCCGACCACGCTTTTGGCGCGCCAGCATGCCAAGAATTTTGCCGAGCGTTTTCGCGGCTTCCCAGTCAACGTCGCGCAGGCCTCGCGCCTCGTCACGCCTAAGGAACTGACGGCGACCAAGAAGGGCCTGGCCGACGGTTCCGTCGACATCGTCGTCGGCACCCATGCGCTGCTCAGCAAGTCCATCAAGTTCAAGGAGCTCGGCCTTGTCGTGGTCGACGAAGAACAGCATTTTGGCGTGGCGCATAAGGAGCGGCTCAAGCAGCTCCGGGCCAATGTCCATGTGTTGACGCTTTCCGCGACGCCGATCCCGCGGACGCTGCAGTTGGCCATGACCGGCGTGCGTGATCTGTCGATCATCGCCTCTGCACCAGTCGATCGTCTGGCGGTGCGCACGTTCGTGGCGCCGCATGATCCGCTGATGATTCGCGAGGCGCTGCTGCGCGAGCGTTATCGCGGCGGGCAGGCATTCTACGTCGTGCCGCGCATCGACGATCTCGCAGAAGTGAAGGCGTTCCTCGACAAGCATGTGCCCGAGATGAAGGTCGCCGTGGCCCATGGCCAGATGGCGCCGACCGTCATCGAGGACATCATGTCGGCCTTCTATGACGGCAAATACGATATCCTGCTCTCCACCACCATTGTGGAATCCGGCCTCGACATCCCGAATGCGAATACGCTCATCATCCACCGTGCCGACATGTTCGGTCTCGCGCAGCTCTATCAGCTCCGTGGCCGCGTCGGCCGCTCGAAGCTGCGTGCCTACGCGCTGTTCACGCTGCCGGAGAAGCAGAAGATCACCGCACAGGCGGAGCGCCGCTTGAAGGTGCTGCAGTCGCTGGAGAACCTTGGCGCCGGCTTCCAGCTCGCCTCGCACGATCTCGACATCCGCGGCGCCGGCAATCTGCTTGGCGAGGAGCAGTCGGGCCACATCAAGGAAGTCGGCTTCGAGCTCTATCAATCGATGCTGGAAGAGGCGATCCTCGCACTCAAGTCAGGTATTTCCGAGCCCATTGCCGATCGCTGGTCGCCAAGCATTACGCTGGGCATGCCGGTGATGATCCCCGACGATTTCGTCGCCGATCTGTCGGTGCGGTTGTCGCTGTATCGCCGCCTTGCCGACCTCGACAATGATGAAGACATCGAGAGCTTTGCCGCCGAGCTGCGCGACCGTTTTGGCGTGTTGCCGGATGAGGTGCGCTATCTCTTCAAGATCGCCGCCATCAAGGCCTATTGCCGTCGCGCCAATGTCGAGAAGGTCGATGCGGGCCCGAAGGGGATGTCGCTGGTATTCCGCGACAACTCGTTTGCGGAGCCGGAGAAGCTTGTCGCCTTCATCCGCCGCTACGGCAATGCCGCCAAGGTGCGCCCGGATATGAAGGTGGTGTTCCTGCAGGAGTGGGATACGCCGGATGACCGCCTTGAGGGCGCCACGGACATCCTCCGCGATCTCGCAAATCTCGCGGAAAACAAGAAGGCTGCGTGACCTGTAGGGTGGGCAAAGCGAAGCATGCCCACCACGCCTTCACGACATGCGATGGTGGGCACGGCGCTTCGCGCCTTTGCCCCCTGCAATTCTCTCAAAAAAAGGCCGCCGACATTGCTGCCGGCGGCGCTTCGTCCGAATGATCGGCGCTTACTTCGGATACTTGAATTCCGGAGCTGCCTTCAGGGCATCCTTGGTGGTGTTCATGGTCGCCACCCACTTGTTGTCCTTGAGGCTGACCTTCACCGATGCCGGCGATACAGCGACATAGCGTTCGCCAACGCCCAGGAAGCCACCAACCGACAGGATCATGGCATCAATCTGATTGTTCTTGATCGCAAGATCAGTGATCTCGCCGACTGTCTCGTTTGCCTGGTTGGTGATGTTCAGTCCCTTTAGCTTGGACGAGAACATTTCATCCTTCGACACCGTCGAATACTTGGCCTCGGCAGGGGCTGCGCCAGTCGTGGCCGCAGCAGGAGCTGTCGTGGTGGTGGCTGTCTGCGCAAGCGCGGGGGTGGCGAGCACGGCGAGGGAGGCGGTGATGATTGCGAGTTTTTTCATTGTCGTTGTCTCCGTTTCGGATGCACCAACAATGCGAGGTCATCTGCATCGTTCCGCTCATTGCGGAATTGTCATGAAGCCGCGCGCTGGGCCGCCGTGTCCTGCAAACGCGCCAGCAACGACTTCGCTGAATCATCCGGCGTCATGCCGATTACCTTCACACGCGGATCGTTGCGCGCATCGCGCTTTGGACCGTGCATGGTGTGCTTCATCACGGCCGACAGGCGGCGTGCGATCATATGCGCGTTGCGCGGATCGGTTTCGGCAAACACCACAATGATCGAGCCGTCGTCGTTGAGCGTGCCGAAGTCGATCTTGCGCATCAGCCGGCTGATGATACGGGCCGCATCGCGCTGGGCGCGCAAGGAGATCTCATTGAAAGTGAAGCGCGCAGCCGACAGGCCGCCACCACGTGTTTGCGTGTGGTAGACCGCCGTTGCGAGATCGCGATCGAAGGCCTCGGGTGTGAGCAGTCCTGTCGTCGCATCGATCAAGCCATCGGATTCGATCGAACGCAGCGTGCGGCTTAGCCGTGCCTCGAAGGCGCGCTGACGCACCAGCGGCAGTGCGAGCTGCGTGATGTGATCGGCGTTGCCAGTGACGGTTTCGAGATTGGCGAGATCGTAATCCAGGGCCATGCCGGGGGCGGTGACCACCACCGGCAGGCTGCGGAAGCGCGGATCCTCCGCCAGCACGGTCAGAAACGCATCGAGCACGCGTGGCGTAAATCCATCACCGATGACGATGCCATCGAGGTCGCGCGCATTGAGATGCTTGGCGGCTGCCTCGATGCTGAGTGCGCCCACGACGCTGACGCGCTCACCGAGAGAAACCGACAACGCAGCGTGGCTGCCGCCGCGGCCGACCAGCATCACCGTCGCATCCTCCAGCGGGTCTGGCGCATTGGTCGTGAAGGTATGCAGATTGTCTGCGGTCAGGCGGCGCAACACCGTGGCGTGCAAGGCGCGGATGCGCAAAGCGTTGCGCAGCCGCGCGCCGAGGCGTGCGAACTGTCCGCGCTCGCCGAGGATCGGAATGGCATGGCCCGGCAATACGAGCGCCGGATCGACGGCGATCAGCGGAATGTAGGGCTGCCGTGCGCCGAGCTTTACTGCCAGCTGTTCGAAGGCCGGCATCTCGGCGCCCGTGGCCGATGCGATGACGGCGGCGGGCTGCACCTTCGCGATGGCCTCGAAGGCTGTTGCCCATGTCGCATCGACGACGGGAAAAATGTGGCTATCGGCAAGGGCGGTCGCAAAGGGCGCAGGTTGCTGATTGGAAATGGCAACGATGGTCGCCTGATCGGACATGCGCACGAAAACCCCAGGAGGACATAAGTAGGGGCAAGCTAGCGTGATGTCGTTAATGCGCAGTCAATGGGGTCGATGGAAAACGCCCTGAGATTGTTGGCGTTTTCGGAATTTTGCCGAACGCGGACGAGCGCTATTCGGCGCTCGCACGATCGCGGAAGGCTTCCACCATCAGTGGATTAAGGCCGAGCTCAGTGAGCGCTTCACGGGCACGACCATTGTCGCTGGCGCGGCCCGCAAGGCGATAGCCGCTGAGGCGATCGGGGAGTGCGGTGAGCATGGCATTGTCGCCGAGGCGCTTGGCCCATTCGCCGAGATCACGCGCAAGGAAGCGATAGCCGCCAACGGACATCACGCCTGAGGGCGGCGCGGTGATGTGAAGCGCGCCGGTCGCGCGGTCGAGGCGAGCCTGATAGCCGGTATCGACATAGTCGTAAGGTTTGGCCGGGATCAGCCCGTTGCTGGCATCGGCCTGAGCAGTATAGGCGAGCACCGGCACCATGGGGCCGCGCAGGCCCAGCGTGCCGCGCGGCGTCAGAAGTGTTTCGCCGGCGACGGCTGAGCCCGCCGCGACGCGCGGTGCGCCATGGGGGCCTGGCAGGATAGCGACCGGCAGGCCGTCATCCGAACGGATGGCGCCGAACAGGCCGGCTTCGCCGAACAGATAGACGTCGGTCAACGTAGCCTGTGTTGCGGGCCAGGCGGCGGAGCTTTCCACTTGTTCGGGTGCGCGCCACAAGCCGATCACATGGCGCAGCATCGGCGCGCGGTCGAGCAGGCCGCCTCCGGCCAAGCCTTGCGCAAAGGGCGCCGGCGCGATCAGGACATCGCAGCCGCCATCGACGATTTCGCGTTCCAGCACGGCACTGTCAAACGGATGATGCAGTGACAGCACGCCGCCGGAGAGCAGCCAGGTCACCATTGACGCAGCCAGATGACCGAACGAGGTCGGCACCAGCGCCGACATCATGGTGGCGCCCTGCGGCATGCCGCTTTCGAGGAAGATCGCGAGACCGCCGGAGATCAGGTTGAGATGCGTCCGCGGCACCGCGCGGAAACCGTCCGACGTGATGTCGAAGGTGATGATGGCCGCGCTGCGTGCATCCGGCGTCGGTGGCAATGGCTCGATGAAGGGGCCGGCCAATACATGGTCGAGCGGGATCATGCCTTCGGGCAGGTCATTGCCGAAGCCGCCGACATAGCGGATCGAAAAGGCTTCGGCGGCTGCGTTCATCACGAGATCCGCGTGGCTGACGCCGTCGATTTTGCTCGACGTGACGATGGCGCGCGCGCCGGTCCTGTTCAGCGCGGTGGTCAGATCGTGCTGGCGCCAGAGTTGCGGCAACAGTGCGACAACGAGGCCGGCGCGATGCGCGGCAAGCACCGTCAGGACGAATTCGATCGTGTTTGGAAGCTGTAAGGCGATGACCGAGCCGGGCGGCAGGCCCATGTCGATAAAATGCGCTGTGAGGGCATTTATCTCACGATCTGCTGCGGCAAAGGTGAGGCGCTGTGGCGGCGTCTGTGTGACGCGCATCTTGTCGGCGGGATCGACCAAAGCCAGCGCCTCCGGCTGGCGGAGCAGCGAACGGCGGAACAATCCATCGAGGGTCGGCGAGGTGCTGGCTGAGGTCACGGGATCATTTCCGGTCGGACGGCGGTCTGGCCCACCACGTCTCCGGCAGCGAGCCGACGATCGCGGTGGTCGATGGCCGTTCTACCCGATTCCAGCGGGCGAGCCATTGTTCACGCACGTTATACAAGGGGATGGCGTAAGCTCCGGACATCCATGCGCGGTCCAAAGCGTGGACGGCGGCGACGAAATCAGGCCGCTCGCGGGCTGTCAGCATCGCGCCGATCATGGCGTCGATGGCCGGATCCTTGGCGCCCATGTAATTCCGCGTGCCGGGGACGTCGGCGGCGTCGGAGCCCCAATAGAAGGATTGCTCGTTGCCGGGGGAGAGCGAATTGTCCCAGCGGTTCGGCAGCATGTCGAATTCGTAATTGATGCGGCGCTGGTCGAACTGCACGCCATCGACCGCGCGGATGGTGGCGGTGATGCCAGCGCGCTTGAGATCGCGGGCAAAGGTCAGCGCGACGCGCTCCTGATCGCGGGTGGTGACGAGAATCTCGAAACTGAGCGGCGTCTTGTCTGAGGTCTTGCGCAGGGTGTTCTTGTCGAGTTGATAGCCGGCGTCTTTGAGCAGCGCGAGTGCGGTGCGGAGCGCCGGGCGATCACGGCCGGAGCCATCGCTGACGGGGAGGCGGTAGCTGCCGTCCATGATATCGGCGGGGATTTGCGCGGCGTAAGGTTTCAGCAAGTCGCGCTCGCGGTTGTCAGCCGGTCGGCCATAGGCGGAGAGTTCTGAGCCCGCAAAAATTCCACCCGAGCGGGCATAGAGATCGAAGAAATAGTTGCGATTGATCCATTCGAAATCAAACAGCAGCGTCAGCGCGCGACGAACGCGGATATCGGAAAACACCGGCCTGCGTGTGTTGAAGACTAGAAACTCAGATGGTTTCGGCAAACCGGTTTTCACCGTGTCGCGAATGACCTCGCCGGATTTCACCGCGGCGAAATTGTAGCTCTCGTGCCAACGCAGCGGTTCATTCTCGACGCGAAAATCATAGAGCCCGCGGGAAAACGCTTCGAACATGCCGTTCGATTCCCGATAGTAATCGATGCGGACTTCATCGAAATTCCACATCCCGCGATTGATGGGCAGGTCGCGGCCCCAATAATCGGGATTGCGCGTCATGGTCACGCTGGCGCCGGGGCGGACATTGGTGACGGTGTAAGCCCCCGAACCGACCGGCGGCGCCATGGTCGTGTCTTCAAAAGTCTCTGGATTGACCGCGTGTTTCGGCAGGATCGGCATGAGGCCGAGGATCAGCGGCAACTCGCGGTCATTGGCTTCGGCAATATAGAAGCGGATCGTCAGCGGCCCCTGCAATTCGGCTTTCGTCACCTTGCCGAAATACTGCCGGAAGTGCGGTCGGCCGCGCTCTTTGAGAAGCTGCCAGGAGAACAACACATCCTCTGCGGTGACCGATTTGCCATCGGAGAAGCGCGCCTTCGGATTGATGCGGAAGGCGACGTAGCTGCGGTCGTCGTCGGTCTCGACGCTCTCGGCCAGCAGGCCGTAAAGCGTGAAGGGCTCGTTTTGGCCGCGGGCGAGCAGGCTCTCCGTGACATAGCCGCGCATTTGCTGCACCGCGATGCCACGCACGATGAACGGGTTGAGACTGTCGAATGTGCCGAGCACGCCCCAGACGATCCGGCCGCCTTTGAGGGCGTCCGGATTGACATAGGGCATGTGCTGGAAATCGGCCGGCAAGGCGGGCTGGCCGTGCATGGCGATGGCGTGGCGTGGAACGGGATCGGCGGCTGCGCAATCGCTGAGTGCGGCAAGCGCAATAAGCGCCGTCAGGCAGCCGTGCGCCAGCCTAACCCGCAGCCGCCTGCAGCGATTTGATTCGATCCAACTCACCCCGGAAACGTAGCATGGCTGTGCATTTGCTATATGTACCATGCAGCAAATCATGCTGTTGCCATTGATCTTTCCGTGTTCCGCTGTATTGAGGGCGGGCAATTGACGCGGGCGGCGTGGCCTGTCACGTAACGGCCGTATTCGGCAGCGAGACACCCGGCAACGGGTGACAGTTCACGGGTTATGTCAGCGCCGCCTCCGGGATATGAGCGCCTCCGTTCAGAAAGGGTTTTCCGCAATGACTTTCCGTCTTTTGGCTGCGTCGGTGTTGCCGCGCGGACGAGGCTTCGCGCTTCTGGCGGCGACGGCCCTGACCGCAGGCGTGATCGGTTCTGACGCATTCGCCCAGGCACCGGCCCCTGGTGCTCCGGCGGCTCCGCCGAAGGCAGCCCCCAAGGCGGCTCCGAAAGCCGCTCCCAAGGCTGCCCCGGCCGCGCCGGCCCAGCAGCAGGCCGCTCCCCAGCAGCCGCAGGGTGAGCAGCAGCAGGTTCAGCTGATCTACGCACCGTGGACCAAGTTCTGCCTCAAGGGCCAGGACGCCAATGCCAAGCAGGTCTGCTTCACCGGCAAGGACGGCCGCATCGAGTCGGGCCAGCCCGTCATCGCCGCCGTCATCATCGAGCCGGAAGGCGAGCCGAAGAAGATCCTGCGCGTGACGCTGCCGCTCGGCATGCAGCTCGTGCACGGCACCCGCGTGATCGTCGACAACAACGCGCCGGCGCAGAGCCCCTATGTGATCTGCTTCCAGAACGGCTGTATGTCGGATTACGAAGTCACCCCGGAACTGCTGGCCAACCTGAAGAAGGGCCAGAACCTGGTGGTGCAGGCGATCAACTCCAACGGCGCCCCGCTGACGCTGCCGCTGCCGCTGGCCGAATTCGCCAAGGCCTATGATGGCCCGCCGACCGATCCGAAGGTGTTCGAAGAAACCCAGAAGAAGCTGCAGGAAGAGCTGCAGAAGCGCGCCGCGGAAGCCCGCGCCAAGCTCGAAGCGCAGCAGCCCGCAGGCGGCGCGGCGCCGGCAGCCCCGGCCAATCCGGCTGCCAAGTAAGCGGTTCGCAAGGACAAACGAAAAGGCGCCCGGTGGGGCGCCTTTTTTGTTGAGTGAGAGGACCGCCGCAATCTGAACCCTCATCCTGGGGAGCACTTCTTGGCCGCGTCTCGAAGGATGATTGCAGGCTCAGGAGCCACGCCAGCTCATGGTTCGAGGCGCGCGCAGCGGCGGAGCAATAGCTCCGCCTTAGGGCGCGCTCCTCACCAAGAGGTGCGGTCAGCGCTGCTGGCGAGCCGCGGCGCTACCAGCGATAGCGCAACGTCCCGATCACGGTGCGGCCCTGGCTCAGATAGCAGTAGCCGGCATTGCACACCGCGACCTCTTCGCCGGCCACGTTGTTGGCGTTGATCGACGCCTGATAGCCCGCGAATTGCGGTCCCAGTGCTGCGAAATCGTAGCGCGCGGCGAGATCGAACAGCGTGTACCCGTTGTTGCGTGACAGATTGTCGTTCGAGGTCCAGGTGGCGTCGATGTACCGGACGCCGGCGCCGAAGCCGAGACCTTCGAGCGGGCCATTCCGGAATGTGTAGTTCAGCCAGCTCGACGCCATATGCTTGGGCGTCACCGCCGGTGTCTTGCCGACTTCTGTCGTGATCGCGCTCTTGGTGATCTGGGCGTCGGAATAGGTGTAGGTGGTCACCGTATCGATTTCCGGCGTGATGCGCGCGCGGCCCTCGAATTCGAAACCCTGAACGCGAATTTCGCCGACCGAGGCATAATACGCGACGCCATTGACGTAACCGGCCAGCTTGGACGCGTTCTTTTCCTTGAGGTCGTAGACCGATGCGGTGAGCAGCACGTCGGAACGCGGCTGATACTTGATGCCGCCTTCGATCTGCTCGCCCTCGGCGGGCGCCAGCAGCACGCCGTTGAGGCCGAGATCGGTGACCGGCTGGAACGAGGTGGCGTAGCTCACATAAGGCGCGATGCCGTTCTCGAAGTGATAGAGAAGGCCAGCGCTGTAGGTGAAGGCGCTGTCGCGCTGGGAGCCGGTCAGTGCACCGGTCAGGGCATCGTTCTGAACGCGGTCAGCCCAATCCTGGCGGCCGCTCAGCGACAGGTGCCAGTTACCGAACCGCATCTGGTCCTGCAGATACACGCCCACCTGGTCCAGCTTGGTGCGGGTGTCGCTGGTATAAGGCGTGGTTGGACCGGAAATGCCCGAGGTCGGATTCAGGATGTTGAGTGCATAGGCCGGATCGAGGCCGCCGAAGCCCAGTTTGAAATTATAGGCATTGCGGTCGTAATTCACGCCGAACAAGGTCTTGTGAACGATCGGACCGGTGGCGAAATCCGCTTGCAGCATATTGTCAGTCTGCACGCTCTGCTGGTCGTCGCCGATCGCGACGGGATAGCGGCTGAAGATCGTGGGCGTGGTGAAATAGCCGGCGAGATAGCGGGTCTCGCCATGCAGCGCATTGAAGCGTGTATTCTGGCGGAAGGTGAAGACGTCGTCGATGCGATGCTCCAGCTTGTAGCCGATCTGCGCCTGTTCGACCCGCATGTGATCGTATTTGGGATCGCTGGTGCGGATCTTGGTGGTCTGGCCGTTGATCCTCAGCAATTCGTTGTCGCGATTGATCATGGCGACGCTACCGTCGGTCTCGTCCTTCTGAAGCAGCGCATAGACCGTGAGCGTTGTGTCGATATTCGGACGCCAGGTCAGCGAGGGCGCGAGCATCAGGCGTTCGTCGGCGATGTCGTAATTGGTGTCGCCGAGGCGACCGAGGCCGACCAGGCGATACAACAGCGACTTGTCGGGATTGGCGCCGCCGATGTCGAAGGCCGTCTGCATGCGGCCATAGGTGCCGCCCTGAATGTGGATCTCGTTGACCTGATTCTCGACCGGCAATTTGGAGCGGCGGTCGATCAGGCCACCGGGGACGGATTGGCCGTAGAGCACAGCGGCAGGGCCCTTGATGACCTCGATACTGCTGAGCTGAAACGGCTCGGTGCGGTAGGCGGAGAAGCTGCTGGCGTGCTGCCGCAGGCCATCGCGATAATCGCCGAAGGTCACGGCCGGGAAGCCGCGCAGCATGATCGAATCGAAACGTGGGTCGAATCCAAAAGTGCCGGTGGTGACGCCCGCCGTGTAGCGCACGGCCTCCACCACATTGGCCACGCCGCGGTCATCCAGTTCCTTGCGGTCGATCACGCTCACCGAGCGCGGCGTGTCGATCAACGGCGTGCCGGTCTTCGATGCCGAGCTTGCCTGGCCCGCCACATAGCCGTGATCGCCGGCATAAGCGCGCTGGTCCAGCGTGGGCACAGGCGCCGCCGGAGCGACGGCCGGCCGCGCAGATGCGCGCCGCGCCGTGCGGGCAGCACGCGACGCTGTTGTCGTGGTGCTCACCCGCGGACGCGCCGCAGGCTTCGGTGCATCGACCGTGACCGGGGCAAGGGTCGTCTGCGCTGCGGCAGGACCTGGGAGATCAATAGCGAGTACGATCAAGCTCACGCCACACAGCAGCGCTGTTTGTTTCGCCTTGTTTCCAATCATGTATTTCAAGTCGTCGTCCTATCGCACGCGTCAAATCAGATGCGCGCGGGTCTAGCTTGAATATTCCGCTACCGCATCAGAGTGCGTGGTAGAACCTCTATAAGATGCCGAGAATGTCGTTCGGGCCGGCGTGCCTAAAGCGCGCGGCCGCGGCGCGTCGATCGTTCGAAGATGCACTGCTCGATACGAAGTCTTGGGAAACCGGGCGCGACAGCATTGCGGTGGCGCACAGAATTCTGCGCACCTCTCAATGACGCGTTTATGCCAGGTCAGTTCAGCGACTGGTTTCGCTGGCGATAGCCGCCGGTCTTGTCGCGGATGAAGATCTCGGCGACCTGGGAATGCCGGATCGGTTCTCCGGTCTCGTCGGGGACAAGATTCTGCTCGGACACGTAAGCGATGTATTCGGATTCCGAATTCTCGGCGAGCAGGTGATAGAACGGCTGATCCTTGTGCGGCCGGACTTCCTCAGGAATCGACTGCCACCATTCCTCGGTATTGTTGAAGACCGGATCGATGTCGAACACGACGCCCCGGAACGAATAGATCCGGTGACGGACGATCTGTCCGATCTGGAATTTGGCGGTGCGTGCTTTGACCATAGTCGGTCGAATAGACCAGGATTGTGGCCGATACTAGGGGCAAAGCGACGGATTTGCGACAGAAGCGGCAGGATACCGCCCGGCGGCCTATACGGGGCCGCAGGGCGGAATTGTCACATATGGATCGGTTCAGGGGCAGGGCAGTTGCGGCCATCGGGCGAACAGCCGCCGCCCATGGCCACGACCGAATTAGCCGTCCATGCGCAGGTCGAGCGCTTCCACGATCTCGGTCCACTGTTTCAGCGAACGCTCGACTTCAGCCTTGAACTCCGCCGCCGGGAGATAGGCAGGGACGGTGTCCATGCCGATCAGGCGTTCCTTGACCAGCGGCTTGTTGGCGGCGACCTGGAAGGCCGCGGCAAGCTTGTCGACGATCGGCTGGGGCGTCTTGGCGGGGGCGAACAGGCCGGAGAAGCCGGTGAAGCCGAAATAATCGGAATAGCCGAGCTCGATCATGGTCGGTGCGTTCGGCAGGCTGCCGATGCGCTCCTTGGCGCCGGCGACGGCGAGGGCGCGAATCTTGCCATCACGCACCATCGCGCCGGCCGCCGCCATGGAGTGGAAGCCGCCATCGATGGAGCCGCCGAGCATGTCCTGCAGCATCGGGCTCTCGCCGCGATAGGCGATGTTGACCGACTTCAATTTCGCCTCGCGCGCCAGCAGCACAGCGAAAGCATGGCCGTGCGAGCCGGCCGCGTAATTGCCGAGCGACAGATCCTTGTCCTTTGCCCAAGCGATGAATTGCTGCATCGTCGTGACTTCGGCGGGGACCTTGGGCCCGACGCAGAATGCCAGCGCGGTGTAGCTGAGGCGGCCGATGGGCGCGAAATCCGTGACGGGCTGGTAGGTGAAGCGACGCATCACCACCGGCACCTGGATGTGCGAGGTGATCGTGAACAGCAACTGATGCCCATCGGGCTCGGCCTTGGCCACAGCTTCGGTGCCGATGATGCCATTGCCGCCACCGCGGTTGTCGACGAGCATCGTGCCACCGAGTTCGGCCTGCATGCCTTCAACCGCGAGCCGTCCCCAGGTGTCGGTGCCGCCGCCGGCAGGATAGGGAACGATGACGCGCACGGGGCGCGACGGGTAGGCGGACTGCGCGTGGGCAGCGAGCGGCAGCAGCAGCGGGGCAGCCAGAATGGCACGACGGCTCAGATGGGCCATGGCGGGCGAATCCTTTCGATGGTCTTGATCGCGATGTGGGATGAGGCCGACCAGCATGTCAGGCAATTGGCGTGATCCTGAGGGATTCGTGCCAAAATATGCGCCGTGACAGTGAGCCGAAGCGTCGTTGCGCTTCCAATGGGGCCGCTCAATAGCGACGGCCTAGCGCGTCATACGCCATGTGAGAAGAGAGGACGCTGTCGCATTCGACGATATGACTAGGCGGGCCGTTCCATCCCATGCAAGGGGGCGGGATATCCGATTGCTCGTTCCCGGCGATCGCCGATGTCTCGGCGAGATCGTGAATGTGAGGAGAAAGAATCCAAATTCTTGGACGTGCATCATCTTTGCCCATAAAGAACATGGATTCGGCTGTCACGTCGGGCCGGAAGAACAAGGCGAACGCCAATTCATGATGGACGTCCTCAATCTCGCGCTGCCCTATTTCGGGTTGATCTTCATCGGCTTCGCATGCGGCAAGGTGAAGACGCTGCCCGAAAGCGGCCTCGCCTGGATGAACTTCTTTCTACTCTATGTCTCGTTGCCGGCGCTGTTCTTCCGCATCATGGCGAAAACGCCGTTCGAGGAACTCAACAATCTGCCGTTCGTGATCGGCACCACGCTGGCAACGGCGACGGCGTTCTTCCTGTCCGTTGGGACCGGCAAATTCCTTGGCCGGCTGACCATGCGCGAGGCGGGTATGGCCGGGCTCGCCGGCGGTTACGGCAATATCGGCTATATGGGACCGGGCCTGGCTCTGGCGGTGCTCGGGCCGAAGGCGGCAGTGCCGACGGCGCTGGTGTTCTGCTTCGACAGTATTTTTCTGTTCTCCATCGCGCCCTTGATGATGGCGCTGACAGCGCCCGAAAAGCGGCCGCTGCTGCCCACCATCGGGATCGTCATCAAGCATATCCTGCTGCACCCGCTGATCGTCGCGGCCTATCTCGGCGCGGCAGTGGCGGCGTTTCATATTCAGATGCCTGTGGCGGTGGATGGCATGCTGCTGTTCCTGCAGAACTCGGCCGCACCTGTTGCCCTGTTTGCGCTTGGCGTCACCGTGGCCCTGCGACCGCTCGGCCGCGTGCCGTGGGAAATCCCTGGCCTGATCTTCATCAAGCTGCTGCTGCATCCGCTGATCGTGTTCGGCTTGATGCTGGCATTGGGGCCGTTTCCGCCGGTGTGGGCGGCAACGGCGGTGCTGCTGGCCTCACTGCCGCCGGCGCTCAATGTGTTCGTGATCGCGCGGCAGTATGACAGCTGGATCGAGCCGGCATCGGTCGCCGTGCTGCTCGGCACCTTCGTGTCGGTGCTGACGCTGACCTCGGTGATGTATTTCCTGAAGTCAGGTCAGATCGCGTTTCCGTGATCTTGTAGGATGGGTTGAGCGCAGCGATACCCATCACCGCAGGCGCTTGTCGTGATGGGTATCGCTG
>JAEXYA010000029.1 GCA_023451825.1 Pseudomonadota bacterium
GGGGCCTGGTGGGTTTTGCCCCACCCTACGGAATACCATCAGCGCTGCTCATTAAATCAGCCCTTCGTGACAGCCTCACGGAGGGCTTTTCATTGCGGTGCATATGCGAACGGTGTTCAATCCCCGGTGGAGCCACAAAGGCCCATAAGAACAACAATCATTGGGAGTTTCGAAATGCCTTCGATCCGCGCTTACGCGCTGGCATTGTCCACCGCAGCGACCATCAGCGTCGTCGCATCCGGCAACGCACTGGCCCAGAAGAAATACGACACCGGCGCCACGGATACCGAGATCAAGATCGGCAATATCATGCCGTATAGCGGCCCTGCCTCGTCCTACGGACTGATCGGCAAGACCGAGGCCGCCTATTTCAAGATGGTCAATGACAATGGCGGCGTGAATGGCCGCAAGATCAACTTCATCACCTATGACGATGCCTATTCGCCGCCAAAGGCTGTGGAGCAGGCGCGCAAGCTGGTGGAGTCCGACGAAGCCCTGCTGATCTTCAACTCGCTCGGCACGCCGTCCAACACCGCGTTCCAGAAATACATGAATGCCAAGAAAGTGCCGCAGCTGTTCGTCGCCACCGGCGCCAGCAAATGGAACGATCCAAAGCATTTCCCATGGACCATGGGCTGGCAGCCGAGCTACGCCGTCGAGGCGCAGATCTATGCCAAATATCTGATGAAGGAAAAGCCTGGCGCCAAGGTTGCTGTGCTCTATCAGAACGACGATTTCGGCAAGGACTACCAGAAGGCCTTCAAGGACGCATTGGGCGCCAAGGCGGCATCGATGCTGGTGATCGAGGAGAGCTATGAAATCTCCGAGCCGAGCATCGACTCGCATATCGTCAAGGTGAAGTCGCTCAATCCCGATGTGGTCGTGCATTTCGTGACGCCGAAATTTGCGGCGCAGGGTATCCGAAAGATCGGCGAGCTCGGCTGGAAGCCGCTGCAGCTGGTCACCAATGTCAGCGTGTCCGTCGGGGCTGTCATGCAGCCCGCCGGTTTCGACAATGCCCAGGGCGTGCTGTCGGCCGACTATCGCAAGGACGGCGCAGACTCGCAGTGGAACAACGACCCCGGCATGAAGAAGTGGTCGGCCTTCGTCGACAAATACATGCCGGGCGCCGACCGCACCGACAACAGCCTCGTCTATGGTTATGGCGCTGCGCAGACCATGGTGAAAGTGCTGGAAATGGCCGGCGACAATCTCACCCGTGAGAACGTGATGAAGCAGGCCGCGAGCCTGAAGGACTTTGCGCCCGACACGCTGCTGCCGGGCATCACGATCACGACCTCAGCTACCGATTATGCGCCGATCGCCCAGCTTCGCATGATGCGTTTCAAAGGCGACAAATGGGAGCTGTTCGGCGATGTCATCAATGCCGATGTGACTGCGCCCGAGTAAGTGCAACGCACTTACTGCACCGCACGCAGTTTAGAGACATTCAGAGCCCCTGCGATTTTGTCGCAGGGGCTTTTTCTTGTGACGTAACGCCGACAGGCGTTCAATATGTCGCAGGGGCCGCAGAGCTCCGCAAAAACTGTTGGGACGAAACGACCACGGGAGACATTGAATGCTCGCACGAACATTGCGCCTAGCAGCGCTTCCTGCTGCGCTTGCCCTGATGGCTGCAACCACTGTCGCTTTTGCGCAGAAGAAATACGACACCGGCGCCACCGACACCGAGATCAAGATCGGCAACATCATCCCTTACAGCGGCCCCGCCTCCGCTTACGGGCTGATCGGCAAGACCGAGGCCGCCTATTTCAACATGATCAATGCCCAGGGCGGCATCAACGGGCGCAAGATCAACTTCATCAGCTATGATGACGGCTATTCGCCACCGAAGGCTGTCGAGCAGGTGCGCAAGCTTGTGGAATCAGACGAGGTCCTCGTCGTCTTCAACCCCCTCGGCACGCCCTCCAACACCGCGATCCAGAAATATCTCAACGGCAAGAAAGTGCCGCAGCTCTTCGTCGCCACCGGTGCCACCAAGTGGAACGATCCGAAGAATTTTCCGTGGACCATCGGTTGGCAGCCTTCCTATCAGAGCGAGGCGATCATCTACGCGAAATACCTGCTGAAGGAGAAGCCGAACGCCAAGATCGGCGTGCTCTACCAGAACGACGATTTCGGCAAGGACTACCTGAAAGGATTCAAGGACGGCCTTGGCGCCAAAGCCGCATCGATGATCATCATCGAGGACAGCTATGAGATCGCCGAACCGACCATCGACACCCATGTGGTGAAGTTGAAGGCCGCCAATCCCGATGTACTGATGATTTTCACCACGCCGAAATTCGCAGCGCAGACCATCAAGAAGACCGCCGAACTCGGCTGGAAACCGCTGCAGATCCTCGCCAATGTCAGCATCTCGGTCGGCGCCGTGATGCAGCCCGCAGGCTTCGACAATGCGCAAGGCGTGCTGTCGGCCTCCTACAGCAAAGACGGGACCGACCCGCAATGGAAAGACGATGCCGGCATCAAGAAGTGGAACGCGTTCCTCGACAAATACATGCCGGAGGCCAACAAGGCGGACTCGAGCACCATCTATGGCTATGGCGCAGCACAGACGCTGGTGAAGGTGCTGGAAATGTGCGGCGATGACCTCACCCGCGCCAATGTCATGAAGCAGGCCGCGAGCCTGAAGGATTTTGTCCCGGACACGCTGCTGCCCGGCGTGAAAATCAACACGTCCCCGACTGATTTCGCACCGATTTCGCAACTCCAGATGCAGCGCTTCAAAGGCAATGCCTGGGAGCGTTTCGGCGAGATCTTCAGCGGCGATGTCGCGGCAACACAATAGTCCCGCGCCAGCACTGCTGCATCAGCGAAGGACAAAAAGATATCGCCCTCGCGACCATGTCGCGGGGGCTTTTTCTTGCCGGTGGCCCCGCCCCGGTGTTGAATGAGGTCAGGGGCCGAAGAGCTCCGGCGTTAAAAAACGTGACACACAAGCCATCATCAGGGAGATCCGAAATGCCTGCAATGCATCTGCGTTTGGCCGTGCTTCCGGCTGCCGTCGCGCTGCTCGCCGCCACCACGTCCGGCGCGCTGGCCCAGAAGAAATACGGCCCCGGCGTCACCGACACCGAAATCAAGATCGGCAACATCATGCCTTACAGCGGGCCAGCATCCGCATATGGCGTGATCGGCAAGACCGAGGAAGCCTATTTCAAGAAGATCAATGCCGAGGGCGGCATCAACGGCCGCAAGATCAATTTCATCAGCTACGATGATGGCTACTCGCCACCGAAAACTGTCGAACAGGCGCGAAAACTCGTCGAGAGCGATGAGGTGTTGTTGATCTTCAACCCGCTCGGCACGCCGCCGAATTCGGCGATCCACAAATACATGAACGCCAAGAAAGTCCCACAACTCTTCGTCGCCACCGGCGCCACCAAATGGAACGATCATAAGGACTTCCCATGGACCATGGGCTGGCAACCCAGCTACCAGTCTGAAACGCAGATCTACGCGAAGTATCTCCTGAAGGAGCGTCCCAATGCGAAGATCGGCGTGCTGTTTCAGAATGACGACTACGGCAAGGACTATCTGAAAGGCCTCAAGGACGGGCTCGGCGCCAAGGCCGCGACGATGATCATCGCGGAAGAAGCCTATGAGACCTCGCAACCGACCATCGACAGCCACATCGTCAAGCTGAAGTCGTCGGGCGCCGATGTCTTCATCAACATCACCACGCCGAAATTCGCCGCCCAGGCGATCAAGAAGATCGCCGAGATCGGCTGGAAGCCCGAGCACTTCCTCAACAACGTCTCGGCTTCGGTCGGCAGCGTGATGAAGCCCGCCGGCTTCGAGAATGGCCAGGGCATCATCTCGGCAGCTTATGCGAAGGATGTGTCCGATCCGCAATGGAAGGATGATGCGGGGATGAAGACCTTCCTGGCCTTCCTCGCGAAGGACTTTCCGGAAGGCAACAAGCTCGACGGCAATGTCATCGTCGGTTATGGCGCCGCACAGACGCTGGTGCAGGTGCTCAAACAATGCGGCGACGATCTGACCCGCGAGAACGTCATGAAGCAGGCCGCCAGCCTGAAGGACTATCGCACGGAGATCCTTCTGCCGGGCATCAAGATCAACACATCGGCAACCGACTTCGCGCCGATCAGCCAATTGCAGCTGATGCGCTTCAAGGGCGAGATGTGGGAGCTGTTCGGCGACATCATCAGCGCCGACGTCGCCGGCTGATCATTCCTTCCAGCGAAATAAATGGGGCCTGCGACCAAATTCGACGCGGGCCCCGTCGCTTTTCGGAGGCTTTCCATTTGAGCAGCCTCGCATTCGCGCTATGACCGCATCGCACGCGCAAGAGCGCAGCTGCAAAACAAGAAACTCACGCCTTGCACGCAAGGGAAGGAACTGAAATGTCCGCTACGTCAGTGCGGCTTGCGGCCCTCTCGGCCGCCGCCATATTGCTCGCCGCCTCCTCCACCACCGTCTTCGCCCAGAAGAAATATGACACTGGCGCCAGCGATACAGAAATCAAGCTCGGCAATATCGTGCCCTATAGCGGCCCGGCGTCAGCCTACGGCGCTGTCGGCAAGGCGCAGGCCGCTTACTTCAAGATGATCAACGACAAGGGCGGCATCAACGGCCGCAAGATCACCTTCATCTCCTATGACGATGCCTATTCGCCGCCCAAGGCCGTCGAGCAGACCCGCAAGCTGGTCGAGAGCGATGAAGTGCTGCTGCTGTTCTCGGCGCTCGGCACGCCCTCGAACACGGCGATTCACAAATACATGAATGCCAAGAAGGTGCCGCAGCTGTTCTTGGCCACCGGCGCCACCAAGTGGAATGATCCGAAGAACTTCCCGTGGACCATGGGTTATCTGCCGAGCTACCAGAGCGAAGGCCGCATCTATGCCCAGTACCTCATGAAGGAAAAGGCCGGCGCGAAAGTCGGCGTGCTCTATCAGAACGACGATTTCGGCAAGGACTACCTCAAGGGCCTCCGCGATGGTTTCGGCGACAAGGCGTCGTCGATCGTGATCGAGGACAGCTACGAGTTGACCGAGCCGACTGTCGATTCCCATATCGTGAAGATCAAGGCGGCCAATCCCGACGTGGTCGTCATCTTCGCGACGCCGAAATTCGCGGCGCAGACCATCAAGAAGATCGCCGAACTCGGCTGGAAGCCCAACATGATCGTGCCGGGTGTCAGCGTCTCGGTCGGCCAGGTGCTGCGCCCGGCAGGCATCGAGAACGCGCAGGGCCTGATCTCGGCGCATTACGCCAAGGACGCCACCGACCCGCAATGGAAGGACGATCCCGGCATGATCGCCTATAAGGAGTTCCTCGCCAAATATGTGCCGGACGGCAACCCCGCGGATTCCTCGCTGATGTCCGGCTACAACATCGCCGAGACCATGGCGGTCCTGCTCAAGCAATGCGGCGACGACCTCACCCGCGCCAATGTGATGAAGCAGGCGGCGAACCTGAAGGACGTCCAGCAGTCCACACTGCTACCGGGCGTCAAGGTCAACACCTCCCCGACCGACTTCGCGCCCATCGACCAGATGCAGATGATGAAGTTCGAAGGCGAAAGCTGGAAGCTGTTTGGCGAGGTGATGAAGGGCGAGGTCGGGACGAATTGAGATGCTCTTCCCCTCTCCCGCTTGCGGGAGAGGGGATTGCCGCCTCCGCGATTGCCGGTCATAACCCCTCCCATGACCGACAAACGCCCCCTGCTCCGCGCCATTTTCGATGCCGCTGTTGCCGCAGCGCATCCTGACGTCATTCTCAGCGCCCATCTGCCGGCGCCGCCGAAAGGCCGCATCATCTGCCTCGCCGCCGGCAAAGGCGCCGCCGCGATGGCGGCCGCCGCCGAGGCGTATTATCTCGACGAATTGAAGCTCGACCCCGAACGCCTGACCGGCATCGCCACCACCCGGCATGGCCATGGCGTGCCGACCCGCCGCATCCGCGTGGTCGAGGCCGGTCATCCCGTTCCCGACGAAGCCGGCATGAAGGGCGCCGACGACACGCTGGCCCTTGCCGCCACCGCGACCGCTGACGACCTGCTGTTGGTGCTCATCACCGGCGGCGGCTCGGCGAACTGGACCGCGCCGGTGGCCGGCATCACCTTCCAGCAGAAGCAACAGCTCAACCGGGCACTGCTGCGCTCCGGCGCCGTGATCGGCGAGATCAACACCGTCCGCAAACATCTCTCCCGAATCAAGGGCGGCCGCCTCGCCCGCGCCGGACAGAAAGCCGAGATCCTGTCGCTGGCGATTTCCGACGTCCCGCATGACGATCCCGCGGTGATCGCGTCCGGACCGACGGTGCCTGATTCCACGACGCTCGCAGACGCGCGCGCCATCGTCGCCAAATATAAGCTGGCCGTGGACGACGCCGTGAGCGCCGCATTGAACGATGCCGGCAATGAGAGCGTGAAGTCGAACGATCCGGCTTTTGCTCGTGCGGCTTTCAAGCTGATCGCGCGTCCGAAGGAATCGCTCGACGCCGCCGCTCAGGTCGCCCGCGATGCAGGCTATGAGGTCATCGATCTCGGCGCCGATCTCGAAGGCGAAGCGCGCGAGGTTGCGGCTGAACATGCCGCCATGGCGCTGAAGGCGCAGGCCGAAGGCAGAAAGATTGCCATCGTGTCTGGCGGCGAACTCACCGTCACCGTGGTGGGCAATGGCCGCGGCGGCCCCAATCAGGAATATGCGCTGGCGCTCGTGGATGCCTTCAAGGACACCACAGGCATTGTCGCTCTGGCTGGCGACACCGATGGCGCCGATGGCGGCGCCGGCAGCGCCAGCGATCCGGCGGGCGCACTGCTCGACGCAAAGACCTTTGAGGCCATGCGCGCGCAGAAGCTCGATCCGATTGCGTCATTGAAGAACAATGACGCGACGACATTCTTCACGGCGACAGGCGATCTGCTGCAGACCGGGCCGACACTGACCAATGTGAATGATATCAGAGTGATTTTGGTGGGGTAGGTCTTCTCCCTCCTCCAAGCCGCGCAGCGGCGCCGTGGGGAGGGTGGATCGACCGCGAAGCGGGCGAGACGGGTGGGGTGTTTCCCCAAACTCCGCCCTTCCGTGGGGATAGACCCCACCCGGCGCTACGCGCCACCCTCCCCGCTGCGCAGCTACGCTGCTTGGGGGAGGGAGATCACGAGCTACAGCGCGTCGTTGTGCCGCTCAAAACTCGTTCGCGATCTTCGCCATCATGCCGAGCAGCGCCTTGTGCTCGCCCGGCCCGAGCAGCTCGATCAACCGCGCTTCGTGCCGTGTCGCCACCAGTTTCTTCGCACGCGCCAGCGTCGCGCGGCCCTTGTCCGTCAGCATCAGTACATGCGAGCGACGATCGCTCGGCGAGCGCATCCGCGTCAGCAGATCGCGGCTTTCCAGCCCGTCCAGCATGGACACGAAATTCGGACGAAGAATGCCGAGCGTGTTGGCGATCTCGGTCTGGTTGCGGCCGGGATTGTTGTCGAGCAGCAGCAAGACCGAAAACTGTGCCGGCGTCAGCTGCAGCGGCGCCATGCAGCGATGGAAATCATCGAACACTTTCAGCTGCGCACGTTTGATCACATAGCCCAGCAGCTCGCTGAGCTCACCCATGACAAGCGTTGCGCCGTCTTCATCCAAAGCGGGCGGCTCGATAGGTTTGGCGGAATCCTGGACAGGAGTTTTCGACGTGGTCATCGCTCGCCTTCCGCGCAGCCCGGTGGTTCAATGTCACACCCGGTCGGATCGCGGCTGGGCTTGAGTTATGTCTAATAATCGTTATCAATCATACCAAATATGTGAGCGGGTTCAACCGCCATTGTTGATTGTCCTGCCCCTGTGGTATCCGCCGCGGCAGGCAATTTGGGGGAGCGTCCGGCCTTGAATACGACGATCTTGCTGTTCCTGCTTCAGGACGGCATCACCAATGGCGCGATCTATGCGCTGCTGGGACTGGCACTGGTGCTGGTCTTCGCGGTCACGCGCGTGATCCTGATCCCCCAGGGCGAGTTCATCACCTTTGGCGCGCTGACCTATGCCAGCCTGTCCGCCGGGCAGATGCCGGGAACCATCAAGCTTGCGGTGGCCATGGGCGTCGTCGCCTTTGCCTTCGATCTGTTCTCTTTCCGCCGCGCGCTTCAGGCCAGGCGCGTGCTGCGCTCGCTGGCTCTGAACATCGTGTTCCCGCTGGCCATCTGGGGCGTGATGCTGGCGCTCGGCGGCAAACCACAGCCCATCGCCGTCAACATCGCCCTGTCCTTGCTGATCGTCGCTGCTATCGGCCTGTTTCTCTATCGCATCGCCTATCAGCCGATCGCCCACACATCCGTGCTCGTGCTGCTGATCGCCTCGGTGGGTTGCCACCTCGCGCTGCAGGGATTTGGCCTCGTCTTCTTCGGCGCCGAAGGCCAGCGTGGCCCGGCGATCTCCACCGATGCCATCACCATTGGCGCCCTGCGCTTCACCGGCCAGAGCATCGCGGTCTATGGCATCACGGCAGCGCTGATCGTCGGGCTGTGGCTGTTCTTCGGCTACACGCTCTATGGCAAAGCCCTGCGCGCGACGGCGGTGAACCGCCTCGGTGCCCGGCTCGTCGGCATTCGCACCACTTTGTCGGGCCAGCTCGCTTTCCTGCTGGCCTCCGTCATCGGCGCCATCTCAGGCATCCTGATCGTGCCGATCACCACACTCTATTACGACACCGGGTTCCTGATCGGCTTGAAGGGCTTTGTCGCCGCCATCATCGGCGGGCTGGTGAGCTATCCGCTCACCGCCGCAGCCGCGATTCTGGTGGGATGCGTCGAGGCTTTCTCGTCCTTCTATGCCAGCAACTTCAAGGAAGTGATCGTCTTCACATTGATCCTGCCGGTTCTGCTGCTGCGCTCGCTCGCAGCCCCCGAAGTCGAAGAAGAGAAGGATTGAGCGCCATGCAGTCGCGTCTCCTTCCCATTTTCACTTTCGCTGTCGTGATGGCCGCGATCCCGTTCGTACCGGGCATCCCGCCGTTCTGGATCGTGCTGCTCGACAATATCGGCCTCGCCGCGCTGGTCGCCATGGGCCTCGTGCTGCTCACCGGCGTCGGCGGCCTTACCTCATTCGGCCAGGCCGCCTTCTGCGGCTTCGGCGCCTATACGACGGCCGTACTCACCACGAGTTATGGCGTCTCGCCGTGGTTGACGCTGCCGCTGTCGCTGCTCGTTTCCGGCTTCGTTGCCGTGTTCCTTGGCCTGATCACCATGCGCCTGTCCGGCCATTACCTGCCGCTCGGCACGATCGCCTGGGGCATCAGCCTGTATTACCTGTTCGGCAAGCTCGAATTCCTCGGCCGCAATGACGGCATCTCCGGCATTCCGCCGCTGTCCATCGGCAGCTTCAAGATGCTGGATCCCGGCACGATCTACTTCCCGATCTGGATCGCCGTGATCATCGCGGCACTGCTGTCGATGAACCTGCTGGATTCGCGCACCGGCCGCGCCATCCGTGCGCTGCGGCGTGGCCATGTCGCCGCCGAAGCCTTTGGCGTGCAGACCCCGCGTGCCAAGCTGCTCGTGTTCGTTTATGCGGCGGTGCTGGCCGGCCTGTCGGGCTGGCTCTATGCGCATTTCCAGCGTGCCGCCAACCCGACTCCATTCGGCGTCCATCTCGGCATCGAATATCTGTTCATCGCGGTGGTCGGCGGCGCCGGCTATGTCTGGGGCGGCGTACTTGGCGCCGCCGTGGTCATCATCCTCAAGGAAGCGCTGCAGAGCTATCTGCCGATCCTGTTCGGCGGCAGCGGCCAGCTCGAGACGATCGTGTTCGGCATCCTGCTGGTGGCGCTGCTACAACTGGCGCCCACCGGGATGTGGCCGTGGATCAACTCGCTGCTCCCGGCAAAGGACAGCCGCAAGCGCCCGGCGCCAGCGGAAGCATTGCCGAGCCGCGCGGAGAGCGCGCCGGCCGATGGCGTGCTTCTTCAGGTCGAGAAGGCACGCAAGCAATTCGGCGGCGTGGTCGCCGTCAACGACGTGTCGTTCGAAGTGAAGAGCCGCGAGATCGTCGCCCTGATCGGCCCCAACGGCGCCGGCAAGAGCACGACTTTCAACCTCATCACCGGCGTGCTGCCGGCCACCGCGGGCAAGGTCACCGTGCGCGGCGAGAGCGTTAGCGGCGCATCGCCGCAAACCATCGTCAAGCTTGGCGTTGCCCGCACGTTCCAGCATGTGAAGCTGGTGCCCGACATGACCGTGCTGGAAAACGTCGCCCTCGGTGCGCATCTGCGCGGCTCCTCCGGCGCCATTGCCAGCATGCTGCGGCTCGACCGCGCCGATGAAGCCAAGCTGCTGGCGGAAGCCGCCAGGCAGATCGAACGCGTTGGCCTTGGCGACCAGATGAACCAGCTCGCCGGCTCGCTCTCGCTCGGCCAGCAGCGCATCGTCGAGATCGCCCGCGCGCTGTGCGTCGATCCGATGCTGCTGCTGCTCGACGAGCCCGCCGCCGGCCTGCGCCACATGGAGAAGCAGCAACTCGCAGCGCTCCTTCGCCAGTTGCGCGAAGGCGGCATGTCGGTGCTCCTCGTCGAACACGACATGGGTTTTGTCATGAACCTCGCCGACCGCATCGTGGTGCTCGATTTCGGCACCAAGATCGCCGAAGGCACGCCGGGCGAGATCAAGACCAATCCCGACGTGATCAAGGCCTATCTCGGAGCCGCCGCATGACCGCGCTGCTGCAAGTCACCGACGCGCATGTGTCCTATGGCAAGGTCGAGGCCGTGCGCGCCGTCAATCTCGAAGTCCGCGACGGCGAGATCGTCACCATCATCGGCGCCAACGGCGCCGGCAAGACGACGCTGCTCAATGCCGCCATGGGTATCCTGCCGCTGAAAGGCGGCGTGAGCTTTGCCGGGAAGGAGATCAGCAAACTCGACATCGAGGACCGCGTCGCCGCCGGCTTGAGCCTGGTGCCCGAGCATCGCGAATTGTTCGCCGCGATGAATGTCGAAGACAATCTCCTGCTCGGCGCCTTCCGCATCGACAAGGCGACGGCAGCGCGCTCTTTCGAGCGCGTCTACACGCTGTTCCCGCGTCTCAAGGAGCGCCGCAAGCAACTCGCCGGCACGCTCTCCGGCGGCGAGCAACAGATGCTTGCCATGGGCCGCGCGCTGATGGGTGCACCGAAACTGCTGATGCTGGATGAGCCCAGCCTCGGCCTCGCGCCGATCATCGTCGCCGACATCTTTCGCATTGTCGGCGAACTCAAGGCTGCCGGCGTCGCCGTGCTGCTGGTCGAGCAGAACGCGCAGGCGGCTTTAAAGATCGCCGACCGCGCTTACGTGATGGAGCTCGGCGAATTCGTTCTCGACGGCAAAGCTAGCGACATCGCCAGCAACCAGCGCGTGGTGGCGAGCTATCTCGGCTTCCAGCACGAGGGCGACAGCGCGATCTAATCGCGCTTCTCTCCGCTAGGCCTTGCAAGGCAAGTTGGTTGCACGGGATGTCAATTCCGTGCACGCACGCAAAAGCCTTCCCCGGCTGACAGGATTATCCCGGTGCTGTTGTTACAGCTTTGGAGATGATCCTCATGTGTGACCAGACACGCGAAATACCCTGCACCTCCGCATGCAAAGGTCGGGCTTGCAAGTTTGCACGCCTAACCTTTCGCGGATTCGATGCCGCTTTCTCGCCTCGCAGCGCCAATGCAAATCTGCGGGGCAGTGAACGACCGATCTGCTCCGATGTTTCAAACGAAACGCGCGCTCCGATGTCCGCTTCGGCATCCGCGGGATCATCGCGCACATCGGACTGGATCGGCGCATTCAAGCAGAAGAACGCTGCGGCCTTCAGCGAGATCCTTGCCGACAATGTCGTTCTGGAAGCATCGGTGCTCTACCGTCCTCTTGTGGGGCGGGAGAAACTGAAACTGGCATTCGAAACGGCCAGCCGGATCTACGAGACGCTCGAATTCACCAACGAGGTGAGCGATGGTCTCCGGCACTATGTGGAGTGGCGAGCGCGCGCTTTCGGCGGAATGGAGATGAGCGGCGTAACCATCATCACGCGCAACGAGGCCGGCGCTGTCGCCCATCTGGCCATTCACCACAGACCTCTGGCAGCGGTGCTGCGCTTCTCAGCCGAAATGTCCCACCGTCTCGCGGGCGCGATCGATCGCAGTCACTTCCTGGCCGCGAGCGATCTTCCTCTGGCCAAAAGGAAGTGAGCCATGATCATCGATGCAGATGACCTCAGCGCAGCACAAACAGAAAAAATGCTGGTCGCCACCGTGGTGCCCCGTCCGATCGGCTGGATCAGCACCTTGTCGAAAGACGGCGTGCCGAATCTCGCACCGTTCTCTTTCTTCACGGTTGTCGGTCGCAAGCCGCCTGTCCTGTCGATTTCCATCCAGCACAAGAGCGACGGCGTTTCGCTCAAGGACACCTACGTCAACATCCACGAGACGGGAGAATTCGTCGCCAATCTGGTGACGCTCCCGCTCGCCGCACAGATGCACCGAACTGCGTTCGAGCATCTGCCTGCGGTCGATGAGTTCGACGCCGTCGGGCTGGAAAAGGCACCAAGCGGCCTCGTCAAGCCGCCGCGTGTTGCACTCGCTCCCGTTGCGATGGAGTGCAGGCTGGACAGGGAGTTCACGGTCGGAGACTACGACGATCATGTGGTGTGGGGACGCGTGTTGCGTTTTCACATCCGGGACGACCTCTTCAATGCCGAACGCACCCATGTCGATACGGCAGCGCTCACCCCGATCGGCCGATTGGCCGCGGAATATACGCTTGTGGACAATGTCTTCACGACGCCGCTGGATCCAGGGCTCCTGGAACGTCGGACCGGAACACGGATGCAACGTCTCGACGATCGCCCGAGCATGTGGGCTGCCGTCGATCAGACGACCTGGGATCCTTCGGGCAGCGTCCAGGACAAGTAGAACAGGCTGGCGGCGCCGTTGCGTGCCGCCCATGCCTGCCATTGGCACTGATCGTCGTTTGCGTGAGGGCAGCCAGTCGGTGCCCTCACGCCGTTTGCCATGCCTACCCCGCGCGTCCGTTCGGACCGATCAATCGTCGCGACGTAAACGGCCGGGCGGGTGACCGAAGGCCGTGCGAAAGGCGCGGCTGAAGCTGGCCCCGTCGCGAAATCCATTTGCCAAAGCGATGTCGAGCAGCGAGCGTCGCCGATCCGACAGGATGTCGTCCCGCGCACGCTCCAGCCGGATGCGCGCGATCAGACAGGCTGGCGTCGTTCCAGCGGTCGTCAGGCGTGTGTAGAGGGTTCGACGCGACATGCCCATGTCGCGTGCCAACTGCTTCGGCCCATAGTCCGGATCCGCCAGATGACGAAGCACGTTGAGCGACGCGCGCGCCGAGACCGGCGACCGCGCCATCGCGCCGGCCTCACGCCGCCGCGTGCTCGTGAGGGCCAGATCGATCATGCAGCGCGCCGCGAACTCGCATGTCTGATCTTCCGGCGCCCCCAGTAACGCGCGCACGCCTGCGGCCGCTGCGACGCTGCCGCTGCGCGCGGCGATCGGCCGCGCCAGCGCATCTCCCGCCAGATCGGACCATTTCGGATCATCGGCAGGATCGAAGATCATCACGAGCGCCTCGTGCCCGTCGAGCATATCGAAGCTGTAGTCTTCGCCCATGGCCGTCACGAGCAGATCGCCGGGCACGAGATCGAACGATCTGCCGTGGCCGTGATAGCGCATCCGGCCATTGAGCTGCCATATCAGCTTGAGATGGCCGCCGAATCCAACCTGTGCAGCCCTCCGGCCGCTGAGATCGACCGAAGCGGCCGGCGTTTGCAGAAGCGCCGCACCGTAACGGCCGAGCTGACGGGGAACGATCAGACGCTGCCGCTGATCGACCAGATCGATCGCCAGATTCGGAAACACCGCATTGGCTTGCGCAATGATCGGAGCAATCATCCTGAACGCGAGAGTTGTTTCACCGGCAACCTAGATAGGAAGCTCGCCAGCCCGCCGCCAGCCCCGAAAAACGGCGCATCCTGCGCCAAGAAAATGCACGCTGCGCCAAGTCGATATCCAGCCGTCTGCTCTGATCACGGCCCGGCACCGCCAGCGCGGCGTCCGTGAACGGAGCTTTCACGATGACCCAGATTTTCACTGATCACCTCGACAGACTCATCCGCCTGCAACGGGCAGCACATTTGCGTGACATCCCTTGCGCCTCCATTCGCCAGAACCGGCTGCTGCGCGCCGCCGCCATGCTGGTGGATTCGGTCGATGCGATCGCCGCCGCCGTGTCCGAGGATTTTGGCAATCGCAGCGTGGATGAAACCAAATTCGAGACGTTCGGCGCGGTCGCCGCGCTTCGCAATGCTGCCGGCCATGTCGAGAGCTGGATGGCGCCGACGGAGCATGCGCCCCTCGCGCCCGGTGCCAAGGCATGGGTCGAGCATGTCCCACTCGGCGTGGTCGGCGTCATCGGCCCATGGAACTACCCGATCATGACCGTATTCGGGCCGCTCGCAGGTATCATCGCTGCAGGCAACCGCGCGATCCTTAAGCCCTCGGAATTCACGCCACGAACCAATGAGCTGCTCCACAAACTGATCGCCGAAAGGTTCGAGCCAACGGAAATCGCGTTGGTGGAAGGCGGCGCGGCCGAGGCTGCGATCTTCGCCGCTGCTCCGTTCGATCACCTGATCTTCACGGGATCGGCATCGGTCGCACGCCATGTGATGGCCGCGGCCGCCAGCAATCTGACGCCGGTGACGCTTGAACTCGGCGGCAAATCGCCCGTCGTCGTCGAGGACGGCTACGATCTCGGCGAAGCTGCATCGCGCCTCATGGCCGTGAAACTGCGCAGCGCCGGCCAGATCTGCTTGGCACCGGATTATGCCCTCGTCCCCGCGGGGAGCGAACGCGCCTTTGCCGAACATTGCGTGGCCGCGGGCCGGCGCATGTATCCGGAAGGGCTGGCCTCGACCGACTACACGTCCATTGTCAATGACGCACATTACGCGCGGCTCAAACGGCTGGTCGATGATGCCCGGGCAAGAAGCGGAGAGGTCATCAACATATTCACGCCGGGCCGCGCGTTGCGGGCACGCAGCATGATGCCTGCCGTGATCCTGGATCCGCAGCAGGATATGCTGGCGATGCAGGATGAGATCTTCGGGCCGGCCCTGCCGATCGTCGGCTACGAGAACATCGACGATGCGATCGCAAAGATCCGCACCGGCATGGCGCCTCTCGCGCTGTACTATTTCGGCACCGATGAGCACCGGATTCGCAGGGTGCTGAACGGCACGGCTTCGGGCGGCGTCACGATCAACGACGTCATGACGCATATGTATGTGGATGACCTGCCATTCGGCGGCATCGGCCAGTCAGGCACGGGCGCCTATCGGGGCGAAACCGGATTCCGCAACTTCAGCCACGCACGTGCGATCTATCGGCAGACGGATATGCAGGACATGGTCACGCTGTTTCATCCGCCCTACAGCGACCAGTATCGTGCCTTCGTGTCGGCCGCGCTCGCAGGGGCGACCTGAGCGGCTTCTATTGCGCCTAATGCAAAAAAGGCCGGCCTCCCACGAGGCCGGCCTTCGTTCTTGGCAAGATCCCGGCTTACTTCGCCGGAACGTATTTCCCGTCCTTCACCGTCAGCAGGATGCGCGAGCGATCGTCGACGCCGTTGCGGTCCTTTTCGGTGTAGTTGTAGACGCCCTGGCTCGCCGGGATCTCACGCTCGGTGAGCAGCGCCTGGCGGATGGCCTCGCGGAATTCCGGCGTACCGGGTTTCGCGGTCTTCAGCGCCACGGGTACGATGCGCTTCAGCACTTCGAACACATCGTAGGAGTGACCGGCGAACTGGCTGCGGCTGTTGGCGCCATACTTGGCTTCATAGGCCGTGTTGAGCGCGAGGCCCGGCTTCTTGGTCAGCGCCGAATCCGGCTGGCCTTCCGGGTTCATCACCGGACCGGCTGCCATCAGCACGCCTTCCGCTGCCTTGCCGGCGATGCGGATGAAGTCCGACGAGGCCGCGCCGTGGGTCTGGTAGATCAGGCCCTTGTAGCCGCGGTCTCGCAGCTCGCTCTGCGGCATGCCCGCACCGGTGCCGGCGGCGCCGATCAGGATGGCATCGGGATTGCTGGCGATCAGCTTCAGCGCCTGACCGGTGATCGAGGTGTCCGGGCGCGCAAAACGCTCCTCGGTAACGATCTTCATGCCCATCGGGCCGGTCTGGTTCTTCAGGTCGTTGAACCACAGATCGCCATAGCTGTCGGAATAGCCGATATAGCCGATGGTCTTCACGCCGTTGGCCTTCATGTGATCGTACATGATCTTGCCGACGATCTCGACCGGCTGCGGCATGTCCACCGACCACTTTTCGCGCGCCGGGGTAAAAGGCATCGGCGACAGGCTGAAATGCGGAATGCCGGCTTCGTTGGCGACGGCCGAGATGGCGATCGACGGCGGCACGATGGACGAGCCGATGATGATGTCGGCCTTGGATTCCGACACGAAGCGGCGGGTATTGGTGGTCGCGGTGGTCGGATCGCCGCCATCGTCGAGCACGATCAGTTTCAGCGGCACGCCGCCGATTTCCTTCGGCACGAAGTCCAGCGCGTTGCGCGCGGGCACGCCAAGCGCGGCCGCCGGGCCGGTGGTGGACAGGCTGACGCCGATGGTGATTTCAGGGCTCTGGGCTTCCGCCGGGGAAGCGACGGCCAGCGTGACGGCCAGGGCCGCGATCGCCAGATGAAGCTTGGACATTTCTTGATTGCTTTCTTCGATGAATTCAAACGCTGCGGCACGCCGCAGACGGCAAAAAGCCGGCCTTCGGGTGAAGGCCGGCTCTGGTTAGCCAATATTGCACTGCGGGGGAAGCGGCTTGGTTGCGACCAAAAGTAGGGTGGGCAAAGCGAAGCGTGCCACCTTCGCCGGCCGTGCGCGGAAGGTGGGCACGGCGCTGCGCGCCTTTGCCCACCCTACATTGTTACTGCGCCAGGACGTATTTGCCGTCCTTGACCGTCAGCAGGATGCGGGAACGCTCATCCAGGCCGTAGCGATCCTTCTCGGTGAAGTTGTAGACGCCCTGGGTGGCCGGGATTTCACGCTCGGTCAGCAGCGCCTGGCGGACGGCTTCACGGAACTCGGGGGTTCCGGGCTTGGCGGTCTTCAGCGCAGTCGGGATGATGCGCTTGAGCACCTCGAAGGCGTCATAGGAATGGCCGGCGAACTGGCTGCGGCTGTTCGGGCCATACTTGGCTTCATAAGCCGCGTTCAGCGTCAGGCCCGGCTTCTTGGTCAGCGCTGAATCGGCCTGGCCTTCTGGATACATCACCGGGCCGGACGCCATCAGCACGCCTTCAGCGGCCTTGCCGGCGATGCGGATGAAGTCCATCGAGGCGGCGCCGTGGGTCTGGTAGATCAGGCCCTTATAGCCCTTGTCGCGCAATTCGGTCTGCGGCAGCGCTGCGGCGGTGCCGGAGGCACCGACCAGGATGGCATCCGGATTGGCAGCGATCAGCTTCAGCACCTGGCCGGTGACCGACGTATCCGGACGGGCAAAACGCTCTTCCGCAGCGATCGTGATGCCCATCGGCACGGCCTGGGTCTTGAGGTCGTTGAACCACAGATCGCCATAGCTGTCGGAATAGCCGATATAGCCGACGGTCTTAATGCCCTTGGCCTTCATGTGGTCGTACATCACCTTGCCGACGATCGGCACCGGCTGCGGCATGGCCACCGACCACTTCGCACGCTCCGGCGTGATCGGCAGCGGCGACAAAGCGAAATGCGGGATGCCGGCTTCGTTCGCGACGTTGGATACCGCAATGGAGGTCGGCGTCACCGCCGAGCCCATGATGATGTCGGCCTTGGATTCCGTCACGAAGCGGCGGGCATTGGTGGTCGCGGTGGTGGGGTCACCGCCATCGTCGAGCACGATGACCTTGAGCTTGGCGCCGCCGATTTCCTTCGGCACGAATTCCAGCGCGTTGCGCTCGGGAATGCCCAGCGCCGCAGCGGGACCGGTGGTGGAGGTGGTCAGGCCGATGGTGACGTCCTGCGCGGATGCAGGTGCCGCAAGTGCGAGCGACGCGGCCACGGCCGCGATCGCGAAATGACTCGTCAGGTGATGCTTGATGCGATTCTTGGACATTGGTTTTCTCCCTCAAGGTTCTTTTGTTATCGTCAGCTAAACAAAGTTCGGCCGCGTATTCAGCCCCTTCTTTAGGTCAGTGGCGCAGTACCGGTAAAGGCCTGTCGCCTTGCGGTTTTGCCGCAGGCTTAACGGCCCTAGACCGAAATGACCCTGGCCTGCGCCTCCCCGGCATAGATGGCGTCGATCAGCGCCGCCCGATGCTCCAGCACCGCGCGCTGGTTGATCGAGCCCTTGTCGGTGACCTCGCCTTTGTCGATGGACAGCGGCATATCCAGCAGCACCGCCTTGGCGATCCGCGTGGACGAGCCGGTAGCACCGGCCACGAACTGCGCAAGCCGCGCGCGAAAAGCTTCGCGCACCATCGGATCATGCGCTGCAGCAGGCAGATCGCCAGGCGGCAGGTCGGGATTGATGGTGCGGCAGCCATCGAGATCGAGGACCACAAGCGCGGCAAGCTCATCGCGATTGATGCCGGCAATCACGACATCGCGCGCCAGAGGCGCGCACGTGCCGACGAAGCGCGCACGCAGCGGGCCGACGCTGACCCAGGTGCCGCTGCCGAGCTTGAAGTCTTCGGAAATGCGGCCGTCGAAATCGAAGCCGGCATCGAAATCGTCGGGATCGACGGCTTTGAGCGCATCGCCGAAAATATAGTAGCCCTCGTCGTCGAATGCTTTTGCGGTGAGATCGGGCTGCCGCCAATAGCCAGGAGTCACGTTCGGCCCCTTGGCGCGCACTTCCATCTTGCCGTTGTTCGGCACCAGCTTTGCGTCATTGCCCGGCACGGGCAGGCCGACATGGCCGGAGCGGCTGGTGAGCGGCGTCACGCACATGAAGAAAGGCGCCGTCTCCGTGGCACCAAGACCGGTAAGCATCGGCACGCGCTTGCCCGTGGTCTGCACCGAAAGTTCGTCCAGGCTGCCCCAGACGTAAGGCGAGAGCGCCGCGCCGGAAAAGAACATCGCATGCAGCCGCGAAAAGAATTTTTCACGCAGCTGCGCATCCTCGCGCAGATAAGGCAGCAGCGACTCGTAACCTTTGGGGACGTTGAAATAGACGGTCGGCGAGATCTCGCGCAGGTTACGAATAGTTTCTGCAATGCCCGCCGGCGTCGGCTTGCCCTCGTCGAGATACATCGAGCCGCCATTGAACAGTGTCAGCCCGATATTGTGATTGCCGCCAAACGTATGATTCCACGGCAGCCAATCGATGATGACCGGCGGCTCGTCCTTCAGGAAGGCGAGCGTGTCGCGCAGCATGATCTGGTTGGCGCACATCATGCGCTGGGTGTTGATCACGGCTTTCGGATTGCCGGTGGAGCCGGAGGTCAGCAGGAATTTTGCGATCGTGTCCGGGCCGATGGCCTGATTGGCCGCGTCGAGATTTGCGGCCTCCGGCGTCGTCAACAGATCCGACAGTTTCGTCGGACGACGATCCGGCAGTGCACCGCGCGAGACAACGACCTCGACATCGGCGGGGACATTGAAGCGGATCGCATCGGCGAATTCGTCGCCGTCATCGACGAAAACGAGGCCCGGCGTCAGCAGCCCCATCAAATATTTCAGCTTGCCGTAATCCTTCGACACCAGCGAATAGGCTGGCGACACCGGCGCAAACGGAATCCCTGCATAGAGCGCACCGAACGCCACCAGCGCATGATCGATGGAATTACCGGACAGGATCATGATCGGGCGATCCGGCGAGAGATTTCGCGCCAGCAGCGCGGAAGCGATCCGGCGCGCAGCATCGAGCATCTGCGCATAGGTGACCTCGCGCCAGCCGTCATCATCACCGCGCTCGCCCATGAAGACGCGCTCCGGCGTCTCTTTCGCCCAGTGATGCAGATAGTCGGTGACGCGGGTGGGATAATCGCCGATCGCGGCGGTCGGGCGGAGATAGATGGTGCCGTCGTCGCGGCGCTCCACGGTGACGGCGGGATCGCCATAGGAGATCGGGCGCAGCGGATGCTTGGCCGCGCCTTTCGTCTGGTCGCTCGTTGTCGCCACTGCAGACATGACTGTCCCGTCCCCTGTGTCTTCCGTCCCGTATTTTATTTTTATGTCGTCGAATTCCGTCATTGCGAGGTCGGGAAAAGCAATTGCTTTTCCCTGTGCGAGGCGACGAAGCAATCCAGTTCTTGCTCAAGTGAAGACTGGATTGCTTCGTCGCAAGTGCTCCTCGCAATGACGGCCGAAATCAGCCGGATTTCACCTTGCCGACCTTCTTCTCCAGAAAATCGCGAATGCGGTTCTTCGCCTCCTGATCGCTCTGCGCCACCGAGGCCATCAGCGATTCCAGCATGAGCCCGGTCTGCGGGCTGGCTTCCGCAATCAGCGGCAGCGCCTGCAACACGGCGAAATTCGTCAGCGGCGCGTTCTGCGCGACGCGCTCGGCGAGTTCGAGCGCTTTTGCCAGCGCGCCGTCGGCTTCGGTGAGATATTGCGCGAAGCCGAGCGTGACGCCCTCTTCCGCTTTATAGACACGGCCGGTGAGCATCATATCGGCCATCCGGTGCACGCCGATCAGCCGCGGCAGCCGCATCGAGGCGCCGCCGCCGACAAAGATGCCGCGGCTGCCTTCAGGCAGCGCGTAATAGGCGGAGGGATCAGCGACGCGGATATGGGCGGAGCAGGCCAGCTCCAGCCCGCCGCCGATCACCGCCCCCTGCAGCGCCGCAATGACGGGCACGCGGGCATGCTGGATGAGATCGAACACGCGGTGCCACATGCGCGAATGCATCAAGCCGGCGGTGGCATCGCGTTCCTGCAGTTCGGATAGATCGAGACCAGCCGAGAAATGCCCGCCAATGCCGTGGATGACGACGGCGCCAATCTCCTCCGGCAGCGCGCGAAAAGTGTCCTCGATCTCCAAAATGATCCCGTCATTTAACGCGTTGCGCTTGGTGGGACGGTTGAGGCCCACGAGCAGAACCCGGCCACGGGATTCGATCTGGAGCAGGGAAGCAGAGGCAGCTTGGGTCATCGGCACCGAATAAGTCTTGGAAAGAATAATTATAGACTATAACGGATTGGACGAGAGTCAATCGCCGCGGCCGTAGGATGGGTTGAGCGGAGCGAAAACCCATCAGCCGAACGATGCCGGAGACTCCGCCGATGGGTTGTCGCTTCGGCGCTTCGCGCCTGCGCTCAACCCATCCTACGAGGCCAGAGCGTTACCTGATGGCCACCGGATTGATCATGCTCTGCACGCCGCCTTTAAATCGCGGCTGGCCGAGCACGAACATGAACTCGTAGCCCTTGTCCTTGGCGAGCTCCGCGGTGTCCATATTCTCCAGGATATAGGTCCCGTTCATCGCCAGCAGGATCTGATGCACCTCGAACACGGTGTTCTTCTCGAACGGCACCACCTCGACGCCCCAGGTATCGGCGCCAACGGCGACCACGCCCTTGCTGGTGAGATATTTCGCGCCCTCGACGCCGAGGCCGGGCTCGCCACCATTATAGCGTTTGTCGTCCTTGCCGAGCAGGCTGAGCCAGCCGGTGTGGAACAGCACGACATCGCCTTCGCGGATCTCGACGCCCTGCGCCTTGGCGGCTTCCTCGATTTCCTTGGTGTTGAAGGCGGTACCTTCCTTGACCACGTCGGTCTTGTAGTAAGCGGCCATGTCGATCAGCACGCCGCGCGCGACCAGCGGCGGCACCTTGTCGATACCGAGCTTCTTCAGGCCCGAGACATCGCCGAAATCCGCGATCTTGTTGCCGTTGTAATAGACGTGGTCCACGCCGAGATGGCCGAGCCCGTCCATCTGGCTGCCGACCCCGACCCAGCCGGTGATCATGTCGTCATTATAGGTCGCCTGATTGGGCCCGATGCCGTGATTGCCGGCCTGGCCGGGCTGCACCACGGTGACCTTCACGGAGCGCGGCGGATAAGCGGGCGTGTCGGCGCCGACGGGGATGCCGAGCGCATAGGTCTTGCCGGTCTTCACCAGTTGGGCTGCGGCCTTCACACGTTCGGGGGTGATATAATTGGCGGCGCCGATCTCGTCATTCGGGCCCCATTTCGATTTGGTCCAGTCCTGCGCGAATGCAGGCATGGCCATCACAAGCGATACGGCACTTCCAAGCAAAGCTGCTCTCAACATCGTCGCCTCCCTGTGTCGCCGGATGTTTCCGGTCGATGGGGGAGTAGACTACAGGAAATGAGGATTTTGTAGGGTGGGCAAAGGAGCGTAGCGACGTGCCCACCTTCAAGTCCGCGGCTGATCAAGGTGGGCACGCTTCCGCCGTCGCCCTTCGGGCTATGGCGGACAAGTCGCTTTGCCCACCCTACAGATCTACAGCACCTGATGCACCGCCAGCTCCACGCGATCGGGATGCCGTGCACCGACGCCGATGAACAGGTTCTGCATCAGCCAGCGATAGTCCGGATGCGCGGTCTCGAATTTCGGCACCGAGCGGAAATAGATCAGCGTGGGATCGACGATCTCACCACGCGCGATGCGATCCAACGCCTCTTTCGGCCCGAAGCGGATTCCATAATTCGCGATATAGATCACCGCGCCGTCATCGAGTTCGAACGTATACTTCGCTTCCAGCTCCGTAAATCCGTCCGGGCGGATGATCTGGAAATCCGCACCACCCTGATGGATGGTGCCGTTGATCCCCTCACCTGTCACCGTCCCCCCGAGCACGGGGATCACACGCCGCGTGCCATAGCCGAGATCGCCGGCCACCACGGGCTTGCCAACCTGGATCGCAAGGCTGAACACATATTTCGTCTTCAATTCCGGCACGCTCATCGTCTCAGCCCAGCATCCGCATCGGCAACCACGTGGCGATGATCGGGAACAGGATCAACAGCACCAGCCGCACCAGGTCCGTCGCCACGAAGGGCAGCACGCCCTTGAAAATCGTCGACATCGTGACGTCCTTGATCACGCTCTTGATGACGAAGACATTCATGCCCACCGGCGGATGGATCAGGCCGAGCTCCACGGTCATCACGATGATGATGCCGAACCAGATCGGATCGAAGCCGAGCGCCTGGATCACCGGGAACACGATCGGCACCGTGAGGATCACCATGGCCATGGCATCCATCAGGCAGCCAAGCACGAGATACATCAGGAGGATCAGCGCCAGCACGCCATAGGGGCCGATGCCGAGGCCGGTGAGAAACTCGGTCACATGCTGCGGCGTCTGCGTCACCGTGAGGAAATAGCCGAAGCACAGCGCGCCGATCAGCACGGTGAAGACAGCCGCCGCGGTGCGCGTCGCCTGCAGCAGCGATTGCAAAATGCCTTCTTTGCTCAGCTTGCCGCGCATCACGCCGATCAGGAAGGCGCCCACAGCGCCCACCGCACCGGCTTCGGTCGGAATGAAGAAGCCGCCATAGAGCCCGCCGATCACGAACACGAACAGCAGCAACGGCGACCACACGTCGCGGATTGCCGCGGCCCGCTCGCGCCACGACGCCTTAGGGCCCTCCGGCAAAAAGCCCGGCTTCACCACGCCGATGATGGCGATGGTGATCATGTGCATCACGATTGCCAGCAAACCCGGAATGATGCCGGCGATGAACAGCTTGCCGATGTCCTGCTGGGTGATGATGCCATACACCGCCAGCACCGTGGACGGCGGCAGCATGGCGCCGAGCGTGCCGCCGACGGCGATGACGCCGGTGGCAAACGACTGCGGATAATTGTGCCGCCGCATTTCCGGATAGGCGACAGCCGAGAACGTCGCCGCCGTCGCCACCGAGGAGCCGGAGATCGCCGCAAAGCCGCCGCAGGCCGCGATGGTGGCGATGCCGAGCCCACCCTTCCAGTGCCCCACAAACGTATTCGCTGCGCGAAACAATTCGCGGCTGATGCCGGACACCGAGACGAAGGCGCCCATCAGCAAAAACATCGGGATCACGCCGAAGGAATAATCCGTCACCGTGCGCATGGTGGTCTGGCCCACCAGCTTCAGCGCCGGCGCGAAGCCGGTGATGTAGCCGAAGCCCGTGATGCCCACGAGGCCCATGGCCATGCCGACGGGCACACGCAGCAGCATCAGCACGAACAGGCTGACAAAGCCGATGACCGCGACTGCTTCATTGCTCAATTCCATGGCCCCGTTACTCCGCGGTCTTGATCTTGGGCTCGTGGATTTCTTCCGGGTGGAAGACGAGCCGATAGGTGCGGATGGCAATCAGGAGCACGGCGGCCCCGTCGCCGATCCAGGACAGCAGGAAGAACGGCCACACCGGCAATTGCAGGTCCATGGTGACAAGGCCGCTATTGTAGGTGTCCACGACCTTGTCGAAGAGCGTGTAGGTCTGCACCGACACGACGAACAGCAGCACGAGCGTTGCGAACACGTCGATCCAGCGCTGATATTTCGGCGTGGCATTGGCCCAGACCAGATCGACGGTGATGTGCGAGCCGCGATAGGAGGTCGCCGCGATGCCCCAGAAGATCAGCACGCCGAGCATGAACTGGCCGACATTGTAGTAGTCGGGAATCGTCACCGCGAAGAATTTTCGCATGAACACGGCGATGAAGGTGTTCAGCGCGACGATACCAACGAAGAACGCGGCGATCCATTCGATGGAATCGATGAAGCGATCCATCACGTTTTTCTTGCGCGGCTCTGGCGGGCCAGTGAGCGCGCCGTCGGCGGTGACTTCGGGAGTGGAGGTCATGGGAGATTCCTAGCGGAGGCACGCGATGCCTTCTCCCCGCTTGCGGGGAGAAGGTGGCCCGGCGTAGCGCAGCGAAGCCGGGACG
This sequence comes from Pseudomonadota bacterium, assembly GCA_023451825.1. GTDB lineage: Bacteria > Pseudomonadota > Alphaproteobacteria > Rhizobiales > Xanthobacteraceae > Tardiphaga. The sequence continues at coordinate 24,854 of JAEXYA010000029.1, forward strand.
GATGAGGGGGACTATCCACGGGCGCGGAGCGTGTGGAGGGCCCCTCACCCGCCGCCCGCATGCTTCGCATGCGAGCGACGACCTCTCCCCGCAGGCGGGGAGAGGTCAAGGAAGATCACAGCCCCGCATTGTGCTTCTTCAGCGCGGCCTTCAGCTCCGCATCGATCGCCTCGGCGTCGCCGCCGGCTTTCTTCACCGCCGCCGCCCAGGCTGCATGCAGCGGCTCGACGCCCTTCTTCCAGGTGGCGAGCTGCTCCGGCGTCAGCGGATAAACTTCATGATCCGGCAGCGCCTTCATCTTGGCGACCCCTGCGAACTCATAGTCCACCCAGGGATCGGTCACTTTCGCCGCCCATTCCGGCGAGCAGTGATCGTCGATGATCTTCTTCTGCGCCGGCGACATGGAATTATATTTGGCGAGATTGATGTTGTAGGTGAACACCGTCGAATAGAGCGGCGCATCGATGTGATACTTCACCACCTTGTCGATGCCGAACAGGAAGATCGATCCCCACGGGAAGAAGATCGCATCGGCCACGCCGCGCTCGATGGCATCGCGCGATTCCGGCGCTGACGCCTGCACATTGGTGCCGCCGAACAGTTTGACCATTTCGCCGATCGTGCTCTGCGCCGGGCGCACCTTCACGCCCTTGAGATCGTCGGGCACCACGATCTTCTTCTTGCTGTGAACGGAGCCGGGCGCATGGATGAAGGCGAAACACAGCTTGGTGTCCTTCATCTCCGTCTTGGCGTATTTCTGGTACCATTCGTTGAAGGCCTGGGTGCCCTTCTTGCCTTCGTTGAACACGAACGGAATCTGACCGGCTGCCGCGATCGGGAAGCGGCCCGGCTGATAGCCGGGATTCACGTAAGTGACATCGGCGATGCCGTCGCGCGCCATGTCGTAGTGATCGAAGGCTTTACCCAGCTGCTCCGAGGGGAACACCGACAATTTGATGCTGCCGCCCGAGGCCTTCTCGATATCCGCGGCCCAGGCCTGCGTTGCCGGCACCAGCGGATGCGCAGGCGGAACCCACAGCGATACTTTCAGATTGACGGTCTTGTCCTGCGCATGTGCTGCGATCGGCAATAGGCAGCCGGCCGCGAGCAACGCGGTCATCAGCGTCTTCCTCATCGACGTCTCTCCCTCTGTGCGTCCATGGATTTTTCCATTGGACCTGTCCTCTCGGACTGTTCACCGGACCTTGAACGGCCCTTGGCGAATATTGTTATAGGTTATAATCATCATTGCAACCTTGGCGTAGCCAGTCTCGCCACGGCGCTTGACTTGTCAACTCAGCCTTGAGACTGAGATGACATCTATGACGGGAGCAAGTCGTGCGCACGAAAGTTGCGATCATCGGTGCCGGTCCGGCGGGCATGCTGCTTGGGCAGTTGCTGCATTCCTATGGCATCGACAACGTCATCCTCGAACGCAAGGACCGCGACTATGTGCTGGCGCGGATCCGGGCCGGCGTGCTCGAACAAGGCACTGTCGGCCTGCTGGAAAAACTGGGGATCACCGAACGGCTGCACCATGAAGGCCTGATCCATGACGGCATCGAACTTTTGTTCGGCGGCGTTCGCCATCGCATCGACCTGAAGACGGCCTCGGGCGGCAAGGTCGTCACCGTCTATGGCCAGACTGAAGTGACGCGCGACCTGATGGATGCACGCGAGGCCGCCGGCCTCACCACGGTCTACGACGCCGACAACGTCTCGCTGCACGATTTCGACGGCGCCACGCCGCGCGTCCGCTACGAGAAGGACGGCGTCAGCCACGAGATCTCCTGCGATTTCATCGCCGGCTGCGACGGCTTTCACGGCGCCAGCCGGCAGGCCGTTCCGGCCTCTGCCGTGCAGACCTATGAACGCGTCTATCCGTTCGGCTGGCTCGGCCTGCTGTCGGACACGCCGCCGGTGTCGCCGGAGTTGATCTACACCAACCATGCCCGCGGATTTGCGCTCTGCTCGATGCGCTCAATGACCCGCAGTCGCTATTATGTGCAGTGCTCGCTCGATGAGAAAGTCGAGGACTGGACTGACGCCATGTTCTGGGACGAGCTGCGCCGCCGTCTCGATCCGGAGGCTGCGGAAAGCCTGGTCACCGGTCCTTCGCTTGAAAAGAGCATCGCCCCGCTGCGGAGTTTTGTTGCCGAGCCGATGCGTTTCGGCAAGCTGTTCCTGGCCGGCGACGCCGCCCATATCGTGCCCCCCACCGGCGCCAAGGGGCTCAATCTCGCAGCGTCCGACGTGCACTATCTCTCGATGGCGCTGCGCGAATTCTATGACGAGAAGTCGTCGGCGGGGCTCGACAATTATTCCGTCACGGCGCTGAAGCGCGTGTGGAAGGCCGTGCGCTTCTCGTGGTGGATGACCTCGATGATGCACCGTTTTCCCGATGCCGACGGTTTCGGCACCAAGCTGCAGCAGGCCGAACTCGATTACGTCGTGCATTCCGACGTCGCACGCGCATCGCTGGCGGAGAACTATGTGGGGCTGCCGTATTAGCTCCCCTGTCATCCCGGCGAACGCCGGGATCCATACACGCTGTAGCAATGGTATGAGCGCATTAGACGTGGCTCCGGTCGCGTTCCAACTACGCCGACGCAGGTTATGGATCCCGGCGTTCGCCGGGATGACATGTGCGTTTGAAACTTTGTTGGCCTGTCCTTCACGGCGTCCTTCGTTTCATATGCCGGCATGACCGACATCATCCCAGACGGCTTCACGCCCCACCTCCGCAAATCCCCGCTCACCGCGCCGTGGGAGCCGATCTATTCGAAAACCACTGACAGCGCCGTGATCCTCGGCCTGCGCATCGCCGAAGCTCACACCAATTCGCGCGGCATGGCCCATGGCGGGTTGATCACGGCCCTCGCCGACAATGCCATGGGCCTGAGCTGCGGCCATGTCGCCGGCGGCGGCACACGGTTGGTCACGGTGAATCTGTCCGCGGATTTCCTCGGCCCGGCGAAAGTGGGGCAATGGCTGGAGATCACCACCGATGTGGTGAAGACCGGCAGTCGGCTGTGCTTTGCGCAGGCGCTGATCACGGCGGACGGCGTGCCATGTGCGCGGGCGAATGGGACGTTTAGCGTGGTGACGACGAAGTAGGGTGGGCAAAGCGAAGCGTGCCCACCATCACCGGCTCAGCACTTGGAGGTGGGCACGTCGCTGCGCTCCTTTGCCCACCCTACGAGTTGGCCCTCGCGCCAAAATGCCAATCCGTCGTCTCCACGGCCAGATCGATGAAAGCCCGCACCTTGGCCGACAGCAGCCGTGAGGTGGGATAGACGATGTGGATCGGCACCGCCGGCTGCTCGAATTCCGCAAGCACTACTTTCAGCTTCCCCGCCGCCAGCGCTTCCGCGGCCTGATAGGCCAGCACACGCGTCAGGCCGCCGCCCTGCGCCGCATGCCAGATGGCGGCATCCGCGACATTGCAGATGAAGCGCGGCGAATAGGACACGCGAACATCCTGGCCGTCGCGCACGAACCGCCATTCCGGCGAGACGACCGCCGCGCCGAAGTGAATCGTGTCATGCTCGGCGATCGCCTCCGGCAGCTTCGGCTCGCCGCGGCGCTTCAGATAATCCGGCGACGCCACCACGATCCGCCGCATATCCCCCACCTGCCGCGCCACCAGGCTGGAATCGGCGAGATCGCCGACGCGGACGGCGGCATCGACGCCTTCTTCCACCAGATTGACCATGCGATCATTCAGCCTGAGTTCGCCGGAGACGTCTGGATAGCGCTGCAGATAGGCCGACATCAGCGGCGTCACATGCAGCCGCCCGAAGCCCACGGGTGCTGCGACTGTCAATCGCCCGCTCGGCTGCGCCTGCTCGGCCTGCGCCGCCCCATCCGCTTCCTCGAGATCGGCCAGGATGCGCCGCGCCCGCTCCAGATAGCGCGCGCCGACATCGGTGAGTGTCACCGAGCGCGTGGTCCGTTGCAGCAGCCGCGCGCCCAGCCGCTCCTCCAGCGCTGCCACCAGCCGCGTGACGGCAGAGGCCGAAATGCCGAGACGCCGCGCCGCAGGCGCAAAGCCCTGCAGGTCGGCGACAGCGACAAAGGCGGTCATGGCTTCGATGCGATCCAATGCACTCTCCCAACTACTCTGCCCCTCACCCTGAGGAGCGCGCATCGCGCGCGTCTCGAAGGGTGGCCACGCACTCCGAGCCCGGCCAGCTCATGGTTCGAGACGGCGCTTCGCGCCTCCTCACCATGAGGAGCGGAGTTTAGTCGCCCACCACTATTCCAATATCCGCAACAATGAAGTGTCAATCGCGATGATTGTTGCGAACACGGCCAAGGGCCATATTCCGGCGTGAAAACGAAAGGTGGCTCAAATGTCCGACACCCATGTCTATACGAGCGACGTCGCCTTCACGCCCGCCGTCAAGGCGATCCAGGCCCGCAAGGGCTCGCGGAAGTCCTATGCCCATGTGGAAGAGAGCGGCGGCTGGCAGAGCGAGATCGACGACAACCTCGCGGAATTCCTCGCGCACACCAACAGCTTCTATCTCGCGACGGCGAGTGCCGACGGCCAGCCCTATATGCAGCATCGCGGCGGCCCGAAAGGCTTCATCAAGGTGCTCGACAAGCACACGATCGCCTTCGCCGATTTCAGCGGCAACCGGCAATATATCACGCAAGGGAATCTGACCGAGAACCCGAAGGCAAACATCTTCATCATGGACTACGTGCATCGTCGCCGTGTGAAGATCTGGGGCACCGCGAAAGTGATCGAGGATGACAAGGCCTTGATCGATTCGATGATGCCAAAAGGTTATCGCGCGCGGCCCGAGCAGGTGATCCTGTTCACCGTATCGGCCTGGGATACGAATTGCCCGCAGCACATTCCGCAGAAATTCGATGCGGCCGATGTGGCGCAGGCTGTGGCCCAGCGTGATGCGCGGATCGCGGAATTGGAAGCGGAGTTGGCGAGTCTCAAGCAAACCTTGTCGTCACCCGGCTTGACCGGGTGACCCAGTAGCCATTGCTGTAGGGTGGGCAAAGCGCAGCGTGCCCACCACGTCTTGCGCAGCGCCTGTCGGTGGGCACGTCGCTTCTCTCCTTTGCCCACCCTACATCCTGCGAGATTGATCACGCCGCCTCAGCCTGACGCTGCCACATATGCTCCGGATAAAACTCCGCCATCATGCGATCCACATAGGCCGTGAGATTGCCGAAATGCAGCAACCGCACCCGCAGCGGCGATTCGAAATACGGCGTCATGATGCCGGCAAGTATCGCGAAGGCCGTGGCATCGACGCCGCAGGGGCGTTCACCCATCAGATAGGGTTTTGCCGCCAAGAGCAGCGACAGCGCCATCAGCGAGCGGCTGACGAGTTCGAGCGCCTCTTCCGGCGAATGGCGGCCGAGACCATTGGCCAGATAGTTCTGCGCCACCTGCGCACGCACCGCCGCGCAGACGCCCAGGCGCTGGACTTCGGGCACGATGTCGAAGAAACGCGCCGGACCCTTGGCAAAATTCGTGTCATCCAGCCAGCGCGCATTGACAAGGCCCAGACAGACCTGATTTTCCAGCATGCGCTCGATCGCCCAGGCCTGCGCGCGCTGGGCGAGATCGAGGCCATCATCGAAATCGACGCCGTATTTGCGCTCCAGATGCGCGCGGATGAAGGTGGAATCGGCGATCACCTCGGCGCCATCGTCGATGAATGGGAGCTGACCTTTCGGTGAGTCCGTCGGCCGCGATGGCTGCTTGGTATAGGCGAGCCCTGCCATCTTGAGCTGGACCTCCGTCTTGGTGACGAAGGGGCTGATTTCCGGCAGGCCAAAGCCCGCACCTGCGCCGTGCAGCGTGATCATGTCGTTCTCCCGTTGGTGGTGATTGATGTCTAGCGAGGTGCTGCTGCCAACGTGGTGTCAGTAGCGGATAGAGCCGATCCGGCGTCGCGCCTGCGTCAGCCCCGCGGACACCATCCGGCAGACCATGCCGAACAGCGCCCAGCGCCAGTCGCTGGCCATCAGGATGATTGCGCGCTCCAGCAGCCAGGCGCGCAGGCGCCAGAGCCGATCGTCTTGGGGACAGCCCAGGCTTTCGAATGCGTTCATGGCAGGAATCCTTCCGTGTTCGGGGTTGGTTCCTGTATGACGGACCCCTGCTGCCAACATGCTGTCAGCAGTGTGCAACGAGGACATCATGAGACGCGCCGATCGCCTGTTTCAGATCATCCAGGTGCTGCGACGGACGCAGAAGCCACTGACGGCCGACGCCATCGCTGCCGAGCTGGAGACGTCCAAGCGCACCATCTATCGCGATATCGCGACCCTGATGGGCCAGCGCGTGCCGATTCGCGGCGAGGCCGGCATGGGCTATATTCTCGAAAGCGGTTTTGACATGCCGCCCTTGATGCTGACGCCGGATGAGATCGAGGCCGCCGTGCTCGGCGCCCAATGGGTGATGGGCCATGCCGATCCGGCGCTCGCAACAGCGGCGAAGGATTTGATCGCCAAGATCGCGGATACCGTGCCGGAAAAACTCCGCCCCTTCGTGCTGGAGCCGGCAAGCCGCGCCCGGCCGCATTTCCGCGGCACGCCGGACGCGCTCGATATGGTGCAGATGCGCGCGCATATTCACGCCGGCAAGAAGGTGCGGCTCTGCTACCGCGACGAATCCGGCCGCGACAGCGAGCGCATCATCTGGCCGATCGCCGTCGGCTATCTCGAAGCCGTGCGACTGCTCGCCGCCTGGTGCGAGCTGCGCAGCGATTTCCGCAGTTTTCGCACCGATCGCGCGGTGACGGCGGAATATCTCGATGAAAAATACCCCGAACGTCGCGAAGTGCTGCGCAGCCGCTGGCGCAAGACCCTGGCATGGGAACCGCCGACCGACGCCTGAGCATCTGGCGAGAGCCGTTCGATCGCGCTAAACCGCGCGCATGACGACCACCGCTCCCATCGATGAAGCAAGCCCGTGCCAGGCCTGCGGCGCCTGCTGCTCCTATTCGAGCAACTGGCCGCGCTTCACCATCGAGGATGATGCGGAGCTCGATCTGATTCCGGCGAAATTCGTGAATGAGCGTCAGTCAGGCATGCGCTGCGATGGCGATCGCTGCAGCGCGCTGAATGGCAAGGTCGGAGAATTTGTCGCTTGCGGAATCTATGAGATCCGGCCGGATGTCTGCCGGACCTGCATGCCCGGCGATCCCGAATGCGCCATGGCGCGGCGCCGCCACGGACTGCCGGTCCTGGCAGCCCCGGATTGGTAGCTTAAGCGATAACGCGATCGCGCTCGGTTTCGATCTCGTCGTCGAGATCGTCATCCAGCGGCGCCAGTGTCGAGAGCGGCTTGGTCGACAGCGTGATCGCCTTGCGGCTGCTATAGGCCGAGACCGACACGCTGCGCACCGCAGGTGCTTCATGCGCGAGCGCATATAGCGTGGAGCCGACACGGCCGCCATGCTCGATCAGCTCGCGCTCACTGCAGCTCGATGCGATGGAGATCGCAAGCGCATGCATGTGATTGCGGCGATAGCAGAACAGCGCCAGCATCGCGCGCACGTCCGAGGGCACGCTGGCAACGAGATGGGGCAGGCCATTTTCATTCGCACGATACATCGCACCGAGCAGGTCATCACTGACGGGGCAACGATCGTTCTCAAAAGCTTGACGGCTGGACCACATGGGTTGTTCTCCTCGATGATGAGGATGCGGTTCAATTTGCTAACGTGCGGTTAACCAATAGCCTTAACGGCCGGGTGCGACTCTTGCGCAACAGTGGTAAATATGGCAGCGCCCGCCACAAGCCTGACGCAAGCTTGCCGCAACAATTTCCGGCACTCAGCTGTTTGCGACGATGTAAATGGCGAGAAAAAAGCCGGTCAGATGGTGCAAGGCCTGGTCGATTCCGATCAGCCACCAGAACCAGCGGGTGTCCGACGTGACGCTGTAATGCGCGACTGTCCACCCTTTGCAGCGGTCGATGGTGATGTGGATCGCGAAATCGACCAGCCCGAGAAACCAGAGTTTGGGCTGAACGGCCACGATGATCGCGGTCGTCAGCACGCCGTGAATCGCGCAATGAATGAGCAGCGGCAGCGCCCAGCCGGTCTTCTGATCCTTGCCCATTGCGAGCCAGGCATTCTGTAGGATGAAGTCCGCGATGACGTGTTTCACCGTCAGCGCGAGCATCCAGCCGACAAGCCCACCCAGAGCAATCGACGACGACATTGCAGGAAACACGCTGGCCCCTCTTCGCAGTCACGGCAAACCGGATTTCAAGCCGGCTGTCGCTCGCCCTATTTATGACACCGCTGCGCCGGGAATGCACGCCGCGGAACCGGGAAACTCACCGTATCGTGTGGTGCCTTTTGCCACGGCGTCAATGCGCTCGCGCATATCAATGCGCCAAAGCATGGCCGCGCATCTCGATGATCGCCTCGCGCAATTGCTCTCCCTTGGGATCACGCGGCACTGCACGGGCCCGCTCCATGGCGCCCGACAAATCCGCAATATCGAGCACGCCGTCGAAACTCGGCTTGGCGAGCCCGTCGATGATCTGGTGCCATGCCGCCATGCCATGGCGGTAGCTGGTGCCATAGCCTTCGATCATGGTGGCCGAGCGCACCACCGCTTCCACCGCATCCGGACGCTTGGTCAACGCACGATCAATCATATGCAGCCAGCGCTCGACCCAGACGCGCTCCATCTCATACCGTGTCGACAAGCGGCGCCAGTGCCGCAGCCAGGCTTCGAATTCCAGGCGCTTAATGCCGACGATACTCGCTTTGCTGAACCGGATCTGCACGGTGCGATGTGCGCAATAGACGCGCTCCAACAGCCGCATCGCAGGCTTGCCGACAATATCCGGCAGCGATGACACCAGCTCATCGAGGCGGAAGCGGCGCTTGTCTACGACGGACTTGCGGCCGGGCGTCACGGGCTCCTGCAGTTTCAATTGCGCGATGCGGATGGGATCGAGATAGCCCATGCGCTCCTTGAGCAATTGCGCGATCTCCGCGAACAACTCATCATCAACACCGCGTTTGCCGATGAAGCGACGCAACCGATCGCAATACAGCTGCGCATAGGCCTCGCTCTGATAATCGATCAGCAGCGCAACGCCATCCTGAGCGATCAACCTCACGGCTGCGGGCAGCCCGACCGGATATTCGACCGACGCAACATCATTGATCCCCGCGATCTCGCGGATGGTCGACCGAATGACATTGGTGAAGCTCGCCACGATGACTCCTAACGACTAGGCTGGTTGCGCAGCAGGCACAGTGGCCGTCACGGGCGCTTCGCGCTGCGACAGCCGCGCTTCCAGCGTGCCGATATTTTCGAACAGGCGCGCACTGGCGAGGCGCAGGAAGAAGAATCCGAATTCCGGGTTCTGCACATAGAGTTCCTCGACCTGCGCATAAGTCACGCTCAGCACGAGACCGGGCTCGATACATTCCAGCGTCTGCGTGCGCTCGCCCACCGGCGACAACATGCCGAGTTCACCGACAAGGGCGCCCACCGGCAGCTCGATGCCCGACTCGACGAGACGATAGCGGCCAGACACGATGTAGAACATCCGGTCGGCCTTCTCGTCCTTGTAGAACAGGATCTCGCCGGCCTTGCACTTCTGCTTGGTCATGAATGGCTTCAACCATTCCATCGACAGGTCCGAATTCACCGACTTCTTCACATCGCTCACCAGCTGCAACATCTGGCGCAGGCGCCAGATGTTCACCGGCAACAGCACGGCATGCAGCACCAGGGTCGGATAGTTATGCGTCGGGATCGAGATCGCGATCAGCAGGAGATTGGCGATGATGCCGAAGACCCGCAACGGGATCATCGTCCGCATGGTGGCCGTCGCCACGACGAAGATCGTGGCGGCCGCGCTGCCGAAATGATGGAGATAGGACATGTCCATGGCACGAACCGGTTTTCAAAGTAACGACCGCTATGTCACCTGCCCCCGTGAAGGGCCGATGACCGCAGGATGGCGACAGCCATATAACCTGCCGGGTTAACATAGCCGGTCCTGCAACCTGTGAAAATGCGCCGATCAGGCGTGGCAATTGACGCGCTCCCGCGGGACGGGCACCGTCATGCAGGCTTGAAGGAGAACAACAACATGTCGGAAACGACGGATACCGCTGATAATTCTGCCCCGATCCTCACCCTTGAAGGTCCCCGCGCCACCATTCGCCTGAATCGCCCGGCCAAGCTCAACCGGCTGTCACAGGCCGATCTCGATGAGTTGATGCGGCTGTTCGACAACGTCGAGGCCGATCCCGCGATCCGGGTGCTGGTCCTGACCGGCACCGGCCGCGCCTTCAGCGCCGGTTTCGACCTGACCGCCATCGCCGCCCGGGCGGCAAGCACGCCATCGGACAGTTCAAGCGGCTCCGCTTTCGAGGCGGTCGCCAACCGGCTGGAGGATCTCGGCGTGCCGACCATCTGCCGCCTGAATGGCGGCGTCTATGGTGGCTCGACCGACCTCGCCCTAGCCTGCGATTTCCGCATCGGGCTGGACACGGCCGAGATGTTCATGCCGGCCGCGCGGCTCGGGCTGCACTACTACAAAGGCGGCATCAAACGCTATGTGAGCCGGCTCGGCGCGGACAATGCCAAGCGGCTGTTTCTGACCGCGGAGAAGATCGACGCACAGGAGATGTTGCGGATCGGCTATCTCACGGCGATCGCGCAGGCGGACGCGCTGGATGGCGAGGTGGATCGGCTGGCGACGATGCTCGGCGGCAACGCGCCGAAAGCGATGCGCGGGATGAAGCAGGCGATCAACGAATTCGCGCGCGGCGAACTGGATGAGGAAGCCGCCGACCAGCGCGCTAAAAAGAGCATGCGCGGGGACGAGATCAAGGAAGGGACGAAGGCGTTTGCGGAGAAACGGGCGCCGAGGTTTTAGTTTTTTACCTCTCCCCGCAAGCGGGGAGAAGGCACTACTCCACGAACGTCGCCACATCGCCGAGCTGCGCCCGGCTCGTGCGATAGCTGTTCACCTTGTGCTCGCCATCCGCATAACCGAACGAGATGCCGCACACGACGCGGCGATCCTCCGCCATGCCGAAATGCTTGCGCACGACAGCGGAATGAAAGGCCAGCGCCGCTTGCGGCACCGTGGCGACACCAAGCGCCTGTGCGGCCAGCATGAAATTATTGACGTAACCGCCGCAATCCACCGCGCCGTAGACGCCGAGCGCTTCATCGGACGTGACAATCGCCACATGCGGGGCGCCGAAGAAATTGAAATTCTGCAGCGCCTGTTCGGCATAAGCAGCCTTGTCGCCGCGCGCGATGCCGAGCGTGTTGTAGAGCTGGAAGCCGCTCTCGCGACGACGCTCGAGATAGGCCCCGCGATATTCGCGCGGGAATTCGAAATCGCCTGAACTCGGCGTGCCGGACGCGGCGACGGGATAGAGCACGTCGCGAAACTTCTTGGTGGCTTCGCCGGAGGTGATAGTCACCTGCCAGGGCTGGCTGTTGCACCACGACGCCGTGCGCTGCGCGGCGGTGAGGATGCGATCGATGACTTCGCGCGGCACGGGATCTGTCTTGAACGCCCGGCAGGAGTAGCGATCGGCAAGGATGGTTTCGAGGGTAGAAATGGCGTCGGTCATGGAAAGCCTCGTATTCACGCATTCCCCTCATGGTGAGGAGGCGCCACTTGGCGCCGTCTCGAACCATGAGATGGCCTGGCTCTGAGTTTGCCGGCATCCTTCGAGACGCGCGCCAAGGGGCGCGCTCCTCAGGATGAGGGTGGAGTTTATTACCGCCCCTTGGTCGGCACCTTGTTGAACGGCACGTCCTTGTCGACGCGGATATCCCCCGGTAATCCGAGTACGCGCTCCGCGATGATGTTGCGCAAAATCTCGTCGGTGCCGCCGGCGATGCGCATCGAGGGCGACGACAGGATCGTCGCCTGGAACTCACCATGCGCTTCCGCATCCTCGCCCACCAGCGCGCCGGAAGCACCCTGGAGATCAGCGGCGAACATCGCGATGTCCTGCATCATCATGCCGGACACCAGCTTGCCGATCGAGTTCTCCGGACCCGGCCGCTCGCCTTTCGACAGCGCCGAGATCGAACGATAGCTCGTATAGGTCAGGCCAGAATTCTTGACGGCCCAGCCTGCGAGCTTCGAGCGCACATTGGGATCGTTGATGGCCAGGCCATCCTCCAGCATCAGCTTCGTGCAATAATCGAACAGCTCCGGAAAGCCGGTATGGACGCGGGCGCCGATGGACATGCGCTCGTTCATCAGCGTGGTGAGCGACACGTTCCAGCCATCGCCGACGGCGCCCAGGCGCTGCGCATCGGGAATGCGCACATTGGTGAAGAACACCTCGTTGAATTCCTGCATGCCATTGGCCTGCTTGATCGGCTTCACCTCGACACCCTCGCTCTTCATGTCGAGGAAGAACATGGTGAGGCCCTTGTGCTTGGGCACATTGGGATCGGTGCGCGTAATGAGAATGCCATAGTCGGAATAATGCGCGCCGGAGGTCCAGATCTTCTGGCCGTTGATGATCCAGTCGTCGCCGTCCTTCTCCGCGCGTGTACGCAGGCCCGCGACGTCGGAGCCGCCGGCGGGCTCGGAGAACAGCTGGCACCAGACCTTTTCGCCCGAAGCCAGCGGCGGCAGATATTCGCGCTTCTGGTCTTCGGTGGCATAGGCCATCACGGTCGGGCCGCACATGCCTTGGCCGATGGCGAAAGGACGCGAGAGCTTGTCATAGACGCCCTCTTCCTGCTGCCAGATCACGCGCTCGATGGGCGTCGAGCCGCGGCCGCCATAGTCCTTCGGCCAGTGCAGGCAGGCCCAGCCGGCATCGGCCTTCTTCTTCTGCCATGCCTTGGAGGCGGACAGCATGGAGTCGCGCTTGGCGTTGGGATCGGAGAGCGCCGCATGCAGCTCCTTCGGCGCATTGGCCTCGATCCATTTTCGCGCGACGGCACGGAACTCTGCTTCGGCCGGGGTGTCATCGAAATTCATCGGTCTCGTCTTTCTCTCTGTCCCTCATGGTGAGGAGGCGCGTAGCGCCGTCTCGAACCATGAGTTGGTGGCGCTCACCCTTCGAGACGCGCGCGATGCGCGCTCCTCAGGGTGAGGGGCGGAGTTAGTTGCGTCCCCTGGTCGGGATCTGGTTGAACGGCACGTCCTTGTCGACGCGGATGTCGCCGGGCAGGCCCAGCACACGCTCCGCGATGATGTTGCGCAGGATCTCATCGGTGCCGCCCTCGACGCGCGTCGCCGGCGAGCGCAGCAGCATCGCCTGGAATTTGCCGGCGACTTCGGCATCCTCCGGACTGTTCAGCACGCCGGCCGCGCCCTGCAGATCGAGCGCGTAGGTCGCGACCTCCTGCGTCATGGCGCCGGCGACCAGCTTGCCGATGGAGTTTTCCGGCCCCGGCCGCTCGCCGCGCGACAGCGCCGAGATCGAACGGAAGCTCGTATAGCGCAGCCCCGATGCACGCACGGCCCAGTTGGCGAGCTTCGAGCGCACGGCGGGATTGCCGATGGCCGCGCCATCCTCCAGCGTGAGGTTGCTGACGAAATCGAACAGCTCCGGAAAACCGGTGGCGACGCCTGCACCGATCGCCATGCGCTCATTCATCAGCGTGGTCAGCGACACATTCCAGCCATCGCCGACCGCGCCGAGGCGCTGGTGATCGGGAATGCGGACGTCCGTAAAGTAGACTTCGTTGAACTCGGCCTGGCCATTGGCCTGCTTGATCGGCTTGATCTCGACGCCTTTGCTCTTCATGTCCAGGAAGAACATGGTGAGCCCCTTGTGCTTGGGCACGGTGGGATCGGTCCGCGTGATCAGGATGCCGTAATCGGAATGATGCGCGCCGGAGGTCCAGATCTTCTGGCCGTTGATGATCCAGTCGTCGCCATCTTTCTCCGCACGCGTGCGCAGGCCCGCGACGTCGGAGCCGCCGGCGGGCTCGGAGAACAGTTGGCACCAGACGTTTTCGCCGGAGGCCAACGGCGGCAGATAGCGCAGCTTATGCTCTTCCGACGCATAGGCCATCATGGTCGGTCCGCACATGCCCTGACCAATGATGAACAGCGCGCCGAGCTTGCCGAACACGCCCTCTTCCTGCTGCCAGATCACGCGCTCGATGGGCGATGCGCCACGGCCACCATAGTCCTTCGGCCAGTGTGGCACCGCCCAGCCGGCATCGGCCTTCTTCTTCTGCCAGGCCTTTGCGACGTCGAGGATGTTGGCATTCTTGAGCTGGATACGGCCGAGCGCGGCCTTTTTCAGCTCGTCCTCATATTCGCGCGGCGCATTGGCCGCGATCCATGCGCGCGCCTTGGCGCGGAATTCGGCTTCCTGCGGGGTGTCATCGAAATTCATGTCACATCATCCTCGAACCCTCATGGTGAGGAGGCGCATAGCGCCGTCTCGAACCATGAGCTTGTGGCGCTCACCCTTCGAGACGCGCGCAAGAGCGCGCTCCTCAGGGTGAGAGACGGAGTCAAGCCGCGTTCTTCTTCTGCATGCGTTCGATCAACTGGTCTTCCCAATAGCTCAGCGAGCCCAGACCAACCGCGAGTGCGTTGGAGCGGCGGTAATAGAGATGGCAGTCGAACTCCCAGGTAAAACCCATGCCGCCATGGACCTGGATATTGTTCTTGGCGCAGTGCTGGAACGCCTGCGTGGCGCTGATGCGCGCAGCGGCGGCGGCTTCCGGCAGTTCCGACGCGTTGGTCGACAGCGCCCAGGCGCCGTAATAGCAATTCGAACGCGCCAGCGTGGCGGAGACGTACATGTCGGCGAGCATGTGCTTCACCGCCTGGAACGAACCGATCTGACGACCGAAGGCGATGCGATCCAGCGCGTAGTCGCGGCCCATTTCCAGCGCACGGTCGGAGCCGCCGACCTGCTCGAAGCCGATGAGCACGGCAGCGCGGTCGAGCACCTGCGAGAGGATGCTCCAGCCTTCGCTGGCAGCGCCGAGCGGCTCGGCCTTGACATTGGTGAAGGTGATCTCGGCCTGGTTGCGCGACGGATCGATGGAGGTCAGCGCCTTGGCCTCGACGCCCTCGGAGGTGAGATCGACGAGGAAAAGCGCGATGTCGCTGTCGCGGCCCGTCGATGCGGTGCGCGCGGCGACGATGGCGAAATCGGCGATGGCGCCATCGGCAACGGGCTTCTTGGTGCCGTTGAGCACGCCGTTCGATGCGGTGAGCTTGATCGCTTTCGGCGACGGATTGCCGGCACCTTCGAACAGCGCGAGCGTGCCGACCGCATGGCCCTGCGCTATCGCCGGCAGCCACTTCTGCTTCTGCGCATCGGAGCCGGCGAGCAGCAGCGCTTCGGCGGCGAGATAGACGGTGGACGAGAACGGCACCGGCGCCAGCGCGCGGCCCATTTCCTCCGCGATAACGCAGAGTTCGAGATGGCCGGCGCCCGAACCGCCATAGGTTTCGGGGATGGCGACGCCGAGGAAGCCCATATCGGCAAGGCCTTTCCAGAGCTCGCGGTCATACGGCTCCTTGCCATCGATCACCGCGCGCACGGCTTTTGGCGGGCTCTTTTCGGTGAGGAAGCGGCGGGCTTCATCGCGGAGCTGCTTCTGGTCGTCGGAGAAATCGAAGTTCATGGCGATCTGCCTCTCTTGCGGAGTGTTTCGTTTGATCTCAGTCCCTCATGGTGAGGAGGCGCGAAGCGCCGTCTCGAACCATGAGTTGGTGGGTGTGGAGCATGTAGCCATCCTTCGAGACGCCGCTGCGCGGCTCCTCAGGATGAGGGATGGAGTTGGTGGCGCGATGACCTCTCATTTCAAAACAATCACATCATCCCCTGGATGCTGCGCATAGAGCCCCGCCACATCAGCGGCACGGCGTTCCAGGCCAGCGCGCTGGTTGATGTAGCCCTTGTCGGTGAGCTCGTTGCCATCGATGGACGGCGGCTCCACGAGGAACATCGCGCGCGCGATGCGGCGGCTGCTCGCGCCAACACTCGCCGCGTTGTGCGCGCGAAGACCGTCCTTGAAACAGGCCAGCACCTTCGGGTGCTTCACGACATCGGCAAAGGACGCATCGGGCTGATCGATCAGCAGCCTGCACGCCGGCAGATTCGGCCAGGCCAGCACGCCGATATATTCGCGGTCCTGACCGGTGATCAGCGCATCCTGCACCACCGGGGTGCAGGCTGCGATGACATCGGTGCGCAGCGAGCCGACATGGACGAAGGTCCCGGTGGTGAGCTTGAAATCCTCCACCACGCGGCCGGAGAAGATCAGGCCCTTCACCGGATCATTGTCATCGACGAACACGCCGGCATCGCCGATCTTGTAAAAACCTTCCTCGTCGAAGGCGGCCTTGGTGAGGTCGGGCTGATTGTAATAACCGGGCATCACATTGATGCCGCGCAGGCGCAGTTCGTATTTGGCGTCCACCGGCACCATCTTCAACTCGACGCCGGGAAACGGCAGCCCGATCAGGCCGACGCGCTCGGTGTCCCAATATGTGCCGGTCGATGTGGGCGACGTCTCGGTGCAGCCCCAGCCGGTATAAAACACGATGCGCTCGCCGCAGGCCCGCACCGCAAGCGCCTGCATGCGATCGAACAGGTCGTCCGGCAGCCGCGCGCCGCCATAGCCCATGATGCCGAGATTCTTGAAGAAGCAGCGCGCGAGATCGTCGTCCTTCTCCATGGCGCCGGCGATGGCCGCATAACCTGCGGGGACATTCGCATAATAAGTCGGCGAGATTTCGCGCAGGTTTCGCAGCGTCTCGTCGATCATGCCGGGCATCGGGCGGCCGTCGTCGATATAGAGCGTGCCGCCATCGACCAGCAGCGGATTGAACAGCGCATTGCCGCCCATGGTATGATTCCAGGGCATCCAGTCGAGATAGACCGGCGGCTGTGCGTTGCGATCGCGCGGGCGCGTCTGCATCATCTGCGCGGCATTGGCGCACATCATGCGCTGGGTGTTGATGACCGCCTTCGGCATCCCAGTGGAGCCAGAGGTGAACAGCAATTTGCCGACCGTGTCCGGCGTGATGGCGGCAATCGAATTGGCGACGTCGTCGGTCACCTTGGTCGCCACCATGTCGGCGAAGGATGTGCTCGCGATGCCTTCCGGCGGACGCGAGACATGGATCACTTTGATGCCGGTGAGATCCACCGCATCGAGCGCCTTATGGAAGGTCGGGCCGTCCTGCACCATGATGGCGACGGGCTTCACGAGGTCGAACAGATATTTGAGCTTGAGATGATCCTGGCTCATCAGCGAATAGGCTGGCGACACCGGCGCCGCCGGAAGCCGGGCTTGCATCGCAGCCATCGTCATCAGCGCATGCTCGATGGAATTGCCCGACAGGATCGCCACCGGACCTTCCGCCGGCAGTTTCATGTCGAGCAGTGCCTGCGTGAGGCCATCGACGGTGCGCTTGGCCTCCGCATAGGACACGCGGCGCCACTGCCGGTCATCGCCGGCGCGCTGCGCCAGCCAGGTGAGATCAGGACGCTCCTTTGCCCACTTCGCCAGCGGGGCGGCCAGATGCGGCTGATAGTCCATCAGCGGCACGCGCGACTTCATGACGATCACGCCATCGGGACGGCGCTCGACATCGATGTCGCGTTCCATCCAGTGGACCTTGCGGAAGGCGGGTTTTGTCTGTGCCGCTGCCTGCACGTTCATTGCGTTCCTCCCAGAACGGCTTTGCCGATCACAGCCTCTTCGTGCGGACCTCGTATCGGCGACATTCTCTGCCTCAGCGCGTCACGTAGACCGGTTTACGTTTCTCGATGAAGGCGCGGATGCCCTCCTCGAAATCCTCGGACCGGCTGCACAGCACCTGATTGCGATCTTCGATGGCGATAACGGCCTCGATCGAGCCGGCATCCACCGCCATGTTGATACATTCCTTCGACAGCCGCAGCCCGACCGGCGATGCGGAGATCATCGCATCGACATAGGGTGCTGCGGCCTTGTCGAGTTCGCTCTCCTCGACGACTTCGGAGACAAGGCCCACGGCCAGCGCACGATCGGCATGGATGAAGCGGCCGGTGAGGATGAGTTCGGAGGCCACGGACACACCGACAAGGCGCGGCAGGAAATAGCTGGTGCCAATGTCGCAGCCGCCAAGCCCAAGTTTGATGAAGGCGCAGTTCATGCGCGCATTTTTGGCGGCGATGCGGATATCGGCGGCGAGCGCGAGGGCAAAACCGCCGCCGGCTGCGGCGCCCTGCACCAGCGCGATGATCGGCTGCGGGCAGCGGCGCATCAGCATCACGATATCGGCGATGCGGCGCTGGGAATCGAGGGATTCGGTGACGGTGCGCGGCGCGTTCTGGCCGCGCGACGCCATCGCATGTTTGAGGTCGAGCCCGGCGCAGAAATTGGCACCGGCGCCCTCGAGGACGACGACGCGCGTCTTGCGATTGCGCTGCAGGTTCTGGAAGTAATCGTTGAGCGCGTCGATCAGCGCCGGATCGAGAGCATTGAGCGCCTCCGGGCGATTGAGCGTCACCCGGTCCACGCCATCGTCATGTTCGATCAGCAGCGGTGACGCCACGTCTTACTCCTACCCGTATTGTTGCGCATTCGAGGCGCTTATTCGGTCGTCATCGCGAGGAGCGAAGCGACGAAGCAATCCAGTCTTTGTCTTTCTGGATTGCTTCGCTCCGCTAGCAATGACGAGTTAGCGTGGCGCCATGCGAATTGCGCCATCCAGTCGGATCGTCTCGCCATTCAGCATCGGGTTCTCGACGATGTGAACCGCGAGATTGCCGTATTCCGACGCGTCACCGAGACGTGCCGGATGTGGCACCTGCGCACCGAGGCTGGCGCGGGCTTCTTCATTGAGGCCCATCAGCAGCGGCGTCAGGAACAGGCCCGGCGCAATCGTGTTGACGCGGATCTTCTGCGACGACAGATCGCGTGCGGCCGGCAGCGTCATGCCGACGACACCGCCCTTCGAGGCGGCATAGGCGATCTGGCCGATCTGGCCTTCATAGGCTGCGACCGACGCGGTGTTGATGATGACGCCGCGCTCTTCGCCGATGGCGTCCTGGGTCACGAGCTGCTCGGAGAACAGACGCAGGCAGTTGAAGCTGCCGATCAGGTTCACCATCACGACATTGGTGAATTTTTCGAGCGGATAGACGCCCTGCTTGCCGACGATGCGCTGCGAACCGCCGATGCCGGCGCAGTTCATCAGCACGCGCGCGGTGCCATGCGCGGCCGAAGCCTTGGCGAGCGCAGCCTTGACGTCGGCTTCGCTGGTGACGTCGCCGACGGTGGCGATGCCCTTCACTTCGGCGGCGACCTTCTCCGCATTTTCGGCGGCGCGATCGAACACAGCGACCTTGGCGCCCTTGGCGGCCATCGCGCGTGCGGTCGCGGCGCCAAGGCCCGAGCCACCACCGGTGATGAATACGGCTACGTCTTTGAGCTGCATGGGAAGAGCCTTTCCTTGGGCGTTTCTGGTATTTTCTTGAATCGTTGATAGGCGAAGAGAAAAAGAAGAAATGGTCCTTGGGCGTTTCTTATTGGTCTTGAACTGCGAGCTTGATGGAATCTGTTTCGATTGTTCTTGTTCTTCTTGTTGTTGTTTTTGTTAGTTTCGAATTTTAGTTCCTTGGGCGCTTCCTCAAGTTTTTTGTTTTGCAGTCTTTCCCTGGTCCGTTTCTTCTTGAGCTTTTTAGTCAGCGGGCTTTGCTGCCCGCCTTCTTGTTGGTGAGCATGCCGTCGAGCAGCAGCATTTCGAGATGCGCCACATAGGCGCGGCACACATCGTCCGTCACCGGGCCGACGCCAATGGCGCGCGACATGGCATGACGGCTGAAAAAGAGATTGTCGCAGGCGCCGATCAGGCTGGTGTAGAACAGCACGGGATCGACGACACGGAATTCGCCGGTCTTGTGGCCCTCGGCCAGCAGCCGGCGATGGAAGCTGAGCAGCGGCCCGACAAAGAATTTCGAGACTTCATCAGCCGACTTGTCGCTGCTTTCATGCAGCAGATAGTGGATCAACCGGTTCATATAGGGAAACTGGTTGTAGGCCTTGATGATGCCGGCAATGTGCAGCCGCAGCTTTGCGGTGGCCGAGATCGGCTGCTCCAGCAGATATTCCAGATTGGTCATCTCATTGGCGGCATCGCGTTCGAGCAGCGCCAGCAGGAGACCTTCCTTGTTGCCGAAATGATATTTCACCAGCGCGGCGTTGACGCCCGACTGCTGGGCGATCTCGCTCAGCGATATCTCGATGGAGTTGTTCGAGATCATCAACTCGCTCGCCGCGAGCAACAGCTTTTCCGCGGTCGGATTCTTGCCGACGACGGGACGGGCGGTTGCTTGGGACGGGCTGGGAGAAGCTGCCATGGGAGCCGCAGATAATACGAACATTCGATCCGGCTCAAGAGTTAATTGACCGATTGACTAAAACAAATGCGCCCCGTTTAATCCGCCGACATCACGCCCCTCACAACAACAAGATTCAAGGGAGATCGCTCATGGCCGAGGCCTATATCGTCGCCGCCGCACGCACCGCAGGCGGCCGCAAAGGTGGCCGCTTGGCTGGATGGCATCCGGCGGATCTCGCCGCCTCCGTGCTGAATGCGCTGGTGGATCGCGCCGGCGTCGATCCGGCGCTGGTGGATGACGTGATCATGGGCTGTGTCGGCCAGGGCGGCGAACAGGCCGTCAATGTGGCCCGCAATGCCGTACTCGCATCGAAACTGCCGGAAAGCGTGCCGGGCACCTCGATCGACCGGCAATGCGGCTCGTCGCAGCAGGCGCTGCATTTCGCGGCGCAGGCCGTGATGTCGGGCGCCATGGACATCGTGATCGCCTCAGGCGTCGAGAGCATGACCCGTGTGCCGATGGGATCGCCCAGCATCCTCGCGTCCAAAGCCGGCATGGGCAATTATATGAGCCCGAATATCCAGGCCCGTTATCCGAACATCCAGTTCAGCCAGTTCACCGGCGCGGAAATGGTGGCGCAGAAATACGACCTGTCGAAGGACCACCTCGACGCCTATTCCTTCGAGAGCCACCAGCGCGCCATTTCCGCGACCGAAGCCGGCCGGTTCAAGGACGAGATCGTGCCGCTGTCGATCACCCGCGCCGACGGCTCGACCGACACCCACCATATCGACGAGGGCATCCGTTTCGATGCCACGCTGGACGGTATCAAGGGCGTCAAGCTGATCAACGAGAATGGCGGCCGCCTGTCAGCAGCATCGGCGAGCCAGATCTGCGATGGCGCATCGGGCGTGCTGGTCGTGAACGAAAAGGGCCTCAAGCAGCTCGGCGTGAAGCCGATGGCCCGCATCCACCATATGAGCGTGATGGGCGGCGATCCCGTGATCATGCTGGAAGCCCCGCTGCCCGCCACCAAGCGCGCGCTGGAAAAGGCCGGCATGACAATCGACGATATCGATCTGTTCGAGGTCAACGAGGCGTTCGCCTCGATCCCGACCGCGTGGTTGAAGGCGACCGGCGCCGATCCGTCTCGGCTGAACGTCAATGGCGGCGCCATCGCGCTCGGCCATCCGCTCGGCGGCTCCGGCACCAAGCTGATGACCACGCTGGTGCATGCGCTTCATCAGAACAAGAAGCGCTACGGCCTGCAGACCATGTGCGAAGGCGGCGGCATGGCGAATGTGACGATCGTGGAACGGTTGTAACTCGCTGCCGCCCCAAACTCGCTGTCATCCCGGCGAACGCCGGGATCCATAGACACCGAGTTTGCGGCTCGATCACAGGTGAGGCCACAGTTTCACTTGATAAGACAGAGGTTATGGGTCCCGGCTTTCGCCGGGACGACAGCCTGAGACAAACACAACGAGCGGAAAAATCCGCCTCTCCTTCCAAGAGGAATCCCCATGACGCATCCGTCGATCCACGCGAAGACCCATCCCGACAAGATCGCCTATCGCATGGCCGGCTCAGGCGCCGCCCTCACCTATCGCGAGCTCGACGAGCGCTCCAATCGCGGCGCGCATCTGTTCCGCTCGCTCGGCCTCAAGGCCGGCGACCACATCGCGCTGCTTATGGAGAACCGGCTCGAATTCATGGAGATCTGCTGGGCCGCGCAGCGCTCCGGGCTCTACTACACCGCCATCAGCCGCTATCTCACCGCCGACGAAATCGCCTATATCGTGCAGGATTGCGGCGCCCGCGTCGTCATCACCTCCGAGCAGTGCGCCGATGTGATCGCGCCACTCATCACCAATGCGGCCGAGCCGATCTTCTACATCGTCGATGGCTCGCAGGCCGGTTTTCGCGATTGGAACACGGCACTGGCCACCCAGGCGACCACGCCGATTGCCGACGAGATCGCCGGCTATGACATGCTGTACTCTTCCGGAACTACCGGCCGCCCGAAAGGCATCAAGCGCGCGTCGGAAAACGCGCCGATCGATGTACCGAACCCGTTCCTGAAATTGTTGTGCTCCACCATGTGCGGCATGACCGAGGACAGCATCTATCTGTCGCCGGCGCCGCTCTATCATGCCGCGCCGCTGCGCTTCAACATGATGGCCATCACGCTCGGCGGCACCTCCGTCATCATGGAGAAATTCGACGCCGAGAAATTCCTGCAGCTTGTGGAGCAGCACAAGATCACCCAGTCGCAGCTGGTGCCGACCATGTTCGTGCGCATGTTGAAACTGCCGGATGAAATCCGCGGGCGTTACGACGTCTCCTCGCTGAAGGGCGCGATCCATGCGGCGGCGCCCTGCCCGGTCGATGTGAAAGCGAAGATGATCGACTGGTGGGGCCCGATCCTGATCGAATATTACGCGGGCTCCGAAGGCAACGGCGTCACCGTGTCCAATTCGCAGCAATGGCTGAGCCATCGCGGCACCGTCGGCAAGGCCGTCGTGGGCAGCGTGAAGATCCTCGACGAGGAGGATCAGGAACGCCCGACCGGCGAGATCGGCACCGTCTATTTCGCCGACACGCCGGTGTTCAGCTATCACAACGATCCCGAGAAGACGAAGAAAGCGTATAACGCGCGCGGCTGGTCGACGCTCGGCGATGTCGGCTATGTCGACGACGAAGGCTTCCTCTATCTCACCGATCGCAAGTCCTACATGATCATTTCCGGCGGCGTGAATATCTATCCGCAGGAAACGGAAGATGTGCTGATCACCCATCCGGAGGTCGCCGATGTCGCGGTGTTCGGCGTGCCCAATGACGAGATGGGCGAAGAGGTGAAGGCCGTCGTTCAGCCCCACAGCATGAACCGGGCCGGCAAGGCGCTGGAAGCTGAGCTGATCGCGTTCTGCCGCAAGCACCTGTCGCCAATCAAATGCCCGAAGAGCGTCGATTTCGAGCCGGAACTGCCAAGGACGCCCACAGGAAAGCTGGTGAAGCGGCATCTGCGGGACAAGTATTGGCCGAAGAAGGAAACGGCGACGGTGTAGCCGCTCAATCTGTCGTCACCCGGCCGTGCGCGCAATTGCGCGCTAGGACCGGGTGACCCAGTACACACCGACCTGAGTTTACTGGATCGCCCGGTCAAGCCGGGCGATGACAAAGGGAGTAAGCCTGCTTGCGAGGCGCTCCTTCCCGCAGTAATCCACCGCGATGCTGCGAGCCTTGCCCCAATGACCGCCGGCCTCCTGATCTCCGCCATCCGTTCCGGTGCCGGCAAGACGACGGTGACGCTTGGCCTGCTGGCCGCATTGGCGCGACGTGGCATCCGGCTGCGCGCGGCCAAAGCGGGGCCAGACTATATCGACCCCGCTTTCCACGCTGCCGCGACCGGTGCGTCTTGCGTTAATCTCGATAGCTGGACCATGCCGCCGGCCTTGCTGCAAACATTGATGGCACGCGCGGCGGAGAGTGCCGATCTCGTCGCCGTCGAAGGCGTGATGGGTTTGTTCGACGGTGTGCCGGCAGCAGATGGCCGCAACGGCTCCAGCGCCAGCATTGCCGCGCAATTTCGTCTGCCGGTGTTGCTCGTGCTCGATGTCACCGCACAATCGCAATCGGCTGCTGCCGTGGTGCGCGGCTTTGCGTCCCATCATCCGGATGTCCGCATCGCAGGCGTCGTGCTCAATCGCGTCGGCAGCGCGCGGCACAAAAAGCTGATCACCGATGCCATTGCGACGCTGAATATTCCCGTCGTCGGTGCCGTCCCGCGCGACGCGGCTTTCGCGCTCCCGGAGCGTCATCTTGGCCTGGTGCAAGCGGGCGAACATGATGACCTCGCAAGACGCATCACGGCTCTTGCCGACATGGCCGAGACGTATCTCGACCTCGATCTGATCCTCGCTCTGGCTGCGCCGATCGAAACATCATCGCGGCATTTCCCTGCGCCCGCTCTGCCGCCGCCAGGCCAGCGCATCGCGCTCGCATCGGACGCTGCATTCAGTTTTGTCTATCCGCATCTCATCGATGGTTGGCGCGATGCCGGCGCCGAGATCATCCGTTTCTCGCCGCTGGCGAATGAAGCGCCGCCAGACGATTGCGACAGTTGCTGGCTTCCGGGCGGTTATCCTGAGCTCCACGCCGGCGTTTTGGCTACCGCGGCCACCTTCCGCGACGGACTTGCACGCTTCGCACAGACCCGGCCCGTTCATGGCGAATGCGGCGGCTACATGGTGCTGGGCGAAGGGTTGGAAGATTCAGATGGCCGGCGGCACGCGATGACTGGGCTGCTGAGCCACACGACAAGCTTTGCGAAGCGAAAACTGCATCTCGGCTATCGCGAGGCAAGATTGCTGGCGGACAGCGTGATCGGATCGCGAACCACGATCATTCGCGGCCATGAGTTTCATTACGCATCGCTCACCGATCTTGGGAGCGATGAGCCGCTGGTCGATCTCAGCAATGCGGATGGTCAATCGCTACCCGAACGCGGCGGACGTCGCGGTCATGTGACGGGCACGTTCTTCCACGCGATCGCAAAAGTTTAATTCTCTGTCGTAGGGCGGATGAGGCGAAGCCGTAATCCGCCGGCCGAACACGAAGCTGAAACTCCGCGGCGGATGACGCTACGCTCATCCGCCCTACGGCCTACGGCCTACCTTCCCCAACGATCCTGCCAGATCTTCTCACCCACCATGCAATTGACACGCGGTGCGCGCGTCGCGGCGGGAATGATCTGCGCATCCGGCAGCGCAATGCCCGCGACTTCCATCACCAGCTTGGTGCGAATGGCCTCCTTGAACTTGTCGCGCTCCTTGATCGGGACGACGAACGCGCCGGGACCACCGATGACGCAGTCCTCATAGTACCAATCGAGATTCTCGATATCCATGGTCGAATAGGACAGCTCCTTCGCCATGATCGGCAGGCCGTTGATGATGATGCCTTTCTCCACCGCCGCATCGCGCGCGATGGTGACCGGGCCGCCATTGTTATTCGGCCCGTCGCCGGAAATATCGATGACACGGCGGATGCCGTGCAGCGCATTTTCCTCGAACAGCGGCATGGCGAAATTGATAGCGCCGGAAATCGAGGTGCGCGACGCCCGGCGGATCGGCGCCTTGCTGATTTCGGCAGCCACCGCGTCCGCGGACTCAGGCCCGTCGATCACCCGCCACGGAATGATGACCTTCTGGTCGCTCGCTGCGGCCCATTCAAAGTAAGTGACGGCGATCTTGCCATTCGGGCCGGTCTTCAGTGCCGCCAGAAATTCCTTGGAGACGATGGCCTGGGCATAGCCTTCGCGCTGGATCGCCAGCTCGTCCATGTCCATCGAATAGGAAACGTCGACCGCCAGCACCAATTCGACATCGACAACGGGGTCGGGCTTGCTCTGGGCGACGTTGAATCTGGAAGAATCGGGCCGCAGGCCGGTCGCGGCCACGCTCGCCACATCGCCGCCGAGCATCGCCCCGGCGACAAGTACCGCTCCAATCGAGACACACCAGCGCATTGCGGCCCTCCCGTTGAGAATCGAATGGTGACACGCAAATGACGCGCCGCAAAGCAGGAACCGCGCAGGCGCTTCACAATCAGGTCAGCATTGCAGCGGGCGGTGGTGCGATTATATTCGAGGCTCTCAGAGCGCGACCTGCCACCTGCCCGCGCGAGGTTTCATGCCCGACAGCACCATCAAGCCGCAGACCAAGGCGAAGCCGAAGGTCGAGCGGCCAAAATTATACAAGGTCATTCTCGTCAATGACGATTTTACGCCGCGCGAATTTGTCGTGCGGGTGCTGAAGGCCGAATTCCGCATGTCCGAGGATCAGGCCGCCAAGGTGATGATGACGGCGCATCAGCGCGGTGTGTGCGTGGTTGCGGTCTTCACGCGGGATGTGGCCGAGACCAAAGCGACGCGAGCGACCGATGCCGGGCGCGCAAAGGGCTATCCGCTGTTGTTTACGATCGAGCCGGAGGAATAGCGCTCAGTCCCTCATGGTGAGGAGGCGCGCAGCGCCGTCTCGAACCATGAGATCGCCGGGCTCGGAGCTTCGCGGCCATCCTTCGAGACGCGCGCGTTGCGCGCTCCTCAGGATGAGGGGAGAGTTTGCGTCGGCACGGTTTCATCCGCCAGACCATACACCCGTTCCGCCTTCGCAAATCCCGCAATCGGAAACTCACCGAGATCGGTCCAGTCGGCTCCGCTTGCATCGGCAAAAGCAGACGTCGCCACCACCGTGCGGGACAGCTTACCGGCAATTTTCTCCAGCCGGGCGGCAAGGTTCACGGCCGGACCGATGCAGGTGAAATCCACGCGATCGCCGCCGCCGATATTGCCGTACAGCACCTTGCCCACATGCAGCGCCAGGCCGAAACGGAATTGCTTTTCGGCAAGATTGGTCCCGGCCCAGCGCAACTGCGCGACCGCAGCACGTGACGCACGCGCAGCTTCCAGCACGCGGCCGCAGACGGCCGTCAGATCGTCCTCATCCTCGGCAATGGGAAATACCGCCAGCAGACCGTCGCCCATGAATTTCAGCACCTCACCGCCCTGTTCCAGGATCGCCGGCACCTGGCAATCGAAATAGCGGTTGAGGATATCGACCACATGTTCGGGCTGCAGCCGATCCGACAGTGCCGTGAAGCCGCGCAGGTCTGACAGCCAGATCACTGCCTGCATCGTCTCGGTATGGCCGCGCCGGATCTGACCTTTGAGAATGCGCGCGCCGGCGCGGGCGCCCACATAATTGTCGAGCAGGCCGGCGCCCATGTGGCGCAGCAGATGGATCTCGATCATGCGGGTGAGCGCCGGCATCATTCTGCGCAACCCGGCGAGTTGTTCGTCGGAAAAGCCACCGGGATCGCGCGTGGTCCAGCTCGACGCCTGGATATCGCCGCCGGACATATGCAGTGGCAGCGCGACATAATCGGTGCTGCCCTCGTTGCGCATGTCCGTCAGGAACGGGACATTGCTGCTCTCGATGCCGCCAATGCGATGGCGCACCTCGATGCCTTCATTGAAGACGCGAAACAGCGGGCTGAGCAGGAATTCGTCGCCCTCGTCCTCGCCATGGGCCATCGATCCCAAGGTGACGCCAGCGCCGGCGCGCCAGATGAAGCCACGCCCCATCAGGCTCGGATGCAGCGTGCTGACGAACACGCCGACACGAAACAGCGGAATGCCGGCCGCGACCATGCGCTCGCAGGTCTCCGCCATGAAACGCTCGGTTTCAACGGCCGAACGCGCGCCGTCGGCGAGCCAGGTGATGAGGTTGTCGAGTTGGGCGTGATCCATTGCGGTGTGAGCCTAACACAATCGCAATGCCGTAGGGCGGATTAGCGCAGCGTAATCCGCCGGCCGAATCCAAAGTTGAAACTCCGCGGCGGATTACGGCTTCGCCTCATCCGTCCTACGGGCCACGTTTCAACCCACCTGCCCGCGATGGCGGATGAAATGATCGGCAATCACGCAGGCGACCATGGCTTCCGCCACCGGCACCGCACGGATGCCGACGCAGGGATCGTGACGGCCCTTGGTGAGGATGTCCGTATCGGCGCCGCCGCGGTCCACCGTCTTGCGCGGTGAGAGGATCGACGAGGTCGGCTTCACCGCGAAACGCGCGATGACCTGCTGGCCGGTCGAGATGCCACCGAGAATGCCGCCGGCATGGTTGGACATGAAGGTCGGGCCGTTATTGCCCATCCGCATCTCGTCGGCATTCTCTTCGCCGGTGAGCGTCGCGGCATCGAAACCGTCGCCGATCTCGACGCCCTTCACGGCATTGATGCTCATCAGCGCCGCGGCGATGTCGCTGTCGAGTTTGCCGTAGATCGGCGCGCCCAGGCCTGCCGGCACGCCATCGGCGACGACTTCGATCACGGCACCGATGGAGGAGCCGGATTTGCGGATGCCGTCGAGATAGTCGGCATAGAACGCCGCCTTCTCTGCATCGGGGCAGAAGAACGGATTGTTGCCGACCTCGTCCCAATTCCAGTTGGCGCGATCGATCTCGTGCGGCCCCATCTGCACCAGCGCGGCGCGGACGTTCACGCCCGGCAGGACTTTTCGCGCGATGGCGCCGGCCGCAACACGGGTCGCCGTTTCGCGCGCGGACGAACGACCGCCGCCGCGATAATCGCGCAGGCCGTATTTCGCCTCATAGGTGAAATCGGCATGGCCGGGACGGAATTTGTCCTTGATGTCCGAATAGTCCTTGGAACGCTGGTCGGTGTTCTCGATCAGCAGCGCGATTGGCGTGCCGGTGGTGACCTGCGCGCCCGTCTGCGGATGCGCCATCACGCCGGACAGGATCTTCACCGCATCCGGCTCCTGCCGCTGCGTGGTGAAGCGCGACTGGCCGGGACGACGGCGATCGAGATCGAGCTGGATCTCGGCCGCTTCCAACGGGATCATCGGCGGACACCCATCGACCACGCAACCGATCGCCACCCCGTGGCTCTCGCCAAAGGTGGTGACGCGGAACATATGGCCGAAGGTGTTGTGGGACATGGGATCAGGCTCGTTTGCAAACTTGCACGTTTGCAGTTGCAACAATGCAAATGTCGTAACGCGGCTCACCTGCCCGGTCAAACCGCCACTGTCATCCCGGCGAACGCCGGGATCCATAGACACCGTCGAATTGGTTGATTTCCGGCGTGGAGGCCGCGTCTCACATCACAACGTCGGAGGTTATGGGTCCCGGCGTTCGCCGGGACGACAGAGGAGAGGTCAGGCGAACTTCTCCAGCCCGTTCTCGCCGAACACATAAACCGCGCCCTGCTGGATCGGCAGTTCGGCGACGCCATCGGGCGTATCCAGGCCCAGCGCGACCATCAGCGCGCGGCAGGTGCCGCCATGCGCCACTGCAACCACATCGCCGGTCAGCTCCGAGGCCCAGGCGCGGACGCGTTCTTCCACCTGAACATAGCTCTCGCCGCCAGGCGCCGGCAGCGTCCATTTCTGGGTGAGGCGCGCCGCATAGAGCTCCGGCTTGTCGGCTTCCTGCTGCGGCAGCGTAAAACCTTCCCAGTCGCCATAGCCGATTTCGCGCAGGCGATCGTCGAGCGCGTAATCGCCGACCGGAATGGCAAGCTCGGCGCGCACCAGCTCCATCGTGTTGCGCGCGCGGCCGAGCGGACTGGCGACAAAGGACACATCGCGATGAGTGCGATTATGCCGCGCCAAAAGATCCTTCAACACGCCACCGGCATGCGTCGCCTGCTCGCGGCCGAGATCGTTGAGCGGAATGTCCTTGGAACCCTGGAAACGGCCCAAAGCATTCCACTCCGTCTGGCCGTGGCGGATGTAATAGATGGTTGGCATTGAACGGGCTCAGACGTTTCGGCTCGTCATTGCGAGGAGCGCAGCGACGAAGCAATCCAGAGGGCCGCAAGCGAAGAACTGGATTGCTTCGCTGCGCTCGCAATGACGCGGAAACAGCGGAGATCTACTCTCCGCTGCCCATGCGGATATCCGGCGCGTCCGGCACCTTGGTGCCGAGCACGTGATAGCCGGCATCGACATGATGCACTTCGCCGGTGACACCGCTCGACAGGTCCGACAGGAAATACATCGAGCTCTGGCCGACTTCGTCGATCGAGACGTTCTTGCGCAGCGGCGCGTTCACTTCGTTGTACTTCAGCAGGTAACGCGAATCCGCGATGCCGGCGAAAGCCAGCGTCTTGATCGGGCCGGCCGAGATCGCGTTGACGCGGATGCCCTTCTCGCCCAAGTCGGCGGCGAGATAGCGCACGCTGGCTTCGAGTGCTGCCTTGGCGACGCCCATGACATTGTAGTTCGGCATCCACTTCTCGGCGCCGTAATAGCTGAGCGTGACGATGGAGCCGCCTTCAGTCATCAGCTTCTCGGCGCGCTGCGCGATCGCGGTGAGCGAGTAGCAGGAGATCAGCATGCTCTTGCTGAAATTCTCCGCCGACGTATCGACATAGCGGCCTTCGAGTTCGTTCTTGTCCGAGAACGCGATGGCGTGGACGACGAAGTCGATCTTGCCCCACTTTTCCTTCAGCCGATCGAACACCGCATCGATGGTGGCGGGATCGGTGACATCGCAATGGCCAAGCAGTTCGGCGCCGAGCTCGGCAGCCAGCGGCTCGACGCGCTTCTTCAGCGCATCGCCCTGATAGGTCAGCGCGATTTCGGCGCCCTGGGCCTGGCACGCCTTGGCGATGCCCCAGGCGATGGAGCGGTTGTTGGCGACGCCCAGAATGACACCACGCTTGCCCTTCATCAGGCCTGACACTTCGCTCATATCGCCTCCGTTTTCGCTGGCCGGTCGGCTTCTGACCGGGCCCAAAATCTGACCTTTGGGGTACACCAGCACTGCCGCAGGGTATAGCCCCAAAGTGCCGGGATCGCGGTCTGTTCACCATCTCCGCCAGCGCCGGAATAGACGCCCGGACAAGGTGTTATGATGGATGCGGCTGATATGGCCGCCTCGACATACCGATGGACCTCCACCGATGGCGACAGCCTCATGAACGCGTTCCGCGACGGCGTGGAAAGCATGATCCCGGCGCTGCGGCGTTATGCCCGCGCGCTGGCCCGCGACAGCGACATTGCCGATGACCTCGTGCAGGACACGCTGGTGCGCGCGCTGCGCTCAGAGAAGCTCTTCATCGGCGGCGACCTGCGCAGCTGGCTCTATACGATTCTGACCAATCTCAATCGCAACCGCCGCCGCTCGCTGGCGCGAAAACCCGTATTTACCGAGCTGTTCGACACCAATGCCGATGCGTCAGGCACGGAGGCTGAAGGACGCGACATCACGCGGGCCCTCGCCAATCTCGTGGACGAGCAGCGCTCGGTGTTGCTGCTCGTGATGCTGGAAGGGCTGAGCTACCGTGAGGTCGCAGACATCCAGGGTGTGCCGATCGGCACCGTGATGTCGCGCCTTGCCCGCGCCCGCGCCCATGTCAAAGCCTATCTCGACGGCGAGCGCCCGGCGCTCCGCGCGGTCAAGTGATTTCAGAGGACCTGTGATGACCAACCCGACCATCCCCGTCACCGAAGACGAATTGCACGCCTTCGTCGATGACGAACTCCCCACCGAGCGCCGCGCCGATGTGGAAGCATGGCTGGCCGCGCATCCCGACGATGCCGAGCGCGTCCGCTCCTGGCGCAGCATGGCCGATCTCCTGCATGCGCGTTACGATGCGGTGGTCGAAGAACCGGTGCCGCAGCGCCTCGAACTCGAACGCCTGACGCGACAGTCGCAAGCGCGACCGTGGATGTATGGTGCAGTTGCTGCGGCGCTGGTCGCCTTTATTGCAGGCGGAAGTGTCGGCTGGTTCGCGCGCGGTGCATCGGCTTCGTCGCCGGGCTTCCAGACCTTTGCGCTGGACGCCCTCGACGCGCATCGGACTTACGTGGTCGAGGTTCGCCATCCCGTTGAGGTGACCGGCGACGAGCGCGCCCATCTGCAGCAGTGGCTATCAAAGCGCGTCGGCTATGCGATCACCCCGCCGGACCTGAACAGCAGTGGCCTGAAGCTGGTCGGCGGACGCTTGCTGCCCGGACCTGACGCACCGGCTGCGTTCTTCATGTACGAGACCGCCAGCGGCGAACGCTTCACGCTCTACACGTCGCGCGCGACGAAGATCGACACCACGCAGATGCGCTACGCCGCGCAGGACAAGGACGGCGCGATGTTCTGGGCCGACAAGGGTGTGGGCTATGTGGTGAGCGGGACGTCGGACAAAGAGCGCCTAAACAAGGTCGCGCGGGCGATTTATGAGCAGACGGATAAGTCTTAGGATGATGCGATCGCGTAGGATGGGTTGAGCGTCTTCGCGAAAACCCATCTCTTTTCTGTGTGGCAGACTCCGCTGATGGGTTTTCGCTTCGGCGCTACGCGCCTCCGCTCAACCCATCCTACGGCCGCGGAGTGTTACATATCACTCCGTGGATTGTACGGATGTCCGTCTTTCCACTTCTCCATCAGCGCTTCCAGTTCGGCGTCATTGCCATCCGGGAGCATGATGCGGGTGGTGAAGTACAGGTCACCGGCGCCATCGGCTTTCGGCAAGCCCTTGCCTTTCAGGCGAAACGTGCGACCGCTCGACGTGTTCTTCGGGATCGAGAGTTCGACGGCTCCGGTGAGCGTCGGCGCACGAACCTTCGCACCGAGCACCGCTTCATAAAGCGTGATCGGCAAGTCCACGCGCAGGTCGCTGCCGTCGATCTTGAAGACCGGATCCGGAGCGATCGTCACCGTGATCATCAAATCGCCCGGACGATGGCCGGGCGCGGTTTCGCCCTGGCCGCGCAGGCGGATCTGCTGGCCCGACGTCACGCCGGCCGGCACCTTGACGTTCAGTTCCTTGCCCGTGGAGAGCCGCACGCGCTTCTCGGTGCCCTTGACGGACTCCTCGAGGGTCACGGTCATCGCGACATTGATGTCGAGATCGGGAATGCCGCCGCCATAGGCGCTGCCGCCGCCGAAACCACCGCCATCGAATTCAAACGACTGCGAACCGCCGCGCGCACCGCGACCAGCCGCGCCGCCGAACATGCTGTTGAGAATATCCTCGAAGCCGCCAGCACCAGCGCCCGCGCCCTGCGGACCGCCGCGGAAGGCATGTTCGAAGCCGGCGCCGCGCGCACCGCCGCGGCCACCGCCGGGAAAGCCCTGGAAGCGGACCTTGCCGTCGGCATCGATCTCGCCGCGGTCGAACTGCTTGCGCTTTTCCTCGTCGCCGAGGATTTCATTGGCCGAGTTCACTTCCGAAAACCGCTCGGCGGCCTTCGGATCATCTTTGTTGGCGTCGGGATGATGCTTCTTGGCGAGCTTGCGAAAGGCGCTCTTGATCGCCGCAGCACTGGCGCCCCGCTGCACCCCCAAGACCTCATAGGGGTCGCGCATCCGTCGTCTCTCCTCACATATGCGAAAGGCGGGCGACTGCCCGCGAAAATGGCGTGCAGGACAACCCTGCCTGCCCTGTCATCTGGGGTGTTCGTGTCATTTTTGCAACGGGACCGCAAGCTTTGGCGCGCAAAACTCAGCTGCGCTTCCACGGCACCAGCGTTCGCACGTCCCAACGCCCGCGCTCGCCTTTACACGCCGCACCTTGCATCCAGCTTTCGGTGGTGCCGTTGACATAGGACGCCAGGAAATCCCGGCAGGTCTTGCCCTCGGCCACATAGGTCGCAGAGAGCGGCGTCACCGAGCCGCGCGCTCCGGTTGCAGGATTTTCCCAGGGCTGGCTGGAATCGCGGCTGCCTTTGGTCAGGACGTCGCTGGAGGCATTCCGCACCAGCGCCAGATCGGCCTCGGTCGGGTCATAGCTCGCCGGCCGCGCTTGCGGCGCGATCGAGCCGGTGACGTCGCTGCCTTCCATTTTTGCGAAGGGACCGTCATCGCTGCGCATGATGCTGCAGCCGCCGAGACCGGTGCCGATGAGAAGTGCCGTCAACGCAGCCCTGAGCGGGCACAGACCCGATAGGCCAATGCGGTCGCGTGTCCTATATAGGACGTGCCTATATGAGGATTGCCGCTCGCTATCGCGGATGGGCCAACGCAATACGGAACTCCGGACATGACCGACACGACCGCCTCCATCAAAGACGCAACTCCGTTAACGTCAGGTGATTTTACGGCGGCAGAGGAGCCGTTTGCGCTGTTTTCCGAATGGTTTAACGAGGCGAAGGCCTCCGAGCCCAACGATCCGAACGCGATGGCGCTGGCCACCGTCGATGCCGACGGCCTGCCCGATGTCCGCATGGTGCTGATGAAGGGCTTCGATGCCGACGGCTGGGTGTTCTACAGCCATATCGCCAGCCAGAAAGGCCAGGAGCTCGCCGGCAATCCGAAAGCGGCCCTGCTGTTTCACTGGAAGTCGCTGCGCCGGCAGGTCCGCATCCGCGGTCCGGTGACGCCTGTGACCTCCGAAGAAGCCGACGACTATTTTGCGACCCGGCCGAAGCAGGCGCAGATCGGCGCCTGGGCGAGCAAGCAGTCGCAGCCGCTGGAAAGCCGCTTTGCCTTCGAACAGGCGATTGCCAAGGAAGGCGCAAAACACCTGATCGGCACTGTGCCGCGACCACCAGGCTGGAGCGGATGGCGCATCACGCCGCAGCGAATCGAATTCTGGCATGATCGCCCGTATCGCCTGCATGACCGTATCGAATTCCGTCGCGAGGCGCCCGGTGGCGTTTGGGACAAAGTGAGGATGTATCCGTGAACGCCGATCCGGCCGCGAGGCCCAAAGCTGCTGCCCATTCCGGCTCCAACGCGCCCAAGCGCACCATGCTTCTGACAGGTGCGAGCCGCGGCATCGGCCATGCCACCGTGATGCGCTTTTCCAGCGCCGGCTGGCGCGTGCTGACCTGTTCGCGGCATCCGTTCCCGGAAGTCTGCCCATGGGATGCAGGTCCGGAAGATCACATCCAGGTCGACCTCGCCGACCATGACGACACGGCGCGCGCCATCGACGACATC
This sequence comes from Pseudomonadota bacterium, assembly GCA_023451825.1. GTDB lineage: Bacteria > Pseudomonadota > Alphaproteobacteria > Rhizobiales > Xanthobacteraceae > Tardiphaga. The sequence goes on from JAEXYA010000029.1 coordinate 59,646, forward strand.
AAGGAGCGCCTTAATGGCGGCGCGCTGCATGCGCTGGTGAACAATGCCGCGATTTCGCCGAAGGCCGAAGGCGGCGCGCGCATGGGCTCGATCGGCACCGACGTCGCCACCTGGACCCATGTGTTCAACGTCAATTTCTTCGCGCCGATCATGATGGCGCGCGGCCTGCTCGAGCAGCTCAAGGCTGCCAAGGGCTCGGTGGTGAACGTCACCTCGATCGCCGGCTCGCGCGTGCATCCGTTTGCAGGCGCGGCTTACGCGACGTCAAAAGCGGCGCTGGCCTCGCTGACCCGCGAGATGGCATCGGATTTCGGCCCGCTCGGCGTGCGCGTCAATGCGATTGCGCCGGGCGAGATCGACACCTCGATCCTGTCGCCGGGCACGCAGACGATCGTCGATCAGCAGATCCCGATGCATCGCCTGGGCACGCCGGACGAAGTCGCGAAGATCATCTATGTGCTGTGCACGGAGACCAGTTCATACGTGAACGGCGCCGAGATCCACATCAATGGTGGGCAGCACGTGTAGTACTCCGCCGTCATTGCGAGGAGCCCTTGCGACGAAGCAATCCAGAGCCACAAAGCAAGAACTGGATTGCTTCGTCGCTTTGCTCCTCGCAATGACGCAGAATTTGGTGTTGGGATTTTTTAGACGCAGGAAGTGAGGTAGGCGCCTTTCTGGCGCTCCTCTTGAGGGAAGAACGGGACGCTCAGTCCGCGTAAAACTTCCGCAGCATCGGCGCAGCGGCTTCAATGCCGGCGCTCGAGCAGTCGTCGTCGGATTCACCGTCCAGCAGAGCCGCACCGCAATGCCGGCAATTGCGTGCCGTCATTGGCTGAGCCTTGCCGCGGCGCGCTGCCTGGTAGGAGCGCAGATCGACGACGTTCCGCCCGGGTAGTTCTGTTCTGTCAACCATTGCTGTCCTCTTCACTGGTGACAGCGCTTATGACAGCAAGACTTAGCGCAACCGTTCAGCGAACAGATCGAATTTTACGGGAAACATTGTGGCGGAACAGAGTACCTATGACTCTGGTGCCGTCGGATGGGTTGAGCGGAGCGAAAACCCATCATTTTTCCTTGCCGCAGACTCCGCTGATGGATTTTCGCTCCGGCGCTGCGCGCCTGCGCTCAACCCATCCTACGAACGAGCGCTCGCAGTCTCGCGGCGCCCATGGCGTCCGAGGTGTGAGCAATTCCCCCCTCGAAACATGAGGGGAGGCAGCACGCCGTAAGGCGCACTTGGGTCGCACTTGACGCTGCTCCGGCCTGCTGGATCGCCAGCAAACCCAAACAGCGCAACGCCTTACGGCGCGCCACCGCGACGTTGTTTCAGTCGAAGGACCGTTCTTCCGGGTACTGGGTAATCCCTCGCAAGGGATTCATCCGACAGGTTTCCCTGCCTTCGCCCGTACCACGTCCAGCCGCGCTAGCGGCAGCGCCCCGTATTGGGCCCGGACGGTTGCCCTCGACCACCCGAGTGCTGGGGGATACGTCCTCCCCCGGCCCGCAGGCGCCGCATCTTGCTCCGCTCAATGACGCCTCATGAAGCGCCCCTCACCGAACAAGACGGGAGGGATATGGATGAAGATGGGAATTTTGTCAAGAACGAAATAAGAACATGAGCGCATTGCGCGATCTTCCCTCCCCGGAGCGAAGCGACTGGGGAGGGTGGATTGAAGCGAGCGTTCAGCGAGCTTCAAGACGGGTGGGGTCTATCCCCACGTGACGTCCTGCCGTGAGGAGAGACCCCACCCGGCGCTACGCGCCACCCTCCCCGCTGCGCCGCTACGCGGCTTGGGGGAGGGAAATCATCGGCAGCGGCGCGCCGTCAGCCGCCCAGCTTCGCCATCAGCGCTTCGGAAATCTCGAAATTCGCATAGACTTGCTGCACGTCATCATGATCGTTGAGCAGGTCGACCAGCTTCATCAACTTCTCGCCGGTTTCGTCATCCACCGCGACGGTGTTTTGCGGCTTCCAGATCAGCGCGGCCTTGCGGGCTTCGCCGTATTTGGCTTCCAGCGCCTTGGCAACTTCATGGAAACCATCCTGCGACGAATAGATTTCGTGGCCGTCCTCGCTCGACACCACGTCATCGGCGCCGGCCTCGATGGCGGCTTCGAGCATGTCGTCGGCGGACGCCTTGGCCGCGTCGTATTCGATCAAACCGACATGGTCGAACATGAAGGACACCGAACCGGTTTCCCCCATATTGCCACCGGACTTGGTGAAGAAGGAGCGAATGTCGGAGGCCGCGCGGTTGCGGTTGTCGGTCAGCGCCTGGACGATGACGGCAACGCCGCCGGGGCCGTAGCCCTCGTAACGGATCTCGTCATAGTTCTCGCCTTCGGTCCCGACCGCTTTCTTGATGGCGCGTTCAATATTGTCGCGCGGCATGTTTTCCTGACGGGCGGCGATCACGGCGGAGCGCAGGCGCGCATTCATCGCCGGATCCGGCGTTCCCAGTTTCGCGGCCACGGTGATTTCACGCGCCAGCTTGGAGAACAACTTGGACTTCTGGGCATCCTGCCGGCCCTTGCGGTGCATGATGTTCTTAAATTGGGAATGTCCGGCCATGCGGTCTCTCTCGATCGTCCGACTTCGAATTAGGGGCTGTGGCGCGGGGTTATATGCCGCGAATCCCGCAAAATCAAAGATATGCCGCCAATTAAGCAAGATAGGCCCCCGCTCTGGCTACCGCTTAACGATGGCTTCACCGATAGGTGTAACGATACTCGCATAAATTGCATAAATGCGGGGAAACATGGCGATCCGACTGTTTCGCAAGCGGCCGGTTGAGACGGCCGAGCCGGCCATTGAGCCCATAAACATTGCCATTCCCGCCCCTGCGGCGGTTCCGGACCCCGACCCTGCCCGCGACATCCTGGAGTTGCTCGAACTCGAATTGGGCGGGCTTGTCCGCCAGTTGGAGAAGGCAGCCGGCTCGGTGGCGGGCGGCGCCCAATCGACCGCCGTGACCCTTGCCGCGATCCGCGACCGCACCGATGCACTGACCGGTCGCAGCAGCACCGCCCAGGCCACCGCCACGACATTTGCCCATGCGGCCGACAAATTCACCCATTCGGCGCAGGCAATCGGCGCCCAGGTGCGCGACGCCAGCAAACTCGCCGACGAGGCGGGCGCCGCGGCGCAGGACGCGAGCGTGAATGTGGACCGGCTGCGGGAGTCCTCCGCCGCCATCGGCCAGGTGCTGGAGCTGATCGCGCAGATCGCGCGGCAGACGACGATGCTGGCGTTGAACGCCACCATCGAGGCTGCACGTGCCGGCGCGGCGGGCCGCGGCTTTGCTGTTGTCGCCACCGAGGTGAAGGCGCTGGCGGTGCAGACCCAGGGGGCCACGGAGGAAATCAGGAAAAAGATTGACGCGCTTCAGCGCGATGCCGCGAGCTCGGTGGAAGCCGTTCATCGCATCTCCTCTGCGATCGAGGCGATCCGCCCGGTGTTCACCCATGTCAATGGCGCGGTGGCCGAGCAGAGCGCGACCACCAGCGAGATGTCGAGCAACGCGGCTTCGGCCTCGCAATTCATCGTGGCGGTGGGCGACAGCGCCCATGAGATCGAGGCCGCCGCCAAGGAAGCTGCCGCGCATGGCGAGGAGGTCGCGCAAGCCGGCGCCGCGGTGACGCTGTTCGCATCGAAGCTGAAATCGCGCTGCGCCGTGCTGCTGAAACAGGACGCCGATAGCGATGCGCAGCGCAAGCGCGAACGCCTGCCCTGCCATATCGAGATTGCGATCGACACACGCAGTGGCCGGCTGCGCGCGCCGGTTTACGAGATCGCCATGGACGGCGTGCTGATCGGCGGACCGGACGCGGCGCGATTGCCGCTGCATGAAGTGCTGGCTGCAGAGCTCGGCGATGTCGGCGCATGCCGGCTACGCATCGAGGCGCATGACAAAGGCGGCGCGCAGGCCCGTTTCGTTGCGCCGGATGCGCAGGTCATCAGCCGGATCGAAGATCGACTCTGGGCGATCCATGACGAGAACATGGAATTCGTCACGCGCGCGCTGGATGCCGGTGTGGCGCTGAACAAGATCTTTGCCGACGGCATCGCATCGGGCGCGATCACGCTCGACGACATGTTCGATGAGACCTATGTGGAGATCGAAGCCAGTAATCCCGTGCAATATCGCACGAAGATTTTGAGCTGGGCGGATCGCGCGCTGCCGGCGTTCCAGGATGCGTTCCTCGCGAAGGATTCGCGCATGGCGTTCTGCGCGATGATCGATCGCAACGGTTACCTACCCGTGCATAACGGCATCTATTCAAAGCCGCAGCGGCCCGGCGATGTCGCCTGGAACACCGCCAACAGCCGCAACCGCCGCATCTTCAACGACCCCGCCGGCCTCGCGGCCGGGCGAAATACCCGCGCCTATCTGATCCAGAGCTATGCCCGCGACATGGGCAACGGCCAGACTGTAATGATGCGCGAAATCGACGTACCGGTGCGCGTGCAGGGCCGGCACTGGGGCGGGTTCCGGACGGCGTATAAGCTGTAAATTGTAGGGTGGGCAAAAGCGCGCTTGCGCCGTGCCCACCTTCGAGTGGCGAGCACTGATGGTGGGCACGCTTCGCTTTGCCCACCCTACGGGCCCAGCGCCACGGCGGACGGGACAGATCAACGCAGTCCGGGAACAGATGTCACACCAATGACATTCGATATTGGTTCAACCCACCGAACTGACATTGATCATCCATCGATTTCCGAGGCGACCATGAACGAACTCTCCCCCGACAATGCAAAAGCCATGCATGACCGCGTCCGCGAGGAGATGCTCGACAGCTATGACGAGGAAATGGAGCTCGAACTCGACGAGGACCGCCTCGACCAGATGGCCGACGAGGTCGCCGGCGAGCCGCTGACCTCCGGCGTCGATCGCCGCACTTATTTCAAGGAACTGTTCCGCCTGCAGGGCGAATTGGTGAAGCTGCAGAGCTGGGTGCAGCACGAGAAGCTGAAGGTCGTGGTGATCTTCGAAGGCCGCGACTCCGCCGGCAAAGGCGGCGTGATCAAGCGCATCACCCAGCGCCTCAATCCGCGTGTCTGCCGCGTCGCCGCGCTGCCTGCGCCGAACGAGCGCGAGCGCACGCAGTGGTACTTCCAGCGCTATGTCTCGCATCTGCCGGCCGGCGGCGAAATGGTTCTGTTCGATCGCTCCTGGTACAACCGCGCCGGCGTCGAGCGCGTGATGGGCTTCTGCACCGAGGACGAAGTGCAGGAATTCTATCGCTCGGTGCCGGAATTCGAGCGCATGCTGGTGCGTTCGGGCATCATCCTGATCAAATACTGGTTCTCGATCACCGACGAGGCGCAGCATCTGCGCTTCGCCATGCGCATCGCCGATCCGCTGAAGCAGTGGAAGCTGTCGCCCATGGACGTGCAATCACGCGCCCGCTGGGAAGCCTACACCAAGGCCAAGGAAGCGATGCTCGAGCATACGCATATTCCGGAAGCGCCGTGGCATGTGGTGCAGGCCGTGGACAAGAAGAAGGCGCGCCTGAACTGCATCTCGCATCTTTTGGAGCAGATTCCGTATAAGGAGCTGCCATACGAGGCGGTGACCCTGCCGGAGCGTGTGCGCAACCCGGACTATCACCGCGCGCCGGTGCCGGCAGAGATGTATGTGCCGGAGAAATATTAAACTCTGATCGTAGGGCGGATGAGCGAAGCGTCATCCGCCGCGGAGCTTCAGCTTTGAACTCGGCCGGCGGATAACGCCTTCGGCTCATCCGCCCTACGGCTGCGCCTTGGTGTCATGCGGCAGCAAAACACAAGCTGCCGCCCCCAGCGCCGACGCAGCGGCGGCGATCGCGAATACGCCGGCAAAACCGGATGCCGTTTGTTCCGACGGCATCGCGGCACCCAACATAGCGACACCGATGGCAAAGCCACCCTGCCGCGCGACAACGGTGATGGCCGACGCCATGCCCGCGGCATCCGCTGGCGCGAGCGCCACGATGATCCCCGACAATTGCGGATGCGCGACTGCGGCACCGGTTCCAATCATCAGCATGCCGATGACGGTTTCGATCATGATAAGCGATGCATCCGCGGTCAGCGCGGCAACGGCCAGCACCATCCCTCCCAACGCCATGGCCGCCAGAGCGGCGCTGAACAGATAGCGCCAGCCAAGCGCGTCGCCGAGACGCGCGGCCACGGGCGGGATCACCAGCATCGGCAAGGTCAGGATCAACATCCCCAAGCCGGCCATCTCGCCGCTCCATCCCAATGCCGCACCGAAAAACATCGGGAGATAGACCAGCAAGGCCCAATAGCCGATCGACATGGCAATCAGCAAAATTGCAGCGGCAGCCATGGGGCGGCTGCGAAACAAAGTCGGATCGAACAGCGGGATCGGTTGGCGGCGCTGCAGCCGGATGAAGACGGCGAACAGCATTGCAGCAACGGCAAGCCCCGCCACGAGATAAAGCAGGGACTCGCGCGCGGTGAGAAAAGCTTCGATGGCGAAACCGAGCGCAAGCGCGAGAACCGCCACGCTCGGCCAGTCGATCGACCTGCCCCGTTCCTCGCGCGCCTCGACGATAAGACGGGGAACAGCGATGGCAATCAGGACGCAGAACGGTAGGTTGGCGAAGAAAATCCAGCGCCAGCCGATCCCGCTCGAAATCACTGCGCCAAGCGTGGGTCCGAGCGCCATCGAGATGCCGGACATCACGCCGACAATACCAAAAGCCCGAGCGCGCGCCTGCGGCGACGGAAAGATCGCAGCAATCGAGGCAATGGCGGCGGTGATCACGAAGGCTGCGCCGATGCCTTGCGCAGCGCGTGCCGCCCATAGCTCCAGACCGTTCCGCGCGAGACCGCAGGCGATTGATGCAAGCAGGAAAACCATATTGCCCATCAGCAGCGCACGGCGCCGGCCGAACCTGTCGGTCAACGCACCGGCCGCCAACAAGGCGACAGTGAAAGCCAGGCTGTAACTATCGACGACCCAGGTGAGACCGGCGACGCCGAGATCGAGGTCGCGCCCAATGGCAGGCATCGCCATGATGACGGAGGTGACGTCGAACTGGGTGAGGAAGGCGCCGAGACCGAGCGTGGCGGCGACAATGCGGGTGCGGGTGTTCGAGACGGGCTTGGGATGGAGCATCTGGTTCATGGCGCGATGAGAGTTGCGCCTGCCGCCAACAGCAAATGAAGATTGCGCCCGCGGCCATGAATTGGTTTCATGCGGCATGCTCACGCGCGCCAACCGCCTGCCGCCCTTCGCCGCACTCGTGGCCTTCGATGCCGTGCTCCGCCACGGCAGCATGACACTGGCGGCCGATGAACTCGGCCTCACTCAAAGCGCCGTCAGCCATCGCCTGCGCGATCTCGAACGCTATTTTGGGCTGGCGCTGTTCGAGCGGATGAATCCGGGCCTGCGCGTCACCGATGCCGGCAACCGACTGGCGCGCGAATTGGCGCCCGTGCTCGGCACGCTGGCGGGACTGCATCGCCATGTGCGCGGGCGACCGGACGTCCGACCGTTTCGCATCGGCACGGGATCGGCCTTGCTCAACTGGTGGCTCTCGCCGCGGCTGCCGGCGCTTGCAGCGGCATTTCCAGATCTCGCCATCGAAGTGGTGACGTGGGATCCAGCTGCACCGCGTGGGGATGCGGATCTCGGCTTGGTCTGGATGCCACGCGACGCATTGGCCGAGCAGCCATGCGAGTTGCGATTTCCGGATGAGTTCGTCTTCCCGATCGCATCGCCCAAATTGCTCGGGCGTCGTCACACGTCAGACGGATGGTCCGACTTGCCGCTGCTGGCAAAAGGCCATCGCGGGGAGGACATGGGACCTGAATGGTCGTGGACGACATGGCTCGGCTCCAGCACCACTCGGCCGGAAGCAATGCGTTTTCGCGATATCAGCGGCACATTGCAGGCCGCCGTGGATGGCAACGGCGTCGCGCTCGGACGCTCGCTGCTGGTCGCAGACGCGCTGCGGCGTAGGCGGCTGAAGCGGCTCGGCCGCAGGAGCGAGGCGCGGCTCTGCTCGAAGGTGCAGATCGCGCGGTGGTGCGATCCGACGGATAGCGATGCGGCGAGGATGGCGAGCTGGCTGGTCGCGCATGCAAGCGCGTAGCGCCGAAGCCGTAGGATGGGTAGAGCGCAGCGAAACCCATCACCGCAGACGCCGGTGCAAGTGGTGATGGGTTTCGCTACGCTCTACCCATCCTACACATCACCAAAAATCCGGCACCGTCTGCGAGAGCCTTCCGCCGATCCGCACCGGTGCGATCTTCGTCGCAAGCCCCGTCTTGTCATCCGTCTCCACCGCGACGCCAGACAGTGTTGCCGGCCCGAAAGCCGGCTCGAAACGGCCTGATGGGATGCCGGTGACGAAGCGGCGGACCGGTTCTTCCTTCTGCATGCCGATCACGGAATCATAGTCGCCGGTCATGCCGGCATCGGTCATGTAGGCGGTGCCGCCGGGCAGGATCTGGTGATCGGCCGTGGGAATATGCGTGTGGGTGCCGACCACGAGGCTGACGCGACCGTCGCAGAAATGGCCCATGCCCTGCTTCTCGCTGGTGGCCTCGCAGTGGAAATCGACGATGATAGCATCGGCGGCATCCACCAGCGGACAGGCCTCGATCTCCTTGTTGATGCCGGCGAACGGATCGTTCAGCGGCTCCATGAAGATGCGGCCCATGGCATTGATGACCAGCGCGCGCGCGCCGTTCTTGGCATCGACCAAGGCTGCGCCACGGCCGGGCGTGTGGCGCGGGAAATTCAGCGGGCGGATCAGGCGCGGCGCGCGCTCGATGAAGACCAGCGCCTCCTTCTGATTCCAGGCGTGATTGCCGAGCGTCACCGCGTCGGCACCGGCATCGATCAGATCATTGTAGATGGACTCGGTGATACCAAAACCGCCGGCGGCATTCTCGCCATTGATCACGACCAGATCGAGCTTCCAGTCCTTGATGAGACCGGGAAGCTTGTCGAGGATCACCACGCGGCCGGTTTTGCCGACGACGTCACCGATGAAGAGAATACGCAATCTATTTGCTCCGGAAGTCGATCACACGCGTCTCGGTTAGCACAAAATCGAGCGCGACGTCGTGGGGCTGCATCGGGATGGATTCGATCTCCTGGGTATCGAAGGCCAGGCCGATGGCGGTGAAATTCTTGACCCCGCGCAGTTGCGCGAAGGTGCGGTCATAATGGCCGGCCCCGTAACCGATGCGATGCCCGGCGCGGTCGAAGGCGGCGAGCGGCACCAGCAGGATATCCGGCATCAATTGCGGCGCCTCCGGCGGCGGCTCGAGGATGCCGAGCGAGCCGGCGACGAGGGCGCTCGCCGCATCCCAGACGCGGAACATCAGCGGCTCGTCGCGGGCGATGATCACGGGCAATGCGAGGCGTGCGCCCTTTGTCGCGAGCGATTGCATCAATGGCAGGGGATCGAGCTCGCTGCGGATCGGCGAATAGCCAGCGACAATGGTGCCGGGGGTGATGGGCTGCGGAAAAGCGTGGTTGGCAAGCGCCCGCGCAGCAGCGTCGCGCGTGGCTTCGCCCAGCGCCGAGCGCCGCGCAAGGGCGGCGATGCGAAGTTCGGTTTTGGTGGGGGTGGGCGGGGTCATCGACTGACCCTAGCGCTAATCCTTGGGGAGGTCCAAATTCGTCAGGTTGCGCGCGCCATCGACGACGCGGACGACCTGCGGGCCCTTTGCCGTCAGTCGATAGATTGCGATCCAGCGATCGATGGCGAGGACACGCGCATCGGGGGCGATCTTGGGGCGTATTGGTCCCGATCGTGGAAATGCTGCCAGTTGCAGGCAGCGCTCCGTTATTCGCTTGATCATCGCATTTGCGATGGACGGATGGTGGTCTGAAATGGCGTGATGGATGTCGATCAGATCTCTGCGCGCTTGCTCAGTATAGCGCGGCAGCATGGATCATCCCGCCTTTTTGCGATATGTCGCCTGGGCCTCGGCAATCAGGGCATCGACATCGAGCGGGCCATGATCACCACTCTCGATGCCCTCGCGATAGGCTTGTCGCAGCCATTCGAGGCGTTCCGCCTCGTCCTTAACATGCTGCTCCATCAGCCGCAGCGCATCGCGACAAACGTCGTCAGGCGTCGCATAATCGCCGCTCGCGACCTGCGCCTCGACGAAGGCGCTGAACTCTTCGGGCAATGAGATTTTCATCGTCATTTCTCGGTCCAGCTCAAAGACCTCAAAAAAGAAAAGTGCGAAGCCACGGTGGCCGTTGAAGCACGCGATCCCGGAGCACCTACGAAAGTAGGTGGGCACCGTGTGTCCAGGTCCACGGACCTGGCCAGGAACAGTTCCCTAAAGGATCGATAAGGCCCCGGGGATATATGGCTCCTGACGCGCGACGCAGCCTCGCGAGGACCAATGTAGGGGTTATGAGGCGGATGCGCCAGTGGGCGATTGTCGTCCCGGCGGACGCCGGGACCCATACACACCGAAGAAATCGGGAGACGCTCGCGTTTCAATTATGTGGTCAAAGGCTATGGATCCCGGCGTTCGCCGGGATGACGGCTACCCGATCGCCACACCGCCGCCGATGGTGCGGTTGAGGACCTGGGTCGTCTTCTCGATGCGCTCGGCAGCGGAGTTGAGCGCGGCAGCCACCGCCGTCTGGGTCGCGCGGGCTCGGTCGGCGGCGACGACGCGAACGTCGCGGAGCGCCATCAGCTCTTCTTGCAGCGCGCGGATCTGCGCATTGGCATCGACGAGTTCGTCGGCCACCATCAGCGCAGCCATCACCGTGAGGCGGGCATCACCGATCTCGCCGAATTTGCCGCGCAGGCCGGTGACGCGGGACTCAAGGCTTTCCGCGAGGCGCAGCAGGCGGGTCTCCTGCCCTTCCTCGCACGCCATGCGATATTGCCGGCCATTGATGGTGACGTTGACGTGGGTCATGCCATGATCACTCACGAGACTGTTCCGCAAGCACCGTGCGGATCGAGCCGATGGCGGCATCAAGCGAGCCGGCGATCTCGCGATTGGTGCGTTCGAGACGGCGGGTCTTCACCAGCGAGCCATCGAGTTCGTCAGCGAGGCGCGACCGATCGGCACCGAGCGCCTGGATGCGCGCGGCCAGTTCGTCCTCGTCGCGATCAGCCTCGCGGCGGCGTTCCACCGCACTTTCCAGCGCATCCAACGCCGTCATCAGCCGGCGCGTCGCGGACTCGATCTCCTGCGCCCCACCATTGGCGGGATCGGAGGCAGAGAGATGGGCGGGACGTTCGATCATACCGGGCGATGTGGAACCTGTGGACGGGGACACGACGCCAAAAAGCACGCCGCGACAAGGTTTTAGGCTCGAAATTTAGGCGGGCGAAGCGGCGGAAGCAACGCCGGCCTAAAACCTATGCACCGTAAAGCGGTCAAAAATCGGGGTTATCCTGCGGAGAAGGCTGCACTTCCGGCGACGGCTTGGACTCCCAGGAACCGAGGTGCTATCCACCCGTTCTCCAATGCGATGCTGCAAAGCCGCACGCCCAGCGGTTGCAAACGACCCCTTACAAGCAGTCCCCTTCTAAAAATAAGACGGAACACACGATGGCGCAGGTTGATCACTCGAAAATGGCCAATGCAATTCGCGCACTGGCCATGGATGGCGTGCAGAAGGCCAATTCCGGCCATCCCGGCCTGCCCATGGGCGCCGCCGACGTCGCCACCGTGCTGTTCAGCCAGTTCCTGAAATTCGATGCCGCCGATCCGAAGTGGCCGGACCGCGACCGCTTCATCCTTTCGGCCGGCCATGGCTCGATGCTGCTCTATGCCCTGCTCTATCTCACGGGCAACAAGGAGATGACGCTCGACCAGCTGAAGAATTTCCGCCAGCTGCATTCGGCGACCCCGGGCCATCCGGAAAACTTCCACACCTCCGGTGTCGAGACCACCACCGGCCCGCTCGGCCAGGGCGTCGCCACCTCGGTCGGTTTCGCGCTCGCCGAGCGCATGCTTGCTGCCGAATATGGCGATCTCGTCGATCACTACACTTATGTGCTGTGCTCGGACGGCGACCTGATGGAAGGCGTCAGCCATGAAGCGCTGGCCATGGCCGGCCATCTCAAGCTGTCGAAACTGATCTTCCTCTATGACGACAACGGCATTTCCATCGACGGCCCGCTGACCCTCGCCGACAGCGTCGACCAGGTCGCGCGCTTCAAGGCCCATGGCTGGAATGCGGTGCAGATCGACGGCCATGATCCCGTTGCGATCGCCAAAGCCATCAAGGACGCGCAGTCATCGGATCGCCCGTCGCTGATCGCCTGCAAGACCACCATCGGCTTCGGCTCGCCGAAGCGCGCCGGCACTTCCAAGGCGCATGGCGAACCGCTCGGCGCCGAAGAACTCGCCGCCACCAAGAAGGCGCTGGGCTGGGATTACGGCCCGTTCGAAATTCCGGACGACATCCTCAATGCCTGGCGGGATGTCGGCAAGAAGGGCGCTGCTGCGCGTGCCGACTGGCAGAAGCGTTTTGACGCGCAGCCGGCCGACAAGCGCGATGAATTCACCCGCCGCGACCTGCACAAGCGCCCCGCCGCAATGGAAGTCGCGATCCGCGATCTGAAGAAGAAGCTGGTTGCCGAGCCGCAGACCGTCGCGACCCGCAAGGCCAGCGAACTCGCGCTTGAAGCGCTGGTGCAGGTGGTGCCGGAAATGGTGATCGGTTCCGCCGATCTGACGCCGTCGAACAACACCCGCACCAAACAGGCCGTGGAAATCAAGCCCGGCGACTTCAAGGGGCGCTATGTTCATTACGGCATTCGCGAAATGGGCATGGCCGCGGCCATGAACGGCATCGCGCTGCATGGCGGCTTCATTCCGGCCGGCGCGACCTTCATGTGCTTCACCGATTACGCACGCCCGGCGATGCGCATCTCGGCGCTGGCGCAGATCCCCGTGATCTACATCATGACCCATGACTCCATCGGTCTCGGCGAAGACGGCCCAACCCATCAGCCCGTGGAGCATCTCGCTGCCATGCGCGCGATGCCGAACATGCGCGTGTTCCGCCCGGCGGACACGGTCGAGACCGCCGAGTGCTGGCAGTTGGCAATGGAGAAGACCAACGGTCCGACCATGCTGGCTCTCTCGCGCCAGAACCTGACGCCGGTGCGCACCACGCATCACGACGACAATCTCTGCGCCAACGGCGGCTATGAGCTCGTCGCTGCCGATGGCAAGGCCGCCGTCTCGATCTTCGCGTCGGGCTCGGAAGTCGAAATCGCCGTCGCCGCGCAGAAGACGCTGGCCGAGAAGGGCATCGCGACCCGCGTGGTGTCGGTGCCGTCGCTCGAACTGCTGCTGGAGCAGCCGGAAGACAAGCAGAAGGCGATCATCGGCGATGCGCCGGTCAAGATCGCCGTCGAAGCCGCCGTGCGCTTCGGCTGGGATTCGGTGATCGGCCATGACGGTATCTTCATCGGCATGAAGGGTTTTGGCTCCAGCGCGCCGGCGAAGGAGTTGTACAAGCTGTTCGGCATCACGCCGGAAGCCGTGGTGGACGCTGCGACCCGCAAGCACAACAAAGCTTAACGCAAGTCGATGTTTTCCCTCTCCCGTTCTTACGGGGGAGGGTCAGGGTGGGGGCGCCCCACGTGACGTCAGAGCTTGTGGCTGCCCACCCCGGCCCTCCCCCGCCCGCGCGAAGCTTCGCTTCGCTAGGCGGGAGAGGGAGAAACAGAGACCACACGCGGCTTAACGCTATCGGAGCATTGGCGCAGTGACGCATTGCACCAATGTTCCTTTCGGGGCATGAAACGCCCATAAAGGCCACTATATAGAGCCCTCAAACTAGGCAGGGCCAACAAGGAGAGAATGAATGGCGATCCGGGTTTCGATCAACGGTTTTGGCCGCATCGGCCGCAATGTGCTGCGGGCGATCTATGAGTCGGGCCGCACTGACATCGAAGTGGTCGCCATCAACGATCTCGGACCGGTCGAGACCAATGCGCATCTGCTCCGCTTCGACTCGGTGCATGGCCGCTTCCCGGGCGAAGTCACCGTCGATGGTGACAGCATCAATCTCGGCAAGGGCAAGATCAAGGTCACCTCGGTTCGCGATCCGAACACGCTGCCCTGGAAGGATCTCGGCATCGACATCGCGCTCGAATGCACCGGCATCTTCTCCGCCAAGGCGAAGGCCTCTGCCCATCTGACCGCAGGCGCCAAGCGCGTGCTGGTCTCGGCTCCGTCGGACGGCGCTGACGCGACCATCGTCTACGGCGTCAACCACAAGACCCTGACCAAGGATCACCTGGTCGTCTCCAACGGTTCGTGCACCACCAACTGCCTGGCGCCGGTGGCCAAGGTGCTCAATGAAACCGTCGGCATCGAAACCGGTTTCATGACCACGATCCACGCTTACACCGGCGACCAGCCGACCCTCGACACCCTGCACAGCGATCTCTATCGCGGTCGTGCAGCTGCGATGTCGATGATCCCGACCTCGACGGGCGCCGCCAAGGCCATCGGCCTGGTGATGCCTGAACTGGCCGGTAAGCTCGACGGTGTTTCCATCCGCGTGCCGACCCCGAATGTCTCGGTGGTCGATCTCAAGATCATCGCCAAGAAGGCGACGACCAAGGAAGAGATCAACGAAGCCATCAAGAAGGCCGCCGCCGGCGAGCTGAAGGGCGTGCTCGGCACCACCTCGCACCCGAACGTGTCGATCGACTTCAACCACGATCCGCATTCGTCGACCTTCGCCTTCGACCAGACCAAGGTGCAGAACGGCACGCTGGTGCGCGTGCTGAGCTGGTATGACAACGAGTGGGGCTTCTCCAACCGCATGGCCGATACGGCCGTTGCGATGGGCAAGCTGCTCTAAGACCAAGTAAGCGACATATCCCGGACGCCATAAGCGTCCGGGATATTTTTATAATGCGGCGGTCCCGCTCGCGGTCGATCGCCCTCGTTTCTCCGCGACCGGGACAATCACCATGACCAATTCTTTCCGCACCCTCGATGATGTCGATGTGAAGGGTAAGCGCGTGCTCGTGCGCGTCGATCTCAATGTCCCCATGGACAGCGGCAAGGTGACTGACGCAACGAGGCTCGAGCGCATCGCGCCGACCATCACCGGCATTTCCGACAAGGGCGGCAAGGTCATCCTGCTCGCGCATTTCGGCCGCCCCAAAGGCCGCGACGAGAAGAACTCGCTGAAGCCTGTGGCTGCCGCGCTCGCCAATGTCCTCAACAAGCAGATCGCCTTCGCCGACGACTGCATCGGCGAGCCCGCGCAGAAGGCTGTGGCCGCGATGAAGGATGGCGACATTCTCTGCCTGGAAAACACCCGCTTCCATGCCGGCGAGGAAAAGAACGATCCGGCCTTTGTGGAAGAACTCGCCAAGCTCGGCGACATCTGGGTCAATGACGCCTTCTCGGCCGCGCATCGCGCCCACGCGACCACCGAAGGCCTCGGTCACAAGCTGCCGGCCTATGCCGGCCGCACCATGCAGGCCGAATTGGATGCGCTCGGCAAGGCGCTGGACGCGCCGAAGCGCCCGGTGATCGCGGTCGTTGGCGGCGCCAAGGTGTCGACCAAGATCGACCTGCTGGAAAACCTCGTCAGCAAGGTGCAGGCGCTGGTGATCGGCGGCGGCATGGCCAACACATTCCTGCATGCACAGGGGATCGGCGTCGGCAAGTCGCTGTGCGAGAAGGACCTCGCGCCCACCGCGCTGCGCATTCTGGAGAAGGCGGAAGCCGCCGGCTGCGCAATCATCCTGCCGGTGGACGCGACCGTCGCGTTCAAGTTCGAAGCCAATACGCCATCGCAGGCTTACGGCCTCGATGCGATCCCGGACGACGGCATGATCCTCGATGTCGGCCCGCAGTCCATCGAGCGCATTCATGCCGCGATCGACGATGCCGCGACGCTGGTGTGGAATGGCCCGGTCGGCGCATTCGAAATCGCGCCATTCGATCGCGGCACTGTGGTCGCTGCGAAGCACGCTGCGAAGCGCACCAAGGAAGGCAAGCTGATCTCGGTGGCCGGTGGCGGCGACACCGTGGCGGCTTTGAATCACGCGGGCGTGGCGGACGATTTCACTTACATTTCCACCGCTGGCGGCGCTTTCCTCGAATGGATGGAAGGCAAGCCGCTGCCCGGCGTCGAGGTGCTGAAGAAGTAAGTTTCAGCAACTTAAGATTGCCGTTGCAGTGTCGTGTGTTTATGATACGTTCTCGTTAGTAACGAGGACGTATCGGCCATGAGCGACAACGTGGAAAATGCGGTTTTCGAAATCTTGAAGAAGATTCAGGGTGACTTGGCGGCGTTTCGAATTGAGGTGGATAAGCGCTTCGACGCCGTCGATGCGCGGTTCGACAATATTGAAGCAATTTCGCGCGGCGAGCGGCGCGATAACGCGGGAGCATTTCTGCTGACGCGCACCATGTTCGGCGATCTCAACGCACGCGTCACCGATCTAGAAAGCCGGCTCGACAGGCTCGAAGATCACGAGCATCGATCCTCCTAAATTTCCGCACACTGGAACACCTACGCCCTTCAGCGATTAACGCTGCGCGCTCGCGCGACGTATGGCGGCTTGGATTCGCTGTGGGCTCGCGCTAAGAGCGATCATCAGGTGCGGAACCCGCGCCACTTCATTCAAGAACCGCCCATCCAAGAAGGAGTCTCCCGCATGGCCCGTATCACGTTGCGTCAATTGCTCGATCATGCAGCGGAAAACGATTACGGCGTGCCGGCCTTCAATATCAACAATATGGAGCAGGCGCTGGCGATCATGGAAGCCGCCAACGGCGTCGATGCACCGGTGATCATCCAGGCGTCGCGCGGCGCCCGCTCCTACGCCAACGACATCATGCTCAAGCACATGATGGACGCTGTCACCGAAATCTATCCACACATTCCCGTCTGCGTGCATCTCGACCATGGCAACGAGGCCGCAACCTGCATGACCGCGATCCAGGCCGGCTTCACCTCGGTGATGATGGACGGCTCGCTGAAGGCCGACGGCAAGACGCCGGGCGACTGGGACTACAATGTCGGCGTCACCAAGACCGTGACCGACATGGCGCATCTCGGCGGCATCTCGGTGGAAGGCGAGCTCGGCGTGCTCGGCTCGCTGGAGACCGGCGAAGGCGAGGCGGAAGACGGCCACGGCGCAGAGGGCAAGCTGTCGCATGACCAGCTGCTGACCAATCCGGATGAAGCCGTGAAGTTCGTCAAGGAGACCCAGGTGGACGCGCTGGCGATCGCCATGGGCACTTCGCATGGCGCCTATAAGTTCACCCGCAAGCCGGATGGCGACATTCTCGCCATGAACGTGATCGAGGAAATCCACCGCAAGCTGCCGAACACGCATCTGGTGATGCACGGCTCGTCCTCGGTGCCGCAGGACCTGCAGGACATCATCAACAAGTTCGGCGGCCAGATGAAGCCGACCTGGGGCGTGCCGGTGGCCGAGATCCAGCGCGGCATCAAGCACGGCGTGCGCAAGATCAATATCGATACCGACAACCGCATGGCGATGACCGGCCAGATCCGCAAGATCCTGTCCGAGAATCCGAGCGAATTCGATCCGCGCAAATATCTGAAGCCGGCGATGGAAGCGATGACGAAGCTCTGCAAGCAGCGCCTGCAAGAGTTCAACACCGCCGGCCAGGCCAGCAAGATCAAGCGTGTGCTGACCACCGCCGAAATGGCTAAGCGCTACGCCGCGGGCGAGCTGAACGCCAAGATCGCCTGATGATCGGCTGAATGCGCGCATCCCGCCGGGATGCACGCATGCCTTGCAAGCCTCGGCGACCTTCGCTATGTTACATGTAACGGAGTGGAGGTCGTCATGGCCACAGGCGCAGAGCGCGTCCGCAAGCACCGCGAAAAAATGAAGGCCGCCGGCTTGAAGCCGGTGACCATCTGGGTGCCGGACGTGAATTCACCCGAATACCGGGCCAAGATTGCTCGCGCGATCGAAGTGATCAACGCCAGTGACAGCGAGAAGGAGATTCTCGACGAGCTGTCCGGGGTCGATTTCGACGGCTGGAAATGAAACGCGGGGATCTTATCACCGTGGCTTTGCCGGGAGCGTTCGGAAAGCCCCGTCCAGCCTTGGTCGTTCAAGCTGAGAATTTCGATAGGCTTGGCACCGTCACTTTTCTACCGTTGACGAGCGATCTTCTTCCCGATCAGGTTTTCCGCATCGAAGTCAGGCCAACGTCGGCGAACGGTCTTCGTGCTCCGTCTCACATCATGACTGATAAATGCAGCACGCTCCGGGTCAGTCAAACCGGGCCGGTTTTCGGAGTATTGGACAATGCAGCCATGGAACAGGTAGACCGCGCGCTGGCGACTTTTCTCGGCCTTGCCTGACATCCGTCGTTATTGTCCGTAAGAAGCACATCTTTCAGGACCGCTCCGATGAACCTCGCCGATCTCAACAAAATCGCCCGCGCCATGGTTGCGCCGGGCAAGGGACTGCTGGCCGCGGACGAGTCGTCCGGCACCATCAAGAAGCGCTTCGATGCCATCGGCGTGACCTCGACCGAAGAGAGCCGCCGCGACTATCGCGAGATGCTGTTTCGCTCCCGTGAAGCCATGAGCAGCGCGATTTCGGGCGTCATCCTGTATGACGAGACGATCTGGCAGGACGCCAAAGACGGAACGCCACTGGTGCGGCTGATCGAGGAAGCCGGCGCCATTCCCGGCATCAAGGTCGACGAAGGCACCCAGCCGCTGCCGAACTGTCCGGGTGAACTCGTCACCACCGGCCTCGACAAGCTCGCCGAGCGGCTGCCGAAATATTACGAGCGCGGCGCGCGGTTTGCCAAATGGCGCGCGGTGATCGATATCGGAGCTGGTATTCCCTCGATGACGGCTATTTCCGTCAATGCCCATGCACTGGCGCGTTATGCAGCGCTGTGTCAGGCCGCACAGATCGTACCGATCGTCGAGCCTGAAGTGCTGATGGACGGCGATCACGACATTGATCGCTGCGTCGAGGTGACAACGCGTGTGCTCAACAAGACCTTCCAGGAATTGCGTATTCAGCGCGTCGCGCTGGAAGGCATGATTCTGAAGCCGAACATGGCGGTATCCGGCAAGACGTCGAACACGCAGGCCGGCGTGAGCGAAGTCGCCGAGAAGACCGTGCGCATGTTGAAGAATTGCGTACCGGCCTCGGTGCCGGGCATCGCCTTTCTGTCGGGCGGTCAGTCGGACGAGCAGGCGACCGCACATCTCGATGCCATGAACAAAATCGGCGGGCTGCCCTGGCCGCTCACCTTTTCTTATGGCC
This sequence comes from Pseudomonadota bacterium, assembly GCA_023451825.1. Classification (GTDB taxonomy): domain Bacteria; phylum Pseudomonadota; class Alphaproteobacteria; order Rhizobiales; family Xanthobacteraceae; genus Tardiphaga. Next base: position 78,921 of record JAEXYA010000029.1, read on the forward strand.
GCGCATTGCAAGCTGCGCCGCAGAAAGCGTGGGCCGGCAGGACTGAAAATGTGCAAGCGGGCCAGAAAGCTTTCACTCATCGCGCGCGGATGAATTCGCTCGCGGCATCCGGCACCTGGACTGCCGAACACGAAAAGGCTGTTTGATCTTGGCTGCTAAACCTCCAGCGCCCCCCGCCCCGCGGCTCTATCTCTCGACGCCCGTGACTGAAGACCCGGCTGCGTTGGTCGGCAAGCTGTCTGCATTGCTCGGCAAGGCCGACATCGCCGCCGTGCTTCTGCGCCTTGCCCCCTCCGATCCGCGCAGCCTCACCACGCGCATCAAGGCCGTGGCACAGGTCGCCCAAAACGCCGATGCGGCGCTGCTCGTCGAAGGTCATGCAGATCTCGTCGCACGCGGTGGCGCCGACGGCGCGCATCTGCCCGGCCTCGCGCCAATGCAGGAAGCCTTGCCGGCACTGAAGCCCGATTGGATCGCCGGCTGCGGCGGCCTCACGACACGCCACCATGCGATGTCCGCTGGCGAAGCCGGCGCTGACTATGTTTTGTTTGGCGAGCCGGATGCCAAGGGCCAGCGTCCCTCGGCGGATGCAATCGCCGAGCGACTGGAATGGTGGGCCGAATTGTTCGAGCCGCCATGTGTCGGCTATGCGGCCTCGCTTGAGGAAGCCGAGCAGTTTGCTGCCGCCGGCGCGGATTTCGTGCTGGTCGGCGATCTGATCTGGAATGATGCGCGCAGCGCCGCTGCAGCGCTCTCCGATGTCGAACAGGCGCTCAAGCGCGGCCACCTCGCGCTGCTTGAGCGCCTCAAGGCAGCACAGGGCTGACATACGTGAAGACACTGCGCGCATTGCTCGTGACGACCGGCTGCCTGTTCACAACGGCGGCCATCGCACAGATGTCGTTGACGCCGCCCGCCGCGCAAGCGCCGACGAAGCAGCCGCCAGCAAAGGCGCCGGCCAAACAGGCCCCTGCGAAAGCGCCGGAGGCGGCAAAGAAAGCACCCGACACCGCCAAGAAAGCACCGCCTGCAAAGCAACCGGACAAGGTTGAAGAGCCCGTCGATCCCCGCGCCGACCTCGTCTACGGCGCCTATCAGCGCGGCATGTACAAGACTGCGCTCGATCTCGCCACCAAGCGCGCCACGGAGAACAATGATCCGAAAGCAATGACCATGCTGGGCGAGCTCTATTCCAACGGCATCGGGATCAAGCGCAACTACCAGCAGGCCGCCGAATGGTACAAACGCGCCGCCGATCGCGGTGACCGCGAGGCGATGTTTGCGCTGGCGATGCTGCGCATTTCCGAGCGCACCAATCCGGGCGGGCGCGACGAGGCCGTGAAGCTGCTGGCATCCTCCGCCAAGCTCGGTAATCCCAAGGCTGCCTACAATCTGGCGCTGCTCTATCTCGACGGCCAGACCCTGCCGCAGGACGTCAAGCGCTCGGCTGAATTGCTGAGGCAGGCTGCAGACGCCGGCAATCCCGAAGCGCAATATGCGCTGGCGACCTTCTACAAGGAAGGCACCGGCGTGGAGAAGGACATCAACAAGGCCGTGCGCCTGCTGCAGGCGGCTTCGATGGCCGACAATGTGGACGCCGAGGTGGAATACGCCATCGCGCTCTATAACGGCACCGGAACCTCCAAGAACGAGGCGGCCGCGATTACCCTGCTCCGCAAGGCTGCCCGCCAAAACAGCCCGATCGCCCAGAACCGCCTCGCCCGGGTGCTCGCCATGCGCACAAATACCGAGGAACGGCTGGAAGGCCTGCGCTGGCATATCGTGGCGAAGACCGCCGGCAAAGGCGACCTGATGCTGGATGAATTGCTGGCCGGGGCCAGCCCCCAGGATCGCGCCCAAGCCCAGCAGGCGGCGAATAAATGGCTCGGCTCCGGCCTGAAATGACGTGACCGGGACCTGTAGGGTGGGCAAAGCGTCGCGTGCCCACCTTCACCGGCTGTGCACTTGGAGGTGGGCACGTCGCTTCGCTGCTTTGCCCACCCTACAGGCCAGAGATCGGCCCTTGACGCGATGGCCCCCAGAGGGCACCCATCGCCCCTAGCAACCCCCATTTTGAAGACCTGACGTCAGGTCGTCGCGAGACGAGATCATGATCAATTCGGCCCTTATGAACGTCATGGTGAAGGCCGCCCGCCGTGCCGGCCGCAGCCTCAAGCGTGACCTCGGCGAAATCGAGCATCTGCAGGTCTCCCTGAAGGGACCTGCCAACTTCGTCTCGCTCGCCGACAAGCGTGCCGAGGAAATGCTCTATACGGATCTCAACAAGGCCCGCCCCGGCTATGGTTTCCTCGGCGAGGAAGGCGGCAGCCGCGAAGGGACCGACAAGAGCCATACCTGGATCGTCGATCCGCTCGACGGCACCACCAACTTCCTGCACGGCATCCCGCAATTCGCCATCTCGATCGGCCTCGCCCGCGAGGGCCAGATCATTGCCGGCGTGATCTACAATCCCGGCAATGAAGAACTCTACATGGCCGAGAAAGGCGCCGGCGCATTCCTCAATGACAGCCGCCTGCGCGTGGCCGGCCGCCAGCAGTTGCATGACTGCGTGATCGCCTGCGGCCTGCCGCATATCGGCCGCGGCGATTTCGAGCTCTCGCGCAACGAGATGGCGGCGCTGCAGCCGAAGGTCGCCGGCCTCCGCCGTTTTGGCGCGGCCTCGCTGGATATGGCCTTCGTGGCCGCCGGTCGTCTCGATGGCTATTGGGAGCGCAACCTGCAGCCCTGGGACGTCGCGGCCGGCATCATCATGATCAAGGAGGCCGGCGGTCTCGTCAGCGACATCGACGGCGGTGACCTCTTGAAGACCGGCGACGTGGTGTGCGGCAATGAAGTCGTCCACAATTCGCTGGTGAAGATCTTGCGGCCGCTGTCGCGGAAGTGATGCTGTGCCGTAGGGCGGATGAGCGAAGCGTAATCCGCCGCGGAGTTTCAACCATGCACTCGGCCGGCGGATTACGCCTTCGGCTCATCCGCCCTACGTCCGCCGTCGCAACACGAACGCTGTGCTGTAGGATGGGTTGAGCGCAGCGATACCCATCACAGCATGCACCGAGCCCGCGGTGATGGGTATCGCTCCGGCGCTGCGCGCCTGTGCTCAACCCCATCCTACGGCCTTCTCAATGCGACGCCGCTGGCTCGCCAGCCGCTTCGGGCTGCTTCACCTCGTCCTTCTTCGGCTTGTCCGGCGAGAACAGGTTCTGCACCCAGACAAAGAAGATCGGCACGAACAACAGCGCCAGGATCACCACCGCCAGCATGCCGCCGGCAACGCCGGTGCCGAGCGCCTGCTGGCTCTTCGAGCCTGCGCCCGACGACACCACCATGGGCAGCACGCCGCAGATGAACGCCATGCCGGTCATCACGATGGGACGGAAGCGCAGTTTGCACGCCTCCATCGTTGAATCGTAGAGCGACATGCCCTGCGCGCGCAGATCCTTCGCGAATTCGATGATCAGGATGGCATCCTTCGCCGCCAGACCGATGATGGTGATCAGGCCCACGGTGAAATAGACGCCGTTCGGCATGTCGCGCAGGGTCGAGGCCGCCACCGCGCCGATGATGCCGAGCGGCACCGTCATCAGCACCGCGATCGGAATCGTCCAGCTCTCGTAGAGAGCGGCGAGGATCAGGAACACCACCAGCGCCGACAGCGCGAGCAGGAACGGCGCCATCGAGCCCGACAGTTTCTCCTGCAGCGACTGGCCGGCCCATTCATAACCGAAGCCGCGCGGCAGTTTTGCAGTCAGGCGTTCCATCTCGGCAATCGTATCACCCGAGGTGAAGCCGGGTTTGGCTTCACCCGAAATGCGGATCGCAGGATAGTAGTTGAAGCCGATGATCTGGCTCGGCCCGCGCGCCCATTCCACCGTTGCGAAGGACGAGAACGGCACCAGCTGACCGCGATTGTTCTTCACATTGTAGTTCAGGATATCCGACGCATTCATGCGTGTTGCCGCATCCGCCTGGATCAGCACGCGCTGCATGCGTCCGCGATTGGGGAAGTCATTGGTGTAGTTCGAGCCGAGATTGGTCGAGATCGTGTTGTTGATGTCCTCGAAGGTCACGCCGAAGGCGCCGGCCTTTTCGCGATCGATCATCAGGTTGACGATCGGCGCCGCCGGCAGGCCTTCGATATAGGCGTTCTGGATAATGCTGCCGGCATTGGCCTCGGCGACAAGCCGCGTGGCCGCTTCCATCAGGGCCTCATAGCCCTTCTGGCCGCGATCCTGCAGACGGAAGCTGAAGCCTGCCGACACGCCGAGATTATCGACCGGCGGCGGCTGCTGGCCGGAGATCTCGGCATCGCGGACGCCGGCGAGATCCTTGTTGATGTCATCGACGATCTGCGCCGCCGATTCCTTGTCGGAGCGCTCCGACCAGTCCTTCAGCGAGATGAAGGCCTGCGCCGTGTTGAGGCCCTGGCCGAGGAAGCTGAAGCCGGTCAGGAACACGACATTCGCAATGCCTTCCTTCTTGGCCAGATACTCCTCGACCTGCTTGATCGCGCCTTCGGTACGGGCATAGGACGAATCCGACGGTGTCTGAACGTCCGTGGTGATAAAGCCCTGGTCGTCGATGGGCAGGAAGCCGCCCGGCATGCGGACGAAAGCCCAGCCGAGGCCGATCAGCAGCGCCACATAGATCAGCATCAGGCGACCTGTGCGCTTCAGCGACCATGCCACCGTGCCGGTATAGCGATCGCGCACATTGTCGAGGCCGCGGTTGAACCAGCCGAACATGCCCTTATGCGAATGGCCGTGGCCCTTCTCGATCGGCTTCAGCATGGTGGCGCACAGCGCCGGCGTCAGCGACAGCGCGAGCAGCGCTGAGAAGCCGATGGCCGCGATCATGGTGACCGAGAACTGCTTGTAGACGATACCGACCGAGCCCGGGAAGAACGCCATCGGGACGAACACGCCCATCAGCACCAGCGTGATGCCGACGATGGCGCTGGTGATCTGGTCCATGGCCTTCTTGGTGGCGTCCTTCGGCGACAGCCCGTCCTCGCTCATGATGCGCTCGACGTTCTCCACCACCACGATGGCGTCGTCGACGAGAATGCCCACCGCAAGCACCATGCCGAACATGGTCAGCATGTTGATGGAGTAACCGACCGCCATCAGCACCGCACAGGTGCCGAGCAACGCGATCGGCACCACGATGGTGGGAATGAGCGTGTAGCGGAAGTTTTGCAGGAACAGGAACATCACGATGAAGACGAGGCCCACGGCCTCAAGCAGCGTCATCAGCACCTTGTTGATGGCGGCATTGATGACGGGCGTGACGTTGTAGGGGATCTCGATCTTGATATTGGCCGGGAAGTTGTTCGACAGCTCCTTCATCTTGGCGTCGATGGCACCCGCGGTGGCAATCGCATTGCCGGCAGGCGACATCAGCACCGCAAGGCCGGCGACCGGCTTGCCGTTCAGGCGCGTCTTGAACTGATAATTGAAGCCGGCGATCTCGACCCGCGCAACATCGCGCAGGCGCACCGCGGAACCGTCGGGATTGGCGCGCAGCACGATGGCGCCGAATTCTTCCGGCGTGGTGAGCTGGCCCTTGACCAATACCAGTGCTGAGGTGCGCTGCTCGGCCGGGCTCGGCTCGGAGCCGATCGCGCCGGAGGCGACCTGGGCGTTCTGTGCGGTGACGGCCTTGTTGACGTCGTCGGCGGTCAGATTGTAGCCGACCAGTTTGGCAGGATCGATCCAGACGCGCAGCGCGCGTTCGGTGGAGAACAGTTGCACGCGGCCGACGCCGGGAATGCGCCTGATCTCACCGACCACGTTGCGCATCATGAAATCGCCGAGCGCAACTTCATCGAGGCTGTCATCGGTCGAACTGACGGTGATGATCTGGAGAACCTGCGCGGACGCTTCCTGAATGCGGATGCCCTGCTGGATCACCGCACGCGGAAGACGCGGCTCGACGCGCTTGATACGATTCTGGGCTTCCACCGAAGCGGCGCTGATTTCCGTTCCGGGCTCGAAGCTGGCGAGAATTTCGACAGAGCCGAGCGAGTCGCTGGTGGATTCGAAGAACAGCAGGCCCGGCGTGCCGTTGAGTTCTTCCTCGATCAGGCGGGTGACGCTGTTGTAGAGATTTTCGGGCGAGGAGCCGGGATAGCTGGCGCTGATCGAGATCAGTGGCGGTGCGATGATCGGATATTGTGCGATCGGCAGCAGCGGAATGGCGATCGCGCCGAACAGACATGTGAAAAGCGCGACGACCCAGGCGAAAATCGGCCTGTCGATAAAAAATCTAGCCATGTTCTCTTACTCAGGGCCGCGCTTGGGTCGTCTTGGCATCGCCCGCGAAATTTGCGGCAAGGCTTGGATCGGTCCACTTCACCGTCTTGACCTTGTCACCCGCGGTGAATTTCTGGAAGCCTTCGACGACAATCTGCTCGCCGCCCTTCAGCCCCTCCATCACGAACCACAACCCGTCCTGCACCGCGCCCGTCTTGACCGGCTGCACGGCGACATGACCGTCGCTCTTCACGACAAACACTTCGGCGCCGCCGCCGCCATTACGCTGAACGGCCTGCTGCGGAACGGCGATCGCGTCGACATCGATCCCCTGCTCGATCTGCACGCGCACATACATGCCCGGCAGCAGTTCGCGCTTCGGGTTCGGGAATTCGCCGCGGAGCGTCACCTGGCCGGTGAAGGTATCGACCTTGGCTTCCGAGAACAGCAGCTTGCCGACCAGCGGATAGACCGAGCCGTCGTCGAATACGAGGCGCACCTTGGCGGCATCGGGCGCGATGCGCTCCAGATCGCCGGTCTCGAACGAGCGACGCAGATTGTTCAGTTCGGACACCGACTGGGTGAAGTCGGCATAGATCGGATCGAGCTGCTGAATGGTGGCGAGATTGGTGGTGTCGTTCTGCGCGATCAACGTGCCTTCGGTCACCAGCGCGGCGCCGACGATGCCGTCGATCGGCGCACGGATGGTGGCGTAATCGAGATTGAGCCGCGCACGCGCGACATCGGCCTTGCGCGCGGCGATTTCAGCTTCGGCCTGACGCTGTGCACCAATGGCGCGCTCGCCTTCGGCTTCGGACACGGCTTTCTGCTGTGCCAGACCGGAAAGCCGCTTGGCCTGCAATGTCGCCAGATCATAAGCCGCTTCCGCTTTATGCAGCGATGCCTTGGCGGCCTGCAGTTCCACTTCGAAAGGCTTCGGATCGATCCGATAGAGCGTGTCGCCGGCCTTCACTTCGGTGCCCTGATGGAAGGCGCGCTCGATGATGATGCCCGAGACGCGCGAACGCACGTCGGCAACGCGCGTTGGCGCGATACGGCCCGGCAACTCGCGCACAATGGCGCGCGCCTGCTGCTTCACGGTGACAACGCTCACTTCGGTCTCCGGTGCAGCCGGAGCTGCCGCCACTGCATCCTTCGGTTCATTGCAGCCGGCGAGCACAGGCGCGAGCCCTGCCAGCAGAAGCGCGAAGCCTGCAGCACGTGCGTTGAAGATCGTCATCGATTCCGATTTCCCAATTTGCGATTCGAACAAGCATCGACAGCTGCACGGGTCATCAGCGCGTCTCACGTGCAGCCGGATTTATCGAACGTGATGCGAGCAAACTAAAAACCACGCTGTTGCGGCGCAATACATATCGAGGCGGCGCAATGCCACACAGCTTATCATATTGAAAACAAATGTGCATTCGGGCTTCACGCGAACGTGACGCCTATGGAACCCTTACCGTGCGGTTAACCGCGGTCATGCGGTAGTGGCTGACACCCCACTCGCTACCGCCGGCAAATCCGAACAGTCCATGCGTCGCAAGGAAGAACCACCGCCATCGCCGCATCCAGAGCCCAGTGTCGCGTCCGTAGACCGGCTTGAAGATCCGCTCGATTTCGCCGCGATGACGATCGAAATTGGCGAGCCAATCATGGGCCGTGCGCGCATAGTGCGAGCCGCTCCAGGCCCATTCCTTTTCCACCGTGAAGATATCGCGATATTGCTGGACCAGCGAATGGCTCGGCATGACACCGCCCGTAAAGAAATGTTGCGCGATCCAATCCTCCTTATCGGCGCGATCGAACAGATAGGTGCCCGCGCGATGGGTGAAGATATGCATGAAGAAGCGGCCGTCGGGCGCCAGCCATGATTTCACGCGCGTCATCAGTTCGCGCCAGTTCATCATGTGCTCGAACATTTCCACCGAGACGATGCGATCGAATTGCTGCTCGGGCTGGAAGATGTTCATGTCCTTGGTGATGACCCGCAGATTCGAATAGCCCCGCGCTGCAGCTTGAGCTTCGATATAAGCGCGCTGCGAATTTGAGTTCGAGACTGCGGTGATTCGTGCATGCGGGAACTGCCGCGCCATCCACAGCGACAGCGAGCCCCAACCGCAGCCGAGTTCGAGAATGGATTGACCGTCCTGCAGATCGGCATGGTCCACCGTCTGCCGCAGCGCCTCTTCCTCGGCTTCCTGCAATGTCGTGGCGCCGTCCTTGTAGAAGCAGCTCGAATATTTGCGGTTGGGGCCGAGCACAAGTGCGAAGAATTCCGCCGGCACTTCATAATGCTGCGTGTTCGCAGCGTCCGCGTGCTCGGCGACGGCCCGCGTTGCCATCTCGCGGGCGAAAGCTGCATCCGTGTCTCCATCACATTCAGCGAGCTTGAGCGCTGTGCGCGCACAAAGCTGCTGGATGCCGGTACGGATCACGATGTCGGGCAGCGGCACGCGTTCGGCCGCCTCGATCATGCGCGCGACAAAACTCATGCGGCCGCTCCCGGACTGCGCGGTGGCAGCGGGAAAAACACGCTCGTCCGGGCCTGATAGGCGCGATAGCCATCGCCGCGCGACTTGAGCATCTGCTCTTCCAGCGGCGGCACGCCGGTGACGTGGCGCAGGATCCAGTACATGAAGATCGGCGCCAGCAGTGTGGCCAGGCTCCACGGATAGTTCACCGACAGCGCGATGGCGGGATAAGCCAGCCAGCCAAACCATTCGAAGAAGTAATTCGGATGCCGCGACCAGCGCCACAGGCCGACATCGCACACCTTGCCCTTATTGGCAGGATTGGAGCGGAAGGTTTTGAGCTGCTGATCCGCCAGCGCCTCGCCGGCGATGCCGGCAAACAGGATCAGCACGCCAAGATAATCCTGCAACCGAAGTGCGTCTGACGGAAAACGCGACGCGACGAAGATGGCAAACACCAGCGGGATCGAGCCGAACGCCTGGTTTTGCAAGAAGACGAACATCTTTCGGGGCGAGTTGGCGCCCCACTCCTTGGCGAAGGCGGCATAGCGCGGATCGTCGGTGATGCCGGCGGTGCGGATCGCGATATGAGAGCCGAGACGGATCGACCAGATAGCGACCAGCGCAGCAACGAGCCATTGCCGTGTATTGGCCGGCTGACCGGCGATCGGCCATAGTGCGGAGCCTGCACCGACCAGACCGAGCGAGAATGTCCAGATCGTATCGACCCAGCCGGAGTTGCCGCTGCGTTGCTGCACCACCCAGGCAAGAGCCATCAGCGCTGACAGCGCCACTGCAATCATCAGCAGCGCCTGCAAGTATACAATCGTCATCGAGGGCCCCGTAACTGGCTCATTGCAAAGGTCTTTTACAAATACGCAGGTCATCAAACCCGGTTTCACCCGGAAGTTCCGGACAGCGTCGCCGATTCCGCACTATCCGATCTTTTTTTGTCGCCGGGCTGTGCCATATTGCTCCCCCGACCGTGATCCTCCCAAGCAGATGAAGCACCCATGGCGACAGCTCCCTCTTCCCGCTCCGCGATAGAGATCGAACTGACAAAACTGTCATCGCCGCGGATCTTCCTGGTCCGCATGCTGGTGTTTCTGGTGCTGTGCGGCTTGATCGGCACGGTGCTCTACAAGCAGATCTTCGCCGCTTTCCTTGCCAATCCCGGCCTCAACGCTTTGATCGGCGGCGTATTGCTGATCGGCATCATTTTGTCATTCCGCCAGGTGATACGGCTCTATCCGGAAGTGCGCTGGGTCAACAATTTCCGCATCTCCGATCCCGGCCTTGCCATGGAACGCCGCCCGACCCTGCTGGCGCCCATGGCTGCGATCCTTGGTGGTGAGCGCACCGGTCGGATGTCGATCTCGCAGCAGACCATGCGGCACCTGCTCGATTCGATCGCCACGCGCCTGGACGAAGCCCGCGACATTTCGCGCTACATGACCGGCCTCCTGGTCTTTCTCGGCCTGCTCGGCACGTTCTGGGGCCTGATCGAGACCGTGGGCTCCGTGGGCAAGGTGATCGAAGGCCTCAAGGTCGGCGGCGATTCGGGCTCGTTGTTCGATACATTGAAGGAAGGCCTCGCCGCGCCGCTGAGCGGCATGGGCATCTCGTTCTCGTCCTCGCTGTTCGGCCTCGCCGGCTCGCTGATCCTCGGCTTCCTCGACCTGCAATCCAGCCAGGCGCAAAATCGTTTCTATACCGACCTCGAAGACTGGCTCGCTTCCACCGTCACGGAATATTCCGGCGTGCCGGCCATCGCCGCGAGCGCCCCCGCCCTGCCGGCCGATGCGCCTCCGGAATTGCTGGAAGCGATCGAGCGCTTGCGTCGCTCCGTCGAGGACAGCGGCAGCCGCAGCACCTCCACCGCCATGGCCAATCTCGCCGACGCCATCCAGGGCCTCGTCTCGCATATGCGCAGCGAGCAGGAAATGATCCGCGAATGGGCTGACGGCCAAGGCGAGCAGAGCAAAGAGATCCGAAAATTGCTGGAGCGCATCGCGCGCCAGCCGGAGAAGAGCTGAGACGCCTCAGCCGTCATTGCGAAGAGCCGTTGCGACGAAGCAATCCAGCTCTTCCATCATCCGGCTGCTGGATTGCTTAGTAGCTTCGCTCCTCGCAAAGACGGGGAGAGGTTACCGGAAAGACATTGACCATGGCACTTGCACGCGGCCGCCGCGGATCGTCCGAGATGAACTACTGGCCGGGCTTCGTCGACGCCCTGTCGACGCTGGTGCTGTCCATTGTCTTCCTGCTGTCGGTGTTTCTCGTCGTGCAGTTCTTCCTGTCGCAGGAAGTGACCGGCAAGGACAAGGCGATCGACGAGCTGAACGCCAAACTGGCGCAACTCAGCGACATGCTGTCGCTGGAGAAGCTCGGCAAGCTCAATCTCGATGAGCAGCTGACATCACTGCGTGCCGGCCTTGCCGCGGTGCAGGCCGACCGTGATCGTGTCAAAGGGCTCTATGATGGACTCGCGGGCGCGGGTGCAGACGCGCAGGGTCGCAACAACGAACTCAACAAGGCCCTGGATTCCGAGAAACAGGTCACATCGCGCGCGCTGGCGCAGGTCGAGGTGCTCAACCAGCAGATCTCCGCACTGCGCCGCCAGCTCGCTGCGCTGGAGGAAGCGCTCGATGCCTCGGAGAAGCGCGACAAGGAATCCCAAGGCCGGATCGTCGATCTCGGTCAACGCCTGAATGTCGCGTTGGCGCAGCGGGTGCAGGAGTTGTCGCGCTATCGTTCGGAATTCTTCGGTCGCCTGCGCGCCATCCTGGGCAACCGTCCGGACATCCGGGTGGTCGGCGACCGCTTCGTCTTCCAGTCGGAAGTCTTCTTCGATGCCGGCAAGGCCGAGCTGCTGCCGGAAGGCCGCGCCGAACTCGACAAGGTGGCCAGCGCGCTGATCGAACTCGACAAGCAGATCCCGCAGGAAATCGCCTGGGTGATGCGCGTCGATGGTCATACCGACTCCCGCCCCATCCTCAACAATCCGATCTTCAAGACCAATTGGGAGCTGTCGGCCGGCCGCGCGATTTCGGTGGTGCAGTATCTGGTCTCGCTCGGCGTGCCCGCCCAGCGCCTGCTCGCCGCTGGCTTCGCGGAATTCCAACCGCTGGACGTGGCGCAAACCGACGAAGCGTATAAGCGCAATCGCCGCATCGAGCTGAAGCTGACGGAACGGTGAGATCGTGACGGCGATTACGCTCCGACCTTATCGCGTGGAAGACGAAGACGCCTCCATCGCGCTTTGGCTGGAGACCTGGAAGCTCGCTTACCCCTCGATCGATTTCGACAAGCGCGTCGACTGGTGGCGCGAGCGCTGGCGCAGCGAGCTGGTGCCGGTCGCGCAGATTGTCGTCGCGGAGCAGGATGGCGCGATGGCGGGCTTCGTCACGATTGATGGCGCGGGCTATCTCGACCAGCTCGTGGTCGGCCCCAGGCATTGGGGCAGCGATGTCGCAAGACTGCTGATGGATGAGGCGAAACGGCTCTCCCCCGGTGGCGTGACGTTGAAGGTCAATGCAGACAATGCTCGGGCCATCAGGTTTTACGTTCGCAACGGGTTTGTGAAGATAGGGGACGAGGAGAATTCGTCAGGACGCGCGGTCGATATTATGGTTTGGCAAGCCTGAGATCGTCATCCAAGCCTCTTCTCGGCGATACGCAGTTCGAGTAAAACGAATTCATGACGAAGCTGCTCGACCAAGCTGTTGAGATCGCTCGCGCGCTGCCTGCCGACGCGCAAGACGATATTGCGCGCATCGTCCTCCAGCTTGTCAGTGATGAGGTCACCCCCATTCCGCTCTCTGCCGAAGAAAAAGCAGCGATCGCGGAATCGAAGGCGCAAGCGGCCCAGGGTCTTTTTGCGACAGATGAAGAGGTTCGCGCCGTCTGGGCTAAGCACGGGTTATGAGACTGCGGTTTACACCGCGTTCAACGACCTCGCCTCTATTCTCGACTATATTTCAGAACATTCACCGGCCGGCGCACAGCGCGTGCTTCAACGCATTCAGCTTGTCGTCGAACTGCTCTCACAAAGCCCGCATATCGGAAGTCCCACTGAAGACCCGACTGTCAGGCGGATGACGACCTTGCCCTATCGATATTTCGTGTTCTACGAAATCGGCGACGATGAGGTGATCATCCATACGATACAGCATTCATCTCGCGTCGCACCCGAAACGTGATTAGCGGTCTCACACGCCGAACTGCAGCCTTGCCAGCCTTGCATACAGCCCGTTGGCCGCGACCAGCGACGCATGCGTGCCCTGCTCGACGATGCGGCCGTGCTCCATGACCAGGATGCGGTCGCAGGACAGCACGGTCGCGAGGCGATGGGCGATCACCAGCGTGGTGCGGTGCTTCATCAGCTCTTCCAGCGCGGTCTGAACAAGCGTTTCCGATTCCGCGTCGAGCGCCGAAGTCGCTTCATCCAGCAGCAGCAGCGGCGCGTTGCGCAGAATGGCACGGGCAATGGCAATGCGCTGACGTTGACCGCCGGAAAGCGTCACGCCACGCTCGCCAAGCGGCGCCTCAAAGCCTTCGGGCAGGCGGCGAATGAATTCGGTCGCATGCGCCAGGTCGGCTGCGCGCTCGACTTCGGCATCGGTTGCATCGGGCCGCCCGAAGCGGATGTTTTCACGCGCGGTGGCGGCGAAGACGACGGACTCCTGGGGCACCAGCGCGATGCGCTCGCGAAGCTGCTGCGGATCGACCTCGCGGATCGGCACGCCATCGATGGAGATGCTGCCGGTCTTCGGATCGTAGAAGCGCAACAGCAGATGGAAGAGCGTGCTCTTGCCCGCGCCTGAAGGGCCAACAATGGCGACCTTCTCGCCAGCCCTCACCGACAGCGACACGCCAGCGGCAGACATCACGCCAGGCCGGGTGGGATAAGCGAAGGAGACATCGTCGAACACGACATCGCCGCGTGCTGGCACCGGCAATGCGCGCGGCTTGGCAGGCGCAGCGACATCCGATTTCACGTTGAGAATTTCAAACAGCCGCTCGGCCGCGCCGGAGGCGGAGGAAATCTCGCCCCAGACTTCGCTGAGCTGGCCAAGGCTGGATGCTGCAAAAGCCGCATAGAGCACGAACTGGCCGAGCCGACCCGGGGTCATGTCGCCAATGAGCACATCATGCGAGCCGACCCAGAGGATGCCGACCACGCTGGAGAACACGATGAAAATGATGATCGCCGTGAGCACGGCACGCGCGCGGGTGGCGCCACGGGCCGCTTCATAGGCCTGCTCGACCTCGCCGCCGAAGCGCGCATTGGCGAATGGTTCGTTCGTATAGGCCTGAACGGTGCGCATGCCGCCGACCAGTTCGCTGGCATAGGCAGAAGCACTGGCCAGCGTATCCTGTGCATTGCGCGACAGGCGGCGCACCCAGCGGCCGAAAGCGACCAGCGGGATCACGATCAACGGAATCGCCGCCAGCACGAAGCCGGACAGTTTTGGGCTCGACACCACCATCATGGCAGCGGCGCCGAGGAACAGCACGATGTTGCGCAAGGCGATCGACACCGAGGCGCCGACGGCGGATTTGATCTGCGTGGTGTCTGCGGTGAGGCGCGACACCAGTTCACCCGAGCGCGACGTATCGAAGAAGGCCGGCGACAACGCGGTCAGATGCTTGAAGACGTCACGGCGAAGATCGGCGACGATGCGCTCGCCGATGGTCATCACAAGATAATAGCGGGCGGCGCTGGCCCCGGCGAGAACGACGACAACCGCGATCATCACGCTGAAATAGCTGTTGATCATCGCGATGCCTTCGGGGCTGAAGCCGAAGTCGATCATGCGGCGGGCGGCGATCGGGACTACGAGGGTGGTGACGGCGGCGATCAGCAGCGACACCAGCGCCAGCAGCGCGCGACCGCGATACCGCGCCACATAGGGCGCCAGCGCCAGCAGGGGACGCAGCTTGGCGCGACTCGGCGTCGGTGGGGCGACCACGGTATCCGCCAATGTGGGCTCTTCCAGCACGGGTTCGGGCTGTGGTGCCGGGGTGCCGCGGGGATCGTCGAGCCGTTCGACTGCACTCATGATTTATAACCATTCTTGTCGTTGCGGCCTCAGATAGGCCGATGCGCGCCGGCTGGCAAATGACATAGGTCAAGCCGCATGGGTCATGTTGTCTTAGGTCGAGTCTCTCGGGACCAATGACGACAAGTCCTTGTCGGGCGGGCCTTCCTGCGATATAGACGCGGCAAATCCGCCATCGCAATCCAGAGATTCAGGCGCATCCGCGCCGAAGGAACCGTCATGAAAGCCGAAATTCACCCGGATTATCATAACATTACCGTCGTTATGACCGACGGTACCGAGTACCAGACCCGCTCGACCTGGGGCAAGGAAGGCGACAAGCTGAACCTTGATATCGACCCCAAGTCGCACCCGGCCTGGACCGGCGGCACCACCCAGCTGCTCGATCGCGGCGGCCGTGTCTCGCGCTTCCAGAAGAAGTTCTCGGGCTTCCTCAAGAAGGACTAAATCCTTCTGCCTCCCAACCTTTTCGGAAATGCCCCTGCTCACGCGGGGGCGTTTTTGTTTTGGGGGTCATGTAGGGTGGGCAAAGGGGCGAAGCGACGTGCCCACCTTTGCGCGCCGTGCACTTGAAGGTGGGCACGCTACGCTTTGCCCACCCTACGGGCGTTACGCCGCTACCGACCGCTTCGGCGCAAACAGGCTCACCAACCAACGCCTCCCCGGCATTTCCACCAGCCGGTAGCTGACCTCCGCCAGCGCCCAGATGACGGCAAAGGCGATCAGCGAGAAGGCGATATAGTTGCCATCCGTCTGACCGAAATGGCGCCAGCTCCGCACCACGAAGCTCACGAAGAGCGGGTGGATCAGGTAAATCGAATACGAGATGATCCCGAGCCGATAGACCAGCCGGTTGCCGAACAGCAGCTGCGCCATCCGACCGTCGCGCGACAGCACGGCCACCAGCGGGATGTAGAGCAGATACATCAGACGATCGCTGGCATCGGCAGCGCCGACGGCGATGATTGCGAGCGGCAGCGCAATGACCAGAATGTCCTGCATCGTTGCCGAAAGGCGATCGACGAGATAGCCGAAGCGAAAGATCGCGAGGCCGATGGCGAAGCCGCAAACGGCGCGCAGCATCGGATACAGCGAATTGCCGTTGACCACATCAAGCGGGCCACCCGAACCGCGGCCGGTGATGCTGACTGCGTAGATCCCGATCAGCGCCGCGACAACGGCGAGCAGTGCGATCCATCCACGCTTGTTCTGTGTCCACGGCATCAGGAACGGCAGCAGCAGATACGAGCCCATTTCAGCACTTGCCGCCCAGGCGACGCCGATGATCGGGAAGATGTAAAGGCCCCAGCCCGACAGCATGAACAGGTTGCCGAACCAGTCCCATGCCGAATACATCTCCAGCTTCTCGCCCGAGAGACCAGCGGCGATCTTTGCGAGATAGAACAGACCGATGACGAAATAAGCCGGATAGAGCCGAGCCACCCGCTTCAGCATGAAGTTCGCGAACACCTTGCCGGTGAGATGCTGGAACGTCTCGCGATAGTTCAGCGCCATCACATAGCCGGACAGCATGAAGAACATGTCCACCAGCAGATAGCCGTAAGGAATGCGGAAGAACAATCCGGTGCCGCCGGTGGCGAGTTGCACATCGCCGAAATGATAGACGACGATCACCGCAGCCGCGACGCCTCGGATGCCTGTCAATGCTCGGATATCGTCAGCCATGAAAAAGCCCCTGCTCTGCCGGCTCATATCTAGCGCATGAGCGGCAGCCAGGGGCGTAAAATTTTGAAAGGCTGGGCAGACGTAGGATGGGTAGAGCGCAGCGAAACCCATCTTTCCGTCGTTGCGGCAATCTCCGCCGATGGGTTTCGCTCCGGCGCGATGCGCCTGCGCTCGACCCATCCTACGAAGAGCTACCGCTCGAAAGCCGCGCGCAGGCGGTTGAGCTGCGGCATCAGCGGATTGCCGATCGGCGCCGGCTCGGCGGCGGCGTGGATACTGGTGTCGAGACGGCGCACCTTGGTCTGCAGCGTCATCGAACGCGCGATCAAAACCTGCAACTGCTCCGGCAGCTTGAGCAGCATGTCTTCGGGGCTTGGATCGGCAGCGCTGAGCTTGACCTTGGTCTTTTCGCGATTGGCCTGCGACAGCGACATCTCGCCTTCCTTCACCGCACGATGCAGCAACAGCCACGAAGCAAGCTGCATCAGGCGCGTGGTCAGGCGCATGCTTTCGGTTGCATAAGTGAGGCTCACCGAACGATCGAGTGCCTTGGCTTCGGTCCGACCGGCGCCGTCGAGATAAGCGGCGGTTTCTTCCACGAGGTCCATGCCCTCGCGGAACAGCACACCGAACGCGGCGGAATTTGTCAGCCGCTCGCTGAACTGGACGAGAGCAGGTTCGCTCTGCAGACGATCCGTCATGGTTAACGCCTCACGCAATTGATTAGCGGCCGACTCTGTTGCGACCGTCTTATGATGAACAAATCATTGCGCGTGGAACTGCGAGAGTCCAGCGGTCGAAAAATTAAAGAAAGGTTTATGGTTTAAATCGCCGTGCGGGCGTGACGCAAAAAAAGAGCCGCCGTTTCCGGCGGCTTTAAAGTTGATAACAGGGAGGCGTCAAACAGAGTGGACAGGAGCCACTCGGTGTCCAAACAAGGACAATTTGAGTAATAAGCGAGAAAGCTTAATTGCACGTAAATCTGTGGGAATTCGTTAGCTATCGCAGCGTGGCAATATGTACCGGAATGGGACGATCAAGGGAGTGTGATTGGTAGTTTGGGGCGCAGAACACTCACTCCTCATGGTGAGGAGGCGCGCAGCGCCGTCTCGAACCATGAGATCGCCGGGCTCCGAGAACGCCGCCATCCTTCGAGACGCGCGCAAGAGCGCGCTCCTCAGGATGAGGGCAGAGTGAAGTTGCCGCCCATCACGACTTGAAGAACCGGTCCGCCGCATCTCGCGTTGCGCGTTTCAAGTTCATGCTCGACTGCAAACGACCGATCTCGCCGTTCAACAATTCGATCCGCGCCGCCAATTCTTCCACAGACAATTGCGAGAGGTCCTGCCCGATCTCGTGACCGACCTGCTTCTTCGGCCGCTCGTCATCCTGGATCGCCATTGTCATCTCCCGGTCTCGAAGCTCAACGTCTCGTCTGCCACTGACGGTTGCCAGCGCCCGGCAGGCTCACTAATCAGTGGGACCACCTCATTACGCCGCAAGGACAAATCATGGAAAAGCTGCCCGCGCAAATGACCGTCGTCGCCATCAGCAAGCCAGGCGGCCCCGAGGTGCTGATCCCGGAAACACGCGACCTCCCGAAGCCCGGCCCAGGCGAGATCCTGGTGAAGGTCGCCGCGGCCGGCGTCAATCGCCCGGACGTGGCGCAGCGTTCCGGCAGCTATCCGCCGCCGCCCGGCGCCAGCGACCTGCCCGGCCTGGAAATTGCCGGCACCGTGGTCGCGCTTGGTGACGGCGCCAGGAAACACCAGCTTGGCGACAAGGTGATGTCGCTGGTCGCCGGTGGTGGCTATGGAGAATATTGCATCGCACAGGACGCCCAGGCGATGCCGGTGCCCGACGGCTTCTCCATGCTGGAAGCCGGCGCCACGGCGGAAACCCTGATGACGGTGTGGCATAATGTGTTTGAACGCGGCGGCTTGCAGGCCGGCGAGACGTTGCTGATCCATGGCGGGTCATCCGGCATCGGCACCATGGCGATCCAACTCGCCAAAGCGTTCGGCGCCAAGGTGATCGTCACCGTCGGCTCGCAGGACAAGGCGGATGCTTGCCTGAAGCTCGGCGCGGACCATGCGATCAACTACAAGAACGAGGATTTCGTCGAGCGGGTGAAGGACATCACCAACAAGGCCGGTGTCGAACTGATCCTCGACATGGTTGGCGCGGATTATGTCGAGAAGAATTTCGATGCCGCTGCGGTCGATGGCCGTATCGTCCAGATCGCCGTGCTCAATGGCCCCAAAGCCACCATCAATGCCGCCAAGATCATGGTGAAACGGCTGCATTATACCGGCTCGACCCTGCGCCCCCGCACCAATGAGGCCAAGGCCGCCATGGTCGCCAATATCGAGGCCAAGGTTTTGCCGCTGCTGAAGTCGGGCAAGGTCAAGCCATTGATGGACAGCACTTTCCCGCTGGCGAAGGCTGCCGATGCCCATAAGCGGATGGAAACCAGCGCACATATTGGCAAAATTGTGTTGGAGGTTTAGCGCGGGAGAACCGCGCCAAACCCTCGGTCAAAGCCTTGGATTTGTTTCGTTTTCGTGTCATTTATCCAGCCTTCGATTAATGACCCGCGGATAGTTGGCCCTTGGGCGTCGGCGCGGTCCACGGATTGGTGATCGCGGAACATGACTTTGCGTTTGGTCAGGTGGCTGGCGCCCTTTGCGCTCAGCTTCATGATGATGGTCGCCGCTGGTCCAGCGCGCGCCGTCGATGCCGTCAGTGTCCGCGGCGATGCGCCTGCCATCGACCTCACCGGCGTCCTCGATTTCCAGCACAGCGAGACCGATAGGATCCAGGTGTCCACCGCGCCCGGCACCGACGGCATCGTCCGCCGTGTCGAAGTGCGCGGCCGTGAAGGCGGCCAGAACTGGGTCGTTTTCGCGCTTGCCAACAATACGGACGACCAGCTCGATCGCCTGATCGTCGCTCCGCATTATCGCATGGTGAATTCAGGCCTGTTCTGGCCCGATCTCGGCTTGTCGCGTATCGCCACCATCACGCCATCCACTGGCGACCGCCCGGAGCGCCAGGACAGCGCAACCGCCGACGTCTTCCGTGTCACGCTTGATCCAGGCGCCGTCATCACCTTCGTCGCCGAGTTGCGCACCGACAAACTGCCGCAGCTCTATCTGTGGGATCCCGAAGCGTACAAGGACAAGGTCAACTCCTTCACGCTGTACCAGGGCATCGTGATCGGCATCTCCGGCCTGCTGGCGTTGGTGCTGACGATCCTGTTCGTGGTGAAGGGCAGCATGATGTTCCCCGCTGCGGCGGCACTGGCCTGGGCGGTGCTGGTCTATATCGGCGTCGATTTCGGCTTCTGGGGCAAGGTCCTCGACATGTCGCAGGGTGCCGAGCGCGTATGGCGCGCGTCGGGCGAAGCGATATTGGCGGCAACGCTGCTGGTGTTCCTGTTCGCCTATCTCAACCTCAACCGCTGGCATGTGCGCTATTCGCACATCACCGCAGCCTGGCTGGTGTTTCTCGGTTCGCTGGTCGGGCTTGCGCTCTACGATCCCGCTGTCGCTTCCGGCATCGCCCGCATTTCGCTGGTGCTGATCGCGGTCGCCGGCTTCGGCCTGATTGTCTATCTCTCGACCCACGGCTTCGACCGCGCGGTGCTGCTGATCCCGACCTGGTTTCTCTTGGTCGTGTGGGTTGTCGCATCGGGTATGGCGGTGGGCGGCGCTGTCACCAATGACATCGTCGGCCCCGCGCTGCTCGGCGGCCTCGTGCTGATCGTGATGCTGATCGGCTTCACGGTCATGCAACACGCCTTCGCCGGCGGCGGTGCCAGCAACGGCATCGTGTCCGACGTCGAGCGCCGCGCACTTGCGCTGACGGGGTCGGGCGACCTGATCTGGGACTGGGACGTCTCTGCCGACAAGGTGTTCACCAGTGCCGAAACCGAAGCGTTGCTCGGCCTCAAGCGCGGTACGCTGGAAGGCCCGGCTTCCGACTGGCTCGAAATTCTCCACCCGCTCGATCAGGACCGTTTCCGCGCCGCGCTGGACAGCGTGCTGGATCAGCGCCGCGGCCGCCTCGTGCAGGACTTCCGTTTGCGTACCCCGGATGGCCACTTCATGTGGTTCGCGCTGAAGGCGCGCCCGGTGGTCGGCTCGGATGGCGAAGTCACGCGCGTGGTCGGCACGCTTACCGACGTCACCGAAAGCAAGAACGCCGAAGAGCGCATGCTGCATGATAGCGTGCATGACAATCTCACCGGCCTGCCGAACCGCAAGCTCTTCATCGATCGCCTGAGCGCTCTGGCCAATTTCGCGAAGACCGTACCGAACCTGAAGCCGACGATCATGGTGATCGACCTCGACCGCTTCAAGCAGGTGAACGACTCCGTCGGCATCGCTGTCGGCGACTCCATCCTGCTGACGCTGGCGCGCCGTCTCACCCGCATCCTGAAACCGCAGGATACGCTGGCCCGCATCGCCGGCGACCAGTTCGGCCTGATCCTGATGTCCGAGCAGGACTCGGCCAAGATCACCGCTTTTGCCGAGACCATCCGCAAGACCATTCGTGCGCCGATCGCCTTCAACGACCGCGAGATCTTCCTCACCGCCTCCATCGGTCTTGCGCTGTCCGATCCTGCGACGCCCCTCACCGACGAGTTGATCAAGGATGCCGAACTGGCGATGTATCACTCGAAGCGGATCGGTGGTGATCGCATCGACGTCTACAAGCCGGCCATGCGCGCGCGGAAGACGGATCGCCTGACGCTGGAATCCGAACTGCGCCGCGCCATCGAACGGCAGGAAATCACCATCCTGTATCAGCCGATCGTGCGCTTGGAAGATCGCTCCATTGCGGGTTTCGAAGCGCTGGCGCGCTGGGATCATCCAAAACTTGGGCGCATGTCGCCGGTGGAATTCATCGCCATCGCCGAAGAAATCGGTCTGATCATCGATCTCGGCATGTTCGTGCTCGACCAGACCGCCCGCCAGCTTGCGATCTGGCAGCGCGCCATGCGCGCGCGCGATCCGATTTTCGCCAGCGTCAATGTCTCGTCACGCCAGCTCCTGCGCCACGATCTCCTGCACGACATCCGCACCGTGCTGTCACGCTCCTCGGTCGCACGCGGCACGCTGAAGCTGGAGTTGACGGAATCGCTCGTGATGGAAAATCCGGAACACGCCGCCCAGATGCTGCAGCGGATCCGCGAGCTCGGCACCGGACTTTCGCTTGACGATTTCGGCACCGGCCACTCGTCGCTGTCCTATCTGCAGCGCTTCCCGTTCGACACGCTGAAGATCGACCAATCATTTGTCCGCACGAATGGCCGGGGCGCCCGTCCCGTGATCTTGAAGTCGATCATCGCCATGGCGCATGACCTCGGCATGCATGTCGTGGCCGAGGGCGTCGAGACGGATTCCGATGCGGTGGAGCTGTATCAGCTCGGCTGCGAATACGCCCAGGGCTTCGCCTTCGGCGAACCCATGGATGCCGACGCGGCCATGCGCCTGCTGACGGAAGAGCGGCTGGAAACAGCGAGCTGAGCCCCATCCTGCCGAAGCTTATGCGACTTCGCGCCGCGATCGGCTTAGCTAATCCTTAATGGCGAGCGGCTACCCCAAGATGCAGTCCATTCGGCTCTCGGGGTTCGACGTGACAAGCATCGCCACTTCCGAAACGCAGCCGTCTCACCTTCAAAGTCAGAGCACGGCGTTGCACCCGGCGACGGTCATCATCGCAAGCATGGCGCTCGGTGCGGCCTATGCCGGCTTTGCCGGCGAGGACGTCAATTGGGATTGGCAGAACTACCACCACTATAATGTCTGGGCGCTGCTGAACGGCCGCTACGACCACGACGTCGTGCCGCCCGGATTCCAGACCTACTTCAACTCCTACATCTATTTCCCTTGGTACTATCTGCGCGAGACGCTGCCGCCCGTTGCGGCCGGCACAATCATGGGCGCAGTGCACGGACTTAACCTGGCGCTGATCTATTGGCTCGCGCGTTGTCTGCTCGGCAGCGCTGCAAATGTGCTGACGGTTGGCGCGATCCTGCTCCTGGCCGCATGCGGGCCGATGACGCTGTCGGAGACCGGCACCAGCTTCGCCGACATTCTCACCGCAATCCCGATCATCGGCGGATTGCTCCTGATCTTCGCGCGCGATGAGGTCACGCCACGCGACTACATCACCGCAGGCCTTCTGGTCGGCCTCGCGCTCGGCCTGAAACTCACCAATATCGTCTTCGCGATCGGCCTCGGTGCAGCAGCATTGGCCGCGACGCGTCCGACGCTTGCAATGATCTATCTCACCATCGGCGGCGCGATCGGCACCTTGATCGGCGGCGGCGCGTGGGGACTGATGTTGTGGCGCGAGTTCGGCAATCCGTTCTTCCCGCTGATGAACAGCGTGTTTCCCTCTCCCGAATTACCAGCACTCACAATCCTCGATCGCCAGTTCATTCCACGCAGCTTCCTCGATGCGCTAGCCTATCCGTTCTACTGGCTCATGGGCGACTATCGCAGTTCTGAATTCCCGTTTCGCGACGCGCGCTTTGCGATCCTGATGCTGCTGATCCCGCTCGGGATCGCAGCGCGCATCAAGGCCGGACATGCGTTGTTCTCACGACGCGAATGGCAAGCGATCCTGTTTTTCGGCGTCTCCTACGCGGTGTGGCTGGCCCTGTTCGCCATTCATCGCTACATCGTCACGCTCGAACTGCTCACAGCACCATTGATCATATTGGTGCTCGTTCGTTGCCTTGTTGCATTCGGCGCATCACCGGCCGGGCGAACAACCGGGTGCGCCAGCGTGTTTGTTGCCGTGGCAGCGGCACTATGGCTACAGCCTGCCGACTGGTGGCGGCGTCCATGGTCGATGCCGTATTGGCCGGCCATTCCGGCCGAACTGTCGCAGCCCGCGACCTATTTCCTGCTCGACAAGCCGCTCGCCTTCATGGCGCCGTTCCTGCCGAACGGCTCGCGCCTTTATCAGGTCGCCGATATCGCGCTGCCGATCCTTCCTGGCGGCAAGTTCGATCGGCGGATACGCGATGGGATGAAGCAGCCGCTGCCGGGGGGCGTCTGGGAGATGCATATCAAGGGACGCCCAGCGCGCGACGAGGCGCTGGCGACCTATGGTCTCACGATCGATACATCGCGAGCATGCGTGGAGATCGAAGGACCGCAGTTGGCGACGGCGAATATCGCCTGTCCGCTGGTTTCAGCAAGGCGCTGATGTCAGGCATGACCGGCTTCAGCCGATAGCGTGCCGGGCGCAACGCCAATCTTCTGCAGCGCGCGCATATATTTCTCGTCGATATCCGTGCCGAAGATCAGGTCATCATCAGCCGCGCAATGCAGCCAACCATTGCCCTGGATTTCATCCTCGAGCTGCCCCGGCGCCCAGCCGGCATAACCAAGCGCGAGAATAGCGTGTTTCGGCCCGCCGCCATTGGCGATCGCGCGCAAGATATCCACGGTCGCCGTCAGGCAGATGCCGTCATCGATCGGGAGCGTCGCATCATCGATGAAGAAATCGCTGGAATGCAGGACGAAACCCCGGCCGGTTTCCACCGGGCCGCCTTTCAGCACTTTCATGGTTTCGGCGCTTTCCGGGAGCTTGATATTGTCGGCGTCGTCGATGATGTCGAGCTGAGCCAGAAGCTCTGGAAAATCGATGCTGCCGGCCCGGCGATTGACGATAATGCCCATGGCGCCCTCGGACGAATGCGCGCAAACGTAGATCACCGAGCGGGCGAAACGTTCGTCGTCCATTACAGGCATCGCAATCAGGAGTTGGCCATCGAGATAGCTGCCATCCACAGCGCCAAGCTCGGCTGTTCGAGGCTTGGCGGGGCTCTTGCGACTTCGCTTGCGAGTGGGTTCCATCAGCAAGGCGCTCTCATGTTATTCGGTCATCCTGATATCGAGGCCACTTGCTGTCAATCAATCCGGCAAAATAGCGGAATGGCATCACAAGCAGTTCAATAGCTTAAGTTAGGTTTGGGGTTATGACAGGCTACCCTATTAAGGACGTCTGATGATCGTTTCGGTTCCGCATCACATTGTCGCTGCTTGCGCCGCCGGGCTCTTGCTGGCCTCTCCGGCGCACGCCGAAGACGCGTCGCCATGGCAGACCGACACTCATTCGCAGATCAGGCTTGTGGCAGGCTCGCGCAGCGGACCGGTGATGCTCGGCGGAATTGCAATCCAGTTGCAGCCCGGCTGGCACACTTATTGGCGTAATCCCGGCGATTCAGGCGTCCCACCGCGCTTTGACTTCGCGAAATCCGACAATCTCGACAGCGTCACCATTCTCTGGCCGGCTCCGGTAAAATTCGACGACGGCGCCGGTGGCGAGTCGCTGGGTTATGAGAAACAGGTGCTGCTACCCATGCGCGTGGTGGCCAAGGATGCCGGCAAGCCGGTCGTCGTGCGCGCGGCGATCTCTTATGCCGTATGCGAAAAGATCTGCATTCCGGTTGAAGCGAATGCCGAGTTGGCGTTCACGAGCGTCGCATCCACGGAAGATGGGGCATTGACGGCAGCGCTCGATACCGTTCCGAAGCCGGTCGGGCTCGGCGAGGGCACGCCTTTCACGGTGCGCGACGTGAAGCGCGACGGTAAAAATGTATTGGTTGATATAACGGCGCCGGACGGCAAGGCGCCGAACCTGTATGTCGAGGGGCCGACGCCGGAATGGGCGCTGCCTATCCCGAAGCTCGACAAGCATAGTCCGGCAGGCGTGAAGCGCTTCAGTTTCGAATTGGACGGCCTGCCCTCCGGTGCCACTGCCGACGGCGCAGCGTTGAAATTGACGCTGGTGGGGGCCGACAAGGCCTATGAGTACAATGTGACACTGCCCGCGGCTCAATAAGCAGCGGCCCACTCGCCACCCGAAATTAACGTCTCCCTGCTACGCGGAACCCTCGCCGCTTGTCTGCGGCCGAGGAGCCCGTCGTGGCCGTGATGGATGCCGACCCCGCACAATCAAAGCCACCAGCCGGGCTGAAGGCTCGACTCGTTGATCTGTTCTCCGGCTCCGGCGAGGCCTCGCTGACGCGAAGGCTGGCCGGCACCATCTTCCTCATTCGTGTCATCTCCGCCGGCCTTGCATATTTCTCTCAGATCCTGCTGGCGCGCTGGATGGGCTCGGGCGATTACGGAATCTATGTCTATGTCTGGACCTGGGTGCTGCTGCTCGGCTCCATGCTGGATTTCGGCATCGCGGCCTCCGCGCAAAAAATCATTCCGGAATATCGCCTGAGCGGCAACCACGCGCTGCTGCGCGGCTTTCTGTCCGGCAGCCGCTGGATGACGGGCATCGTGTCCAGCGTCATCGCGCTCCTGCTCGCCGGTCTCGTCAGACTGCTGTCGCCCTGGATCGACACCAACACCGTGGTGCCGCTTTATCTCGGCTGCCTGACACTGCCGGCCTTCGTCGTTGCCAATACGCAAGATGGCATCGCCCGCTCGCATGATTGGATGCGGCTCGGTCTCATGCCGCAATTCATCGTGCGGCAGGGCCTGATCATTGGCTTCACCGCCGGCGCCTTTGCGCTCGGCCTGCAACTCGGCGCGATCGTTGCGATGGCAGCGAGCGCCGCTGCGGTGTGGCTCGCAATGATCGGACAGATGATCGTGCTGAACCGGCGGCTCGTCGCGCATGTGGAAGCCGGGCCGAAGGCGCACGACTATCGCGGCTGGCTGAAAGTCTCGCTGCCGATCCTGCTGGTCGAAAGCTTTTACCTCCTGCTGTCCTATACAGATGTTCTGGTGCTCGAGCGCTTCGTGTCGTCAGAAGAAGTCGGCGTCTATTTTGCCGTGGTCAAGACGCTCGCGCTGGTGTCGTTCATTCACTATGCGATGTCGGCAACGACGGCGCACCGTTTCACCGAATATCATGCCACGGGCGACAAGGAGCGTCTCGCGGCTTACGTGATGCATTCCATCAAATGGACCTTCTGGCCATCGCTCGCCGCGACACTGGTGTTGCTCGCCTTTGGCAAACCGCTGCTGTGGCTGTTCGGCCCGCAATTCACCGCCGGTTACGACATCATGTTCATCGCCGCGATCGGTCTTGTCGTGCGCGCGGCGATCGGGCCGATGGAGCGGCTGCTGAACATGCTCGGACATCAGAATGCCTGCGCGCTGGCTTATGCCTCGGCCTTCGTGATGAATTTGGTGCTGTGCCTGCTGCTGATCCCGCATTTCGGCGGTCATGGCGCTGCAGCAGCGACATCGATTGCGCTGACATTCGAGACGGTGCTGCTGTTCTGGATTGTTCGCCAGCGGCTCGGACTCCATGTGCTGGCGTTCGGGAAGAAGCACTAGCTTAGGCGCATAACGGCCAATGGCCTCCCTCCCCGGAGCGAAGCGAATGGGGAGGGTCCGCCGATAGGCGGGGGTGGGGTCTCTCCCCACGTGACGTCAGAGCTTGCGGACGCACCCCACCCGTCTCGATGCTCGCTGAACGCTCGCATCGATCCACCCCCCCACTGCGCGGCTTGGGGGGAGGGATAAGAGGAACGCCGCTGCTGCTTACGCGGCCGTCCAGCCACCATCGATCGACAGGTTCGTACCGGTGATCTGCGCCGCGTCATCGCCGCACAGGAACAGCGCGAGTGCCGCCACCTGCTCCGAGGTGACGAATTCCTTGGTCGGCTGTGCTTCCAGCAGCACGTCGTTGATGACCTGCTCCTTGGTGAGCCCGCGCGCTTTCATCGTATCGGGAATCTGCTTCTCCACCAGCGGCGTCCAGACATAGCCGGGCGAGATGCAGTTGCACGTGATCTTGTGGGTGGCGACTTCCAGCGCCACGGTCTTGGTGAGACCGGCAATGCCGTGCTTGGCCGAGACATAGGCCGACTTGAAGGGCGAGGCGACCAGCGAATGCGCCGAAGCGGTATTGATGATGCGGCCCCAGCCGCGCTTCTTCATGCCGGGAACGACGGCACGAATGCCGTGGAACGCCGACGACAGATTGATCGCGATGATCGCATCCCACTTCTCGATCGGGAATTCCTCGATGGGCGAGACGAACTGGATGCCGGCATTGTTGACGAGAATATCCACCGAACCATAGGTCTTCTCGCCAAGCGCAATCATTTCGGCGATTTCCGCCGGCTTGGTCATGTCGGCCGGCGAGTGGATCGCCTTGACCTTGTAGTCGCTCTCGATCGCCGCGCGTTCCTTCTCGATATCCGCTGGCGCGCCCATGCCGTTGATGACGATATTGGCGCCAGCGCTGGCGAAAGCGCGCGCATAAGCGAGGCCGATGCCGCTGGTCGAACCGGTCACGACCGCGGTCTTGCCTGTGAGATTGGTCATTCACTTGCTCCTTTTGGATGTCATCGGATGTAATGGAAGCGCGTTGTAATCGTCAGCCGTCAGCGCATGGGTGACCATGGATTCACCAGGCTGCGGACCCTCGAACCAGTCTTTGTGGCGCATCGACAGGAAGACGTCCCGTTCGCCACACCCCCAATGCTCGACCATGTTGATATGCGCGAAGTTATAGTCCTTCGACGACGACTCGTAGACCTTGCTCGTATAGATCAGGTGGATCACCGTGACGGTGTTTTCCTTGGCAGCGTCTGCCAGCAGCGCCACCGACGGATCCTGCCTGAGATCGTCCGGCAATTTGCCGATCAGGTCGCGTAGCGCCTTGCGGATGTTGTGAATGCGCTTGTTCTTGTCGGTATTCATGCGCGTGCGGCTGGAGAAGCGGATGTCCTTCTCACGCTCCTGCGCATCCAGGATGGATTGCGGCAACAGCCCGCGCGCGCTGAACAGATCGACCTGGAAGATCAGGAGATCGCTGGCCACATCGTCGAGCACAAAATCGAGCGGTGTGTTGGAGGCAATGCCGCCGTCCCAGAAATGCTCACCATCGATCTCGACGGACGGAAAGCCCGGCGGCAACGCGCCGGAGGCCATGATATGCTCAGGGCCGATCTTCTTGCCCTTGGCCTTGAACAGTTCATTGTCGAAATAGGTAAAATTGCCGCTGGTGACGCTGACGGCGCCGACGCTAAGGCGCGTCTTGCAGTCATTGATGCGATCGAAATCCACCAGCCGCTCGAGCGTCGCTTTCAGCGGCGCCGTGTCATAATAGCTCAGCGACTGCGGGCTGCCCGGCGGCCACAGCGGTGCGGGCGGAATGCGCGGCACGAAGAAACCGGGAACGCCAAAGGCCGCGATCACGGCAGCACCGGCTTCGTTGAAATAAGAGCGCGCCCGGTCGCCTGGCAGCAGCGGGCTCCACGGCACTGGCGCCGACGCCATCTCCCAGAATTCTTTCAGCCGGGGAACGCGCTTTTCGCGCTCGTTGCCGGCAATGATGGCGGCATTGATGGCTCCGATGGAGATGCCGGCCACCCATTCCGGCTCAAAATCATGATGGCACAGCGCCTCATAGGCACCGGCCTGATAGGAACCAAGGGCGCCGCCGCCCTGAAGCACCAGCACGCGCTTGGCTTGCGACGGCTTTTTCGCTGCCTGATCGGTCGATGAATCGAATATGTCCATGAGCTACCCGGAGATCGCGCGGTGCGCGGGAACCGGCACCGTGGCCCGCTCGCTTCATGGCGTCAATTGCGGATGCTGCAGGACAACATCACAATGGAGCCATCGCGCGCGACGAACTTATTTGTCCGTCGAGGCCAGGATCATGGTCCAGAACACCTTATATTTGGTGCCGGGAGCATAGATGGCGGCAATGCCGAGTTTTGTGACACCGGATTTCAGCATATTGGCCCGGTGCGGTGGTGAATCGCGCCAACCCGAAAAGGCCTCGGCCAAGGTGTGATAGCCGGCGGAGACATTCTCGACGGCGACGGTGGCAGGATAGCCGCCGGAATTGAGGCGCCTGGCGAGCGGCGCCTTTACGTCGTGGTCGAGCTTGTTCTTCTTGGCCATGGCAGTGGACTGTTCCTCCGCCAGCGCCATCAATGCGGGATCGACAACGACAGGTCCGAGGCCGTTATTCTGGCGATACAGCGAGATCATGGACGCGGCCGCCTGCGGATCGAGCTTGGCGCCGCCATTGGCCATGCTGAGATACATGGTCGGCTGATCGGGTACCTGTTCCACGGTGGTTCCGCAGCCCGCCAGCAACAACATTCCCAGACTGGCCAGAGCCACCCGCTTCATCGGCAATCCCCTAAAAATGAGGGGCCGTTGTTGCACACCAACAGTGGCTGAATGGTGAACGGAGGATGGATTTCATCCTCACAATTTTCGGGTTCGTCGCCCGGATGGAGCGACGCGCAATCCGGGCAACACAGTCACTGACCGGCGAAAATCCGATATCGCCGCGGCTGCAGGCTGACCGCATCGCCGGTGGTCAGCGGCCGGTCGCGCGGTGCATCGATCTCGACCAGCATGTCATCGCCATTCAATGCGATATCCGCGCGCTGGATCGGCCCGAAGGTGCGGACACGGCGCACGGTGCCTTCGAGGGCGCCCTCACCGACCGCACCGACATGCATGTCGTGACGGCGTATGAAGAGCTTGGACGGACCAGCCGCATCGCCGGCATCGATATTGAGCGCACGCTGGCCGAGCTTGACCTGTCCCTCACGCACATCCACCGGCAACACGATGGACTCACCGATAAAGGAATGCACGAAGGCAGAAGCAGGGTTGTCATAGACATCGCCGGGCGTGCCGATCTGTTCAATCTTGCCTTTGTCCATCACCACGATGCGGTTGGCGACTTCGAGCGCTTCTTCCTGGTCATGCGTCACGAAGATCGAGGTGACGTGGATTTCTTCATGCAGCGTGCGCAGCCACTGGCGCAGCTCCTTGCGGACTTTGGCGTCAAGCGCACCGAACGGTTCGTCAAGCAGCAGGATGCGCGGCTCGATGGCGAGCGCGCGCGCAAGCGCGATGCGCTGGCGCTGGCCGCCGGAGAGCTGGCTCGGATAGCGATCGGCCAGCCAATCGAGTTGCACGAGATCGAGCAGCTCTTTCACGCGGGCGCGGATCTGTGCCTCGGTCTTGCGGATTTTTCGCGGTTGGACGCGGAGGCCGAAGGCGACGTTCTCGAACACGCTCATATGGCGGAACAGCGCGTAGTGCTGAAACACGAAGCCGACATTGCGCTCGCCGGCACCGCGCGACAGCGCGTCCTGGCCATCGAACTTCACGTCGCCTGAATCCGGCCAATCGAGGCCGGCGATGATACGCAGCAGCGTTGTCTTCCCCGAACCGGACGGGCCGAGCAGCGCCAGCAATTCGCCATCGGCGACTTTCAGATCGACGCCGTCCAGCGCGGTAAAACTGCCGAATTTCTTGACAATATTTTTGACTTCAATCGCCACGGGTCGGTTGTCCTTGATCAAGATGCCGTTCGAGGATCGCCTTCGCCGCCAACGTGATCAGCGCCAGCATGGCAAGTAACGATGCGACTGCGAACGCAGCCATGAACTGATACTCGTTATAGAGGATTTCCACCAGCAAAGGCATGGTGTTGGTTTCGCCGCGGATATGGCCGGAGACCACGGCCACGGCGCCGAATTCACCCATGGCGCGCGCATTGCACAGCAGCACGCCATACAGCACGCCCCATTTGATGTTGGGCAAAGTGACGCGGAAGAAGGTCTTGAGGCCGGAGGCGCCGAGCGATACCGCAGCCTCTTCCTCGGACGTGCCTTGTTCCTGCATCAGCGGGATCAACGCGCGCACGACGAACGGGAACGTCACGAACGTTGTCGCCAACACGATGCCGGGCACCGCGAAGAGGATCTGGATGCCGTGGCTTTGCAGCCAAGGGCCGAAATAGCCCTGCCCGCCGAACAGCAGCACGAAGACGAGGCCGGAGATCACCGGCGACACAGAGAATGGCAGATCGACCAGCGAGATCAGGATCGTCTTGCCGGGGAATTCAAACTTGGCGATGGCCCATGCAGCGATCAGGCCGAAGACGAGATTGAGGCTGACGGAGATGGCTGCGATCAACAGCGTGAGCCGGATCGCGGCCTGTGCCTCCGGATCGACAAGCGCGCGGAGATAAGCTTCGAATCCGCGCGAAAAGGCCTGGCTGAAAACGAGCACCAGCGGCAGCACGATGAGCACGATCAGAAATGCGATCGCCAATATGATGACGGTCCAGCGAATCCAGCGCGGTTCGGTCAGCGTCGAACTGCGCGCGGCTGGCAGCGGAGATGAGGGGGGCATGATCGACATGGCGTTTAAGACTGCACCACGCGGCTCTGCGACCAACGCTGGATGCGGTTGATGGCAAAGATGACGATGAAAGACGCCAGCAACATCACAACCGCAATCGCTGTGGCATCTGCATAGCGGAATTCGGACAGACGGATCACGATCAAGAGCGGCGCGATCTCCGAAATATTCGGCAGATTGCCCGCGATGAAGATCACCGAGCCATATTCACCGACAGCCCGCGCGAAAGCGAGGGCAAAGCCGGTGAGCATGGCCGGAAAGAGGCTTGGCAGGATGACGCGCCAAATGGTCTGCCAGCGCGTTGCGCCGAGGCAGGTGGCGACTTCCTCGATCTCCTTGTCGATGTCCTGCAGCACCGGTTGCACCGTGCGGACGACAAACGGAATGCCGATGAACACCATGGCGACGAAGATACC
Source organism: Pseudomonadota bacterium (assembly GCA_023451825.1). GTDB lineage: Bacteria > Pseudomonadota > Alphaproteobacteria > Rhizobiales > Xanthobacteraceae > Tardiphaga. The sequence continues at coordinate 111,019 of JAEXYA010000029.1, forward strand.
AATCGGCGTGAAGGCGACCTTGATGCCGAGTTCGGCCAGGGGCGCACCGAGCCAGCCCTTCTGCGCGAAGAGCGATGTCAGCGCGACGCCTGCCACCGCGGTCGGCAGCGCAAAAGGAATATCGACAATGGCATCGAAGATACGGCGGCCGGGAAAACGATAGCGCGTCAGCGCCCAGACGATCACCATGCCCGCAACCAGGTTGACGATAGCTGCGAGAAACGCGAGGCCGAACGACGTTTTCAACGCGTTCAGCGTCCGCCGGCTGGTGACGATGCCCCAGAACTGCTCAAACGAGAGTTCGAAGGTCTTGAACACCAGCCCGGCCAGCGGGATCAGCACGATGATCGATAGCCACATCAGAGTCAGGCCCATTGTGAGCCCGAACCCCGGCAGCGTGCGTCGCCTTGCAGTGCTTGGAAGTCCAACTGCGCTCACACTGCCCCCTGCACGCGTGCAATCAGATCTGTATCAGTTCTTGTAGATCTGATCGAACACGCCACCTTCGCTAAAATGCGTCTTCTGTGCCTTGGTCCAACCACCGAAAACATCGTCGATGGTGAACAGTTCCACCTTAGCAAAGGAATTTTCGTATTTCTTGGCAATTTCGGGATTGCGCGGTCGATACGAGTTGCGCGCGGCGATTTCCTGGCCCTCCGGCGTGTACCAATATTTCAAATAGGCCTCTGCGGCAGCACGCGTGCCCTTCTTCTCGACGACGGTATCCACAATGGCGAGCGGCGGCTCAGCCAAAATCGACTGCGGCGGCGCGACGATCTCGAATTTGTCCTTGCCAAATTCCTTCTGCGCCAGAAAGGCTTCATTTTCCCACGCCAGCAACACGTCGCCGACGCCGCGCTCGACGAATGTCACCGTCGAGCCGCGCGCACCGGTGTCCAGTACCGGCACCTGCTGATAAAGATCAGCGACAAATTTTTGGGCTTTGTCCTCGCCGCCGAACTTCTTCAGCGCATAGCCCCAGGCCGCGAGATAATTCCAGCGTGCACCGCCCGATGTCTTCGGGTTCGGCGTCACGACGCTGACGCCCTTCTTCAGCAGATCGTCCCAGTCCTTGATACCCTTGGGATTGCCTTTGCGGACCAGAAACACAATGGTCGAGGTATAGGGTGCGGCATTCTGCGGGAGCTTCTTCTGCCAGTCTTCCGCCAGCAGCTTCTTCGACGCGATGGCGTCGATGTCATAAGCCAGCGCCAGCGTCACCACATCGGCCTGCAACCCGTCGATCACCGAGCGAGCCTGTGAGCCGGAGCCGCCATGCGACTGCTTGATCTCGACGCTCTTGCCGGTCTCCTTCTGATAGGCGGCAGCGAAGGCCTTGTTGAAATCCACATAGAGTTCGCGCGTCGGATCATAGGACACGTTGAGCAGCGTGATATCGGCGGCGCGTGCCGAAGCCGTGATGACCGAGCCCGCGATGAGCGTCGATGCAAGAACAAGAGCGAAGCGGCGGATCATTGAGACCTCCATTGGCCGACGGCAACAGCGCCATCAGGCAACGCTGCAAACCTCTGAAAGTTGGGCATCGAAGTCAACGAAACCAGATTTCAATGATCAAGGGATGACGATCGCAATGTGCCATGGGAGATCGCTCCCGTGGATGCGACATCTTCTCTATCCCGCATTCGCTTCATGGCGCGCCTGCATGCGCCGATGCAGTGCCGTAATGCGACCATCGCCGGTCGGCTGATAGAACACCGTGTAGCGCTTCACGGTTGCCGCGAAAGCTTCCGCATCGGCATCTTTCTTGACTTCGAAACTGTCGAAGCCGGCGCGCAGCATCAGCACGAACTGGTCACGCAGCACCTGCCCGGTCGCACGCAACTCGCCCTTGTATCCGTAACGCTCACGCAGCAGGCGTGCCTGGCTATAAGCGCGGCCATCGCGGAAGGTGGGGAATACCAACGCCACGACAGACAGCCGATCGAGATACGGCACGAGTTCATCGAGATCGCGATTGTTCGGCCAAATCACGCCTGTCGGATTGTTGCGTCTGGCAAGCATCTCAGCATCGGCGAGAAAACGCGCCGCCGGAATGAGCGCGGCTCCATCCACCGGAATTTCCGCCTCGTCGCCGACATGCACATAGGCATCGGCCGTGATCACGCCTTTCTTAACGAGTGGCATAAACGCGCTCCTTGAACGGCTCGACGCCGAGACGTTCGACGGTCTGGTAAAACAACTCATCCGGCCGCGCCCGCAGCGCCAGATAGGATTCGACGATGTCCTCGATGACATTGGCCACGTCGTCATAAGGCACTGCAGGGCCAATCAATGTGCCGACGACAGCCCCCTCATCGGCGCGGCCGCCGATGGTGATCTGGTAGAACTCCTCGTTGTTCTTCTCGACACCGAGAATGCCGATATGGCCCACATGGTGATGGCCACAGGCATTAATACAGCCGGAGATGTTGATGTGCAGCCGGCCGATCATGTCCGCGAGGTCATGATTGGCGAAGCGGCGCGTCAGCTCCTGCGCGATCGGGATGGCGCGCGCATTGGCCAGCGAACAGTAGTCGAGGCCCGGGCACGCGATGATGTCGGTGATCAAGTTGACGTTCGGGGTGGCAAGGCCGAGCTTGTCGAGCTGGCGCCACAGTGCCGGCAGATCGCGCTTGGCGACATTCGGCAGCGCCAAATTCTGCTCGTGTCCGACGCGGATTTCACCGAATGAATATTTCTCGGCCAGATCGGCGATGGCGTCCATCTGCTCCGCGGTGGCATCGCCGGGCGGGCCGCCGATCGGCTTCAGCGACAGCGTGACGATGGCGTAGCCCTGCTGCTGATGCGCCGCGACCGAGTTCTTCAGCCAGCGCTCGAATTGCGGATCGGCCGATGCCGCGACCAGTTCGTCCGGCGTATCGGGCAGCGTTTCATAGCCGGGATACTGGAAGCGTGAGCGAATATCGGCGACGATCTCGTCATCGAGCTGCAGCGCGCTGTGGCGCGTGGCCTGCCACTCCTCTTCCACCTCGGCGGCGAATTTCTCGATGCCAAGTTCGTGGACAAGGATCTTGATGCGCGCCTTGTAGATGTTGTCGCGACGACCATACTGGTTGTAGACGCGCAGGATGGACTCGACATAGCTGAGAATGTCAGCGCCGTGCACGAACGGCTTTATCACTTTGCCGATGAACGGCGTGCGGCCGAGGCCACCGCCGACCAGCACCTCGAAACCGGTCTCTCCGGCCTCGTTCTTCAGAATCCGCAGGCCGATATCGTGAACCTTGATCGCCGCGCGGTCATGATCCGATGCCGTGATGGCGATCTTGAACTTGCGCGGGAGATACGTGAATTCCGGATGCATGGTCGAATATTGCCGCAGCAATTCGGCCCAGATGCGCGGATCCTCGACCTCGCCGGGCGCGACTCCGGCCCATTGGTCGGTGGTGACATTGCGCACGCAATTGCCCGAGGTCTGCATCGCATGGATGCCGACGGAAGCGAGATCTTCCAGGGCGTCGGGCAGATCGGCGAGCTTGATCCAGTTGAACTGGATATTCTGTCGCGTGGTAAAGTGGCCATAACCGCGGTCATATTTGCGCGCCACATGGGCCATCTTGCGCAGCTGCGGCGAAGACAGCGTGCCATAGGGAATGGCCACGCGCAGCATATAGGCGTGAAGCTGCAGATAGACGCCGTTCATCAGGCGCAGCATCTTGAATTCATCTTCGGTGAGTTCGCCGGACAGCCGGCGCTTCACCTGATCGCGGAATTCCGAAACGCGTTCATTGACCAGCGTGCGGTCGATTTCATCGTAAGCATACATAACAGAAACCTTGGCAGTTCAGCTCAGGCCGGGATCGGCAGATCGATGGTGACGCCCTTGCGGCGGATGCGCTCGCGCAGATTGCCGGGCTCGATGGCGCCGTCGTCCTTGACGATGACAGGAGCGATATAGGGCCCGATGGCGACAACATCATCAGCGGCGGATTCGGCCAGCAGCGCACGCGCGTCGTCGGCAGTGCGCACGATGGCCGCATCGGCGAGTTCGGGCGTCCAACCCTTCTTGTCATCGCGATACACAACGATGCCATCCCAAGTTCGGTTGGCGGTCACCACCGAGGGGCCGGTGATCTTGATCTTTTGTTGCAGCGGAGAGGTCATTCGGCAGCTACCAAAATGTCGGAGACGAAAGTGTTGATGTTGGCGGCGCGCCACGGCGCGGAATGCGCCACGACATCGCCGATGACGAGAACGGCGGGACCGCCGGTGATCTGCTCGACCAGCGTCGGGAGATTTTCAAGAATGCCGACCGCGGCCTGCGCATCGGGCCGCGTCACGCGCGCAAACACGCCGACCGGCGTTTGCGGCGAGCGACCGGCTGCAATGAGACCTTCGCGGATCGCCGGCGCAGCAGTCATGCCCATGTAGACGACGATGGTCATCTTCGCATCGGTCAGCACGGACCAATCGACAGCACCGGCGTCTTTTTCCTTATGCGCCGTCAGGAAAGTGATGCGCAGCGCCTCGCCGCGATAGGTCAGCGGCGTCTCGAACATCGATGCAGCGCCAAGACCTGCGGTGATGCCGGGAATGATCGAGTAGGACACACCAGCCGCGCGCAACGCTTCAATCTCTTCGCCACCACGGCCGAAGATGAAGGGATCGCCGCCTTTCAGGCGTACGGCACGCTGGCCGGCGCGCGCGGCTTCGACGAGCAATGTATTGGTCGCATCCTGACCGATGCCGGGCTTGCCGATGCGGCGGCCCACGGGCACGCGCGAGGCATCGCGACGGATTCGGTCGAGAATTTCAGGCGATACGAGTTCGTCGTAGAAAACGACATCCGCATCCTGCAGCGCGCGCAAGGCCTTGATGGTGAGCAGATCGGGATCGCCGGGACCGGCACCGACCAGCGCGACATGCCCCTTCACAGCGCTATCCCGCGAAGCGCCGGCAAATGCAGACAGATCGTCTATGGCAGCAAGCGCCTGCTCGGCCTCGTTGCCGCGGCCGGCCAGCACCTTCGCGCCGATGTCACCATCGACCACGCGTTCCCAGAAGCGGCGACGCAGCGGCGTTTCCGAAATTCTCTCATTGATCGATTTGCGCCAGCGTCCAATGAAGCTCGCGAGATCGCCGATCCGCGCCGGCAACACGCTCTCGATCATCTCGCGCACCCGGCGGGCCACCACCGGCGACGTGCCGCCAGTGCCGACGGCCACGACGACATCACCGCGATCAACGATAGCCGGAAAGATGAACGTGGAATTGGCGAGATCGTCCATCACATTGACGGGCAGCCCAACGGCCTTTGCGCGCACCGCCATCATCGGGCCAAGGTCACCAGCGCCAGCGCACATCACGGCGATGACGCCATGGAGGTCGGCGCTCAGCGGATTGCCCTCGGCAAACTCGATTGCATCGGCTGCCACAGGATCGAGCCCCGCCAGATCGCGGTCGCCATCGATCGCATGCCAGCGAATGCGTGCATTGGCTGCCAGCAGTAGCCGGAGCTTGGCGCGCGCCAACTCTCCGGCGCCGATCAGGAGGATCGGTCCGGCCTGCAAGTCGAGGAAGACAGGCAGAAAGCGCATGCATACTCCGATGCCCGAAACTTTCGGGTTGACTGGAATTATTTTCTATATATCTCTCGATTGCACGGCGTAAAGAGAAGATTATTTCTTCTTCGAACCGTTCTAACTGTAGAATTTTTTGGCTTCGAACACCACACGCCAGAGATGGTTCTTCTCCTTGATCGCATTGCAGCCAGTCCGTTGCGGAAAAACGCGCGGCGCCACGCATTCGTTGCGGAGCAATTTTCGGACCGTTCAGCAGACAAAGTGCCGCAGTCATCCCATCCCGATCCGCTCAACGCAGGGGACTTTTCGTGAACCGCCTTTTGACCACTTTTGCCGCCGGCCTCGGCCTTCTCGCTCTCGGCGCCACCGCACCGGCTCAGGCCCAGACGCCGAATACGCTGCTCAATGTGTCCTACGACATCGCGCGCGAGCTCTATGTCGAGCTCAACGCCGCCTTCATCAAGCAGTACAAGGCCAAGACCGGCCAGGACATCACCGTCAACCAGTCGCATAACGGCTCGTCGCGCCAGGCGCGCTCGATTCTCGAAGGCCTCGAGGCCGATGTGGTCACCTTCAATCAGGTGACTGACGTGCAGGTGCTGTATGACCGTGGCAAGCTAATCCCGAAGGACTGGGCATCGCGGCTGCCGAACAATTCCTCGCCTTATTACTCCTTGCCGGCGTTTCTCGTGCGCGCGGGCAATCCGAAGGGCATCAAGGACTGGGACGACCTGGTGAAGCCGGGCGTGCAGGTGATCTTCCCGAACCCGAAGACCTCGGGCAATGCGCGCTACACTTACCTGGCCGCCTATGCCTTCGCGAAGAACAAGTATGGCAGCGCCGAGAAGGCTGATGAATTCATCAAGAAACTGTTCGCCAATGTGCCGGTGTTCGACACCGGCGGCCGCGCAGCAACCACGACCTTCGTGGAGCGCGGCACGGGCGACGTGTTGATCACCTTCGAGGCCGAAACCGCCTCGATCCGCGATCTCGTCGGCAAGGACAAGGTGGAATCGGTGGTGCCGCCAAGCAGCGTGCTGGCCGAATTCCCGGTCACCGTGGTCGATAAATATGCCGACAAGCACGGCACCAAGGCGCTGGCCACGGCCTATCTCGAATTCCTGTATTCGCCGGAAGGCCAGGCCATCGAGGTCAAGGGCTATAACCGCGTCGTCGATAAAGACATCATGGCGAAGAACAAGGACAAGTTCCCGGATGTGAAACTGTATCGCGTCGAGGACGAGTTCGGTGGCTGGGACAAGCTGAATGCGGAGCATCTCAATGCCGGCGCGAAGCTGGATCAGTTGTTCGGCGGGAAGTGAGCTAGAGCTACACACTCCGCCCTCATCCAGAGGAGCCGCGCTCTCGCGCGGCGTCACGAAGGATGGCCGCAAGCGTCACGCCCGGCCAGCTCCATGGTTCGAGACGGCGCCGAAGAGGCGCCTCCTCACCATGAGGGACGGGGTTTGAAAGCTGGCCTCCATTCCATTTCTCTCGAAATCGTCTATGAAGCGCCCACACCGCTTCACTTACGGACTTTCCTTTGCGACGTAGCGTCATTCCAGGTTTCAGGCTCTCGCTCGGCATCACCCTGCTTTATCTTGCGGTGATCGTGCTGCTGCCGCTGTGTGCGCTGATCCTAAAGGCGTCCGATGTTGGGCTGACGCAGCTCTGGGGCATCCTGTCGTCGCCGCGCACGCTGTCGGCCATTCGCGTCACTGTCACAATGGCCGCCGCTGCCACCGCCTTCAACGCGGTGTACGGCCTGCTGCTCGCCTGGGTGCTGGCGCGCTATCAGTTTCCCGGCAAGCGCATTCTTGATGCGCTGGTCGATGTGCCCTTCGCGCTCCCCACCGCGGTCGCCGGTCTCGCCCTGACCGCACTGCTGTCGAAAAACGGATGGTTCGGCGCACCGCTCGCCGAACTCGGAATCCAGGTGGCCTACACGCCGCTCGGTATTGCCATCGCGATGGCCTTCACCAGCATTCCTTTCGTGGTCCGTACGGTGCAACCCGTCATCGAAGACCTCGGCACCGATGTGGAGGAGGCCGGCCGCTCGCTGGGCGCCAGCGATCTGCAAATCCTGTGGCGCGTGATCTTCCCGGCGATCTTCCCGGCGTTCCTCGCCGGCTGCTCGCTCTCCTTCGCACGCAGCCTCGGCGAATTCGGCGCCGTCATCTTCATCGCCGGCAACCAGCCGATGAAGACCGAGATCGTGGCGCTGCTCACTTATATCCGCCTCGAAGAGTATAATTACGAAGCCGCTGCCGCGATCGCCGTGGTGATGCTGGCCATGGCCTTCACCATGCTGATCATCACCAATGCCGTGCAGGCCTGGAACTTGCGCTATCTCACTAAGGGAAATGCGTGATGGCAGAGCGACGCGACAATGGCGCATGGATGGTGACGCCGGTGGGCGCCGGCCCGGTGACGCGCCGCGTCGTGCTCGGTATCGTTTTCGTGCTGACCCTGTTGATCCTGATCGCGCCGCTGGCGTTGATCTTCTCGTCCGCGCTGTCGCAAGGCATTGACGTGTTCTTCCGCAATCTCGCGGAGCCCGGCACGCAGCATGCAATCTTCCTCACCGTGATCACCGCGCTGATCGCGGTGCCGGTGAATATCCTGTTCGGCCTCGCCGCCGCATGGAGCGTCACCAAGTTCAATTTCCCCGGCCGCACGCTTCTCATTGCGCTGATCGAACTGCCCTATTCGATCTCGCCCATTGTCGCCGGCGTCGCCTATCTTTTTGTCTACGGCACCACCGGCCTGTTCGGTCCGATCATCGAGATCCTCGGCATCAAGGTGATGTTCGCGCTGCCGGCCATCGTGCTGGCCTCGATGTTTGTCACTGCTCCCTTCGTCGCGCGCGAGCTGATCCCGCTGATGCAGGTGCAGGGCACCGACGAGGAAGAAGCCGCCGTGACGCTGGGCGCGTCCGGCTTTGCGACCTTCGTCAAAGTGACATTGCCCAATGTCCGCTGGGCCGTGCTCTATGGCGCGATCCTGTGCAATGCGCGCGTGATGGGCGAATTCGGTGCCGTCTCCGTCGTTTCGGGCAATGTCCGCGGCCAGACCACCACGCTGCCGCTGCAAATTGAACTTTTGTATCAGGACTACAATGTCGCGGGCGCCTTTGCCGCCGCGACAGTGCTGACCGCCGTGGCGCTGTTCACCATCCTGATCAAGGTGGTTCTGGAACGTTTCTCGCCCGATACGCACGGCCGCGCCCCCGGCCACTGAGCCGACGACGCCATGGCGGGGGCTTTCCCGCCCCCCTGCTTTGGCGCTAAAACCTGTCGGGGCCTTAAAACGTCCCGAGACGGTCGTCTTTTCGGCAGTCTTCGCCTGCACCTTCCCAGAATCAGAGCTTAATCGCCGCCTTCCTGAGAGAAAACGCATCATGAAACGCATCGACGCCCACGGTCTGCAGATCGCGCCCGTCCTGTACGACTTCATCGAAAAGGAGGCCGCCCCGAAAACGGGGATCGCGCCCGATGCGTTCTGGGCCGGCGTGGCAGGGATCATCAAGGATCTCGGCCCGAAAAACCGCGATTTGCTCAAGGTGCGCGACACGCTGCAGACCAAGATCGACGACTGGCACCGCGCCCATAAGGGCAAGGCCTTCGATCTCGATGCCTATACCGCTTTCCTGAAGGAGATCGGCTATCTCCTGCCGGAGCCCGCGACCAAGCCGGTCGAAACCGCCAATGTGGACGAGGAAATCGGCCAGATCTGCGGCCCGCAGCTCGTCGTCCCGCTGACCAATGCGCGCTACGCCCTCAACGCCGCCAATGCGCGCTGGGGCAGCCTGTATGATGCCTTCTACGGCACCGATGCGATCCCGCATGATCCCTCGGAAGCCGGCAAGGGCTACAACAAGGCGCGCGGCGACAAGGTGATCGCCAAGGCCAAGGCGTTCCTCGACGCCGCCGCCCCGCTCGCCACCGGCAGCCATACCGATGTCACCGGCTACAGCATCGTCTCGGGCCAGCTCTCGGCCAAGCTCAAGAGCGGCAACCTCACCGCGCTGAAGAACGAGGCCCAGCTCGCCGGCTATCTCGGCGATCACGCGGCGCCGAATGCGATCCTGCTGGTCAATAACGGACTGCATATCGAAGTTCAGATCGACCGCGCCTCGCCGATCGGCAAGGACGACGCCGCCGGCGTCTCCGACATGCTGATGGAATCCGCCGTCTCGACCATTCTCGACATGGAAGACAGCGTCGCCACCGTTGATGCCGACGACAAGGTACTGGTCTATCGCAACACGCTCGGCCTGATGAATGGCACGCTTTCGGCAGACTTCGAAAAGGGCGGCAAGACGCTCACCCGCGCGCTCAATGCCGATCGCACCTACAAGACGCCGTCGGGCAAGGATCTCGTGCTGCATGGCCGCAGCCTGCTCTTGATGCGCAATGTCGGCCATCACATGTTCACCGACGCCGTGCTCGACAGCGACGGCAATGAGATTCCGGAAGGCCTGCTCGATGCTGCCGTTGCCGGCCTGATCGGCATCCATGACGTCAAGTCGACCGGCAGCTTGCGCAACTCGCGCACCGGCTCGATCTATATCGTCAAGCCGAAGATGCACGGCCCCGATGAAGTCGCGCTCACCTGCGAAGTGTTCGGCCGCGTCGAGAAGATGCTGTCGCTGCCCGAGAACACCATGAAGGTCGGCATCATGGACGAGGAGCGCCGCACCACGGTGAATCTCAAGGCCTGCATCCAGCAGGCCTCCAAGCGCATCATGTTCATCAATACGGGTTTCCTCGACCGCACCGGCGACGAAATCCACACGTCGATGGAAGCGGGTCCGATGATCCGCAAGAACGACATGAAGGCCACGCCGTGGATCAAGGCCTATGAAGAGTGGAACGTGGATACCGGTCTGCTCGACGGCCTGCCCGGTCATGCGCAGATCGGCAAGGGTATGTGGGCCGCGCCGGACAAGATGGCGGACATGCTGACCCAGAAGATCGGCCACCCGCAGGCCGGCGCCACCACCGCATGGGTGCCCTCGCCGACAGCCGCGACACTGCACGCTTTGCACTATCACCAGGTCGGTGTCATCGAACGCCAGAAAGAACTGGCGAAAGGCGGCGCTCGCGGCAAGCTCTCGGACATCCTCACCATTCCTGTGTCGCAGTCGAACTGGGCACCGGATGATGTGAAGCAGGAGATCGACAACAACTGCCAGGGCATCCTTGGTTATGTCGTGCGCTGGATCGACCAGGGCGTCGGCTGCTCCAAGGTGCCGGATATCCATGGCGTCGGCCTGATGGAAGACCGCGCCACGCTGCGCATCTCCGCCCAGCATCTCGCCAACTGGCTGCATCAGGGCGTCATCACCAAGGATCAGGTGATGGAATCGCTCAAGCGCATGGCCGTGGTGGTCGATGAGCAGAACAAGGGCGATGCGATCTACAAGAACATGGCGCCGAGCTTCGACGGCGTCGCGTTCAAGGCCGCCTGCGATCTGATCTTCGAAGGTCGCACGCAGCCGAACGGTTACACGGAGTATATCTTGACGGCGCGCCGCCGCGAGGCGAAGGCGGCGGGATAGTCAACACTCCGCCCTCATCCTGAGGGCGCGCAAAGCGCGCGTCTCGAAGGATGGCGACGGAGCCCTGCCATCTCATGGTTCGAGACGCGCGCAAGAGCGCGCTCCTCACCATGAGGGTCGGAGAAAAGGAAAAGCCCCGGTTCACGCCGGGGCTTTTTTGTTTGCAGCACACGCCGCTGCCGTAGGATGGGTTGAGCGTCTTCGCGAAAACCCATCATCATCACGGCAGGCTGTTGATGGGTTTTCGCTGCGCTCAACCCATCCTACGGCCCTGCCTTAAAACACCGCGATGTATTTCAGCAGCGAGATCACGCCGAGAATGATCACGATGATCCGGCAGATCTGCTTGGCGCGGCCGTCGAGCGGCAGCATGTTGATCAAATACAAAATCAGAATGACGACAAGAAACGTGATCAACGCACTAATGAGAATGCCCATGGATATTTCCCCAGCTTGAGACATGACGTCAGCGCGACAACGCAACCTGCATCCACGCGACTGCAAAACAGAACGCGCGTGAGCCATGCAGGTTCCGCATCAGGAACAGGTCGCTTTCGCATAGCGGAATTATTTACGGTTGTCGGCTTATCTGAACACCGCTGGCTGAGGAATCGAAAATGCTTTCGCGTATGACTGTCTCCACTCTGCTTAAATCGGTGATCGCCGTCATGGCGACCTGTATTGTCGTCATTCTGGCTCATGGTGCATGGAATTCGTGGGAGCGTCTCAACGCTGCCAATCGCGTATCTATGATTGCCAAGGCATCGGCATACGCGTTCAAAGCGATGCACAATCTGCGTGCCGAACGTGTCGGCACGGTGCGAACGCTGAACGGCAACGACATTCCCGCTCAAGATTTCTTCGCTTATCTACGCGCCTTGCGCGAGGCCGAGATGCCCGCGATGCGCCAGACGGCGGAATTGCTCGAACAGATCGATTTCAACGACAAGGCGCGCCTTCTGCCCGAGCTCAAGCGGTTGATGGGCGAATTGGCCAAGCTGCAGGCCGAATCCTGGGAGGCCATGCAGAAGCCGAAAGCCGAGCGTCGCCCGACCCTGGTGAAGGACTATGCGACGATCAATGACGCACTGCTGCCCACACTGGACAGCATTGCCACCGGACTTGCGGTCGCCGTCAGCCATCAGGATGCCGAGATCGATCAGTTGCTGATGATCAAGCAGATGGCATGGCATCTCCGCACTGTTGCCGGCGATGCAACGACACTACTGTCGAGCAGCCTGGCCACCGGCAAGCTGCCGCCGAACGGTCCCACGACCTATTCCAAATATGTCGGCGGCGTCGATATGGCATGGCTGGCCCTGCAGAGCGCGACGGCGGGCGCCAAACTCTCACCGGACGTGGTGAAGGCGATCGATCTTGCCAAGACGACCTATTTCGACCCGAACTACACCGGCGTGCGTGACCGCCTGACCGCAGCCCTCGCCGCCGGCACCACGCCGGAGATGAAGGCAAATGACTGGAGCCAGTATTCGGTGCCGCGAATGGGCACCGCGGTCGCAGTCGCCGAGCGCGCGCTCGACCAGGCCATCGACCGTGCGGCGACGCACATCGTCGTCGCTCAACGCGCCCTCGCCATGCAGACCACGTTTCTGCTGATCGCCATCGCTGCCGCCATCGGCAGCATGATTGCCGTCACCCGCCGCGTCATCGTCCCGCTCAACCGCATCCGCGACGCCATGCTCAAGGTTGCCGGCGGCGATCTGTCGGTCGAGGCCGGCTACACCGAGCGCCACGATGAAATCGGCGCGCTCGCCGGCGCACTCGAGACGTTCAAGCAGCAAGCGTTGGAAAAAGCCGACATCGAGCAGCAGGAACGCGAGCGAAACGCCCAGGCGGCCAACCGCCAGCAAGTCATCGAACAATATATCGGCCAGTTCGAAGTGCAGATGCAGGACACATTGGGCACGCTAGGCAGCGCCTCCGACCAGATGAGCACCACATCGGACGGCATGGCCGCCGTTTCCAGCCAGACCAATGCCAGGGTGCAGGACGCAGCCCGCGCGTCGAATGACGCTTCGGCCAACGTGCAGAACGTTGCCGCGGCCGCCGAAGAGCTCAGCACCTCGATCAACGACATCAGCCGTCAGGCTTCGCATGCAGCCGGCATTGCCAGCCGCGCGGTGAGCCAGGCACAGCAGACCGACAACACCGTGCAGGGCCTTGCCGCAAGTGCCAGCCGCATCGGTGAAGTCGTCGGGCTGATCAATGACATCGCGTCGCAGACCAACCTGCTGGCACTCAACGCCACCATCGAGGCGGCACGGGCCGGCGAAGCTGGCCGAGGCTTTGCCGTGGTCGCGTCCGAGGTGAAATCGCTGGCAAGCCAGACCGCGAAGGCCACCGACGATATTTCGGAGCAGATCGCAGACATCCAGCGTGTGGCCAATGATGCCATCGAGGCCATCAAGGCCATCGGCGGCATTATCGGCGAAGTGAATGAGGTTGCGACGGCCATTGCTGCTGCGGTTGAAGAGCAAGGCGCTGCGACACAGGAAATCACGCGCTCGACCCAGCAGGCCGCGGATGGCACGCGCAACGTCTCTGACAACATCACCGGCGTCAGCGCCGATGCCGATGCTGCCGGTGAAGCCGCGCAAAATGTGAAAGTGGCATCGGAAACCTTGGCCACGCAGACGCGTGAACTCGGCTCACAGGTGACGAACTTCCTGGGCAAGATCCGAGCGGCGTAACTTCCTTCTACCCGCATGCGGGGAGAACGTGGCCCGGCGTAGCGAAGCCGGGTCGGATGACGGGCTCTCCTCTAGCGACTGCGTACGTGGAGAGCCCTCACCCGGATTACTGCGCGACCCGACCTCTCCCCGCAAGCGGGGCGAGGTCCGGAAATGCTATTCCCGCGCCACCACCGGCATTCGCTCGAACTTTGCCGAAACTGCCGCCGGCACCGGCGTCATGTTGAGCGATGCACCGCGCCTGTCGGTCCGGGTCACGGATCGCAATCCATCGGCGCCAGCCACGATATCGCCTTTGCGCAGCGTCGGGTCGTGTTCGATCTTCACCTGCGCAAGGCCGAACTGATCCTTGCCGTTGCAGGTGCAACCGGCAACGATCTCGTTCCTGAACTTGAAGGCATTCGGCAGCTCCGAATAAGCCTTGCCGCTTTCCGTCGCGGCATGATCGATGCTGCTGCCGTAGACGATCTCGGTCTTGCTGGCCGGGCAGAAACTGTTGCACGACGCGGCGCGACTCTGATTATCGCTTGCGGTGATCGGAAAATAGCGCCCGTCACAGGTCCGCACGCAATAGGCTTGCCCGCCGCCGGTCGCGACGCGCGGGCGCTCTGCCCGCATCGGCGGTCCGTCGTCGAACATGCTTGGCACCCGCCCCCGCGCGAAGCCGCCGAACAGTTCTGAGAAGAAATCCTGGGCCTGTGCAGCCGGGACAGTAGCGCTCATCAATCCGATCGCGAGCGCACCTGCTCCGAGGAGCCGTCGTCCAGACATGTGGGTCATGGGTCTCGGCCCTCAGCTTTAATGTGATGCGCCAAAACTCAGTAGAGCGATGACGCCGACAGGTTCATGGCCTGCTGGCCAGTCGCCGAGACGCGTGCCGGCTGCACCGAAATGACGGTGCGTGAGGTCGGTGCCGTGCGCGCCATCTCGCGTGAAGCAGCAGACTTCGGCAACACGACGACTTTGGTGCCAACGCTCACGCGGCTGAAAAGGTCCTGCACATCCTCATTGGTCAGGCGGATGCAGCCCGACGACACGAATTTCCCGATGGTGGTGGGATCATTGGTGCCGTGAATGCGATAAATGCTGGAGCCGAGATACATCGCGCGGGCGCCAAGCGGATTGCCAGGGCCGCCTGCCATGAAGCGCGGCAGGTAAGGCTGGCGGCGGATCATCTCTGCCGGTGGATGCCAATCCGGCCATTCCGCCTTGCGCGTCACTGTCTCGGTGCCAGCCCATGTAAAGCCGTCGCGGCCGACCCCCACGCCATAGCGGATCGCGCGGTTGTTGCCGAGGATGTAATAAAGCTGCGTATTGCCGGTATCGATGACGATCGTGCCCGGCGCCTGATTGCTGGCATAGTTCACTTCAGCACGGCGCAGGCGCTCGGGCATCACATAGGATGCCGCATCCTGCTGTTGCTCCGGCGTCACCATCACATTGTCTTCGAGGAAACCGTCCTGCGATGTCGGTGCGTAGCTCATGATCTGAGCCGACGCGCTGCTGATCAACGCGGGAGTGACGAACAGACCGGCGGCGAATGCCAGCGCGCCGAAGACACGCAGAGCCTTGCGAGCGAATTCCTGTGCCATGTGACTGCCCCGTGGATGGGATGCGATGCATCGCTGAAATAACCACGCATTCAACATCGCGATGGGCAAACCGGTTCCGCGCGTCGTCGATCACGAAAGAGCGCTGTCAACCACCAAACCATCACAAGGTCGCGACGGAACCTTTACGGTAAGACTGTGTTGCCCAGCGTTCTCGACGGCGCCGGACGTGGCGTCGTCTATGGAGGCGGCGTGCCGTAATCATGCATGAGTAAAGTCCGCGCTCTTCCTGATAAATCAGCCGGCACGCCTGCTCCGGAAAGCGCGGCCGAACAGCCGCCGGTGATCCGCCGCGCCGAAGTGGTTGCTTTTGCGCTGGTGTCATTGCTGGTGATCACCGTGATGACGGTGCTCTATTTCGCCAAGGCATTTTTTCTGCCGGTGGTTACCGCGTTCATTGTCGGCACCATGCTGTCGCCGGCCGCAAGTTTTCTGGAGAAGCGTCGCATTCCACGCTCGGTGTCTGCCGTTTTGATCGTGCTCGCGGTCGGTGCGGCGGCGGTCTTCATCGTCGGGCTGATCTCGGCGCCGCTCATCGAATGGACCAACCGGATGCCCGAACTGGGCGCCCGGCTGAAAGACAAGCTGCAGATTTTCGATCGACCACTGGCGTTATGGCACCAGTTTCAAAGCATGTTCGGCGACACCGATACGCTCGCGACCACGCAATTCAAATTGCCGAAGATCGACTGGGTGCAGCCCACGGTCGAATTTCTGACGCCGACCTTCACCGAATTCCTGCTGTTCTTCGCCACGCTCGTGCTGTTCATCGCCAGCTGGAAAGACCTGCGCCGCGCGATGGTGATGAATTTTGGCGACCGGGAATGGCGGCTTCGCACCTTGCGCATCCTCAACGCCATTGAGACCCGACTCGGCGACTATCTGCTGATGGTCACCATGATCAATTTCGGCGTTGGTATCGGCACCGGCATCATTTGCGCCGTGACCAGCATGCCCAATCCCGCCGGCCTCGGCGCGCTGGCGGCGACGCTGAACTTCTTCCCGATCATCGGGCCCGTGGTGATGTTCGTGATCCTCGTGGTGGTCGGCATCATCAGCGCCTCGACGCTCGGCGCCGGCCTGATTGCGGCGGCCTTGTTCGTCGGACTGACCTTCATGGAAGGTCACTTCATCACCCCCACGATCATCGGCCGCAGGTTGCAGTTGAATGCGCTGGCGGTGTTCATCGGCCTCGCCTTCTGGACCTGGCTCTGGGGCCCGATGGGCGGATTCCTGGCCGCACCGATCCTGATCGTCGCGCTGATCCTGAAAGAGCATTTGATGCCGCTCAACGCGCCGCATTTGCCGCAAGAGTAATCCGCGTCTATCAATGGAACTTACGATCCAACCGGGCGTTTCTGCTGCAAATTCCAGTTTGTGTTTCTGAGGGGAGCTTCGCATGTCCGACGACGATGCCTTGAGCGAATTGAAGAAACTGACGGACAAAGCAACTTACAGCCGGCTGCAGAAGGATCTCAACGCCGTGAAGAACGATGTCTCTGCCCTCACCGACCAGATCACCGACGCTCTCAACGCCTTCACCGGCCAGGCCAGCAAGCAGGCCAAGCGCAACTATCGCGATGCCCGTTCGCGTGCCGATGGCATGATGTCCGACCTGCAGGACCGCGGTAGCGCCGTTTATGATGACCTGCGCGAGCGCGGCAGCGCTTACTACGATGCCGCGTCGTCCATGGAAGAGTCGCTCGAAGATGCGATCACCCAGCGCCCGATCGCCAGCGTCGGTCTCGCTCTTGGCTTGGGCCTGCTGATCGGCATGGCCTGGCGCCGTTAACCACGGCATTGATATTCGAGCGTGATTTCACTGGCGGCGCCGCAAGGCACCGCCGGTTTTCTTTATGGTGTGCCGTGAATCCGGGGGCTTGCGATGTTTCAGCGCTATATCGATGATCTCAAACACAGTACCGGCGCCAGCCTGCGCATGACATCGCTCGTGGCGATCGCTGGTTTCGCCGGCTTCATCGCACTGAGCTTCGCCTGTGCCGCGGTCTTTATCGCGATGCTGCAGAACTACGGCGCGATCGCTGCCTGCCTGGCGATTGCAGGCATTTTCCTCGTCATCGCGGGCATCTTCGGACTGATCTATGCGCAGAAGCAGAAGCGCGCACGTGAGCGGGCTGCGGCCGCTGCACGGGCTGCAGCACGCGCCGCCGCAAGCGCGCCACTGATTGACCCCATGATGGTGGCAACCGGTATTCAGGTCGCCCGCGCGGTCGGATTGAAGAAGCTCGTACCATTACTGGCGTTGGTTGGCGTCGCGGTCGGCTATATGGCGAATAGAAGTGCTGCTTCGGACGACGACGACGACGAAAACGCCGACAACCCCGATGAGGCTGCCGGCGACTGATCTACGATCATTTCTTGCGGCAACCGTGTGGCACCACAGCGGCAAAGCTTGCCACAAGCCTCACGTCACGCAGCGACCCGGCTGCAGCGATCGCGCAACTTCGGTCAGCATGCTGACCGGCGGCTCGCACGCCACCGTCGCCTTGCGTGGCTTGATGTCGAGCGGCGGGTTCGCCTTGGTGCTTGCAGGCTTGTCCTGTTGCGCCTTCGGCGCCGGCGCCGAACCAGCGAGGCGGAGGAGGACCGACGTATCGGTCAGCCCATGAACATGAAACGAAAGCGTTTGGCCCGAATCGAGCTTTGCCGGCGTGGTGTCGCGATCGCCCTTGGCGGTGCGGTTCACGGCGGGGCCGAAGGAGGCCGCAGGGATGGCGGTATCTCGTTCCGTCAAGGTGCCGCGGAGGCTGCTGCCGGAAAGATCATTGCCTGAGGCGTATTGAATGGCGCCGAACATAGCCGCGCCACTGACTACCCCCACAACCAGACTGGACACCTTAGACATATGAGCCTCGCTCTGACGCTTACCCTGCCCACGTCTGCGCGTGGCGCTATGGCATTAGAACGTCAGTCAAGCCTTGAGGTTCATCGGACCCCTTCACTTAACCGTGCTTTAAATATTTTAGGTTCCACGGAACGCTTTATACCCGCCGGAGTCATCACAGCAGCCGGTCGTCCCCCTGCCCCAAAGACCGGCGACGCGGGGCGTAGCCGTGGTGATGCCGGCTGCGCCTCGCATTCTTTTGGGCCCTCAAAATTCCACCGTGCAGAACCCAGGCGCAGCGATCAGGCAGCTTCGCTGTGCTGAGGCGCGGCGCCCTCATTCAGAATGACATGACGCACGCCATCCAGCCCTTGCGGGCTGCGGTGGGCGATCAGAATCAACGTGGCCTGCGGCAGTTCGCTGCGAAGCAAGGCCATCATGCTGCGTTCGGTCTCGAGATCCAGCGCGCTGGTCGCTTCGTCGGCAAAGACCCAATCCGGATTCGCAACAATCAAACGCACGATCGCGAGACGCTGCTGTTCGCCCACCGACAGGCCGCTGGCATTGTCGTCGCCGGCATCGAGCCGGGCACCGAGGCCGACCGCGCGCAGGAGGCGCTCCACCGTCGCCGCAGGCACGCTGTCGCCAGCGGCGGGATACACCGCGGCATCGTGCAGCGAGCCGAGCGGCATATAGACTTGCTGGGGCATGAAAACGAGCTTGCCGGCGGGCAAGGTGACGCTGCCATTTGCCTGCGGCCACAGGCCCGCCAGCGCTTTCACCAGCGTGCTCTTGCCGAGGCCGGAGGCACCGCTGAGCCACACCGTCTCGCCTTGGGCGACGGACAGCGCGGGGATGTCGAGCAGCGTGCGGCCGTCGGGCGCACGGATTTGCAAGTCACGGATGTCGAGATCATTGTCCGGAGACAGCTTTCTCTGCAACGCGCCGGCCGGGCGAGGTGCATCGTCCGTCGCGTCCATGAACCCCTGCAGACGGCGCGTGGTGGCCACCAGATCGGACACGAATTTGTAGTTGAAGATCAGCCACGACAGCGTCGTCACGACATTGCTGAAGGCCATCGCAAGCTGCGTCAGGCCGCCCAGCGTGATCTTTCCGGCCAGAAATGCAGGCAGCGCCAGGAATGTGGGGATACGCAGCACGCTCTGAAAGTAAGGTCGCGTGAACATGCCATAGATGAACTCGCGGCGAATGACGCGGCGCCACACGCCGAACAGATCATCGAATCGGCGTGCGATGACTTTCTTGTCCGCGGCGTCGCCGTCCGACAGCGCAATCGCGGATGCGTTTTCGCGCAGATGGACGAGCGAGTAACGGAAATCCGCTTCACGCCGTTGCTCCTCCATCAACAGGCTCGGCAACTGCCGGCCGAGCAGATGGGTGAGCGCCGTGGACAGGATCACATAGATCGGCGCGAGCCAGACCATGTAGCGGGGAATATCGACGTCGAAACCGAACACCGTGAATTGCAACGCGAAGGTGGACAACTGCCACAGCAGCATGGCGTAGGAGACGAGCCCGATCAGGCTCATGATGAAATCGAGCACGCCGGTGCGGGTGGCGCCATCCTGGCTTCCCAGGATGAATTCCGGAAACATGTTGCAGTCTTCCGCGATGCGCTGGTCGGGATTGTCGATGCTGTTCTCCGCGCGCAGGCTCGGATGCATGAACCAATAGGCCTTGGTCGCGGTCCAGCGATGCAGCATGGTTTCCGACAAGCGTTGGCGCCAGCGAAACTGCAGCAGCCGCTTACAGTAGCGCGCCACCAGATAGAGCGCCGCCGATATCACGGTCAAAATGGCGAACACACCGATCTGGGTGACGGCGGCCTGCGCGTCGATCTTCTGCAACGCGTTGAAGAAGTCCGCGCTCCATTGCACCTGACGCAGCGTCACCTGGATGACGGCAAGCTGGCAGGCGATGATCACCGCCAGCAAAAACAAACTGAAATAGCGGCCCGGCCCCGTGGATGCGATCCAGACGAAACGCCAGATTTGCTTGAGTGTATCGCGCATGAGGTCGGCCCGTTCAAAATAGGTCTGGAATGGCGGAGCCGGAGCGAGGCAACTGCCCGCTCCGGCTCATCATATCGTGCGATCGATCAGAACGCGTAGCTGGCGCCGACCTTGAAGGTTCGGCCCGGGGCTGTGCGCAGCTCGATGGGATTGGCCATGGCGACGGCGGCCGTGGCCGTCGTGCCATAGGTCGTGGTGCCTGCGAAGGACGGGAAGTAGCGGGTATCCGCGATGTTCAGCACCGCAGCACGCAGCGTCAGGCCCGGAGTCCATGACGGCGAGTAGTTCGCGATGGCGTCGAACACCACATAGGCATCCTGCCGATACAGTGTCGGCGAGCTACGCGCCAGGGCTGCGCCCGACCAGGTCGAGATCAGCTGCACATCGAGGCCATTCGGACGATCATTGTAGCGCAGGCCCAGCGTGCCGGAGAATGGCGTCGTGGCATCGAACGGCGTTTCGGCACTGGTTGCAGAGACTTTCTGAGTGCCCTGCGTATAGGCCATGGAGAGATTGGTGCTCCAGTAATCGTTGAAGCGATACTCGCCGGCGAATTCGACACCCCAGAGATTCACCTTGGACAGGTTTTGGTAGGTGTAATCGAAGATACCGGGATAGTTGACGCTCGGCACCTCGACGAAACTCTGGATGAAGTCGGTATAGTCCGCCTTGAACAGGGTGGCGGAGAAGAAGC
The DNA here is from genome assembly GCA_023451825.1 of Pseudomonadota bacterium. Classification (GTDB taxonomy): domain Bacteria; phylum Pseudomonadota; class Alphaproteobacteria; order Rhizobiales; family Xanthobacteraceae; genus Tardiphaga. Next base: position 132,018 of record JAEXYA010000029.1, read on the forward strand.
CCTGGTTGAACTGGCCGCGCAGGCCGATCTCGTAGCTCTTCACCTCTTCCGGGCGCAGGTTCGGCGCCGGGATCAAATCGCTATTGCCGCCGCCGCCACCCGGCAATGACGTGAACAGCTGCTGCGCGGTCGGCATCTTGAAGCCTTCGGCATAGCGGCCGACCACCGAGAAATTCTCGTCAAGCTTGAACACCGAGCCGAATTGCTTGAGCAATTTCTCGCTCTGGATATCACGCGGCTCCTTGCCGGCCACCGTGCGATAGAACGGATTGGGCCGCGGGTTCAACTCATAGGTCGCGTAGCGAAGGCCGGGCGTCAAAATCAGGCGGTTGTTGAACAGCGAGATTTCATCCTGGATATAGCCATCGACACGGGTCGTGGTGGCATCCGCGAAATTGAAGCCGCCGGCATTGGCGACGGTCACCACGCCGGTATTGAGGTTCGTGGTCGTATCGCGGCGCTGATAGTCGGTCTCGGCCCTGCTTGCAGCGAGACCATAGGTCAGCACATGGCGGGCGAAAGGCGTGTTGAAGGATGAATTGAGCTGCAGGTCGCCTTCGGTGAACTGCTCCTTGTAGTTCAGGAGATAATCGAGCCGATCGAACTGCCCGTTGGCGAGCTGACGGTTGCGAACACCGGTGAAGTCACGCTCCTGATAGGACTGCGACACCTGCCAGCGCACCTGGTCGATCCAGCCGAGATTGGGCGTGTATTTGTGTGCCAGCGTGTAACGCTCGCGGCTCTGGATCTGGTTGCGGATATAGCTGAGATTGCGGATGCCGCTGGCGAGGCCGAGATCGTGGCGCTGATCGACCACCGCATTCTTGTTCAGGAATTCGGCGGTGAACTTCACCTCGTTCTGGTTGTCGGGCGTCCATACCAGCTTGTTCAACACGCTGACATCGTCGCCATCAAGCGGATTGAGCTGGTTGCAGCGGATCGCTTCCGCCGGCCGCGGGCAGCCATAGATGCCGCCATCGGCGCGCGCCTTGGACAGCGTGCCTTCGCTATAGCTGCGCTGCGAGGCACTGATCATCGCGGCGAAATCGCCGAAGCGGAAGGCGGTGGTGCCGGTCTTCACCCAGCTCTTGTCGTAGGAATCGAACGACGTATCGAGCTGGCCGCCGAAATTGCGGCCCTTGAGATAGTCCTCGGGATCCTTGGTGACGAAAGCGACCACGCCGCCCAGCGCGTCGGCGCCCCACATCACGCCAGCCGGGCCACGGATGATTTCCACGGCCTTCAGATTCGACATGTCGATGAAGTCACGATTGCCGTCGGTGATGCCTTCGATCACGCGGGTGCCGTCCACCAGCATCTGCACGCGATTGTTCGACACGCCGCGGATGGTGAAGCCAGCCATATTCCCGAATGGATCGGTGGACGAAGTGATCTTAGCGACGGAGATACCCGGCTCGTAGCGCACGAGATCCTGCACGTCGCGGACCATCCGTTCGTCCAGCTCCTTGCGACCGATCACGGTGACGTTCTGCGGCAGGTTCAAAGTCTGGCGGGCATTACGGTCGGCATAGACGCTGACCTCATCCAGCATGACACCGTAAGCGGCTGCGATCCGTTCCGCCGCCTGCTGGCGCTTCTGCTCTTCGGTGCTCTGCGCATAAGCGGTGCCGGCGAGCATCCACGGCAGTGTAATGGCGAGTAGCGCGGTCCCGCGCCTGGTGTTCTGCGCGGCGTTCCTGGTCTTCATGTAGCCCCCGACGACAATCAAGTATTGGTCGCAGGGGTTTTCTTAATAAGCTTTCATATAGTCAAATATATCACCTCAATATTGACCAACATCAAACACATGCGGAGCAAGAATACATATAACTACTTATCTATACTTAGTCTCGCTCTAAAGTCTCCGCCGGCTTGCGGCGGGCATTCGCGATCATTTCCGCCATTTTCGGCGGTACGATTTCCGGCTCGGGCTCATCGAGGCGAAACACCGCATCGGCGATCCCCGCCATTGGCGCAGCGTCGTGATGATCATTTGCGGTCGGCAACAACACGCCGATCTCGGACACGCCGAGATCGCGCAATTGATACGGCGTGCCGTGGCCGTATTCGAGATGGCCGCGACCGATGATTCCGATCACCACCGGCGGAGTAGCGACATCCAGCGCTCTGGCGATGTTGCACGCGAAGGCGCGATCCCATGTCTGCTGCGCGCGAATGAAGCGATCGGAAACGGCGGACACATCGACCTCGCCCGTCACCGGGCGATCGAAGCGGAGCCCTGCAAGATAGCGGCGATAGGCCAATGTCGCGGGTGCGGACGGTGTCAGGCCGTCGCGCTCGTCCTCCGGCACGGCATCCCAACCTTCCTTGCCGACGCGCGTCACCAGCGGGCGGTGACAATTCAGCGCCAGCATCGGCACGCGGTGCTGACGGCAGAAATGAAACAGCGGAAGATAGAGTTCGGCCGCAAAACCCCAAGCGGTCTCCCACTCCACTTTCGCCAGGAACGCCGCGGTGCTGAGCCCGCCTTCGATCCATTCATCGAGCACCGGCTGAACCCGGCGCGGAAACATCTCGAAGCCGACCGCGATATTCGGTTGCAAGAAGCGCAGCACGGTGGCGACATGCAACTGCCAGCGATGGATCTCCGGCACGGTGTGCGTTTCGCCGAGCAACACGACCTGCCTGGTCGCCATCGCCGTCAGCAATTCGCGCTCGTCGCGGATGCGGCCGTCGGCGGGATCGAGCCAACTGGCGCGCGGATGGGCGAACTGCCCCTTGGCATCGCCCATCAAGCCGCTCCGAACGCGCCGGCAGGTCCGCGCAGGAACAGGCCGAGCGACATATCATTCGCGCCGATCGCCGTCAGTTCAACGGTGCCATCAGCTGAAGGCGCGCTCCGCTGCCAGTGCTTCACGTCACCGCCACGCAGATGGAGATGGAAGTCTGACGTGATGATATTGACGAAGCCCATCGCCGGATTGATCTCGGGCACCAGCCCGCGCCAGCGCTGGGTGACGCCGGGCCGCTGCATCTCGACGGTGATCTCGGCTTCCGCCTCGCGCGCCGCTTTCAGCGGTTGCATACCGGCATCGTCCGCATCGAGCTTTGCAGGCTCATCGCCGCCGGCGGGTTTTGGTAACGGCGGCTGGGCGGCGCCTTCGAAAATCTTCAAGCCAGCATCAAACGGCTCGGCGCCTTCGAGCCCGACCACACTGAAAATGATCTTCTCGGCGTCATCCTGAAACTCGATGCGCGGCAGCACCTTGCCCTTCATCTGGCTGGAATAATCGACAACCGCCGCCGACACCCGGCTGATATCGATCTCGCTGTCATGCGCCTTGCCCATGGTGAACAGCATATTGCCATCGCGCTCGACACGCTCCACCACGCCGATGCGTTCGAGCACCACGCCCTCGTCGCGCACCGCGATCATGATCCGTCCGAGCAGAGGCACGCGGCGAAACACGTCGAAAGGTTCGGCCGCCAGACGGCGCCGCAGGGTTTGGTCTTCACTCATGGTTTGCTCAGCCCATCAACACGCAAAATCTGCCGCGTGTTTGCAACAAGCATCACGATGCGTCCACGCGCGGCGGCGGGAATCCGGTCGTGTTGAATGAATTCCAATTTGGAGATTCGATTTGGAATAAAGATAACAAATCAACCTGACGCTTCACCAGAACAATGGATGTCGTGCGCCGATGCAAAACGGAGCCGTTTGCGCCACGCCGCCGGCGCTTGTCCGCACGCATGGCGCTCGCTAGCCTCCGGTTGTGGAGATCGCGGCAAGAGACCGCGACTGCACACGCTCTCGCACCGCAACACAGGGCGCGGGCGGAAATAAGAAAAACAAACAGGGAGGACTATGATGAGCAAGGCGATTACGCGTCGAACGTCTCTGATCCTCGGTGCATCCGCACTCTTCGCACCGCAATTACTCCGCGCCCAGACGGCATTGCCCGACAAACCGATCCGGCTTCTGGTCGGCTTTCCCGCCGGCGGCGGCACCGACGTGATGGCGCGGCTGATTGCCGAACCGCTGCGGCAACGCACCGGGCGCAATATTGTCATCGAGAACAAGGTCGGTGCTTCCGGCACGGTGGCCGGCGCCACCCTCAAGGCCAGCCCAACCGATGGCAGCGTCATTTGCTACATGCCATCGGCCACCGTGATGCAGAAACTCTCGATGGTGAATGTACCATTCGATCCGCAGGCCGATATGGCGCCGATCACCTTGGCCGGTACATTGCAGACGGTCTATTGCGTGTCGCCGACCATCGGCGTGAACACGCTCGCGGAATATGTGGAGTGGCTGAAGAAGAATCCGACGCGGGCGTCATTCGGCTCCACCGCGATGGGCTCGAGCACGCATTTCTTCGGCGTGATGCTGGGCAAGGCGGTCGGGCAGCCGCTCGAAGCGGTCGCCTATCGCGGCGCCGCGCCGCTGGTGTCGGACCTGCAGGGCGGACACATCACCGGCGGCTGCGGCTCGATCACCGACTTCATCGATCATCATCGCCAGGGCGTGGTGAAGATTTTGGTGACATCGGGAGCGCGACCGACGGCCTCCGCGCCCGAACTGCCCACCGGTGCGAGCCTTGGTTTTCCCAATCTTCAGCTATCGGGCTGGTACGCGTTCTTCGCGCCGGCAGGGACGCCGCCGAACATCGTCGAGGCGTGGGGCAACGAGTTGCGACCGGTGCTGGAGCTACCGGAGATCAAGAAGCGGCTGGCCGAGTTGGGGCTTGAAGTCGAGACGTCGACGCCGAAGCAATTCACCGATCGGCTGAATGGCGACATGGTGCAGTGGCAGAAGGTGATCGACGCGGTGGGGTATAAGCCGACGTAAGGCGCACCGAGCCCGCGGCTCGGTCTTCTCCCTCCCCGGAGCGAAGCGACTGGGGAGGGTGGATTGAAGCGAGCGTTCAGCGAGCTTCAAGACGGGTGGGGTCTCTCCCCACGAAAGGACGGAGTGTGGGGAGACACCCCACCCGTCACTCGCTTCGCTCGTGCCACCCTCCCCACGGCGCCGCTTCGCGGCTTGGGGGAGGGAAAGACTTTACGACGCCTTGGCGCGGTTCTTCGAATTGCGCTGGAAGAACAGCGCCTGGCTCGCCACCGCCGATACCATCGCAGGCTGGAACGGCTTCGAGATCAGGAAGGCCGGCTCCGGGCGCTCACCGGTGAGGAAGCGCTCGGGATAGGCCGTGATAAACACCACCGGCACCTGGAAGGTGCGCAGCAGCTCGTTCACCGCATCGAGGCCGGACGAACCATCAGCGAGCTGAATGTCGGCAAGGATCAGGCCGGGCTTCTTGTTCTGCGCCAGCGCGATCGCATCCGCATGGGTGCGGGCAACGCCGATGACATTGTGGCCGAGATTCTTCACCAGGCTTTCGAGATCCATCGCGATGAATGTCTCATCTTCGATGATGAGAACATCGGTCGCGATCTCGGCTGCCATTTCGCGGCCGGCGGTGTCGGCAAGACCGCGCACTTCGGCGACATCGGCGTCGAGCACGAAAGCGACTTCCTCTTCCGAGAAACCTTCGAGCGAGAGCAGCAGGAAGGCCTGACGCGGCAGCGGCGTGATGTTGGAAATCCGCTTCTCCGACGCCTGCACCGGCACGATTTCGGCATCGTCATTCATCGACACCGAATTCCAGATCTGCGTGAACAGACGGAACAGGCCGGCGCGCGCGCCATGGCGTTCGTCAAGCAGCGATCCATCCTGCAGCAGCGCTTCCAGCATGGCGCCGACATAGGCGTCGCCGGATGCCTGGTTGCCCGTGAGCGCACGGGCATAGCGCCGCAACAGCGGCAAGTGTTCAGCAACGAGCTGTGATCGGGACATCCCCACTCCAATCCTGTTCTTGCGCGGTCCTTGCCGTTACGCGGTCAAGGGGTACCGGCACGCGCCCCGGCGCCTGATATGACAGAATACGCGGCCCCCGGAGAAAAGTTCCATCGTCCCGGAACTTTCACCGGCGCTCCGCATTAGAAATGACAAGAAACGCCGCAAAGGCTTCAAAAATCAAGAAAATTTCTCAAATCCAGGGGCTTCGAGACTCTGGGGAATGTGGAACGGGTCATGAAAGATGTGAAGCCTAAGGGCGGATTGAACGCCGAAATCCAGTCCCGGATCGGGCATCAGCTTCGTGCGATGTATGACGATGTCGTGCGCCAAGGGGTGCCAGACCGGTTCGCCGATATGATCCGCAAACTGGATGGGGCGGAGGCTCAGGCCCAGCTCGCCAGCGAGACTGGTGCGGCGGCCAAAACCGAAGGAGGGGAATAATGCCTCTCACAGATTCACTTCGCGACGATATTCTGGCGTCGGTCCCAAGCCTGCGCGCCTTCGCCATCTCGCTCTCGGGTAACGGCGATCGCGCCGACGACCTCGTGCAGGAAACCCTGCTGCGCGCGCTGGCGAATATCGACAGTTTTCAGGTCGGCTCCAATCTGCCGGCATGGCTGTTCACCATTCTGCGCAACCTGTTTCGCTCCGACTATCGCAAGCGTCGGCGCGAGGTGGAGGACGCCGATGGCAGCTATGCCAAGACGCTGAAGACCCAGCCGGCGCAGAATGCGCATCTGGAGTTCGAGGAGTTTCGCGGTGCGCTCGAGAAGCTGCCGCAGGACCAGCGCGAAGCGCTCATCCTAGTGGGCGCATCGGGCTTCTCCTATGAGGACGCAGCCACGATCTGCGGCTGCGCCGTCGGCACCATCAAGAGCCGCGTCAACCGCGCGCGCTCCAAGCTCAGCGCCCTGCTCTATGTGGATGGCGCGGAAGACTTCGGCCCGGACGATACAGTACGTGCCGTCATCGGCGGCTCGGGCGGCTAGGTCCGAAGTTCAGTCCGATCAACTCCAAGCGGTCGCCTCAGGCGGCCGCTTTTTCTTTGGATACACATAACTGTCGTCGCCCGGCGTGACCGGGCGACCCGGTAAACGCTGGCGATCGAGATTGAATTTGAAAGCCGGTGTTGACTGGATTGCCCGCTTTCGCAGGTAATGACAGTGAGTGAATACCGAAGCTACCGCACCGGCCTTGCCAGTGCGCCTGTGCGCCCGCGCTCGGTCATGTCGATCACGGTCTCCAGCGGCGCCGTGAGCTCATACACATACGAGACCTCGCTGAAATAGCGTTTCGCCTTGCCGCCGAGTGCTTCCGGCGCGACGCGGTCGAGCAGCACGACGCCGAAATCGGAATCGCCGCGCCGCGTTTTCTCCGACGTGTTGAACTCTTCCCAGCGGAAGTAGAACTGCTCGCCGTTTTCTCCAGTCGTGATTTCCCAATGCGCGACGATGTTCGGATGCTTGCCGACCAGCGACAGCCCTTCATCGGAATGCGAAGCCAGTTCGAAGAACAGCAGCGCAAGACTCTGGGCCGCACGCGAACTGACGCTGATATCAGGCCCTTCCACCGCGATGCGATCCGCATGCGGAATGGCGCGCGCCTCGAACAGGCCCTTCAGCGGCACGCCCTGCCACTGGCTTTCGCTGAGCAACGAGACCACATGCGACATCGCATGGATGCGGCCGATCAGGAGATCGCGGGCGCTGTCCATGTCGGAGCCGTGGCGCAGCGTACGCGTCACGATGGACTGGATCACCGCCAGAATGTTCTTCACGCGATGGTTCAGCTCATCGATGACATCGGTCAAGCGGCGCTCGAACCCGATCCGTGTCTCGACCTCGCGGCGAAGACGGATATTGCTGTAGGACACATAGGCGAACATCCCACAGATAATAGCCGTCAACGCCAGGCCGACACCGCCTACGAAAGTGGCCGTGCGCCGTGCGCGCAGATCGGTGTCCATCTTCGGATAATAGCCGAGCGACCAATCGCGGCCACCGAAGCTGACCGTGCGCAGGATCGCCAGCGATGGACCATTGGCAATCAGCGGACGCGCGCGGACATTCCCATCGTCATCGGCGACGATCTCGCCGTCGGGTACGCGCGGATCCTTCAGCGCGACCGAGAACATCGACATCTCATCATTGGCCAGCATCAGCGAGCCGAGTTCATAGGAGAACGACACGAAGCCGGCCGCTGTGGAGCTTCCTTCGGGCACCACCGGCGTCACCAGCACGACCCCGAGCGGACCATTCTCCCGCTGCAGCGCTGTCGGATCGGACGCCACCGGACGCCCCTCCTGATCGGCACGGGCGATCGTCGGGCCCATGACGCGCGAATTGTTGAGCGCACGGCCGGCGAAGCCTTCGGTCACCGAATTGCGCGGCTCGAGATCCATCAAGACGTCGAGCGGTTTGCTGCGCATCTCGGCATCGAGCGGCAGATCGTCGAAATTACGGATCGTGGGATTGCGATAGCCGGCTGCGGAGAGATCGGCGGCAGCGCCGGGAAACTCGCTCGGCTGCAGACGCGCGATCCAGCCGGCCAACACGAAATCGGTCTTGAAGGCATAGATCGACGCCCGCAGCGGTTTCAGCATGTCCGCTTTCATGACCGTCGGCGAGCGAAACAGGCCGGCCGCCACCCGGGCCAGCAGTTCGCGCTCGGTGAGACGCTCCTGCACGAGGCTGGCATGGATATCCACGCCGCGCGCCAGCGCGATATTCTCGATCGCCAGTTCCTGATCATGCACGCGATAGGCCGCGAAGCCGGACAAGCCAGCTCCGATCAATGCCAATAACGCGATAATGAAACCCAGCCGGACCACGCGCCCACTCGGAATGTGAGAAAAACTGCCGGTTCAGCGGCCTGGAGTATGCAAATCACGTCAGGGGAAAATAGTTCCCAAAATCTGGAACTTTCTTACACCGCCAGGCGGCGCCGGCAAACAGGCTTAAGAGATTGCTTACAGCGCAATCCCCGCGTGTCGCGGGGCCAACTTATGCGCGAATGTCAGGCCACGACCTTCGCCTTCAGCCCGCCCTTGGTCTCGATGAAGGTGATGATGGTCTCAAGCCCCGCCTGGGCTTTCATATTGGTCATCACGAACGGCCTGACGCCGCGCATCCGCCTGGCGTCGGTGTCCATCTTCTCCAGCGACGCGCCGACATGGGGCGCGAGATCGACCTTGTTGATCACGAGGAGATCGGACCGCGTGATGCCGGGACCGCCCTTGGAGGGGATCTTGTCGCCGGCCGAGACGTCGATGACATAAATGGTGATATCGGCGAGCTCCGGCGAAAACGTCGCGGCGAGATTGTCGCCGCCTGATTCGACGAGCACCAGATCGAGGTTTGGGAATTTCGCGCGCATGTCGGCGATGGCGGCGAGGTTCATCGAGGCGTCTTCGCGGATCGCCGTATGCGGGCAGCCGCCGGTCTCGACGCCGGCGATGCGATCCGGCGTCAATGAGCCCGAGCGGACGAGATACTCGGCATCCCACTTGGTGTAGATGTCGTTGGTGATGGCCGCGATGTCATAGCGCTCGCGCATGGTCTTGCAGAGCAGATCCATCAGCGCCGTCTTGCCGGAGCCGACCGGACCACCGATGCCGACGCGGAGGGGACCGTGAGAGGTGGACATGTCAGTTGCTCGCTGGGTTGAGGGTTAAACTCGATGTCATCCCGGCGAACGCCGGGATCCATAGCCTCTGTCGGTTGTGATGTGACGCCACAGGCTGCGGCGCGTCAAAGCACTGACAGCGTGTATGGGTCCCGGCGTTCGCCGGGACGACAGGAGAGTGTGATGCCATCATGACCGAAAGAGCCGCGTATATTGCGTCTCATGACGCATGCTGGCGATGTCGGCACGGAAGGTCGCGCTGCCGAGATCATCGAGCGCGGCCGCCATCGCGCGACGGCCGGTGTCGACGACCACGGGCTCCAGCGCCGCCAGCACACGCTGGCTGTCGGTCTGACCGAGCGGCACCAGGCGCGCACCGGCGGAGATCCAGTTCGAGACCACGGCGTGAAAGAACGCATGCATGGTCGGCCCGAGCGCCACGCCATGGGCTGCGCTCACGAGACCGACGGCGACGGGATAGACGACCGGGCCATCACACGCCGTGATGAGTTTTTGCAGCTCCGCATGTGGCCAGGCATTGAGCGAGATGTCGATGAAGGCTTTCCCTTGCGTGGATGTCTCCAGCAGGCGTTCCTTCGATGGCGCGAAGGCGCTGGCGAGTTCGGCAACATCGCGCAGTGCCGTGTCGTCGCCCGCGGTGGCCGCGCGATGGATATGCGCGAGGAAAACGCCATCGCAAAAACCACCGCCATCGGACAGCATGGCCGACAGCCAGCCCTGCAGCGAGGCGGCATCGGTGATGTCGCTGGCCTCGACCGCCCATTCGATGCCGCTGGAATAGGAGAAGGCGCCGACCGGGAAGGACGGCGACAGCCACGTCATCAGCCGATAAAGCGCCGCGCCTTCATCGACGGAGAGCTGCATCGGCTCGGCCAGTGATATGTCGCCGGCCGGCTTACTTGTGGCCATGAGCATGGGAATGCCCGTGATGGCCATGGTCGTGACCGCAGTTCTCGTCGTGGACGTGGCCGTGATCGTGGCCGCAATTCTCGTCATGCACATGGCCGTGATCGTGCTTGCCGTGGGCATGATGATCGTGACTGCAGCCATGATGATGATCATGATGACCGTGGCCATGATCGTGATGACCATGGGCGCGCGGCGCCTCATGCGGGGCGGCATAGGCGCCGCCTTCCGGATCGAACGGCGCCTCGATCTCGATGACGCGGGCGCCGAGCCCCTTCACCATTTCCTCGATGACATGATCGCGGCGAATGCGCAGGCCCTTGGCCATGATCTGCGTCGGCAGATGGCGATTGCCGAGGTGCCAGGCGAGACGCACGAGATGGCCGGAATCAGTGCCGCGGATTTCGATCAGCGGCTCGGGTGCTGCAACTACCTCGACGCGGCGACCATCTTCCAGCACCAAGGCATCGCCGCCGCGCAAGGCGACGGCGTTTTCAAGATCAAGCAGGAACTCCAGTCCGCGCGTCCCCGTCATCACCATGCGGCGGCGATGGCGATCATCGAAGTCGAGCACGACGGTGTCGATGGCCGCTTCAATCCAGTTATATTGGCCGATAACGGCAGTCGCGCGGATCATGAGGTTCTCTCGTCAGTAAAGCCGTCATTGCGAGGAGCCCTTGCGACGAAGCAATCCAGTCTTTCTTCGTGTGGTCCTGGATTGCTTCGCTGCGCTCGCAATGACGAGGATGGGTTAGCGCACCACGACATCGGCCGGGGTGATGATTTCAATCTTCGGCGGCGCTGCAAAACACTTCACGGCGACACGGCCAAACGTCTTCATATGCTCCTGAGTCCGATGCGGCACCAGGGCTTCGGCATTCTCCCACTGCTCGACGAACACCATGCGGGTCGGATCGGTGACGCTCTCATGGAGATCATAGGCGATATTGCCCGGCTCCTTGCGGGTGGCGGCGATGCAGGCTTTGGCAGCTTCGATCAATTCGGCGCGGGTTTCGGGTTTCACGGACAAAGTGGCAACGACGTAGATCAAGGGGGAGTCCTCCCGGTTTGTTGTTGTGGCTCGATAGGCCGGGCGGGACATTAGGGGGTTACCGCGCGAGATTGAAGAGGCTCTTTCTTATCCCTCCCCGGAGCGAAGCGACTGGGGAGGGTGGATCAAAGCGAGCGTTCAGCGAGCTTTGAGACGGGTGGGGTGTCTCCGCGAACGCTGACGTCACGTGGGGAGAGACCCCACCCGGCGCTACGCGCCACCCTCCCCATTCGCTGCGCTCCGGGGAGGGAAACCAGTGGCTTCAATACATGAAATAGCGTTGTGCCATGGGCAGCACCTCGGCGGGTTCGCAGGTGAGCAGTTCGCCGTCCGCCCTCACCTCGTAGGTTTCGGAATCGACGTCGATCTTCGGCGTGGCATCGTTGTGGATCATGCTCTTCTTCGAAATGCCGCTACGGACATTTTCCACCGCGTAGAAAGATTTCTGGATGCCGAGCTTTTCCGCCAGCCCTGACGAGGCCGCAGCGCCCGAGGTGAACACCACCGACGACTGCGTCCGCGCGCGGCCGAAGGCGCCGAACATCGGCTGGTAATGCACCGGCTGTGGTGTGGGAATGGAGGCGTTCGGATCGCCCATCGGCGCCGCGACAATGCTGCCGCCCTTGATGACGAGATCCGGCTTCACGCCGAAGAAGGCCGGCGACCACAGAACGAGATCGGCGAGCTTGCCCGTCTCCACCGAGCCGATCAGTTTCGACACGCCGTGTGCGATGGCGGGATTGATGGTGTATTTGGCGATGTAGCGCTTGACGCGGAAATTGTCGTTGTTGCCGGTCTCGCCTTTGAGCGATCCGCGCTGCTTCTTCATCTTGTCGGCAGTCTGCCAGGTGCGGATGATGACTTCGCCGAGACGGCCCATGGCCTGCGAGTCCGACGACATCATCGAGAGCGCGCCGAGATCATGCAAAATATCTTCCGCGGCGATCGTCTCCTTGCGGATGCGGCTTTCGGCGAAAGCGAGATCTTCTGCAATCGACGGATCGAGATGGTGGCACACCATCAGCATGTCGAGATGTTCGTCGATCGTGTTGCGCGTGAACGGCCGCGTCGGATTGGTCGACGACGGCAGCACATTGGCGAGACCGGCGACCTTGATGATATCGGGCGCGTGACCACCGCCGGCGCCCTCCGTGTGGAAAGCGTGGATGGTGCGGCCCTTGAAGGCCTTGATCGTGTCCTCGACGAAGCCCGACTCGTTCAGCGTGTCGGAATGCAGCATCACCTGGATATCGTGATCGTCGGCAACGCTCAGGCAGTTGTCGATAGCGGCGGGCGTGGTGCCCCAATCCTCATGCAGCTTGAGCGCACAGGCGCCGGCCTCGATCATTTCGACGAGCGCGGCCGGCGTCGAGGCATTGCCCTTGCCGGAAATGCCGAGATTGACCGGGAAGGCATCGAAGGACTGGATCATCCGCGCAATGTGCCACGGGCCCGGCGTGCAGGTGGTGGCGAAGGTGCCATGCGACGGACCGGTGCCGCCGCCGAGCATCGAGGTGACGCCCGACATCAGCGCGTGCTCGATCTGCTGCGGGCAGATGAAATGGATGTGGCTGTCGAAGCCGCCGGCCGTGAGGATCTTGCCTTCGCCCGCGATCACATCGGTGCCGGGGCCGACATTGATGGTGACGCCGGGCTGGATATCGGGATTGCCGGCTTTGCCGATGGCATGGATCATGCCGTCCTTGATGGCGACATCGGCTTTCACGATACCCCAGTGATCGACGATCAGCGCGTTGGTGATGACGGTGTCCACCGCGCCCTGCGCCCGCGTCGCCTGCGACTGGCCCATGCCATCGCGGATCACCTTGCCGCCGCCGAATTTCACCTCCTCGCCATAGATGGTGAAGTCTTTCTCCACCTCGATGATGAGATCGGTATCGGCGAGGCGCACTCTGTCGCCCGTGGTCGGGCCGAACATGTCGGCATAGACTGAGCGTTTGATCTTTACGGGCATGTCAGAGTTTTCCCATCACATCGCCGCGGAAACCATAGACAGCCCGCTCACCGTCCAACGCGACCAGTTGCACGTCGCGGGTCTGGCCGGGCTCGAAGCGCACGGCGGTGCCGGCGGCGATATCGAGACGCATGCCGCGGGCCTGTGCGCGATCGAAGGCAAGCGCGGGATTGGTCTCGAAGAAATGATAGTGCGAGCCGACCTGGATCGGCCGGTCGCCGGTGTTGGCAACCTGCAGCGTGATCGCCTTGCGGCCGGCATTGAGCTCGATCTCGCCGTCCTGGATGAAGAGTTCGCCGGGAATCATGAGCGCCTCACCGAATGGGTTCGTGGACGGTGACGAGCTTCGTCCCGTCCGGGAACGTTGCTTCGACCTGAATGTCGTGGATCATCTCGGCGATCCCATCCATGCACTGCGCGCGCGTGATGACCTCGGCGCCGGATTTCATCAGCTCGGCCACCGTGCGGCCATCGCGGGCGCCTTCGACGATGAAATCGGAGATAATCGCAATCGCCTCGGGATGATTGAGCTTGACGCCGCGCTCCAGCCGGCGGCGCGCGACCATGGCGGCCATGGAAATGAGGAGCTTGTCTTTCTCGCGAGGGGACAGGTTCATGCTACTTCCCGATTGTTAGTTCAGCCACATGCGCGGCAGCATCGCACCCGATTGCGACAGCAGAGCCATCATGTCAGCTCTTAGTTTAGCGGCATCTTGCGCACAGATGCGGGCCATTGCAAATCCGTTCCAGCAGGAGATGCCGACTTCGGTGCCAGCCTGTTCGGCAACGGCGCGCAGACGTTCCAGCAGTGCCTCATCGCCGGGCACGATCAGCGCCGTGGCGATGGCGAGACCGCCATTGGCGATTGCGGGCTTTGCGAGTTTCGCGCCGATGTCGCCGTCGAGGCGGACATTCTCGGCGAAGACCAGCCGCCCGCCGCGGCGCAGGCGCCAGCGGTCGATGAAGGAGCCTGACCGCATCGCCTCGCCCATGGCGGTGCGGCCGAACACGACGATCTCGCACAGGACCAGCGAGGCCGTGTCGGCGAGATCGATATCGATGCTGCGGGTGGTGCGCGCCTGATCGAACAGGATCGTCTCCTGCGGCAGCCAGCTCAGATGCGCGCCTGCCTCGGCACGCAGCGAGATATTGATCTCGGCTGCGGGACCATGGGAGCGATAGACCTTTTCCGCCGCGGCCGTGCTCATCGTGAGGCGTGTGCCTTCGCCCGCCGCGATGTCGATATCGAAGCGATCACCACCCGCCGCACCACCGGCCGTGTTGACGAACATGGCGGTGAGGCCGTCGTCCTCCGGCGACGGGAAACGGACGCGGAGCGAGCCGGATTCATGGAGCTGGCGGCGGCGGGTGCGGCCCTCAACCAGATGAACATCGAACGTCACCGCCCCGCGGGCACGGTTGGCGGCAAAACTCGCGGATGATGCGAGGGCATCCTGCATGGGCACTCCAGCGATAACGCCTTACAGCGCCATCTGGCGGCTGATCTCGGCGGGATCGAGATTGGCGCGGTCGCAGCTATATTTCACTGCACCGCGATCCATCACGGCAAAATTGTCGCCGAGTTCGCAGGCGAAGTCGAGATATTGCTCGACCAGCACGATGGCGATGGTGCCGAGCGAGCGCAGATAGGTGATGGCGCGGCCGATATCCTTGATGATCGAGGGCTGGATGCCTTCGGTGGGTTCATCGAGCAGAAGCAATTTCGGCCGCATCACCAGCGCGCGACCGATGGCGAGCTGCTGCTGCTGGCCGCCGGACAGATCGCCGCCGCGGCGGCCGAGCATGGATTGCAGCACCGGGAAGAGCGAGAACACGTCGTCCGGAATGGTGCGATCGGCGCGCTTCAGCGGCGCATAGCCGGTCTTGAGGTTTTCTTCCACCGTGAGCAACGGGAAGATCTCACGACCCTGCGGCACAAAGCCGATGCCGCGGCGGGCGCGCTCGAAGGGCTTAAGCTTCGAAATGTCCTGCCCGTCGAAGGTGATGGAGCCACCGGAGATCGCCTGCTGGCCGACCATGGCGCGCAGCAGCGAGGTCTTGCCGACGCCGTTGCGGCCGAGCACGCAGGTGACCTTGCCGGGCTCCGCTGCAACTGTGACGCCGCGGAGCGCCTGCGCGGCGCCGTAGTGAAGGCTGATATTGTTGACGTTCAGCATAGGTCAGCGCCCCAGATACACTTCGACCACGCGGTCATTGGTCGAGACATCATCAATCGTACCTTCGGCCAGCACGGTGCCTTCATGCAGGCACGTCACCTTGACGCCGAGTTCGCGCACGAAAGTCATGTCGTGCTCGACCACCATGACAGTCTTGTTGTCGCGATTGATCGCCTTCAGCAATTCCGCCGTCTGGTGCGTTTCCACATCGGTCATGCCTGCCACCGGTTCGTCTACCAGAAGTACCTTAGGGTCCTGCGCCAATAACATGCCGATCTCCAGCCACTGCTTCTGGCCGTGGGAGAGATTGCCGGCGAGGCGATCGCGGGCGTCGGTGAGGCGGATCGTCTCCAGCACTTTGTCGATGCGCTCGGCTTCATTGCGACTACCGCGCCAGAACAAAGTGCCGCGGACACTGTGATCGACATTCAGGGCCAGCAGCAGATTATCCTGGATGGTCTGGCTCTCGAACACCGTAGGCTTCTGAAATTTGCGACCGATGCCGAGTTTTGCGATTTCGGTCTCGTCCAGTAGCGTGAGGTCATGGGTGCCGTCGAAATAGACGTCGCCCTCGTCCGGTTTGGTCTTGCCGGTGATGATGTCCATCATCGTGGTCTTGCCGGCGCCATTGGGGCCGATAATGGCGCGCATCTCGCCGGGGGCGAGCACCATCGAGAGATTGTTGATGGCGTGGAAGCCGTCGAAGGAGACGTGGACGCCATCGAGATAGAGCTGCGCGGAGGTGATGCGCTTGGCGCGCGCTTCGGCCTCGCGGGCAGCGACCTGCGGATCGACCGCGGTGAGTTCGGCTGTCACCATCATGCCTTCTCCAGTTCGGGTTTGATGATGCCATCTTCCGCGGCGGCACTGTCGGCATTGGCGGTGTCGCGCGCTTTGCGGCCTTCTTGCCAGGCATTGATGGTGCCGATGATGCCCTTGGGCAGCAGCAGCGTCACCAGAATGAACAGCGCGCCGAGCATGAACAGCCAGTATGGCGCCAGCGCGCCCGACGTGAAGAACGTCTTCGCATAGTTCACGACGACAGCGCCGAGTGCTGCGCCGACCAGCGTGCCGCGGCCGCCGACCGCGACCCAGATGACCGCCTCGATGGAATTGCCCGGCGCGAATTCGCCGGGATTGATGATGCCGACCTGCGGCACATAGAGCGCCCCAGCGACACCGGCCATGCAGGCGGAGAGCGTGAAGACGAACAGCTTGTAGCTCTCGACGCGATAGCCGAGGAAGCGCGTACGGGATTCCGCGTCGCGCACCGCGATCAGCACCTTGCCGAGCTTTGACGTGACGATGGCGCGGCACATGACGAAAGCGAGGATCAGGGCGAGGCAACTCGCCACGAACAGCGCCGCACGGGTGCCGTCGCTCTGGATGTTGAAGCCGAGGATGTCCTTGAAGTCGGTCAGGCCGTTATTGCCGCCAAAGCCAAAATCGTTGCGGAAGAAGGCGAGCAACAGCGCATAAGTCATCGCCTGGGTGATGATGGAGAGATAGACGCCGGTGACGCGGGAGCGGAAGGCGAGCCAGCCGAAGGCGAAAGCGAGCAGGCCCGGCACCACCAGCACCATCAATGCCGCGAACCAGAACATGTCAAAGCCGTACCAGTACCAGGGCAGCGCCTTGTAGTTCAGGAACACCATGAAATCCGGCAGCACCGGATTGCCATAGACGCCGCGCGAGCCGATCTGGCGCATGAGATACATGCCCATGGCATAGCCGCCGAGCGCAAAGAAGGCGCCGTGGCCGAGCGAGAGAATGCCGCAATAGCCCCAGATCAGATCGATGGAGAGGGCGAGGATGGCGTAACAGACATATTTGCCGAACAGCGAGATCAGATAGGTGGGGACCTGCAGCGGGGAATCCTGCGGCAGCAGCAGATTGAGCAACGGCAGCACGATGCCGATGGCGGCGACGACGAGGATGAAGATCGTGGCGCTGCGATCGAGGGTGCGGGTGAGGAAATGCGGGGTCATTGGAAGGCTCCGCATTCTCGTCGTCCCGGCGAACGCCGGGACCCATAGACACCGAAGAGATGGTTAGAACGATATGGTTGCCGTCCTGCCGCCTCTTGGCGACGGAGGGTATGGGTCCCGGCGTTCGCCGAGACGACGGGGGAGTTTTGGACCATCATCATGCCTCGATCGCCCTGCCCTTGAGCGCGAACAAGCCGCGCGGGCGTTTCTGGATGAACAGGATGATCAGCACCAGAATGGCGATCTTGCCGAGCACGGCGCCGGCCACGGGCTCCAGGAACTTGTTCGCGATGCCGAGCGACAACGCGCCGACCAGCGTGCCCCACAGATTGCCGACGCCGCCGAACACCACGACCATGAATGAGTCGATGATGTAGCTCTGGCCGAGATTGGGCGAGACATTGTCGATCTGCGATAGCGCCACGCCAGCAATGCCCGCGATCCCGGAGCCGAGGCCGAAGGTGAGCGCATCGACACGCGAAGTGGCGATGCCCATGGAGGCGGCCATGCGGCGGTTCTGGGTGACGGCGCGCATCTCCAGGCCCATGGCGGTGTAGCGCAGCATCGCCAGCAGGATCACGAACACCGCGAGCGTGAAGCAGAGGATCCAGAGCCGGTTATAGGTGATCGTGATCTGGCCCAACTCAAAGGCGCCGGACATCCAGGAGGGGTTGCCGACCTCGCGATTGGTCGGACCGAACATGGTGCGGATCGCCTGTTGCAGCACCAGCGACAGGCCCCAGGTGGCGAGCAGCGTCTCCAGCGGGCGGCCATAGAGAAAGCGGATGATGGTGCGCTCGATGACGATGCCGAGAATGCCGGCGACGAGGAAGGCGAGCGGGACGGCCATCAGCAGCGAATAATCGAATAGGCCGGGATAGGAGGTGCGGATGATGTCCTGCACCACAAAAGTGACGTAAGCGCCGATCATCACCATCTCGCCATGAGCCATGTTGATGACGCCCATGACGCCAAAGGTGATAGCGAGGCCGATGGCGGCGAGCAGCAGCACCGATCCGAGCGAGAGGCCGTACCAGGCGTTCTGGCCGATCGACCACAAAGTCTGGCGGCTGTTGATGGCGGTGATGGCGCTGGCGGCGGTACGCGAGATGCCGACGCTCTGGTCTGTCGGCAAGCCTGTGAGCACCGCGAGTGCATCCTGGTCGGCGCGGGCCTTGATCACGGCGATGGCGGCGATCTTCTCGGCCTCGCTGGCATCTTCCTTGTAGAGGATGATGGCAGCGCGGGCTTCGGTGAAAGCCTGCTTGGCCGCTTTGTTGGTTTCCTTCTCCAGCGCGGTGTCGATCACCGGCAGCACGGAGGACTCGTGGCTCTTGAAGACCGACTGCGCCGAGGCGATCCGCTTGGCGGGATCGGGCGACATCAGGGTGAGGCCACCAAGGGCGGATTCGATATTGCGGCGGAGACGGTTGTTGAGGCGCACAGCCGCGGCGCTGGACGGCACTTCGGCGACGGCGGTACCGGTCGCGGCATCGGCGCTCTTGCCGTCGGTTCCGGTGACAAAGACCTTCTTGCTGTCAGGATCGGCGAACAGCCGGCCCTCTTGCAGCGCGCTGATAATGGCAAAGGCCTGCGGATTGCCCGATGTGGCGATGATGCCGATGGCTTCATCCGTATCGGAGAAATCATCATTGGCGAATTTGGCGATGGCGTCCTCGAAGGGACCGGCCAATGCTGGAATAGCGGTCGCGGCCAGCAGCAGGCAAGCGAGCGCAATCGCGCGGCAGCGGTGAAAGAAGTCAGTCACAAGAAGAACCCCGGCAGAGGAAAAAGGAGGAGAAGGCGGCGGTGACCGCCTTCTCCAAGTCTCGGGAGGAAAACGCGCCGTCATTGCGAGCGCAGCGAAGCAATCCAGGAGCCCGGTACGACGAAAGAACTGGATTGCTTCGTCGCTACGCTCCTCGCAATGACGGCTGAAGCATTACGAACCCTGACCGCCGCACTTGTTGGTCTTGGTGTTGTAGTTGCCGCACTTCTTGCCGACCCAGTCGCCGATCAGGTCCTTGGAGCCGTCGAGCTCCTTCGACCAGGCATCGCCGGCCACCAGCGACGGGGTCTTCCAGACCACGTCGAACTGGCCGTTGCCCTTGATCTCGCCGATGAAGACCGGCTTGGTGATGTGGTTGTTCGGCAGCATCTTCGAGGTGCCGCCCGTCAGGTTCTTGGCTTCGATGCCCGGCAGCGCGTCGATGACCTTGTCGGCTTCGATGGACTTGGCCTTCTCCACCGCCTTCACCCACATGTTGAAGCCGATCACGGTGGCTTCCATCGGGTCGTTGGTCACGCGCTTCGGATTCTTCGTGAAGGCCTGCCAGGCCTTGATGAACTTCTCGTTCTCCGGGTCCTTGATGGACTGGAAGTAGTTCCAGGCGGCGAGATGGCCGAGCAGCGGTTTTGTGTCGATGCCGGCGAGCTCTTCTTCACCCACCGAGAACGCGACCACCGGAATGTCGGTCGCCTTGATGCCCTGATTGCCGAGCTCCTTGTAGAACGGGACATTGGCGTCGCCATTGATGGTGGAGACCACGGCGGTCTTCTTGCCGGCCGAGCCGAACTTCTTGATGTCAGCCACGATCGTCTGCCAGTCCGAATGACCGAACGGCGTGTAGTTGATCATGATGTCTTCCTGCTTGACGCCCTTCGACTTCAAGTAGGCTTCCAGGATCTTGTTGGTGGTGCGCGGATAGACATAGTCGGTGCCGGCCAGCACCCAGCGCTTCACCTTCTCGTCCTTCATCAGATAGTCGACGGCCGGGATCGCCTGCTGGTTGGGAGCGGCGCCAGTGTAGAACACGTTGCGCTCGGACTCTTCGCCTTCATATTGCACGGGGTAAAACAGGATGCTGTTCAGCTCCTTGAAGACCGGCAGCACCGACTTGCGTGACACCGAGGTCCAGCAGCCGAACACGACGGCGACCTTTTCCTTGGTGATCAGCTCGCGGGCCTTTTCGGCGAAGAGCGGCCAGTTCGAGGCGGGGTCGACCACGACGGCTTCGAGCTTCTTGCCGTTGATGCCGCCCTTCTTGTTCTGCTCATCGATCATGAACAGGACGGTGTCCTTCAGGGTGGTCTCGGAAATCGCCATGGTGCCGGACAGCGAATGCAGCACGCCGACCTTGATGGTGTCGTCGGCAGCACGAGCGCCGGACACGGCCGACAGGCCGAGCGCCAAGCCCGTGGCGGCGGCCATCAGGCCGCGCCGGGACAGCGGCTTGGAAAGTGAGTGAGCGAAGTGGCGGATCATATGCGGTCTCTCCCTGGACGCAGACGAAATTCACTGCGAACGGCCCCACGGCCGGACACCCAAGGAATCGCAAGAAGTGTGCCAGCGCCCCTATGCTCGTTAAGTTATTGGTAAGTCTGCATCATTTTAGATCGCTGTCATGATCGCAAAATCGGCACGCTTATTTTGTGTGCACATATTTTGATCGCGCGCGCGGCAATCCGCTCAATCGGAGTGCAAAACCTACCATCTGGCTAATTTTCTCGCAGCGGCATTTTGTCATCATTATGCAGCTCCGAGGTTTCATCTTGAATCCGCCCCGATCGTGTTCCATATGATGCGACACGACCTTGAGAATCATCGGGTCCTTGCGAGCCGCGTGTTCTGATCCCGCCTTCCTCTGATTGATTTCCAGAGCACCAGCGGTTTCTGGCTTGCCTCTTCAGCTAACCAGAATGACGCCCCAAACACGCGGGTGTCCCCAAGACACACTCGCGTGCGCCTCTGATATCCCCTTGGGCATATCGGCCGGGCGCGATACGCCTTTATGGAAAGACCACTCTTTTGACCACCTTCCAGGAATTCGGCCTCGCCGATCCGATTACCCGCGCGCTTAAAGAAGAAAACTACACGACCCCGACCCCGATCCAGGCCCAGACCATCCCGATTGCCATCACCGGCAAGGATGTGATCGGCATTGCCCAGACCGGCACCGGCAAGACCGCTTCTTTCGCCCTTCCGATCCTGCATCGCCTGCTCGAACATCGCGTCAAGCCTGCCCCCAAGACCTGCCGCGTGCTGGTGCTGAGCCCGACGCGCGAACTGTCCGGCCAGATCCTCGACTCGTTCAACGCCTATGGCCGCCACATGAACCTGTCGTCGGCGCTGGCGATCGGCGGCGTGCCGATGGGCCGCCAGGTCCGCGCCGTGATGCCGGGCGTCGATGTCCTCGTCGCCACGCCGGGCCGCCTGCTCGACCTCGTGCAGGGCAATGCCCTCAAGCTGAACATGGTGGAATTCCTCGTCCTCGACGAGGCCGACCGCATGCTCGACATGGGCTTCATCAACGACATCCGTAAGGTTGTCGCCAAGCTGCCGATCAAGCGCCAGACGCTGTTCTTCTCGGCCACCATGCCGAAGGATATCGCCGATCTCGCCGAGCACATGCTCAAGGATCCGGCCCGCGTCGCCGTGACCCCGGTGTCCTCGACCGTCGAACGCATCACCCAGAAGATCCTGCTGGTCGATCATTCCGCCAAACCGTCGATCCTGTCGCAGATCCTCAAGACCGAGCAGGTCAACCGCGCGCTGGTGTTCACCCGCACCAAGCACGGCGCCGACAAGGTCGTGAAGAATCTCGAGCGCGCCGGCATCCCGGCCGCCGCCATCCACGGCAACAAGTCGCAGAACCACCGCGAGCGCACGCTCGCTATGTTCCGCTCCGGTGAAGTCCGCACGCTGGTGGCGACCGACATCGCCGCCCGCGGCATTGACGTGGACGGCGTGACCCATGTCGTCAATTTCGACCTGCCGAACGTGCCGGAAACCTATGTCCACCGGATCGGCCGTACCGCCCGTGCGGGCGCCGAAGGCATTGCGATCTCGCTTTGCGCCGGCGAGGAAATGGCGTATCTGCGCGATATCGAAAAGCTGATCCGCGTTGCGCTTCCGAAGGAAGACCGTCGCACCCCCGGCAAGAACGACGTGGGTCCGCCGCCTTCCCAGAATCGTGGCGGTCAGCGCAACGGTCGCCCCGCCCAGCACGCCCATCGTCAGGATGGTGGCCCCGGTAACAAGAATTCGCGCAATCGTCGTCGCACTGGCGGCAGCGGCGGCGCACAACAGCAGAACCGCGATCACGCGCGGAATGACAACCCGAGGCATGAGAATGCACGGCACGAGTCGAAGCCACGTCCCGCCCAGCAGGGTGGAGCGGGGTCAAAAGAGGGAAGCATGCAAGGCGTAGCCTTCCTTCATCGGCCGAGCCGACCTAACACCACCCCTAACCGCAGCCAGCGTCCGCGCTAAGCGCTGACCGACCTGGAGCTAATGAATGGCTAAAGAAGAGCTGATCCAGTTCGAAGGACTGGTGACCGAAATCCTTCCTGATGCACGCTATCGCGTGCAGCTCGATGCCGGACACGAAATCATTGCCTACACTGCGGGCAAGATGAAGAAAAATCGCATCAAAACGCTCGCGGGCGACCGTGTGACGATCGAGATGTCGCCTTATGATCTGGAAAAAGGCCGGCTGATCTTCCGTCACAAGGACGAACGTCCAGGTGGCGGCCCGCCGCGCTCGGGCCCGCCGCGCGGCAATTTCCGCCGCCGCTAAGACCTCTCAGCCGTCATTGCGAGGTCAGGGAACGCCTTTGGCTTTCCCCTTAGCGAAGCGACGAAGCAATCCAGCTCTTGGCTTTCTGGATTGCTTCGCTCCGCTCGCAATGACGGAGTTGGCTTATTTCTGTCGACAGTTTATCGACCCTCGCCGCGCATGACCCACTCGTCATGCGCGGGACCGGGGGCGAATTCGCTTATTCGTATACTATCAAAAAATCGTGCGCGGCTGGATTGTCTTGGGGAATAGCTTCCCTTAATGTGACCCTATCGATTTTCGGCCGGACGACTTCTCTATACCCCGGTGCAGCCGGTCTAGACTGACGACCCTTCCAAAAATTCGATACCAACCAACCTGCGTATGAATGCGTGGGTTACTACTACTATCTTGAGAAGGGACTACCTCGTGAGCATGGGAACCGTGAAGTGGTTTAACGCCACCAAGGGCTTCGGCTTTATTCAGCCAGATGAAGGCGGCAACGACGTGTTCGTGCACATCAGCGCCGTTGAACGCGCTGGCCTCGGCACGCTGCGTGAAGGCCAGAAGATCAGCTACGAAATCGTTGCTGACCGCCGTTCGGGCAAGTCGTCTGCGGACAACCTCCGCGCTGCCGGCTAACGATTTTCTGCAAGCAACCGCTTGCAGATGATCGTGCAAAATTGGAAAGGCCGCGTCTTCGGACGCGGCCTTTCTTTTTTGGCGGAAAGTTTTTGTGAGACTTGAAACCGATCGACGCTAGGGCGTGCAGGTCGATCCCAGCATGACGCAAGTCATCTGTCGCGGTTTTGTATACGCGGTCTCGGACGCCGTGACGCCCGCTTTGTTGAGAACCCAACCAATCGTCGGCACATATTTGTAGTTCACATCGCCAACGATCAGATATTGATTGGCCAGCCAGTTGCCGGATGCATCCTTGCCGACAAGTCCGGCCGGCACGGCGTAGACGGTGTTCTTCGACAAAGGCGAACTGCCGCGACTCCAGACAACCTTCGCTGTCTTGCTATTCGGATCGAGATAGACCTGATGGATCGTCGACTTCAATTGGGTCTTGTCAAACGGCGTCACCATCGCGCCCGCGATCGTGAAGAAGTTGGTGATATCGCTTTCCTGCACGGCCGTGTAACGCGAGGTCAGATCCGAGACCATCTGGGAGATCTGGCTCACCTTGCGATCGACCGCAAAATAATTCGCGATATCGATGATGCCGAACAACATCATCACCAGCATCGGAAGGATCATGGCGAATTCGACCGCGGCAATGCCGCTGTCGTCATGCCGTAGCGACGCCGCTTGACGACGAAGCTTTGGCAAAGGGAAAAAGAAGCGCATCCCGTGATCCCTGCTTTACTGCGGACCAAGCGCGGCTGTCGCCGCGAGCAAGCGCTTGTTCGTTGCGGTCCCGCGATCGATATTCGCGATATTGTAGCCGAGGCCCGTCACATAGAGCGGCCACTGATAGAAGGCGCGCACCACCACGGTCTTGCTGGACGGCGAATTCGGAGAATAAGCGGGCGGCTGATAAACCAAGCCGGTCGATACATATTTGCCGCTGGCGTCGATCGGATCGGTAATCGTGATGCTGGCCCCTGGGTCGTAGGAGCGCACATCGATGTCGAGCTTCGTGCAATCCATCATCATCGAGACGCGGCTGCAGATCGCCGATTTGAAATCGGCCGCACTGGTGGTCGTGCTCGTATAGACGAGCCGCGCACCGTCCTCGACGCCGGTCTCCAGCACCTGCCCCGCCATGAAAACCATGCCGGTTTCGATGACCGCGAAGATCAGCGCGAAGAACATCGGCGCAATCATCGCGAATTCGACTGCCGCAGAGCCATCACGGTTTCTGCGGAAAGAACGCAGACGCTTGGCAATCACGGCGAAGGAGAGGATCGGTATCAGCATCAGCGGAATCCGGACGGGATGGAAATAACTACCGTCAGGCTGTAGCGAAAACTGATTGTAGAAGTGTTTCGCCGGATCGCGACAAGATAGGTCGATCAGTTAACCATTGATTAACCATCACCGTACTCGCCCGGCAGCCGCGAATTTTCACGCGGCTGCGCAGCTCGATCGGGCTAGTTGATCTTGCCGCCCGCCGTGCCCGTCGTGGCGCCGGCCGATGCGGCCTGGCCACCGATGGCGCCGGCCTGCTCCATGCTCGACTTGAAGTAACCCTCGGCGTCGCCCAGCGTGACGCGGCGTGCGCATTCTGGCGTGCAACTATAGGTCTCGCGCGCCATGCCACGGTAGACGGTGACGACCTTGTCGGTCGGACCTTCGACTTGCACGACGCGATCCATCAGCACGGCGCCGCTGCGATCGAGCGCAATCACATTGGTAGCGCCATAGCCCTTGCCCGTGACCACGACCAGACCGCCGGGCTGCAGCGTGACATCAGCGATCAGCGGATTGCCGATCACGATGGTTGCGATCTTATCCGGGAATTTGACGAGTTTCGCCTGATCGACATTGACCGAGATCATGTCATTGGCAGCGGCCGGAAGACCAGCCACGGGAAGAAAAACCAGACCGGCGACCAGCGCCCGCATGATCAAAGCCGCCGAGACGCGGCGACGCGGTGAAAGAAACGACATCCTGTACTCCGGGACGATACGAGCCGGCCTAAGCAGATACGCAGCGGTGCCGGCGCCCGACATGGCAAATCTGCCGTTAATTGGTGAAGGAACAGGTAACGGCGGTATCGATCGCTCATCCCCGAACAAAGAAGCCCGGCGCATGCGCCGGGCTCGATCTCACCATTGCTTCCACGCCTATTGCTTGGCTGCCGAACTCAACTGCCGGAACGGATAGGCCAACTGTCCGCCGATCTCCTTCGGCAGCGGCTCCCCATCGACGCCATAATTGTCGGGCAAGACACCTTTCGGCATCCGGAAAGTGCCGAACAGAATGTCCCAGAGCGGAAAGGTGCCGGCAAAGTTCGTGTTGCCGCCCTGCTCCAGCGATGTGTGATGCCAGCGATGGAAGACCGGCGTGGCAATGACATATCTGAACGGCCCGAGCGTCCAGTTCAGGTTGGCGTGGACGAAAGCCGAGTGGAATGTCGTGAACGGACCGACCCACAGCATGATGTTCGGCGAGATGCCGGCCAACAGCAACACGACATCAACGGCGACCGTGCCGAGGAACAGGTTGACCGGATGGAAGCGCGCCGCGGAAATCCAGTCGACCTCTTCGGAGGAATGATGGATGGCGTGATACTTCCAGAATTCCCCGCCATGATACATCCGGTGAAACCAGTATAGCAGGAAGTCGGAGACGACGAGGAACAGGATCGCCTGAACCCATAGCGGCAGCTGCGCCAGCGGCCCGTGGCCGTTGTCATAGAAGGCGATGAGCTCGTCGGGATCTCGGATGTTGAAGATGACCGCTGCGCCGAGCACCATGAGGCCAATGCGGACCACACGGGTAATCAGCGGCACGAAGAACCAGTAGCAGATGTCGGTGACGATCTCGCTCTTGCGCCACCAGGGCTTGCCGGGATTGCACGCCCAGAAATGCGTGAGCACCGTAAAGACAACGGCGAGAACGATCGTGATCGGCACCACCTTCATGATGGTTTCGCCGAACATGTGCAGCACTTCCATGGGCAATGTGGACATTTTCGATTCTCGCGGGTTTCTGCCGTCAGCGTTACCGCCGCATACTTAAGGACCGTTAAACCAAAGCCTCGAAGCGCGGTGTAATGACACCTAAGTCATTTGGAATAGGCCTTAAGTAGACATTTACCGTGCACAAGAAGAGACAAATGCGATCGACTTTCATCAATCGAATTAACCGCACTGCAATCCGAAACTCCTAGGGTCTGCACATGGTCACGGTGCTGAGAACGCCGGGGAGACCAGGCATCTAAGATCGACAGCCACGTGCACATATGGAGTTTTGTATTATGAAGAACATCGTTTCGCGTTTCATCAAGGACGAGTCTGGCGCCACCGCGATCGAATACGGCCTGATCGCCGCTGGCATCTCGCTCGCCATCATCGCGGTCGTGAACGGCCTCGGTTCTAACCTGAACGGCAAGTTCGGCCTGATCAACACCTCGCTCAAGTAAGCTCGAGGCGTGGTTGCGAAAAAGGCTCCGGATCTCCGGAGCCTTTTTTGTTGGAGTGCTCCCATGCGTATGTTCAGGCCCCGCCCATGAGACATCATGCGAAACAGCGCTCGCTCGTCGAGACGCTCGAGATATCGCTGCGCGAGCCCGCAGGGCTTGTCTGCGCCGCTTTGGTGCTGGCGCTGGCGACCGTGATCATCCGGATCGCCGCCGTTTGGTAAACAATCCCTTGTTTCCCGATTGTTCATTTCTACCGGTTACGCTCTGCCGTCTCTGCCGCACGGACCGTTAAAGCCATGATCCTCGATTTGACGCGTCTCCTGCTGTTTCCGGGCCTGATGGCCTATGCAGCCGTCAGCGACCTGCTCACCATGACGATCTCGAACCGCATCTCGATGTTGTTGATCGCCGGTTTCGCCTTCGTCGCCTTCTTCAGCGGCATGACCCCGACCAACGCCTTGCTGCATCTTGGCGCAGGCGGCATCGTGCTGGTGATCGCCTTTGCCTGTTTCGCCTTTGGCTGGATCGGCGGCGGCGATGCCAAACTCGCAGCCTGCGCCGGACTCTGGTTCGGCTTCGACCATCTGCTGCAATATCTCGTCTATGCTTCGCTGTTCGGCGGCGCCTTGACGCTGCTTTTGCTGCAATTCCGTCAGTGGCCGCTACCCGCAGCATTGGGCCGCCAGGAGTGGTTGATGCGGCTGCATCACAAGGAAACCGGCATTCCTTACGGCGTTGCGCTCGCGCTCGGCGCCTTGCTGGTCTATCCCGAGACGGAATGGATCAAAGCCGTCGATCTCAGTCGCCTCGCGTCAGGCTGATACCGGGCAAAAATCGTTAACTCGATTTAGATACCGCTCATTAACCATGCTTTGACGAATAACTGCTCAACTCCACACCACAGCGATGCTTGCGTCGCGGCGTAATGTGGAAAGTGAAGCGTATGAATACCGCACGTATTGTGGTCCTCGCCATCGCACTCGGTGCCGGCAGCGTGGCGCTGTATCTCGCGAGCTCCTCCGATGCTCCGCCGCCGCCTCCGCAGGTCGCACAACTTCCCACCACCGATGTTCTCGTCGCCAAGGGTGATATCGCGCTCGGTCAGCCGATCGGTCCCGACGATATGCAGTGGCAATCATGGCCCACCAGCGCGGCCAGCGCCAATGTGATCAGCCGCAATACACGCCCGGAAGCGATGACGCAGATGGCCGGCGCACTGGCACGTTCGCCATTCATCGCCGGCGAGCCGATCCGCGAGGCGAAGCTGGTGCGTGCCAATGGCGCGGGCTTCATGGCCGCCGTGCTGCCTACGGGCATGCGCGCGGTCTCCACCGAAATCTCGCCTGAAACCGGTGCGGGCGGCTTCATCCTGCCGAACGACCGTGTCGACGTGATCCTGTCCAAGCGCGACAAAGGCCCTGACAACGGTGCCGACGGCGTGATGTCCGAGATCATTCTCAGCAATATCCGCGTGCTCGCCATCGATCAGGCGCCGAAGGAAAAGGACGGGCAGAATACCGTGGTCGGCAAGACCGCGACGCTCGAACTGAAGCCCGAACAGGCCGAGCTGATGGCCCGCGCCCGCCAGAGCGGCACGCTCTCGCTCGCCCTGCGCGCCCTGGCCGATGCCAATGCGCCGGAAACACCCAGCGAAGATCCCGGCACGCGCCGCCGCGGCAGCACCGTCAATATCGTCCGGTACGGCATTCCGTCGACCGCGACGATCACGAAGTGACAAGGACGTCAACGATGAAGCCGATGACAACGAGGAGTGGACCGATGCGGAGCCTGATGGCCCGCGCGCTCTCGATGACAGCCATCGCCGCGCTCACGCTTGGCTCCGCATTGCCTGTCGCCGACGCTGCCGACTACGGCGCCAATCAGGCCGCCACCACAGGTCAGCTCAATGCGCGCTTCCTGCCGCTCGGGGTCGGCAAATCGACCGTGATCGACCTGCCGCGCGACGTGAAGGATGTGCTTGTCGCCGATCCGAAGATTGCCAATGCCGTGGTCCGCTCCGCACAGCGCGCCTATATCATCGGCGCGACGGTCGGGCAGACCAATATCATCTTCTTCGACAGCGCCGGTCAGCAGATCGCCGCCTATGACATCGCGGTGACCCGCGACCTCAATGGCATTCGCGGCGCGCTGAAGCAGACCTTGCCAACCGCGGACATTCGCGTGGAAGGTCTCGGCGACGGCATCATGCTGTTGGGCACCGCAGCCAGCCAGGTCGAAGCGCAGCAGGCCGCCGACCTTGCCGCGCGTCTTGCCGGCGGCATCGACAAGGTCGTCAACAATATCTCGGTCCGCGGCCGCGACCAGGTGATGCTGAAAGTCACCGTTGCCGAAGTTCAGCGCAATATCGTCAAGCAGCTCGGCGTCGATCTCTCCGGCTCGCTCAGCTATGGCACCTCGGTCGTCAACTTCAACAACCTGACGCCATTTGGCGCGAGTGGCGGACCGCTGGTCAGCGGCAATCAAATTCAGGCAGCTTTCGGCTCTCCCGCAAAGGTGACGGCGACGCTGAAGGCGATGGAGAATGCCGGCGTCATTCGTACTCTCGCCGAGCCGAGCCTGACCGCGATCTCTGGTGAGACTGCCAATTTTCTGGCGGGCGGTGAATTCCCCGTACCGGGCGGCAATACTTGCGACCCGGTGACGCGCGTTTGTACGCTGCAAATCACATTCAAGAAGTTCGGTATTTCGCTCGGCTTCACGCCGGTCGTCCTGAGCGAAGGCCGCATCAGCCTGCGTGTCGCCACCGAAGTGTCAGAACTGTCGCAGGAAAACGCGGTGTCGATCAGCGGCACCACGGTTCCGGCGATCAAGACCAATCGCGCCGACACGACGCTCGAGATTCCGTCGGGCGGTTCGATGGCCATGGCCGGCTTGATCAAGCAACAGACCAAGCAGGCCATGAGCGGCCTGCCCGGCATGGCGCAGTTGCCCGTGCTTGGCACGCTGTTCAAGAGCCGCGACTATGTGAACAACAATACCGAACTGATGGTGATCGTGACGCCTTATGTCGTCCGCGCCGTCGCGCAGAAGGATCTGTCGCGGCCGGATGACGGTTTCGTCGATTCGTCCGATCCGCAAGCCGACCTCCTCGGCACCGTCAATCGTATCTACGGCGTACCGGGTCGCAAGCCCGAGCCCGCCCGCGGCTATCGCGGCGCGTTCGGCTTCATCACGGATTGAGACGGGGACATCTGATGACACAGAACAGCAACATCCCGGCCCGCATCAAGCGCAGTCTCGCTATCGTGACCGCGATCGTCGGCGCCACTGCCGCGCTCGGCGGATGCAGGACCGTCGCGCAGGATGACGTCGCGACGAGTGTCCCGGCGGATTATCGCCTGCGGCATCCGATCGTGGTGGAAGAGCGACTGCGCAACACCGAAGTCTTTGTCGGCAGCTTCCGCGGCGGCCTGACCGCGACGCAACGCGCCGATGTCATTGCCGTCGGCCAGAACTGGCTGCGCGAAGGCACCGGCGTGATCACGGTCGAAGTCCCGGCTCAGACTCCCAACGCGCGCGCTGCGCAGGATTCCAACCGCGAAGTGCATTCGCTGCTCGCCGCCACCGGCGTGCCGCCGAATGCCATTGCGACCCGCAAATACACGCCGAACGATCCCCGCCAATTCGCGACGATCCGCATCGGTTATCCGATGATCGCCGCCAGTGCAGGTCCTTGCGGCACCTGGCCGGAAGACTTGGGCGCCTCGATCAAGAACAAAAGCTACCTGTCGAACCGCCCCTACTACAATCTCGGTTGTGCTTCACAGCGCAATCTCGCGGCCATGGTGTCGAACCCGTCCGATCTCGTGCAGCCGCGTCCGGAAACGCCGGTCTATGCGGCACGCCGGACGGTCGTACTCGACAAATATCGCCAGGGTCAGGGCACAGCCACCACTTATCCCGACGCGGATAAGGGCAAGATCAGCAACGTGGGCCAATGATCAATTACGCGCAAAAGACCGACGACGAACAGCCCGCCGCAGCGTCGACCACGGCCGCGGAGGAGCATATCGCACCGGCGCCCCGGGTTTCGATCCAGGCGTTCTGCGAGACCGTCGAAACCGCCTCGGCCGTGCAGGCCGCGGGCGAAGACCGCCGTTTGGGCAAGACCCATCTCAAGATTCAGATGGGCGGCATGGCCGCCGCTATCGAAGCCTATCGCACAGCGCCCACGCCGAACGTGATCCTCCTCGAAGCCGAGCCGCGCACCGATATTCTCGGCGGGCTCGATCAGCTCGCCACCGTCTGCGATGCCGGCACCCGCGTCATCGTTATCGGCAAGGTCAATGACGTTACGCTGTATCGCGAACTGGTTCGCCGCGGCGTCAGCGACTACGTGATCGCACCGGTCGTCACCATCGATGTCGTTCGCTCGATCTGCGGCCTGTTCTCGGCCCCGGAAGCGAAGGCGGTTGGCCGCATTATCGCTGTGGTCGGTGCAAAAGGCGGCGTCGGTGCATCCACGATTGCACATAACGTTGCTTGGGCTATCGCCCGAGATCTCGCGCTCGATTCAGTCGTTGCCGACCTCGACCTCGCTTTCGGCACCGCGGGTCTCGATTACAATCAGGATCCGCCCCAAGGCATCGCGGATGCAGTATTCTCGCCGGATCGCATCGACACGGCTTTCATCGACCGACTGCTGTCGAAGTGCACGGACCATCTCAGCCTGCTGGCTGCACCGGCCACGCTCGAGCGTGTCTATGATTTCGGCACCGAGGCGTTCGATTCGATCTTCGACACGCTCCGATCGACCATGCCCTGCATCGTGCTCGACGTTCCGCATCAATGGACCGGCTGGACCAAGCGCGCGTTGATTGGCGCCGATGACATCCTCATCGTTGCTTCACCGGATCTGGCGAACCTGCGTAACACCAAGAACATGTATGACCTGATCAAGGCATCGCGCCCGAACGACCGGCCGCCGCTCTATTGCCTCAACCAGGTTGGTGTGCCGAAGCGCCCGGAAATCAGCGCCGCGGAGTTTGCCAAGGCCATCGAGACGCCGCCGATCGCGACGATCCCATTCGAGCCGCAGATTTTTGGCGCGGCTGCCAATAACGGCCAGATGATTGCGGAAGTCTCCGCCAATCATCGCACCACCGAAATGTTCCTGCAGATCGCCCAGCGGCTCACCGGCCGCGGCGAGACGAAAAAGCCGCGGGGATCCTTCCTCGCGCCGCTGCTGGAGAAGTTGCGGTCGAAATAACGCCGCAAGGAGTTGAGTCGTGTTTGGTAAGCGTAGTGGAACAGAGCCCGATCTTCGTGCCGTCAGGCCCGCCGGCCCGCCGCCGGTTGCGCCGAGCGTAGCGCCCGCGCCTGCCGTCTCGTCGCCTCCGCTGTCGCCGGCACGCGCCCCTGCGCCACCGCCAGTGGCCGAGCGCCGATCCGATAACTACTACCAGGTCAAGGCGACAATCTTCGGCGCGCTGATCGAAGCGATCGATCTTGCGCAGTTGGCCAAGCTCGACGGCGAATCCGCGCGCGAGGAGATCCGCGACATCGTCAACGAGATCATCGCGATCAAGAATATCGTGATGTCGATTGCCGAGCAGGAAGAGCTGCTCGACGATATCTGTAACGACGTGCTCGGCTACGGCCCGCTGGAACCGCTGCTGGCGCGCGACGACATCGCCGACATCATGGTCAACGGCGCCGGCACGGTGTTCATCGAAGTCGCCGGCCGCATCCAGAAGACCGGCATCCGCTTTCGCGACAATCAGCAGCTGCTGAATATCTGCCAACGCATCGTCAGCCAGGTCGGCCGCCGCGTGGACGAATCGTCGCCGATCTGCGACGCCCGTCTCGCCGACGGCTCGCGCGTCAACGCGATCGTGCCGCCGCTGGCCATCGATGGCCCAGCGCTCACCATTCGTAAGTTCAAAAAAGACAAGCTGACCCTCGATCAGCTGGTCAAGTTCGGCGCGATCTCGCCGGAGGGCGCGCAGATCCTTCAGATCATCGGTCGTGTCCGCTGCAACGTCCTGATCTCCGGCGGCACGGGTTCCGGCAAGACCACGTTGCTGAATTGCCTGACCAACTACATCGACGAAGACGAACGCGTCATCACCTGCGAAGACGCCGCCGAATTGCAGCTGCAACAGCCGCATGTGGTGCGCCTCGAAACCCGGCCGCCGAACATCGAAGGCGAAGGCCAGGTGACCATGCGCGAGCTCGTGCGCAACTGCCTGCGTATGCGCCCCGAACGCATCATCGTCGGCGAAGTCCGTGGCCCCGAAGCGTTCGACCTGTTGCAGGCGATGAATACCGGCCATGACGGTTCGATGGGGACGCTGCACGCCAACAATCCGCGCGAAGCGTTGTCACGTTGCGAATCCATGATCACCATGGGCGGCTTTTCGCTGCCGTCGCGCACCATCCGTGAGATGATCTGCGCCTCTATCGACGTCATCGTGCAGGCCGCGCGCCTGCGCGACGGCTCGCGCCGCATCACCCACATCACCGAAGTGATGGGGATGGAAGGCGACACCATCATCACGCAAGATGTGTTCCTTTATGACATCGTCGGTGAGGACGCCAATGGCGGCATTATCGGTCGCCACCGCTCCACCGGCATCGGCCGACCGAAATTCTGGGAACGCGCCCGCTATTACGGTGAAGAAAAGCGACTCGCCGCGGCGCTCGATGCCGCCGAAGTCGCAGCCACGATCTAGAGGAGCAGCCGATGAACATGCAGGCGCTCGCATTGGCATTCATGGCGTCGGTCGCGGTCGGCGGCCTCGCCTGGGTTTTCCTCTATCCTCAATTGTCCGGTGAGAAGAAAGCTGAGGAGCGCCGCTCCTCGATCGCCCGAACAGAGCCGAAGGCGCGTTCCGTCGATCGGGCACAGCGTTCCAAGCGCGATCAGGTCGAGACTTCGCTGAAGGAAGTCGAGGCGCGCAACAAGGAGAAGAGCAAGGTCCCGCTCGGCACGCGCATTGCGCAGGCCGGACTCGATTGGAGCGATCAGAAATTTCTCGTCATCTCCGGCATCCTGGGCCTTTTCGCATTTTCGATGACCGTCCTGTTCGGCGGCGGATTGCTGGCCGGCGCGGGCCTCGCTTTCGCAGCCGGCTTCGGCCTGCCGCGCTGGATTCTGGGCTTTCTCAAGAAGCGGCGCGAGGACGCATTCCTGAAGGCATTGCCCGATGCCGTGGACGTCGTCGTTCGCGGCATCAAGGCCGGCCTGCCGCTTTTCGACTCGTTGAAGGTCGTGGCCGCCGATGCGCCCGAGCCGCTGCGCAGCGAGTTCAACGCCATCATCGAGACGCAAACCATCGGGATGCCGCTGGGCGAAGCCTGTGCCCGCCTCTATGAGCGCATGCCGCTGCCAGAGGCCAATTTCTTCGGCATCGTGATCGCGATCCAACAGAAGTCGGGCGGCAACCTGTCGGAAGCGCTCGGCAATCTGTCAAAGGTGCTGCGCGATCGTAAGAAGATGAAGGAGAAGATCCAGGCGATGTCGATGGAAGCCAAGGCCTCCGCCGGCATCATCGGCTCGCTGCCGCCGATCGTGATGTTGCTCGTTTATATGAGCACGCCCGACTACATCTCGCTGCTGTGGACCCACGAAACCGGCCGGCTGATGCTGGCCGGCTGCGTCGTGTGGATGTCCTGCGGCATCTTCGTCATGAAGAAAATGATCAATTTCGATTTCTGATGGTGCGTCATGGTTGATCTGCTGATCGCAAAACTGCACGACCCGCGCTTCATGATGATGCTCATGGCGGCCATCGCCGTGACTGCGACTGCCTATACGCTGTTGGTTCCGCTCCTCGCCAACGATGGATTGGCGAAGCGCATGAAGGCCGTCGCCAGCGAGCGCGAGCGGTTGCGGCAGCGTGAACGCGACCGGCTGGCGAATACCGGAAAGGTATCGCTGCGACAGACGCCGAAGCAACTCGTTTCAAAGGTGGTCAGCGATTTCAACCTGACCAAATGGCTGGCGCAGGAGGCCGCGCTCGACAAGCTGGTGATGGCCGGTTATCGCGGCCAGGCTCCATATGTGACTTTTTTGTTCTTCCGCGCCGTGACGCCGATCGCTTTCCTGGTTCTTGCGATCCTGTATGTCTTCGTGATCTCCCGGATGGAGCAGTCATTGCCGATCAAGATCGGCATGTGCGTTGGCGCTGCCTGGTTCGGAATGCAGGCGCCGATGATCTTCCTCAAGAATGCGATCACCAAGCGCCAGCTTCAGATTCGCCGTGCCTTCCCGGACGCGCTCGACCTGCTGCTGATCTGTATCGAATCCGGCATGTCCATCGAGGTCGCGTTTCGCCGCGTCGCCATCGAGATCGCGTCGCAATCAGTCGCCCTCGCTGAAGAGTTCACGCTCACCACCGCTGAATTGTCTTATCTGCAAGACCGCAAGATGGCCTATGAGAATCTCGCCAAGCGCACCGGCCTCGAAGGCGTGAAATCAGTCTGTCTGGCGCTGATGCAGTCGGAGCGCTATGGCACGCCGCTCGGCCAGAGCTTGCGCGTGATGGCGCAGGAAAACCGCGACATGCGCATGAACGAAGCAGAGAAGAAGGCCGCAGCTCTACCGCCGAAGCTGACCGTGCCGATGATCCTGTTCTTCCTGCCGGTGTTGTTCGTGGTCATTCTCGGGCCGACCGGCATCAAGGTCGCCGCGATGCAATAACGACGAAGCGCTTACGAGCGCTTGGCGTCGTCTTGTCCGCTGAACTTCGCGCCACCACGATTGTTCAGCATCTGCTTGAGATAGGCCACATTGGCAGCCGCTTCATCCGGCGGCAGGTCGGCACGGACGATGGATTCCGCCTCGTTGAAGCGCCCCTGCAGACCGACGACGAGACCAAGGTTTTGCCGTACGCGCGGATCGACATTGCCGCGCCCCTGCTGTGCCCGGCGCAAGGTTGCTTCCGCCCGCGGCAGGTCCTTCGACAGCATGTAGGACAGGCCGAGATTCGACAGCACCGAAGGCTCCTCGGGCCGAATCTTGAGCGCATTGGCATAGTAACCGCGCGCTTCATCGTGGCGCGACATCTGATCCAGCGCAGCGCCCTGGGCCGAGAGGATGCGCCAATCCGGATTGGCCGGCGAGTGCGCCGACCCGAGCACTTCGAACGCCCGTTCAAAGTTGCCGGCATCGGCCAGCGCACGGCCATAGCCGGCCATCAGCGTCTTGTTACCAGGATTGTTGAGCGTCGCCTGCTCGAACACGGAGACGGCCTGCGCGCGCTGACCATTGGCGCGCAACGCTTGACCATAACGCATTGCCGCTTCCGCATCGCGCGGATTGGCGCGAAAACGTTCGCCATAGGCTTCGATATCACGCGATGAATCGACCGCAGGACTGACCGGCGGCGCTTCGGCACGCGGCCCCACGGAACCGGTGACATCCGACATGCTCGTGGTCTTGCAGCCGGCGAGACCGGCAGCCAGAATTGCTGTTGTGGCTGCAGTCGCGAGAAACCGCGCAAGACAGAAGGACTGACGCATGGCACTTTGACTCAACGGTAATGCGAACGATGGGGCCGAATGCGCCAGCAATAGACTGTTAACCCTAATGGCTGGTTAATCGTCCCATCCGGTGCCATATCTCCGGTTACCACCTCTTGACGCGTGCGGCCGCATAACGGCCTTCCCTTCAGTTGCGAGCCTCGCCATGCATTCGGCCTTCGACGCTTCCCCGACCAAACCAGCAATCCCGATCACGTTCGTGACCAAGAGCGCGTGGACGGACATTGCCGCGACGCTGCCTGCGTCCGCGAAGACGTTCGCCATCGCGAACGGATTCGATGGCAAGCCCGGCGCATGGCTCGCGCTTCCTGATGCCGATGGGATGATCGCGCAGGTGCTGTTCGGCCTTGAAGAGCCGAGCGCAAAGCATCGCGACCTGTTCCGTCCCGGCACGCTGCCGGGCTTGCTGCCGCCAGGCACCTATCGCTTCGCCAATGCGCCGCATGACACGCGCCTTGCGACGTTGTCTTTCGCACTCGGAAGCTATCGCTTCGGCCGCTATCGCAAGAACGACGTGCCGAAGGTCAAGCTCGTGCCGCCGGACGATGTCGACATCGCCGAGATCAGCCGCATAGCGGAAGCCGCAGCGCTGGCGCGCGATCTGATCAACACGCCATCCAACGATATGGGGCCGGAAGAACTGGAGCAGGCTGCAAAGGAGCTAGCCCGACGTTTCGGCGCAGAGTTCAACTGCGTCACGGGCGATGACCTCGTTACGCAGAACTTTCCGCTGATCCACGCTGTCGGCATGGCATCGACGCGGGCTCCGCGCCTGATCGATTTTACCTGGGGCGATTCATCGCATCCGAAGATCACACTGGTCGGCAAAGGCGTCTGCTTCGACACCGGCGGTCTCGATCTGAAGCCATCATCCGGCATGCTGATCATGAAGAAGGACATGGGCGGCGCCGCCAATGTCCTGGCGCTCGCGCTGATGATCATGGATGCGAGGCTCAAAGTTCGGTTGCGCGTGCTGATCCCCGCTGTCGAGAATGCCGTCGCCGGCAATGCCTTCCGCCCGCTCGACATCTTCAAATCACGCAAGGGCCCGACCGTAGAGATCGGCAATACCGACGCCGAAGGCCGCCTCGTGCTCGCCGATGCGCTGGCGCTTGCCGATGAAGAGAAGCCGGACCTGCTGATCGACCTCGGCACGCTCACCGGGGCTGCACGCGTTGCACTCGGACCTGAACTGCCGCCTTTCTATACGAATGATGAAGAGCTCGCGCTCGATGTCGCGCGTTCCGCGAAGGCGCAGAATGATCCGTTGTGGCGACTGC
The DNA here is from genome assembly GCA_023451825.1 of Pseudomonadota bacterium. Lineage (GTDB taxonomy): Bacteria > Pseudomonadota > Alphaproteobacteria > Rhizobiales > Xanthobacteraceae > Tardiphaga. The sequence goes on from JAEXYA010000029.1 coordinate 170,019, forward strand.
CGCTCTGGGCACCGTATGATGCCTGGCTGGATTCCAAAGTCGCCAATATCAACAATGCGCCATCAGGCGGATTTGCCGGATCGATCACCTGCGCACTGTTCCTGCAGCGCTTTGTCGAGTCCGCCAAGAGCTGGCTGCATGTGGATATCTATGGCTGGACGCCATCGGCAAAGCCCGCGCGTCCGGAAGGCGGCGAATGCCAGGCCGCGCGCGCGATCTATGCTTTGCTGAGCCAGCGCTATGGATAAGCGCCTGACACCGGCGCGGCCGGACATCGCTGCCAAATACCTCGAAGGCAAGGTCGAAGCCGAACGCTTCGTCATCGGGGAGGAGTTTGAGATCACCGATGGCGTGACATCCGTGCGGCGCGATCCGTTCGCGGGCGCGATGCTGGACACCCAGGCACTGCGCGGCGAACGCTTCACTGTCTATGACCGCAACGACGAGGGCTGGGCATGGGGCCAACTCGCGTCCGATGGCTATGTGGGCTGGATCTCCGATCTCGCGCTGTATCCGCCAAATCCGGCTCCGACCCACAAAGTAACGGCGCTGCGCACTTTCGCCTTCCCCGGCCCGTCGATCAAACTTCCACCCGTGGACACGCTGCCGCTCGGTGCTTTGCTCTCGATCGTCAAGACAACCGACGCGTTCGCCGTGACCAGCAATGGCCATCACATCCCGAGGCAACATGTGGCCGAGCTGTCGTTCATTCAGCCCGATTTTGTGGCCGTTGCAGAGCGTTTCGTCGGCACACCCTATCTCTGGGGCGGCAGAAGCAGCCTCGGCATCGATTGCTCCGGCCTCGTGCAGGCCGCGCTCACCGCTGCCGGCACCGGCTGCCCGCGCGACAGCGACATGCAGGAGAACGGCCTTGGCCGCACGCTATCCGGGGCTGAGACGCAGACGCTCAAGCGCGGCGACCTCATCTTCTGGAAAGGCCATGTCGCCATCGTGCGCGACGCCCACACCATCGTGCATGCCAATGCGCATCACATGATGACCGCGATCGAGGATACGAAAGGCGCCATCGCGCGGATCGCGGCCACCGGCAGCGACATAACAAGCATCAAGCGACTGGATTAGTCGCGCGCTCGAAATAATCTTGCAAACGATGCCGGTGCAGCGCCAGCCATTGCAGGGCGCTCACCATCAGACCGTTGAACATCTGCCCCTGATCGAGCGCGGCAATCGCCGCATCGATCGTGACGGTAAAGGGCCGCGTGTCCTCATGTTCATCCGCAAGGCCGCCCCGCAGCGGCACTTTGCTGCTGTCGATGAAGCCGATGAAGAACGTCACGAATTCGTCGGTGATGCCCGGCGTCGGCAGGACGCTGTAAAGCTCGATCAGGCGATCCGGCGTGACGCCGATCTCCTCGCCGCATTCGCGGGCGGCTGCAGCGATAGCGCTCTCCTCGCCATCGACACGCCCTGCGACGATCTCGACCATTTCGCCACGCCCCGTCGTCAGATGCGCGGGCAAGCGAAACTGGCGTAGCAGCACGATCTCGCTGCGTGCGAAATCGACCGGAAGCACCGCGGCAACGCGTCCGGCGCGGAGGACATCACGCTGCTGCCGCAGTGTCTCATCATCCGCGCGGATAATCGCAACATCGTATCGCTCGTAGGGCAGGTAGCCTTTCACGATCGTGATAGGCGGCGAGACCGCGACATCCATCACGCGATCGGCGATTTCACCTTTGTCTTCGGCTGCCATCTCTATTGAGCCGCCGCGCCGCCCGGTACCGCCTCGATCCGGAACGCAGCGGCGAACAGAGCCCGGGTATAGTCAGACTTCGGATTTTTGAAGAGCTCCGCAGCCGGTCCCTCTTCAACCACCTTGCCATGACGCATCACGATCAGATGGCTCGCCAGCGACGCCACCACGCGCAGATCGTGCGAGATGAACATGTAAGTGAGATCACGCTTGCGCTGCAATTCCCGCAGCAGATCGACCATCTGTGCCTGGAACAACATATCAAGCGCGCTGGTCGGTTCGTCGAGCACCACGAAGCTCGGCTCGAGTACGACGGCGCGTGCGATCGAGATGCGTTGACGCTGTCCGCCGGAGAACTCATGCGGATAGCGGAAGCGCGTCGCCGGATCGAGGCCGACATCCACCAGCGCTTTCACCACACGCGCCTCGCGCTCGTCATCCGACAGCGCATGCTGATGCACACTGAGCCCTTCGGCGATGATATCGCCAACGGACATGCGTGGGCTGAGCGCCCCAAAGGGATCCTGAAACACGATCTGCATGTCGCGCCGGAACGGCCGCATCTGCTTGAACTGCAGGCCCTGGACATCCTTGCCCATGAAAACGATCGGCCCTTGCGACGAAATCAGCCGCAGCAATGCGAGACCAAGCGTCGTCTTGCCCGAGCCGGATTCGCCGACCACGCCCAGCGTCTCACCCTGGCGGATCTTGACGCTCACGCCATCGACGGCCTTTACATGCCCGACGGTCTTGCGCAGCAGACCACGCTTGATGGGAAACCAGACCTTGAGATCATCGGCGGCCATAACTACCGGCGCATCCGGCTGCGGGGGTGCCGGATCCGGCTTCGGCTCGGCGGCCAGCAGCGCCTTGGTGTAGGGATGCTGCGGCGAGGTGAAGACCTGCTCGACAGGCCCCTGCTCGACAATCTCGCCGTTCTTCATCACACAGACCCGCTCGGCGATGCGACGCACGATGCCGAGATCATGGGTGATGAAGAGCAGGCTCATGCCGAGCCGCTGGCGGATATCGGCCAGCAACGCAAGGATCTGCGCCTGCACAGTGACGTCAAGCGCGGTCGTGGGCTCGTCGGCGATCAGAAGATCCGGTTCGTTGGCAAGCGCCATCGCGATCATCACGCGTTGGCGCTGGCCGCCCGAGAGCTGATGCGGATAGCTGCCGAGCCGCGTCTCCGGATCGGGAATGCCGACCTGCGTCAACAGCTCGATCACGCGTGCACGCGCCTTGTCGCCGCGCAGGCCGTTGTGGAGCTGCAGGATCTCGCCGATCTGCGCACCGATCGTGTGCAGCGGATTCAGCGACGTCATCGGCTCCTGGAAGATGATGGAGATGTCATTGCCGCGGATGGCACGGATGTCGTTCTCGGACATGCCGAGCAAGTCGTGCCCCTTGAAGCGAATGCCACCCGATGGATGAGAAGCCATCGGATAAGGGAGCAGCTTCAGGATCGACAGCGCACTGACCGATTTTCCAGATCCGGATTCGCCGACCAGCGCGACGCATTCGCCGCGCTTGATATCGAACGAGACCTTGTTGACGGCGACCGATGTATTGCCGCCTTGATGGAAAGCAACCGAAAGATCGCGAACGTCGAGAAGAGGCTGATTGATGGCGTCCATATCGCAGCCCTACCTGAACGTCTTGCGCGGATCGAAAGCGTCGCGGACGGCTTCGCCGATGAAGATCAATAGCGACAGCATGATCGCCACGGCGAAGAAGCCGGTGAAGCCGAGCCATGGCGCCTGTACATTGGCCTTGCCCTGCGACAGCAGTTCGCCGAGCGACGGCGAGCCAGGGGGCAGGCCGAAGCCGAGGAAATCCAGCGCCGTCAGCGTCATCACCGAGGATGAGACGATGAAAGGCAGGAAGGTCATGGTCGCGACCATGGCATTGGGCAGCAGATGCCGAACCATGATGCTGAGATTGGACACGCCTAGCGCGCGCGCGGCGGTGACATATTCGAAATTACGCCCACGCAAGAATTCGGCGCGCACAAGGCCGACCAGCGTGACCCAGGAGAATAACAGCAGGATGCCGAGGAGCACAAAGAAGCCGGGCACCAGCACCGCTGACAGGATCAACAGCAGATAGAGCGACGGGATCGAGCTCCAGATCTCGATGAAGCGCTGGAAGGCGAGATCGACCCAGCCGCCGAAATAGCCCTGCACGCCGCCGGCTGCGATGCCGATGATCGAGGACAGGATCGTCAGCGTGAGGCCGAACAGGACCGAGATGCGGAAGCCATAGATCAGCCGCGCGACCACATCGCGCCCCTGATCGTCGGTGCCGAGCCAGTTATATTCGAGATCGCTGCAGCCCTTCAGCCCCTTCTTCTCCACCACCGATTTGCACTGATCTTCAGTCAGCATCCATGTCGGCTTCGACGGCGCCGGTGTCGGCAGGTCGAGATTGTGGGTGGCGTAGGAATAGCGGATGAGCGGCCAATACATGCTGCCATTCTTCTCCGCGATCAGCTTTTGCAGGAACGGATCGCGATAATCGGCAGCGGTTTCGAAGTCTCCGCCAAAGGTCGTTTCCGAATAAGTGACGAAAGCCGGAAAATACAACTTGCCGTCGAACTTCACCAGGAACGGTCGATCATTCGCGATCACTTCCGCGAACAGCGAAATCAGGAACAGGATCGAGAAGATCCACAACGACCAGTAACCGCGCTTGTTGGCCTTGAAATTCTTCCAGCGGCGCTTGTTGAGCGGCGATAGACCGGGCGATCGGCGCGACGGCGGCACGGCTTCGCCGAGTGGCGCTTGCGTGGTGGATTCGACAGGCATGGGGGCTGTGACGTTCATCAGACTTCCCGCGCCTCGAAATCGATTCGTGGATCGACCCACATATAAGCGAGATCGGAGATCAGGCCGACCACCAACCCCATCAGCGAGAAAATAAAGAGCGTGCCGAACACCACGGGATAATCGCGGTTCAGCACGCTCTCGAAACCGAGCAACCCGAGCCCATCGAGCGAGAAGATCGTCTCGATCAGCAGCGCACCGGAGAAAAAGGCGCCGATGAAGGCACCGGGAAAGCCGGCAATCACGATCAGCATGGCGTTGCGGAAAACGTGGCCATACAGCACCTGCCGCTCGGTGCAGCCCTTGGCCCGCGCAGTCATCACATATTGCTTGCGGATTTCATCGAGAAACGAGTTCTTGGTCAGCAGCGTGGTGGTGGCAAAGGCGCTCAGCCCCATGGCGACCAGCGGCAGCGTGAGATGCCAGAAGTAATCGGCGATCTGCCGGTACCACGGCATCTGGCTCCAGCCATCCGATGTCAGCCCCCGCAGCGGGAAGATGCTCCAGAACGAGCCGCCGGCAAACAGGATGATCAGCAGGATCGCGAACAGGAAGCCCGGGATCGCAAAGCCGATAATGATGATCGCCGATGTCCAGGTGTCGAATTTCGATCCGTCCTGCACAGCCTTGCGGATGCCAAGCGGGATCGAGATCGTATAGCTGATCAGCATCATCCAGATGCCGAGCGACATCGAGACCGGCAGCTTTTCCTTGATCAGCTGCACCACCGACGTATCGCGGAAATAGCTCTTGCCGAAATCGAAGCGGATGTAATTCCACACCATCAACACGAAACGCTCGGGCGCCGGCTTGTCGAAGCCGAACTGCTTTTCGAGGTTTTTGATGAAAGCCGGATCGAGCCCCTGCGCGCCGCGATATTTTGAATTCACCGCATCGGCGCCAGCACCGGGTTGCGCGCGATTGCCGAAGTCACCGCCGGACGAGCCGCCCGTCGCGCGCGATGCGCCGGTATCGGCACCGCTCATCTGCGCGATCACGCGCTCGACAGGGCCGCCCGGCGCGAATTGCACCACGACAAAGGACACCAGCAGGATCCCCAACAGCGTGGGGAACATCAGCAGCACGCGACGTGCGATATATGCGGTCATCTTATTTTGCCTGCTCGGTCGCCGTCTTGTCGGCCACAGCCCACCAGAGTTCGGGCGCAACCATATCGAGATATTTGGGCAGCTGTGCGGGATGGCCGAACACATCCCAATAGGCCATGCGATGCTTGCTTGAATACCATTGCGGCACCCAGTAGCGACCGGCGCGAATGACGCGGTCGAGCGCGCGCGCGGCAAATACAAGCTTGGCGCGGCTGTCGGCCGCGATCACCTGCTCGATCAGCGCATCGACCACGGGATCGGCGATGCCTGACAGATTCCGCGAGCCCTTTGTGGCCGCAGCCTGCGTCGTAAAGAACGGGCGCAGCGAATCGCCCGGCACGGTGGAGAAGGCGAAGCGCTCGATGGTCATGTCGAAATCGAAATCGTTGCGCCGTGCCTGCTCCTGCACGGGATCGACCAGGCGCAAATTCGCCTCGATACCGAGCGTACCGAGATTTTTGATGTAGGGCATGTGGTGAGCCTGGAAGTTCGGCTCATCGAGCAAGAATTCGATCTTGAACGGCTCGCCTTGCGCCGTCAGGCGCTTGCCGTCCTTCATCACGCAGCCGGCCTCGTTGAGCAACTGGATCGCCCTGCGCAGCAACGCGCGATCCTGCCCCGATCCATCGGACACCGGCGGCACATAGGGATGACCGAACACCTCGGCTGACACCTTGCCACGGAACGGCTCGAGCAAAGCCAGCTCTTCCGGCGAAGGCGCGCCGTTCGCCATCAGATCGGAGTTCTGGAATGGCGAGACCGTGCGCTCATAGGCGCCATACATGATGGACTTGTTGGTCCATTCGAAATCGAAAGCGTTGCCGAGTGCCTCGCGCACGCGCGGATCCTGAAATTTCGCCCGCCGCGTATTGATGAACCAGCCTTGTGCACCCGATGGCCGATCGTCCGGCACGATCTCCTGCTTGACGCGGCCGTCCTTGATGGCGGGGAAATCGTAGCGCGTATTCCAGATGCGCGAGGTGAATTCCTCGCGGAACAGATAATTGCGGCCCGTGAATCCCTCAAAGGCAACGTCGCGATCGCGATAAAAGTCGAAGCGCACCGTGTCGAAATTATACTGGCCACGCGCGACGGGAAGCTCCGCGCCCCACCAGTCTTTCACCCGATCAAATTCGATGAAGCGACCGACTTCGAAGCGCCCGACCTTGTAGGGGCCACTGCCGATCGGCGCATCCAACGTCGATTCATCGAACGAGCGCTTGGCGTAATAGGCCTGCGAGAAAATCGGCATGCTGGCGACAAACAGTGGCACATCGCGACCGCGCTTTTCGGCGAATGTCACCACCAGCGTGGCATCATCGATTGCTTCCGCCTTCACCACATCGCGCATCTGCTGCGTGATGATCGGATGGCCCTTCTCTTTCAGCGTGGTCAGTGACCACGCGGCATCGTTCGCCGTGAGCTTGCTGCCGTCATGGAAGCGCACTTCCGGGCGCATGGTGAAGCGATAAGTCAGGCCATCGGTCGAAATCTGCACGGACTTCGCCGCGAGGCCATACATCGCGTCCGGCTCGTCGGCCGCGCGCGTCATCAGCGTCGTGAAGGTCAGCCCCATTCCCTGGGCGCCGTCGCCTTTCAGCACATAGGCATTCAGCGAATTAAAGGTCTGGAACGACTGGTTGAAGGCTTTCACCGACGGGATCGTTGAGAACACGCCGCCTTTCGGTGCCTTCACATTCACATAGTCGAAATGCGGAAAGCCTTCGGGATATTTCAAATCACCGAAAGCCGACATGCCATGCGCTTCGCTCGCGCCTTGCGCGAGCGTTGGACTGAAGCGCGATGCGGCGATCGCGCCGAGGCCCAGACCGAGAACATGCCGACGATTGAGCTGCGCCATGCGCGACTTGCTCCTCAAGAGCGGCCGCCCGTCTTCGCGGCCTTTTCGGCATCCCACCACCAGATGGTCGGGAAGCCCGACTGACCGTATTTCGGCGGCTCCGGCGGTCGCCCAAAGCGATCCCAGCGCGCGGTGCGGACCTTGTTGTAGGTGAATTGCGGAACGACGAAGTGATTCCAGAGCAGCACACGATCCAGCGCCTTGGTTGCGGCCACGAGATCAGCGCGATCCTTGGTGAAGATCACGCGCTCGATCAGCTTGTCGATCGCCGCATCCTTGATGCCGATGATGTTGCGCGAGCCCGCCTGATCAGCCGCCTGCGAACCCCAGAATTCCCGCTGCTCGTTACCGGGCGACAGCGATTCCGGCCACACCGACACGACCATGTCGAAATCCCAGCTGCGCAGCCGGTTCTCGTATTGCGTTGCATCGATCGTGCGTACGGTGACGCCGATGCCAAGTCGCTCTAGCGACGGCTTGAAGAACAAAGCGATGCGCTCGGAGCTCGGATCCTCGCCAAGCAATTCGATCTCGAACGGCGCGCCGGTCTTGGCATTGACGAGCTTGCGGTCGCGGACCTCATAGCCCGCGGCTTTGAACAGCGCTGTCGCCTCGCGCAGATTGCTGCGGACATTCTCGGCATTGCCGCCTACGGGATTGGTGTAGGCCTTGGTGAAGACTTCCGGCGGCACGCCGTCGCGCACGGTCTCTAGAATTTCCAGCTCCTTGCCTTCGGGCAGGCCAGAGGATGCCAGTTCGGTGCCCTCGAAATAGCTTCCGATGCGAAAGTATTGGCCGAAGAAGATCTGCTTGTTCATCTCTTCGAAATCAAAGGCGAAGTTCAGCGCGCGACGCACGCGCGCATCCTTGAACTTGTCGCGACGAATATTCATCGCGAATCCCTGCATCACCCCGGAAGAGCGATTGGTGAATTCCTCGAGCACCACCCGCTTGTCTTTGACCGCCGGGAAGTCATAGGCCGTCGCCCAGTTTTTCGCGCTATTCTCGGTACGCCAATCGACCTGATCGCCCTTGAAGGCTTCGAGCGCGACAGTGCCGTCGCGGAAATATTCGTAGCGGATTTCATCGAAGTTGTGCTTGCCGACATTCACGGCAAGCTTGGCACCCCAATAGTCCTTCACGCGCTCGACGACGACATTGCGGCCGGGCGCAAAATCCTTGATGCGATAAGGTGCGCTGCCGAGCGGCAGTTCGAGCGTGGTGCTGCCAATGTCACGCTTCTGACCGGACGCATTGGTGCCTTCCCACCAATGCTTCGGCAGCACCGTGAGCTGGCCGACGATCTGCGGCAATTCACGATTACCGGGACCATCGAACGTGAACTTCACATCGCGGTCGCCAACCTTCTCGGCCTTCACCACGTGGCGATAATAGGCGGCGTATTGCGGTGAGTATTTCTTGAAGGCGTCGAGCGAGAAAATGACGTCGTCTGGCGTCACCGGCTTGCCATCATGCCACTTCGCTTCAGCACGCAGACGATAGGTCACCCACGAATAGTCTTCGGGATGACGGACGGCCTCGGCCAGCAGACCATATTCGGTCGAGACTTCGTCCAGCGAGGCTGTTGTCAGCGATTCGTAGATCAGGCCGACGGCATTGGCGATGTTGCCCTTCACGCCGGCCACCGCGACGTTGAAATTATCAAAGGTGCCGACTGCGATGAGGCGCACGCTGCCGCCCTTCGGCGCATCGGGATTGACGTAATCGAAGCGCTTGAAGGCGGCCGGATATTTGATCTCGCCGAACAGCGACAGCGCGTGGCGCCATTCCGCTTCGCCTGCCGCAGCTGGCTGGGCTGAGGCCGCTCCGATCACCGGGAGACTGCCGATCCCGCCGAACACGGGCGTGAGGGCGGCGAAAGCGGAGGTCTTCAGAAGGCGGCGTCGGGTAATCGTCAATGTGCTGAATCCTGTGAACCGGGAGCAAGTAAAACGGTCATATGCGGCGAGGGTTCGACCGATTATGCCGGCTTTTCCGCAAGATACCATCCGTCGTTCCGGTTGCATCCTAGTCTAGCGCGGCCAAACGTCCCGCTTAAGCTTTGGTAATGCGGCAAACGACAACGGCCGGGCTTTTGGCCCGGCCGTGACGTCGCGAATGTGACGAAAACGCGGTGGTTCTGTTCTTTACTTGGCCGCGGTCGGCAGCGGCACCGGGGTATCGGCCAGGGTTGCCAGATAGGCGATCAGGTCGGCGCGCTCGCTGTCCTTGGAGATGCCGGCGAAGCCCATGGCGGTGCCCGGCACAGCAGCCTTCGGGCTGGCGATGAACTTGTTCAGCTCCTCGAAACCCCAGCTGCCGCCCTTGGCCTTCATGGCGGCGGAGAAGTTGAAGCCATTGCGGCCCTGGCCGACATGGTCATTGATCACGCCGTAAAGGTTCGGGCCGACGCGGTTCGGGCCGCCCTTCTCGAAGGTGTGGCACGAGGCGCACTTCTTGGCCGCCGTCTGGCCCTTTTCGACCGAAGCGGTCTGGAGCAGTTTTTCGATGGGTTCGGAGGGCGCGGCCGCAGCCTTGGCGCCGCCGCCGGAGGTGTCTTCCTTCACGGCGATATCGTAGCCGGGCTTCTCCAGATGCTTGGGCGAAAACACGGCTTGCGCAGTGAAATTCGTCGCCATCAGCAGGAGGCAGGTGCCGAGAATGGCCCCCATGATCTTGTTGAGTTCGAAAGAGTCCATATTCCGTAAGCCCCACGCCCGTTTTAGGTCATTGGAAGGCCGCTCCCACGGCCTCGACGCGCCCATGAATCACGTCTGCAGGCCTGTTTAGAGCCTGTCCAATCGAGATAACGGTTTGCCCTAGTTCTGGCAACCTCTATAAACGCCGCGCTCCCGGGTTTGCCCTTGATCTGCATCATGGTTTTCACTGCCCGACAGACGGAATTCGAGCCGATTTTGCCGAACTTAACTAACCAAGTTCTTCAGCCATGACCGATCCCCGCACCCTGGTGCTCATTCCCGCCCGGATGGCTGCAACCCGCCTGCCCGGCAAGCCGCTCCTGGATATTGGGGGCCTGCCCATGATCGTGCAGGTCGCCCGGCGCGCCAGCGAGGCCGCGATCGGCCGCGTCGCCGTCGCGACCGATACCGCCGAGATCGCCGATGCGGTAACGGCCCATGGTTTCGAGGCGGTCATGACCTCGCCGGACCATCCGTCGGGTTCGGACAGGATCTTTGAGGCATTGGGCAGGCTGGACCCAACCGGAACGGTCCAGACCATCGTCAATGTCCAGGGCGACCTGCCCACCATTCCGCCTGGCGATATTGTTGCGGCGGTCCGTGTGCTGGACGACCCGAAGGTCGATATCGCCACCTTGGCCGCCGAAATCCGCAAGGACGAAGAGCACACCAACCCCAATGTGGTGAAGCTGATCGGCTCGCCGGCTGGTGCGAACCGGCTGCGCGCGCTGTATTTCACCCGCGCCACCGCGCCCTATGGCGATGGCCCGCGCTATCATCATATCGGGCTCTACGCCTATCGCCGCGCCGCGCTGGAGAGTTTCGTCAAGCTCGCACCCTCGACGCTGGAGCAGCGCGAAAAGCTCGAACAGCTCCGCGCCCTCGAAGCCGGTATGCGGATCGACGGCGCCATCGTGGACTCCGTCCCGCTCGGCGTCGATACCCCGCACGACCTCGAAACTGCCCGCCGCCTGCTGGCAAAAATCTGATCGACTGATACAAGGCCCGCCATGACCATTCCCAAAGATCAGATCATGAAGATCGCCTTCCAGGGCGAGCCCGGCGCCAATTCCCATAATGCGATCGCCGAGGCGTTTCCGAACGCCGAGCCGCTGCCCTGCGCCACGTTCGAGGATGCGCTGGCGGCGATTTCGTCGGGCGAGGCAGATCTCGGCATGATCCCGATCGAGAACTCGATCGCCGGCCGCGTCGCCGATATCCATCATCTGCTGCCGGCGTCCGGCCTGCACATCATCGGCGAATGGTTCATCCCGATCCATCACCAGCTGATGGCGCCGCGCGGTGCGAAGATCGAAGACCTCAAGACCATCGAGAGCCATGTTCACGCGCTCGGCCAGTGCCGCCGCCTGATCCGCAAGCTCGGTGTCCGCTCCATCGTCGCCGCCGACACGGCTGGCTCCGCGCGCATCGTCGCCGAGCGCGGCGACAAGAGCTGTGGTTCGCTGGCACCAAAACTCGCCGCCGAGATCTATGGCCTGGATATTCTGGCCGAGGATGTCGAAGACGAGAGCCACAACACGACGCGCTTCGTCATTCTGTCGAAGGATGCCAAATGGGCCGATCAGGGCAAGGAGCCGCTGGTCACGTCCTTTGTCTTCCGGGTACGCAACATTCCCGCCGCGCTCTACAAAGCACTCGGCGGTTTTGCCACCAACGGCGTCAACATGACCAAGCTGGAAAGCTACATGGTCGATGGCGAGTTCTTTGCCACTCAGTTCTACGCGGATGTCGATGGCCATCCGGATGACCGCAACCTCGCTTTCGCGCTTGAAGAGCTGAAATTCTTTTCGCGCGAATTCAGGATTGTCGGTGTGTATCCCGCACATCCGTTCCGCCAGACATTTGGCGAGCAGCAAGGCTAAGCATGTAGGATGGGTGAAGCGAAGGCGCGAAGCGCCGGAGCGAAACCCATCGGCGGAGCTTGCCGCAATGACGGACTGATGGGTTTCGCTACGCTCTACCCATCCTACGATCCCCGCACATGATCCGATAGCGCGTGCGTCGCCTCCTTCGCCGCGCCCGGCAAAAACAGCTGGATCGGCCTGATCTCATACACGGCCGACGGATTCACCTTCCGCAGATCACGCGCGATTGCGATGACATCCTCGCGGGTTTCGCAATCCACGACATAGAAACCGAGCAACTGCTCCTTGGTCTCGGCAAACGGGCCATCGATCACCACGCCAGCCCCCGGGCCGCGCAAGGTGAACGCGCCCTTGGTGCCGCCGAGTCGCGCCGCAGGTCCCATCTGGCCATCGGCTGTCAGCCGCTCATGGATTTCGTGAAGATTGGCCATCACATTCGTATCTTGATCGGCGGCCCAGGACACGACGACGTCTTCGACGTGATAGGCCAGGAGTGCATAGAGCATGGATTGTCTCTCGTTTTTGAGTGGCGCCGCCTCTAGGACGTTTGGCGCGGGCGGATACCGACATGTGATTTTGTAGGATGGGTTTCGCTACGCTCTACCCATCCTACGATCCGAATGCCTCCGCCAGCAGGCTGTAAGACCGCTTCCGCGTGTCATGGTCATACATCGCGGTAACCACCATCAATTCATCCGGCTGACATTGCGCGATCAACGGCTGCAGCTTCTGCATCACCGTCGCGGGGCTGCCGGCGAACAGCCGTGAGCGGTTGCGCGCGATCTTCATCTTTTCCGCATCGCTGTAAGGATAAGCCAATGCCTCCTCGACACTCGGCAGCGGCGCGTATTCGCCGCGATCACGGCGCAGGCGATTGAGATCGAAAGGGGCTGCCAGACGCTCGGCTTCTGCATCACTCTCTGCGCAAATCACGGCCACCGCGAGGATCGCTTGCGGCGCCTGCAGCCAGGACGAGCTCTTGAACCGCGCCCGGTAATGCACCATCGCATCGGCCGCATCGTGAGACGCAAAATGATGGGCAAAGGCAAAACCCATCCCGACCTGGGCTGCGAGATCCGAGGAGAAATCACTGGAGCCGAGCAGCCAGATCGGCGGCAACGGCACGTCGTTCGGCATCGCGACGACGTTATTATAGGGATGGTTTTCCGGAAAACGCCGCGTCTCCCACAGTAGCAATTCGCTCAGCCGCTCCAGGAAATCATCGCCCTCGCGGCCGGCCATTCGGTTGCGCAGCGCATAGGCCGTCGCGCCATCCGTTCCCGGCGCGCGGCCGAGGCCGAGATCGATGCGGCCGGGAAACAGCGCCTCCAGCATCTTGAAGCGCTCGGCCACCATCAACGGCGCATGGTTCGGCAGCATCACGCCGCCGGAGCCGACACGGATCCGCGACGTTGCCGCCGCGATCTGGCCGATCATGATCTCCGGCGCGGGACTGGCGACCGACGCGAGGTTGTGATGCTCGGCCAGCCAGTAACGGACATAGCCGAGGTGATCCGCGTGCTTGGCGAGATCGATGCTGTTGCGCAGCGCCTGCGACGGCGGCGTGCCTGTGGTGACGACCGAGAGGTCAAGAATGGAAAGCGGGATCATACCGGCAGGCTAATGCGTCCCGATGGGACAGCAAGCGCTACGGACCAGCTGGAGCGCTTGGCCGGAAGCATCGGAAAAATGGGCCAAGATTGAAGTGGCATCGATCAGTTGATCAAAGGCCCACCATTGCTGGAAAACAGAAAACTTCACCAAAATCTATTTTTACAAATTAATATCAATAAGATAAATCACAGACTACCCGGATACGTCGCTGGCTAGAAGCTGCCCACTCGACCTCAATGCACTAATCCAGATCGACCTTTATCAGACTTAATGGGCCATTTCCCACCCTATATGGCTTCCCAATGGGCTATTTTATTCCGGCGCAACAGCCTATTTTGTGCAGTGCAGCCAAACAGCCAGCCACGACCCTACAACCGGTGCCGCCAGTCGCGGCGGTGGAGTTCGAGATGACCGAGACGACCCCGGCCACCCCTGCCCTTCCGAACATCTCCTTCGAGTTCTTCCCGCCGAAGACCGAAGAGATGGACCGCACGTTGTGGGAGACCATCGAGCGGCTGGCGCCCCTCTCTCCCTCATTCGTCTCGGTAACCTATGGCGCCGGCGGTTCGACCCGCGAGCGCACCCATGCCACCATCGTCCGCCTGCTGAAGGAAACGAACCTGACGCCAGCCGCGCATCTGACCTGCGTGGGGGCGCCGAAAAGCGAAATCGACGATGTCGTGTCCCGCTATCACGAGGCCGGCGTCCGCCACATCGTGGCGCTACGCGGCGACCCGACCACGGGCATCGGCACGGAATATGTGGCGCACCCTGATGGCTACAAGACATCCGCCGATCTCGTCGCCAGCATTCGCAGGCGCTATCCGGATATCGACGTGACCGTGTCCGCCTATCCGGAAAAGCATCCGGAAAGCGCGGATTTCGACGCCGATATCGATGTGCTGAAGGCCAAAGTCGATGCCGGCGCGACGCGCGCCATCACCCAGGTGTTCTTCGATAACGATCTTTACTTCCGCTATCTCGACAAGGTCCGCGCTCGCGGCATCGAGATTCCAGTGCTGCCTGGCATCATGCCGATGCATAACTTCAAACAGGCGCGCAATTTCGTCACCCGCGCCGGCACGACTGTGCCCGATTGGCTGGCTGCGAAATTCGACGGCCTTGATGACGATGCCGAGACCCGCAAGCTGGTTGCCGCCACGGTCGTCGCCGGCCAGGTGCAGAAGCTCGCCAAGGCTGGCGTCAACGACTTCCATTTCTACACCATGAACCGCGCCGATCTGGTCTTCGCGATCAGTCATCTTCTGGGCTTCCGCCCGAACGGCGCGCGCAAGGCAGCCTAAATCATGTCAGTGCCAGTTTCCCCCAAGCGTACCGCCCTTCTCAAAGCCGCCTCGGAGCGCATCCTCGTTCTCGACGGCGCCATGGGCACCGTGATCCAGGGCCTGATGTTCGATGAAGCCGCATTCCGCAGCGAGCGCTTCAAGGACTTTCATCGCGACGTCAAAGGCAACAATGATCTGCTGATCCTGACCCAGCCTCAGGCGATCGAGGATATCCACGCCGACTATCTGCGCGCCGGCGCCGATATCGTCGCCACCAACACCTTCTCCTCGACCTCGATCGCGCAGGCCGATTACGACATGGCCGATCTCGCTTACGAGATGAGCCGCGATGGCGCGCGCCTGGCCAAGAACGCTGCCATCAAGGTGGAAGCCGAAGACGGCCGCCCGCGTTTCGTCGCCGGTGCCATCGGCCCGACCAACCGCACTGCCTCGATCTCGCCGGATGTCGCCAATCCCGGCTACCGCGCCGTGACCTTCGATGATCTCCGCATCGCCTATAGCGAGCAGATCAACGGCCTGCTCGACGGCGGCGCCGACCTGCTGCTGGTCGAGACCATTTTCGACACACTGAATGCCAAGGCCGCGCTCTATGCCATCGCGGAGATCTGCGAGGCGCGCGGCATCGACGTGCCGATCATGATCTCCGGCACCATCACCGACAAATCCGGCCGTCTTCTTTCCGGCCAGATGCCGGAAGCGTTCTGGAATTCGGTGAAGCACGCCAAGCCCGCCACCATCGGCTTCAACTGCGCGCTCGGCGCTGAAGACCTGCGCGCCCATATCGCCGATATCGGCCGCGTCGCCGACACGCTGGTCTGCGCCTATCCCAATGCCGGCCTGCCCAATGAATTCGGCCAGTATGACGAAACGCCGGAATATATGGCGCGCCTCGTCGGCGAATTCGCCGCGAGCGGCCTTGTCAACATCGTCGGCGGCTGCTGCGGCACCACGCCGGCGCATATCGCCGCCATCGCCAAGGCTGTCGCGCCGCACAAGCCGCGCGCAGTTCCCGAGATCGCGCCGCTGCTGCGCCTCTCGGGCCTCGAGCCGTTCGAACTGGCCGCGTCGATCCCGTTCGTCAATGTCGGCGAACGCACCAATGTCACCGGCTCCGCGAAATTCCGCCGCCTGATCACCGAAGGCGACTATGCCGCGGCGCTGCAGGTGGCGCGCGATCAGGTGGAAAACGGCGCGCAGGTCATCGACGTCAATATGGACGAGGGCCTGCTCGATTCCGAAAAGGCGATGATCGAGTTTCTCAATCTCGTCGCTTCCGAACCGGACATCGCCCGCGTGCCGGTCATGGTGGACTCGTCAAAGTTCAACGTGATCGAGGCCGGCCTGAAATGCGTTCAGGGCAAGCCGATCGTCAATTCGATCTCCATGAAGGAAGGCGTCGAGAAATTCATCCATGAAGCGAAGATCGCGCAGCGCCACGGCGCCGCGGTCGTCGTCATGGCCTTCGACGAAGTCGGCCAGGCCGACACCTATGAGCGCAAGATCGAGATCTGCAAGCGCGCTTACGACATCCTCGTCACCGAGTTGAACTTCCCACCGGAAGACATCATCTTCGATCCAAACGTATTCGCCATCGCCACCGGCCTCGAAGAGCACAACAATTACGGCGTCGATTTCATCGAGGCCACGCGCTGGATCCGCCAGAACCTGCCGCATGCGCATATTTCCGGCGGCGTCTCCAACCTGTCTTTCTCGTTCCGCGGCAATGAGCCCGTGCGCGAGGCCATGCATTCGGTGTTCCTGTATCACGCCATCAAGGCCGGCATGGATATGGGCATCGTCAATGCCGGGCAGATGATCGTCTATGACGACATCGATCCCGAATTGCGCCAGGTCTGCGAGGACACGATCCTCAATCGCGATCCCGGCGCCGGCGAACGCCTGCTCGAACTCGCCGAAAAATTCCGCGGCCAGACCAAGCAGGCCAAGGAGCAGGACCTGTCGTGGCGCGAATGGCCGGTGGAACGCCGGCTCAGCCACGCGCTCGTCCACGGCATCACGCAATATATCGATGAGGACACCGAAGCCGCACGCCTCACCGTCGCGCGGCCGCTGCATGTGATCGAAGGCCCGCTGATGGACGGCATGAACGTCGTTGGCGACCTTTTTGGCGACGGCAAGATGTTTCTGCCGCAAGTCGTAAAATCCGCTCGCGTGATGAAGCAGGCGGTCGCCTATCTGATGCCGTTCATGGAGCAGGAAAAGGCCGACAATCTCGCCAAGGGCATCGGCACCGAAGGCGGTCGTTCGTCGGCCGGCAAGATCGTGCTCGCCACCGTGAAGGGCGACGTCCACGATATCGGCAAGAACATTGTCGGCATCGTGCTCCAGTGCAACAATTTTGAAGTCGTCGATCTCGGCGTCATGGTGCCGGCTTCGAAGATCATCGAGACCGCGAAGGCTGAAGGCGCCGACATCATCGGCCTGTCGGGCCTGATCACGCCGTCGCTGGACGAGATGACCTTCCTCGCCGGCGAGATGGAACGGCAGGGGCTGAAAATGCCGCTGCTGATCGGCGGCGCGACCACCAGCCGCGTGCATACGGCCGTGAAGATCGACCCGAACTACACGGCCGGCGCTGTCGTGCATGTGAACGATGCCAGCCGCGCGGTCGGCGTTGCGTCGTCGCTGCTGTCGCCGGAGAAGCGCGACGCCTATGCGGCCGATGTGCGTGCGGATTATGCAAAAATCTCTGCGGCGCATTTCAAGGCGCAGCAAGACAAGAAGCGCCTGTCGCTAACGGCTGCGCGTGCCAATGCGCATGTGGCCGATTTCAGCAAGACCGTGCGCAAGCCGACCTTCCTTGGGATCAAGACGTTCAGCGATTACTCGCTGGAAGAACTCGCGCGCTATATCGACTGGACGCCGTTCTTCCAGACCTGGGAATTGGCTGGACGCTTCCCCGCGATCCTGACCGACAGCGTCGTCGGCGAAGTCGCCACCTCGCTCTATGCCGATGCGCAAAAAATGCTAAAGCAGATCGTGGATGAGAAGTGGTTCACCGCCAAGGCGACCGTCGGTTTCTGGCCGGCGAATGCGGTCGGCGACGATATCCGTGTTTATGCCGATGACGATCGTAATAAGGACGTCGCGACGCTGCACACGCTGCGCCAGCAACTGGTGAAGCGCGAGGGCCGCTTCAATGCCGCGCTGTCGGATTTCATCGCGCCAAAGGACACCGGCGTCGCCGACTATATCGGCGCGTTCGTCGTCACCGCAGGCATCGGTGAAGACGTGATCGCCGACCGTTTCAAGAATGCCAATGACGACTATTCGTCGATCCTGTGCAAGGCGCTGGCCGACCGTCTCGCCGAAGCCTTTGCCGAGCGCATGCATGAGCGCGTGCGCAAGGAATTCTGGGCTTACGCGCCGGATGAGGACATCTCCGTCGATGACCTGATCCTGGAGAAGTATCAAGGCATTCGGCCAGCACCTGGTTATCCCGCGCAGCCCGATCACACGGAAAAGGCGACCATCTTCCGTTTGCTCGATGCCGAGAACACCGCGAGCGTGTCGCTCACCGAGAGCTATGCCATGTGGCCGGGCTCGTCGGTATCGGGTCTCTATTTCAGCCATCCCGAAAGCTATTATTTCGGCGTCGGCAAGATCGAGCGCGACCAGGCCGAAGACTATGCCGCGCGCAAGAACATGGATGTGGCCGAAGTCGAGCGCTGGCTGGCGCCGATCCTGAACTACATTCCCGGTGCTGCCGCCGCGGCGCAGGAAAAAGCCGTGGCCGAGAAGCTGGCATCGCAGGCGCCTGCGAACGACGAGGCATCCGCCGACATCGCCTCGCATCCGCCGGGCTGCAACTGCGCGGTGCATCTGATGTATCGTGGCAAGGCGGTCGGCGCGAAGTAAAACGCAGTCGTAGGATGGGTAGAGCGCAGCGAAACCCATCCTACAGGTCCGCGCCATGACCGCGCGTGCGGTCATAGGCTTGTGAAACGAGACCGACTAGACTGGCCGTGCAATGCCATGTCCGGAAAGTCTCGTTTCATGAAATCGCCTTTGCTCGCATTCGCTGTCCTGCTTGCGCCGCTGCCTGCTTTTGCGCAGGCGCCGATCGGCTTCCTGTCACCTTCCAAAAACATCGCCTGTCAGTATTTTGCCGACGGCAAGACCGCCGACATCCGCTGCGACATCATGGAAGCAACGGTCAGCGTGCCGAAGCCGAAAGACTGTGAGCTCGAATGGGGCCGCGCCTTCGAGATCGGCAAGACCAGCCAAAGCGGCATTCGCATCTGCCATGGCGACACCATCATGGATCCGAAACTGCCCGTGCTGAATTACGGCCAGACCTTTCAGCGCGATGGCTTCACCTGCAAATCCGAACAATCCGGCGTGACCTGCTTCAATGCCGATCGCCACGGCTTTTCGATCTCGCGCAATACGCAATCGGTGTTTTGATGGAACAATGGCGCGCTCTTTCCCCTCCCCGGAGCGCAGCGACTGGGGAGGGAGGCCATCAGCCGCGGCGCGTTACAGCCACTTCTTCCATTTGAAGAACATATACGGCAGAGCGGCCGCGCAGAACATCATTGCGATCGCCATGGGATATCCAAAATCCCATTGCAGCTCCGGCATCAGCTTGAAGTTCATGCCATAGACCGAGGCAATCAGCGTCGGCGGCATCAGGACCACCGCCATCACCGAGAACAGTTTGATGATGTTGTTCTGCTCGAGATTGACGACGCCGAGCATGGCATCGAGCGTGAAGGTGATCTTGCTCGACAGGTAGGAGGCGTGGTCGGTGAGGGACATCACGTCGCGCTGCATGGTCTTGAGCTGGGCGCGCATGTCCTTCGACCATTTGACGCCATCCGCTTCCGCCGTGACGAAGGTGACGAGACGGCCGATGGAGACCAGGCTTTCACGCACCTTCGAGGTCAAGTCGCCCTTGCGGCCGATGGCGATGAGGATTTCAGAATAACGCTTGGCGTGACCGGTGCGCTGGGATTCATCGGGCTCGAAAATATCGTGGCTGACCTGATCGATATCGGCGCCGACCCGTTCCAGAATATCGGCGCAGCGATCGATGACGGCGTCGAGCAATTCGAGCAGCACGGTCTCACCATTGGCATTGGCCGGTGCGTTGCGGCCGAGCTTGAGCTCCACCGACGCGAAGGGGCGCGGGGCGTCGTAGCGTACGGTGACCAGACGCTGGCGGGTCAGGATGAATGTGACGGCGGTGACGCGCGGATTTTCGGTATCAGAGCCGCACATCAAGCTCGCGGTCATGTAGCGGGCGCCGTTCTCGATATAGAGACGGCTGGAGATCTCGATCTCCTGCATGTCTTCGCGGGTCGGGATCTCGACCCCGGCCAGCTTCTCCACCGCCTTGTCCTCACCCGGCGACGGCTTCACCATGTCGATCCACACCGCATTCTCCGGCAGACTCGACAGATCGGTCGGCTCGGATTTTTTCAGGGCATGATCGACGGGGGTGAAGACAGCCAGCATGGCAACTCCGCAATGGTTGAAGATGCAAATAAGGGAACCGCTGCAGAAGCGGCCCGGACCGAATCGGTGGGAGGGCGACCATGCCCGACACGGATGCAGCCCTCATGACAGCCTTCTTGCACCGCGCCAACCCCATGCGCGCGTGAAAAGTCATCGGCATGGCGAGCGACGCCCCGCCCCTCATCCTGAGGAGCCGCGTAGCGGCGTCTCGAAGGATGGCCACAAGCTCCGAGCCAGGCCAGTTCATGGTTCGAGACGGCGCTACGCGCCTCCTCACCATGAGCACCGGCGATCACGGCTTCGGGAGAAATCGTGAGATTGCGTAAACCCTGATCAAGTCACGTAAATTTCTGCGGCAAATATGACACAGGTGATAACCCGCATGCTGCAGCGCGCATCTCGCCGCTGGAATCGGGGGAAAATTCAGCGATACTGCGCTTAACGGAATCGTGGCGTTTGGGGCCTATTTTCGCGGACGTAACACGCGTCCGGGCCTAGCAACTGGAACAAAGTTATGTCTCTCAAGATTCGACTGGGTTTGATCGTCGCTGCCGGCCTGATGCTGTCGGCCTGCAACACGACCACTGCCATGTATCAGCCGGCACCGGACTCCAACCTCAAGCCGAATGACCGCGCCCAGCTCGCCAAGGCCAAATATGCCAATGTGAAGCCGGCCGAGCCGTTCCGCCGCGCCATCGTCGACTTCCACCGCAAGGAGCTCCCGGGCTCGATCGTGGTCGATTCCGACAACCACTATCTCTATTTCGTGCAGGACGGCGGCAAGGCCATCCGTTACGGCGTAACCGTGGGTGAAGAAGCCCTCGCCTTCTCGGGCGTCGCCCGCGTCGGCAACATGGCCGAATGGCCGAAGTGGACCCCCACCAAGGACATCCATGCCCGCATCGAGGGCCTGCCGGCCCAGGTGCCCGGCGGCGTGGACAACCCGCTCGGCGCCCGCGCGCTCTATCTCTATCAGGGCAACAAGGACACGCTGTTCCGCATTCACGGCACCAACCAGCCGGAATATATCGGCGCCTCCATCTCCTCGGGTTGCATCCGCATGACCAATGAGGACGTCATCGACCTCTACGGCCGCGTCAAGCCGGGCGCACTGGTCGTCGTGCTCGAGCCGAAGGCCGGCGACTCGCCGTATAATTCGAAGCTGGCGCTGCAGGGCGGTGGCTCGCCTTACTGAGCTTTACGAGACTGGAATTGAAGAAAGCGTCGGGCAACCGGCGCTTTTTTTGTTTGTGACGCACAGTCGGCAGTGCTCCCTCCCCCACGCGGCGCAGCCGCGCTGTGGGGTGGGCCGGGGTGGGGTCCATCCTTACGTGACGTCAGCGCTTGCGGAAGCACCCCACCCGTCTCGAAGCTCGCTGAACGCTCGCTTCTCGCCACCCTCCCCATTCGCTTCGCTCCGGGGAGGGGAAAGAGGAGCGCCTCTTCCCCGCTGCGCGGCTTCGCCGCTTGGGGGAGGGAGAACAAGCCATTTACATCTGATTAGAATAATTCCAAAAGAACGATACCTAGTGCATGCATGAGGTGCCGGAATGCCGGTGCCTTTCGCCTCTGCCCGGCAATCTTGGATTTGTTTAACGTGATGTGGAAGCCGAAGAAGAGCGCCGCCGAGCTCGAAAAGATCTTTCGGGAAACGACTCTCAAAAGCATGGGTCCCTGGCCGCCAAATGTGCGGCTGATCATCTATCCGCTCGACGGCAGCTGGCGCATTACCGTCGGCTATTCCGACGCCGCGCACACGCCCTTTCGCGACAGGCTGATGGAGCTCAGCGTGCATCTGCGCGAGCTCTACGATTTGGAAGACGATCCCAACAGCCCGTGGCGATGACGCCGCGCTAGCGCAGCAGATTGAGCGGGAACGGCGCCTGGGCGCGCTGCTTGCGCGGTTTCTTCGCCTTCGGCTTTTGCTTCGTCTCCGGCTTGGCCTTCGGCTCTTCGGGCTTCGCCTCCTCGGCCTGCTGCTTCTCCGGTTCGGCCTGATCCTCGGCCGACTGCTCTGCGGGCCTGGTTTCGGACGGCTGCCCCTCCTTCGCCGCAACCTCGCGCGGCGGCGCCCCGGCCGGGCGCGGGGCCGGCATCAGCGGCGCGACCTGCGGCCAGGCATCCCAGACATCCCACTGGCAGATGCGGTAATTGCCGCGGCGCTCGGCAAGATCGAAATGGATGTGATCCTCGTGATAGCCGTCCGATCCCGGTCCAAGCACGGTGGGGAAACGCGTACACAGCGACAACAGGACCTTTTCCCGCAACTCACGCGGCGTTGCCGGCTCGGTCAGCGCGATCGTTTGGCCGTTGGCGAGCTTGAGGCCGCGAATATCAAGCGCATTGGCGCGGCCATGCTCCGAAAGCTTGGCGCCCTGCACCCGATTACGACCGCGGCAATTGAAGGAATCGAAATTATCGAGTTCGACGAGCTTGCTGTTCAGGCTCGATGCCAGCGGCACCATATCGCTGCGCAGCCAGTCGGCGACCGCCGCCGCCATCGTGCAGCGCATGGTAGCCGCGGGCTTCAGCGGCACGCGGGTCTTGTCCGGGAGCACCACGGCTTCCAGCCGCACCATATCTGGACCGCCACAGGCGCCCGGCCCCTTGATGTCCGGAATGCTCGGCGCGATCGCGATATCGTCTGTCAGCGCCAGCCGGCAGGGCGAAGGTGGCGGCGGTTCCGGCGGCTTTGCCTCTGCAGCCGGCGTTTTCGGGGGCTGCGCGGGCTTCTCCGTCGGCTCGACCTCGGGGGTTTGCGGCGCTTCGGCTGGGCGCGCCTTGGGCAGCGGCACCCCTTTGGTGAGATAGGCCTGCCCCGGTATTGCCGAAATCATGAGCAGCGCCAGAGCGGCTCCAATTGTCGTTTGGCCGCAGCGGGATAGACCAAAAGTCGATTTTCCCTCCGCTTTCCCCGCGCTAGACTTCATGGCAAGACCTAATTCCCCAACGATGGGCCAACCCGTCGTGGGCGCTGCGGTTCCTTAGCGGAGTCGCCAGCAGAACAGAAATGCGGAGGAGCAAACGAATGCGCGGCTTGATGCAAGACTGGCCCCTGTTGTGTCATCGGATCATCGATCACGCAGCGAAGAACCACGGCGAGCGCGAGGTCGTGACCCGCTCCGTGGAAGGGCCGATCCACCGCACCACCTATGGAGAGATCCGCAAGCGCTCGCTCAAAGTCGCGCAGCGGCTCGACAAGGAAGGCATCGTGCTCGGCGACCGCGTCGCCACCATTGCCTGGAACACCTGGCGCCATCTCGAAGCCTGGTACGGCATCATGGGCAT
Source organism: Pseudomonadota bacterium (assembly GCA_023451825.1). Lineage (GTDB taxonomy): Bacteria > Pseudomonadota > Alphaproteobacteria > Rhizobiales > Xanthobacteraceae > Tardiphaga. The sequence continues at coordinate 193,806 of JAEXYA010000029.1, forward strand.
CGGCGCCATCTGCCACACCGTGAACCCACGCCTGTTCCCGGATCAGATCGCCTGGATCATCAACCATGCGCAGGATCGCATCGTGATGACCGACCTGACATTCATTCCGATCCTGGAAAAGATCGCCGACCAGATCCCGAGCGTCGAGCGCTACATCGTCTTCACCGACAAGGCGCACATGCCGCAGACCACGCTGAAAAATGCGGTGGCCTATGAAGACTGGATCAACGAGGTCGATGGAAACTTCCAGTGGAAGGAGTTCGACGAAAACACCGCCGCGGCCATGTGCTACACATCGGGCACCACGGGCGATCCGAAGGGCGTGCTGTATTCGCACCGCTCCAACGTTCTGCATGCGCTGGTCGCCAATAATGGCGACGCGCTCGGCACCACGTCGAAGGACACGATGCTGCCGGTAGTGCCGCTATTCCACGCCAACAGCTGGGGCATCGCCTTCTCCGCGCCGTCCATGGGCACCAAGCTGGTGATGCCGGGCGCCAAGCTCGACGGCGCATCGGTGTATGAACTGCTCTCGACCGAGAAGGTGACCTACACCGCCGGCGTGCCGACGGTGTGGCTGATGCTGCTGCAATATATGCAGAAGGAAAAGGTGACGCTGCCCGACCTCAAGGTGGTGGTGTGCGGCGGCTCGGCGATGCCACGCTCGATGATCAAGGCCTTTGCCGACATGGGCGTCGAGCCGCGCCATGCCTGGGGCATGACGGAGATGTCGCCGCTCGGCACCGTGTGCACGCTGCAGGGCCAGTTCAAGGATCTCGAAGGCGACGCCAAGCTCGACATCCTGCAGACCCAGGGCTTTTCGCCTTTCATGGTCGAGATGAAGCTGGTGGACGACAACGAGCAATTGATCCCGCATGACGGCAAGACCTTTGGCCGCCTGCTGGTGCGCGGGCCCGCTGTGGCGAAGGGCTACTTCCGCGTCGACAAGAACATCCTCGACAGCGAAGGTTACTTCGACACCGGCGACGTCGCGACCATCGACGAATACGGCTATATGCGCATCACCGATCGCTCCAAGGACGTGATCAAATCCGGTGGCGAATGGATTTCGTCCATCGATCTGGAAAATCTCGCGGTCGGCCATCCGCAGGTGGCGGAAGCGGCTGTCATCGGCGTCTTCCATCCGAAATGGGACGAGCGTCCGTTGTTGATCGTGCAGCTGAAGCCGGACCAGCAGGTGAGCCGCGAGGACCTGCTGAAATACATGGACGGCAAAATCGCAAAGTGGTGGATGCCGGATGACGTGGTGTTCGTCGATGCGATCCCGCACACGGCGACCGGCAAGATCCTGAAGACGGCGCTGCGCGATCAGTTTAAGGAATACACGCTGCCGACCGCGGCGGCGTAACGGTGTCTAACTTCTCCCCGCTCGCGCCATAAGCGATGCCGAGCGGGGAGCGGCGCCGACTGGCCTGAATTTCCAAATCGTGCTATTTTAACGCCATGAGCGCATCTGACCTTAAACTTCTGCTGGAACGCGCAGAAAACTGGCCGGAAACGGCGCAGGCGGAATTGATATCTGTAGGTCAGGAGATTGAGCGCGAATTGGGTGAAAACACCTATGATGCGACAGAGGACGAGCTGCGCGTCATAGATGAAGCGATCGCCTCGCTCGATGCAGGCGAATTCGCCACAGATGCTGAAATTCGAGCTGCTTTTGCCAAGTTTCGGCAGTGACCCCGCGCTATTCGCGGCGAGCTCTTGCCGATCTCAACAGGATCGCGGCGTATTACGCGCTGGCTGCGAGCCCGGGGATTGCTGAAGCAGTCGAGCAACGTCTCAACGAGGTTGTTGATCGCATCTGCAAGATGCCGCATTCCGCACCACGCTTATCCCAGAGATCAGGCATTCGGGCTGTATCCGTGGTGAGATATCCTTTTCGAATTTTCTACCGCGTGCACATCGGCACCGTCGAAATCATTCACATTCGGCACACGTCGCAGCGACCGAAACGTTTCATTTGACCTCTCCTCGTAAAGAACGGGGAGAGGTCAAGGAAACAACTAACCGTTCAGTGCAGCCTTCACCAAACCACTGGCTTTGCCGAAATCCATCTGGCCGGCATATTTCGCCTTCAGCGCAGCGATGACCTTGCCCATGTCCTTCATCCCGGCCGCACCGAGCTCGGTGATCTCGGCAGCGATCGCCGCCTTGGTCTCGTCCTCTGACATCTGCTGCGGCAGATAGGCGGTGATGACCGCGATTTCCTCGCGCTCCTGCGCAGCGAGCTCTTCGCGGCCGCCCTTCTCATACAGCTCCACCGATTCCTGGCGCTGCTTGATCATCTTCTGCAGCAGGCTGAGCACATCGCTATCCGACAGCGGCGGCTTGCCCTGGCCGCGGGCGTCGATGTCGGCATTCTTGATGGCCGCATTGACCATGCGCAAGGTGCCGAGCTTGCGCTCTTCCTTGGCCTTCATGGCTTCCTTGACGGCCGTATTGATGCTTTCGCGCAGCATTTGCGTCTCCTTGTGGCAGCCGCCCGGCGGCGCCTGAAATGGGTTGGTGACGATCTAAGCGCTTTGGGGGAACGGCACAACATGCCCGCGGAACCGGGCGGCGGGCATTACTGCGCAGGCTGGCGGCGGAGCGACGAGAATTCCTCGGCAGCATCGCTGCGCAACTCGCTGGGTTCGGTGGTGTCCGGTCCGCGCGGCAGCACCATCAACGCGGCAACCGTCGCGGGAACCCCGGGCGTGCCCCACAATGTCGGCTGCACATCGAAATTGACGCGAACATTGCGGCTCTCGATGGCCGAGACCTTTGTCATCCAGTCCATGCAGGAAGCGTCGGTGACGAAACAGGCTCCGACCCAGCCGCGTCCCAGCGTCGCCGGCCGTGGCATGCCCCAGGTGTATTGGAAACGGAACGGCCGGCTGTAACGCGGATGGTCGGGACTGTAGAAGGCCGTCGCGAAAGCCAGGCCGTCATCGCCGCTGACCTGCACCATCGGACGGTCCGTTGCCTGATGCCAGCGTTTGGTCAGTTCGAGGGCGGCAAGGCGATAATAAGTCCGCTCGTTGGGACTGACGCTGTTGCGCTGAATCGCGTGGAGCGGCGCAGCCACCACAATGGCGATGATCGCAATACCTGCCACCCAGGTGGCCAGATTGACCACGAAGAACCGCTCCAGCGTGTAGCTGGCGCCGCACACGATCAGGATCACCGGCAGGAACAGGCCCTGCGCAGCCCAGATCGACGGCATATTCGTGCCGAGCGCCAATGCCGTGACCGGCGGCAAGACAATCGTGCCGACGAAGACCCAGAACAGCAACCACAAGCCGGACGGCATGGCGCGGAAATCGGCGAAGAACCGGCCCAATCGCCGACCTGCCGACAACATCCAGACGATGGCCGGAATGGCCAGCGCCGCGCCGATCCCGAGCAGGAACATGGTCGCTTCGCCGAACGAATGATTGAGGCCGAAGCCGCCCTGCTGCCTCAGCGGATAAGCCAGCGTCTCGCCGTCATTCATCACGAGCCAGTGCAGATGCGGACCGAGTACGACAAGCCCCGCCAGCGTCGAGAGCCATGGTGCCCATGACTTGAAATAAACCGCGCGGCGCGGATGCGCGAACGTCGCGAGTGCGAAACTGGCGATCAGGAACACCGAATAGTATTTGCCGAGCATCGCCAGCGCAGCCAGTGCGCCGGCGGCGATCGACCAACCGATGCGGCGCGTCTCAAACGAGCGCAGGTGGCAATAGGTGGCGAGCGGCCAGATCGCCAGCAGGACGGTATTCGCGTTGAACCGCTGGGCGTAGAATTGATAGACCGGCGTCAGCATCAAGAGCATGAGGATGACGGCGCGGGAATCGCCACGCACGAAGCGGCGCGCGATTAGATCGACGGCGAACAGCGCCACCGCGGCATTGGTCATGGACAACAACTGGAACGACCAGTCGGTGAGCGGAAACACTTGCGTCCACAGCCACGCCACCCAGCCCATCAACGGCGGATGCTTGGGGTTGCCCCAGGCGAAATCCCGTCCGAGCGTCCAGGTCTCCAGGGCGTCGGCATGAAGATCGCCGCTCTGATAGGCAATGATGAGAAACAGCCACCAGGCGGCAGCAAAAGCGCCGATCAAAAGCGGGATGGCCCAGCCTTTCTCGATGCCATCGAGCCAGGTCAGGAAGGGGCGACGCCAGCGCGCAGGCGCTGCGGCCGAACGTGCGGCCAAAGTGGCGAAATAATCGAGCCGCACAGAAATATCCGGAAATACCCAGTTTGGGGGTTGCTAACGGCGAATCGTGCAATCAGCAAGCAGATGATGATGGGATTTGCCTAATTCTAGCCTTAAATTTCTTGGTGGCCCGTCTCAGACACCGCCCTCGATTGTTCCATCCGCTAAGCGCCGGGATTGTGAATCCGCTTTTTCCGGCTTTGACGCCGCCGAGCGCCGGGACTATGTAGTCCTCTCATGACCCCCACAGAAACATCCTCAGCCTGGCCGGACCACAAACCGACCGCGCTCCTCGTGCTCGCCGATGGCACCGTGCTGGAAGGCTTCGGCCTTGGCGCAGAAGGCCAGGCCGTCGGTGAAGTGTGCTTCAACACCGCCATGACCGGCTATGAAGAGATCCTCACCGATCCCTCCTATGCCGGCCAGCTCATCACCTTCACCTTCCCGCATATCGGAAACGTCGGCACCAACGACGAGGATATCGAGACGGTGAACATGGCGGCAACGCCCGGCGCGCGCGGCGTGATCCTGCGCTCGGCCATCACCGACCCGTCGAATTTCCGCTCGTCGCGCCATCTTGACGCCTGGCTGAAAGCGCGCGGCATCATCGGTATTTCCGGTATCGATACCCGCGCCCTCACCGCGCTGATCCGCACCAAGGGCATGCCGAACGCCGTCATCGCGCACGCGAAGAACGGCAAGTTCGACCTGCATGGCCTGAAGGAAGAAGCGCGCGAATGGCCCGGCCTCGAAGGCATGGACCTGGTGCCCATGGTCACTTCCGGCCAGCGTTTCGACTGGGACGAGAAGCCTTGGGTCTGGAATGAGGGCTTTGGCCGCCAGGACAAGCCGGAATTCAACGTGGTCGCCATCGATTACGGCATCAAGCGCAACATCCTGCGCCTGCTCGCCGGCGAAGGCTGCAAGATCACCGTGGTGCCCGCCACCACCTCAGCCGAAGACATTCTGGCGATGAAGCCGGATGGCGTGTTCCTGTCGAACGGTCCGGGCGACCCGGCCGAAACCGGCAAATACGCGGTGCCGGTCATCAAGCAGGTGATCGATAGCGGCCTGCCGACTTTCGGTATTTGTCTGGGTCACCAGATGCTCGGCCTCGCAGTCGGCGCCAAGACCAAGAAGATGCATCAGGGCCATCACGGCGCCAATCATCCGGTCAAGGACGAGACCACCGGCAAGGTCGAGATCACCTCGATGAACCATGGCTTCGCCGTGGACGAGGCGACGCTGCCGAAGGGCGCCAAGCAGACCCATATCTCGCTGTTCGACGGCTCCAATTGCGGCATCGAAATCGAGGGCAAGCCGGTGTTCTCGGTGCAGTACCACCCGGAAGCCTCGCCTGGCCCGCAGGACTCGCACTATCTGTTCAAGCGGTTCGCGGATTTGATGCGGGCTAAGAAGGCGTCGTAAGGCGACCTATTCTCAGCCGTCATTGCGAGCGCAGCGAAGCAATCCAGTCTTCGCTGCGCTTTTTGCTGTCTGGATTGCTTCGTCGCTTCGCTCCTCGCAATGACGGCTGAGACACTGGCGTTCGTCGCCTCGTTTTGTATGATGTCCGTCATCATAAAAACAGGAAGCGCCATGACCGACAACACCTCGCCCTTCGGCCTCGTCTCCCCCGCTGTCCTCGCCTCGATGTCGGGACTCGACTTCGTGCGAAAAATATTCGCGGGCGAGCTACCGCAGCCGCCGATCATGGAGAATGTCGGGCCGTTCGACTGCACCGCAGATCACGGCCATGTGGTGATGTACAGCATTCCCGGCATCCGGCACTATAATCCGATCGGCTCGGTGCATGGTGGCTACGCGGCGATCCTGCTGGACTCCGCCATGGGCCTCGCGGTGCATTCGACGCTGCCGCAAGGATCGGGCTACACCACGCTGGAGTTCAAGATCAGTTTTATCCGCGGCATGAGCGAGGCGTCCGGCACGGTGCGCACGGAAGGCAAAGTGCTCAATGTCGGCCGCCGCGCGGGGACGGCGGAAGCAAGCATCACCGACGACAAAGGCCGGCTGCTCGCGCATGCGACGACGACGTGCCTGGTGTTTGAGCTGCCGAAATGATCTGTAGGGTGGGCAAAGCGAAGCGTGCCCACCACCCTTTCACAACACGTGAAGGTGGGCACGGCGCAAGAGCGCCTTTGCCCACCCTACAGCTGGACTATTTCTCGTTCGCGCCTTCCGCGCGGCTGGCTTCGAACAGGAACCAGGTGCGGCGCTCGGTCTCGTCGATATAGTTTTCCAGCAGGCTCGCGCTGGCGACATCGTCGGCGTCGTCGCAGACCTTGTGCGCCTTGCGCAAGGCGGCGGCCATCTTCTTGTTGTCTTCCATAAGCTCGTGCAGCATCTCCACCGGCGGCACATAGGCTTCGTCGTTATCCTTCACCGACTGCAGCTTGGCGATCTCGCCGATCGAATGCACGGTACGGCCGCCGATCTTGCGGACGCGCTCAGCAAGCGGGTCGGTGGTCGCGAAAATCTGGTCGGCATGCTCGTCGAGCAGCAGGTGATAGTCGCGGAAGTGGCGGCCCGAAATGTGCCAGTGGAAATTCTTGGTCTTCAGGTAAAGCGCAAAGGCATCGGCGACCAGACCATTGAGGGCCTTGGTGACCTTCTCCACGCCATCGGCGGCGAGGTCGGTCGGAGTGTTCAGATCGGCGGCGATTTTCTTGGTGCTCACGTGCAATACCTTCCTGTGAACCGCGGGGTCACCGGGACCGGGCGGGGTTGATCGTGCGGAATTGTCAGCGACGAACGGTCCATTGTCTTGGATGTCCGTGGTGTCGACGACTCCGAAACGTCAAATGGGCTATCGGGCAAAAAGCGTTTCCAAGTAGGCCGGAACGCTCTAGACGAATTCAACGCAGAGTAAATGTAGGGGTTCCCTATCGGGGAACAAGGACAAGGCGCACCGCTGCATGGAAGATTGGATCGATTATTACGATTCCACCCACACGATTTACGCCAGCAAACTGCATCGCGACGTCCATTTCCAACTCATTGCCCGCGACATCACCGCATACATTCCATCCAAGAATGCCACCGTCCTCGATTATGCCTGCGGCGAGGCGCTGTCGGCGAGCAAGGTCACAGAAGCGTGTGCCAAGCTGATCCTGGCCGAACCGGCGCCAAAGGTGCGTAGCCGCGTGGCGGCGCGCTTTGCCGCCAATCCGAAGATCGCCGTCCATTCACTCGACGAGTTGCGCGACCTGCCCCAGGGCTCGGTGGATCTCGCGATCATGAATTCAGTCGCCCAATACATGACCCTGCCCCAACTCGAAGACGCCTTCGCGGTGGTGAAGCGGCTGCTCAAGCCGGACGGCAAATTGGTGGTCGGCGATATCCTGCCGCCGGATCTGGGGATGATGACGGATGTGATGGCGTTGCTGCGGCTCGGCGCCAAACACGGATTTCTGTGGGACGCACTGGTCAGTCTGGTGAAAACCGCACTGTCCGATTATCGCCAGTTGAGGACAACGCTCGGTCTGCAGCATTACGGCGCAGCCGATATGCTTGCCAAATTGGAGGCAGCCGGATACCGAGCATCTCGCGCCAAGGTCAATATCGGCCATAACCAGGCCCGCATGACATTTGTCGCGCAACCGATTGGTTGATTAGAATTTGAAACGTTAGGGTTAAGTGAACCTTTGCAAAACTGCTGGTAGATCAATCCCCTGTGATCGACCACAGTGACAACGGCCCGGTGGCGGAAATGTCTACGCGGGGGCGAGTGCATCGCCTCATATCCTGGTTCAAGTCCAGGCTGGGCCTCCATCCTTCGCCGCCTCCGGCGGCTTCGGCTCGGCGAGCCGTCTCGCTCGGCCCCGTAGGATGGGTAGAGCGGAGCGAAACCCATCACCTCGGGCGCCGACATGATGGGTTTCACTCCGGCGCGTTGCGCCTGCGTTCTACCCATCCTACGGCCGGAATTGCCAGTTGATGGGCCCTCAAAAGCCTTCCCTGCCCTGTTATGATGGTCTAAAGACAGCCGCGCGCGAGGATCAGCCTGCTGATCAGGCGCCCGGGCCCGAGGGACGCGCGACTGCGCGCCCTTTTTTTGTGCCGATTTGTCACCACCGCGAGACGCAATGCCAAAACGCACCGACATATCCACCATCCTGATCATCGGCGCCGGTCCCATCGTGATCGGCCAGGCCTGCGAGTTCGACTATTCGGGCACGCAAGCCGTCAAGACGCTCAAGGACGAGGGCTACCGGGTCGTTCTGGTCAATTCCAATCCGGCCACGATCATGACCGATCCGGAATTGGCTGACGCAACCTATATCGAGCCGATCACACCCGAGATCGTGGCCAAGATCATCGAGAAAGAGCGCGGCGACCGTTCCAAGGGCTTTGCGCTGCTGCCGACCATGGGCGGCCAGACCGCGCTGAACTGCGCGCTGTCGCTGCGCCAGCAGGGCACGCTGGAGAAATTCGACGTCGAGATGATCGGCGCCACCGCGGAAGCCATCGACAAGGCGGAAGACCGCCAGCTGTTCCGCGAGGCCATGACCAAGATCGGGCTGGAGACGCCGAAGTCGCGGCTCGCCAATGCGTCGGACCTCAAGAAGCAGTATCGCGACAAGCACCATGCCGAGCGCGAAAAGCTCTCCGGCGAAGCGCTGGCTGAACACGAGCGCCAGTGGGTGCTGCACGAAGGCGATCGCCGCAAGCGTTATCAGGAACATGCCCTCGGCCAGGCGCTGATGGCGCTGTCCGAAATCGGCCTGCCCGCGATCATCCGCCCGTCCTTCACCATGGGCGGCACCGGCGGCGGCATCGCCTATAATCGCGAAGAGTTTCTCGACATCATCGAGCGTGGCCTCGATGCGTCTCCGACCAACGAAGTGCTGATCGAAGAATCCGTACTCGGCTGGAAAGAGTACGAGATGGAAGTCGTCCGCGATAAGAAGGACAACTGCATCATCATCTGCTCGATCGAGAATCTCGATCCGATGGGCGTGCATACCGGCGACAGCATCACTGTCGCGCCGGCGCTGACGCTCACCGACAAGGAATACCAGATCATGCGCGACGCCTCGCTGGCGGTGCTGCGCGAGATCGGCGTCGAGACCGGCGGCTCCAACGTGCAGTTCGGCGTCAACCCCGCCGACGGCCGCATGGTCGTGATCGAAATGAATCCGCGCGTGTCGCGCTCCTCGGCACTGGCGTCGAAGGCCACCGGCTTCCCGATCGCCAAGGTCGCGGCCAAGCTCGCCGTCGGCTACACGCTGGACGAAATCGCCAATGACATCACGGGTGGCGCGACCCCGGCCTCGTTCGAGCCGACCATCGACTATGTCGTCACCAAGATCCCGCGTTTTGCCTTCGAGAAATTCCCGGGCGCCTCGCGCACGCTGACCACCTCGATGAAGTCGGTCGGCGAAGTGATGGCCATCGGCCGCACCTTCCAGGAATCGCTGCAGAAGGCGCTGCGCGGTCTCGAGACCGGCCTCACCGGCCTCGACGAAATCGAGATCGAGGATCTCGGCCGCGGCGACGACAAGAACGCTGTCCGCGCCGCGCTGGGCACGCCGACGCCGGACCGCATCCTGCAGGTCGGCCAAGCCATGCGCCTCGGCTGGACCGATGAGGAGATCTTCAACTCCTGCAAGATCGACCCATGGTTCCTCGCGCAGATGCGCGGCATCGTGGATATGGAAGCCAAAGTGAAGGCCGACGGCCTGCCGACCCACGCTTTCGGCATGCGCTCGCTCAAGGCTATGGGCTTCTCCGACGCGCGCCTCGCGGTGCTCGCCGGCAAGACCGATGCGGAAGTGAAAGCGCTTCGCCGCTCGCTGAATGTGCGCCCGGTGTTCAAGCGCATCGACACCTGCGCCGCCGAATTCGCCTCGCCGACCGCTTACATGTACTCGACCTATGAATCCTCTTTCGCCGGCAGCTTCGCCGACGAGAGCCAGCCGTCGGACAAGAACAAGGTCATCATTCTCGGCGGCGGCCCGAACCGTATCGGCCAGGGCATCGAGTTCGACTATTGCTGCTGCCACGCCTGCTTCGCGCTCGCCGATGCCGGCTATGAGACCATCATGGTCAACTGCAATCCGGAAACCGTGTCGACCGACTACGACACCGCGGATCGCCTCTATTTCGAACCGCTCACCGCGGAAGACGTGCTTGAGATCATCGACACCGAGCGCCAGAACGGCACGCTGCATGGCGTGATCGTGCAGTTCGGTGGCCAGACCCCGCTGAAGCTGGCGCGTGCGCTCGAAGCCGCCGATGTGCCGATCCTCGGCACCTCGCCGGATGCTATCGACCTCGCCGAAGACCGCGATCGCTTCAAGCGCATCCTCGACAAGCTCAAGCTCAAGCAGCCGAAGAACGGCATCGCCTATTCGGTGGAGCAGGCGCGTCTCGTCGCCGCCGATCTCGGCCTGCCGCTGGTCGTGCGTCCGTCCTATGTGCTCGGCGGCCGCGCGATGCAGATCATCCGCGAGGAAAGCCAACTTGGTGATTACCTGCTCGGCACCCTGCCCGAGCTGGTGCCCGCCGACGTCAAGGCGCGCTATCCCAACGACAAGACCGGCCAGATCAACACGGTGCTCGGCACCAATCCGCTGCTGTTCGACCGCTATCTCTCGGACGCCATCGAAGTCGATGTGGACTGCCTCTCGGACGGCAAGGACACGTTTGTCGTCGGCATCATGGAGCATATCGAAGAGGCCGGTATTCACTCCGGTGACTCAGCTTGTTCGCTGCCGCCGCATTCGCTCGACGATGCAATGATCGAACGGCTGGAGCAGCAGACCCGCGACATGGCCCTCGGCCTCGATGTCGTCGGCCTGATGAATGTGCAGTTCGCCATCAAGGACGGCGAGATCTATGTGCTCGAAGTCAATCCGCGCGCCTCGCGCACGGTGCCCTTCGTCGCCAAGGTCATGGGCATGCCGGTCGCCAAGATCGCCGCGCGCATCATGGCCGGCGAGAAGCTTGCCAGCTTCAATCTGAAGAAGCGCAAGCTGCAGCATGTCGGCGTCAAGGAATCGGTCTTCCCGTTCGCGCGCTTCCCCGGCGTCGATACGGTGCTCGGCCCGGAGATGCGCTCCACCGGCGAAGTGATGGGCATCGACTCGTCGTTCGAGATCGCTTTCGCCAAGAGCCAGCTCGGCGGCGGCACCCGCGTGCCGCGCAAGGGCACGGTGTTCGTCTCGGTGCGCGAGAACGACAAGACCCGCATTCTCGATGCGGTGAAGCTGCTGGCTGACAGCGGCTTCAAGGTCGTCGCCACCGGTGGCACCCAGCGCTTCCTGGTCGATAACGGCGTGCAGGCCGAGAAGATCAACAAGGTGCTGGAAGGCCGGCCCCACATCGTGGACGCCATCACCAATGGCGAGATCCAGCTGGTGCTCAACACCACCGACGGACCGCAGGCCCTGGCCGACAGCCGCTCGCTGCGGCGGGCTGCCCTCTTGCACAAAGTACCATATTACACCACACTTTCCGGAGCCGTGGCGGCTGCGAAGGGTGTCCGGGCCAATATGGACGGCGATCTTGAGGTCCGCACATTGCAGAGTTACTTTTCCGAAGTCTGACTTTATCCGGTGCGGCAATCCGGATTGAGGTTGGTCAAGAACGGGTCATGACCGGAACCAGCCGGTCATGAGCAGGTTCTGTTTCGGCGCCTGAATCCTGCATCTGCGCCGGCTGCAACGACAGCCCCGCATCATCTTGCAGGCCGATTTCACGGACAGAAGAATTTCGTCGCACGCGTCAGCGTGCGGCATGACGTTAAAGGACGAAGAGAATGGTTGAGAAGGTCCCGATGACCGCCGGCGGTTTCGCCGCCCTCGAAGTCGAATTGAAGGATCGCCAGACGGTGCAGCGTCCGCGCATCATCGAGGCGATTGCCGAAGCGCGCTCCCATGGCGACCTGTCCGAAAACGCCGAATATCATGCGGCGAAGGAAGAGCAGTCGCATAACGAAGGCCGCATCAGCGAGATCGAGGACAAGCTCGCCCGCGCCGACATCATCGATATCAGCAAGCTCTCGGGCGACACCATCAAGTTCGGCGCCACCGTGACGCTGATCGACGAGGACACCGAGAAGAAGACGGTGTGGCAGATCGTCGGCGAACCGGAAGCCGATGCCAAGAACGGCCGCATCTCCATCACCTCGCCGCTGGCGCGTGCGCTGATCGGCAAGAGCAAGGGCACCTCGGTCGAGGTGATCGCGCCGGGCGGCTCGAAAGCCTATGAGATCGCCAAGGTGGAGTGGCGCTAAAGCAGCGTGCGCGACAACTTACAGACTTTAAAAAGCCGCGCTCACAGCGCGGCTTTTTTGCTGCCGCAAAGACATCGATGACTTCCTGCTGTCTTGTGTCCGACCGATCGACTGTTAAGGTACTGAGATACAATCTTGATACCAAGCGCCACGCAGCCGTTGCCGAGGTGGAAGACGCCATGATCAATCAGCGATTTGCGAGCAAATTTCGGACGGCATCCTGCGCGATCCTGCTGGTCGCATCGGCGACCGCCGCGACGGCTCAAATCGATGCTAACAAGTCAAGCGTGACAGACGAGCCTCCGCCTCTCGCGCTGGAGACTAAACCCGATGCATCACCGACAGCCGCTCGGCCATCCGGCAGCATGCGCTGGGTCGCCTATGCCAACGAGACGCAATCGCGCATCGACGCCTATCTCCACAAACGCAGCGAGACCTTTGGCGGCAAACTGAATTTCAGCGCCGAATTGTGGGTCGATGCACAGGGCCACATCACCAAAACCCAGCTCGTCTCGGCGTCCGGCAACGCGGCTTTCGACGCCGCCGCGCGCAAAAACTTTGCACCGGGACTCGTGCTGCCGCCGCCGGAGAAGGATATGCCGCAGCCGATCAAAGTGCGCGCCACGTCCAAGTGAGTTTTGGCTGATCACGCCCGAAGCCGCGCCATCGAGCGCGGCTTTTTGCTGCCCGCGACAAGCACCTCGGGCTGGCGTCAGCCTTGCGCAATCTCGGTATCATAATAACGCGACGAAGCACATCCACAGGATGCATCGCCGCCATGAAGCACCATACCGATACGATATTCCATCGAAAGGCACGGGCTGCCATCGTCGGCCTGATGATGACATCGGGCACCGCTGCCACGGCCCAGACACCGGCAACCAGTTTGCCCGAGCCGCTCGCATTCGAGCCAAGGCAAAGCACGCCGTCATCCCAACCTGTCCGGCCTGCCGCCTCGACATGGGGCGCCTACGCTGTCGAAACGCATAAGCGGATCGAAAAGCACCTGAAGGCCAATCGGGAGACCTTCAAGTACAGATCCGATCTATATGTCGAATTATGGATCGCCCCGAATGGACGCATCATCCGAACGCGTGTCACCGGCGCGACCGGCAATCGCGCCGCCGATGCGCTGGGCGGCCCGGACTTCCCACCGGGCCTGATCCTGCCCCCTCCTGCGAAAGACATGCCGCAGCCGATCAAGGTGAAGATCAACGCGGATTGATGAGTGGCTGCCAAACCAAAGGTTGGAATAATTCTCGTGATCACGGCAATTCTCACGTGAGCTTGACCGGTCAACTGGAACACTGGAATGCTAGGACTGATCCGTCATTCACAGGGGGACTAATGACATGGACCAAGCCTTTGCTAAATTTCAGCCACTTGCGCTGAGCCTGCTGCGCTTCATCACCGGCCTCGTGCTGCTGCAATATGGCATCGCCAAGATTTTCAAATTCCCGGTCGTGCCTTACTTCGCCAACATCCCGCCGCTGATCACCGTGGCCGGCACCATCGAACTCGTCGGCGGCGCGCTGTTGCTGCTCGGCCTGTTCACCCGTCCGGTGGCCTTCATCCTGTCCGGCCAGATGGCCTGCGCTTATTTCATCGGCCACATGTTCAAGGGTGCGGATCCGGTTTTCCTGCCGCTGCTGAATGGCGGCACGCTGGCCATCGCGCTGTGCTTCGCCTGCCTCTACATCGCGACCGCCGGCGGCGGCCCGATCAGTGCCGATGCAGCGATGAAGAAGGGCTGAGGCTTTTTCTTATTCCCCCCCCGTTGGGGGGTGGGGGGCCGGCCCCGTTGGGCGGGTCGGGTGGGGGTAGCCCCACGTGACGTCGGAATGTGGGGCAAGCACCCCACCCGTCTCGACCGCTTCGCGGTCGATCCACCCTCCCCACGGCGCGGCTTCGCCGCTTGGGGGAGGGAGAAGAGCTAATCCGCGTCCTTCAATTCCAGCGGCACCGCCGCGGCGTATTTCGAATTGTGCAGCACCAGCGACGTCCTGACATTGCGCACATGCGGCGCGGCCGTCAGCTGGCTGACGAACACCTGAAACGTCGCCATGTCCGGCGCCACACATTTCAGAATGAAATCGATCTCGCCGGACAGCATCCAGCACTCACGCACCAGCGGCTCCTTGCGGACGAAATCCTCGAACGCCTTGAGGTCGGCATCGGCCTGGCTGGACAAATGCACTGATGCAAACACCGTCACGTCGAAACCCAGCTTCCGCGGATCGAGCAGGCCGCGATAGCCCTGGATGTAACCGGCCTCTTCCAGCGCGCGGACCCGGCGCAGGCAAGGCGGCGGTGAGATGCCGACCCGCTTGGCGAGTTCCACATTGGTGATTCGGCCGTCGGCCTGAATCTCGGCGAGAATTTTGAGGTCGATCTCGTCTAGGCTTTTCGGCACGCAGAACCTGCTGGTATTCGGAGCGAATGTTGACATCCTGTGTAGCGCAGGACGCGCAACTTGCGCAATTTTATTGCGCGTGCATCGCAGAAATTAAGCCTTCGCGGGGGAAAATCCGAGAGCGTGAATTGCAATTCTTGCATAGCTCACCAGATATTCTAGAATTCTTGTCAACGACTTCGGGCCGTTGCGACTGTTTCGCCGGCACATTTCGCATCAAACGCTGACTTTATTGCCCTGCGGAAGGGGACTTGACCATGGCCGCCACCACTCACGCCAAAGTCGTCATCATCGGCTCGGGTCCGGCTGGCTACACGGCTGCCATTTACGCTGCCCGCGCCATGCTCGAGCCGGTCCTGATCCAGGGCATCCAGCCCGGCGGCCAGCTCACCATCACCACCGACGTCGAGAACTACCCCGGTTTTGCGGATGTGGTTCAGGGCCCGTGGCTGATGGAGCAGATGGAGAAGCAGGCGCATCATGTCGGCACCAAGATCGTCACCGATCTCGTGTCCGACCTTGATCTGTCGCAACGCCCGTTCCGGATGACCTGCGACTCCGGCGACGTCTATATCGCCGACACGGTGATCCTCGCCACCGGCGCCCAGGCGCGCTGGCTCGGCCTGCCCTCGGAAGACGCATTCCAGGGCGGCGGCGTCTCGGCCTGCGCCACCTGCGACGGTTTCTTCTATCGCGGCAAGGAAGTGGTCGTGGTCGGCGGCGGCAACACCGCTGTCGAGGAAGCGCTGTTCCTGACCAATTTCGCCTCGCAGGTCACCATCGTGCATCGCCGCGATCACTTCCGCGCCGAGCGCATCCTGCAGGAGCGCCTGTTC
The DNA here is from genome assembly GCA_023451825.1 of Pseudomonadota bacterium. Classification (GTDB taxonomy): domain Bacteria; phylum Pseudomonadota; class Alphaproteobacteria; order Rhizobiales; family Xanthobacteraceae; genus Tardiphaga. The sequence continues at coordinate 209,519 of JAEXYA010000029.1, forward strand.
AAGCATCCGAAGATCAAGGTGGTGTGGGACTCGGCCATCGATGAAATCTGCGGCACGCAGGGACCGGCCAAGGTCACGCATGTTCGCCTGAAGAACGTGAAGACCGGCGCCACGACCGATGTGCCCGCCGACGGCGTCTTCATCGCCATCGGCCATGCGCCCGCGACCGAACTCGTGAAGGGCCAGCTCAAGCTGAAGCCCTCGGGCTATGTCGAGGTTGCCGCCAATTCCACCGCGACTTCGGTGCCCGGCGTGTTCGCCGCCGGCGACGTTGCTGACGAGACCTATCGCCAGGCGGTGACCGCCGCCGGCATGGGCTGCATGGCCGCGCTCGAAGCCGAGCGTTTCCTTGCGGCGCATGCCCATGACCGCATCGCCGCCGAATAATCAATGCCACGAACCCGCAACGGATCTACGGATATGGATTGGGATAAGCTGAAGGTGTTTCACGCGGCGGCGGAAGCGGGAAGCTTCACGCATGCAGGGGAGCAGCTCGGGCTGTCTCAGTCGGCGGTGTCGCGCCAGGTCAGCGCGCTGGAGCAGGAACTGGCGGTGTCGCTGTTCCATCGCCACGCGCGCGGCCTGATCCTCACCGAACAGGGCGACCTGCTGTTCCGCACCGCCCATGACGTCTTCATGCAGCTGCAGGCGGCGCGCGCCAAGCTGACCGATAGCCGCGAACGCCCGAGCGGCGACCTCAAGGTCACCACCACACCGGGCGTCGGCATCAACTGGCTGATCCCCCGCCTCGGCGAATTCACCGCGCTTTATCCGGAGATCCGCATCTCGCTGATCGTCACCGATGAGGAACTCGACCTCTCGATGCGTGAAGCCGACGTGGCGATCCGCACTCGCAAGCCGACGCAGCCGGATCTCATCCAGCGCAAGCTGTTCGCCATGGGTTTTCACGCTTACTGCTCGCCGGAATACATCAAGCATTTCGGCACGCCGCGTACGCTCGACGAACTCGACGGTCACCGCATCATCATGCTCAGCGATGCGCAGGTGTCTCCGCACCTGCAGAACCGCAGCTGGCTGATTGATGCCGGCCGCAACGGCAATGGGCCGCGCGAAGCGTATTTCAAGGTCAACAACATCCTGGGCCTGATGCGCGCCTGCCAGACCGGGCTCGGCATCGCAGCATTGCCGGACTATCTGGTGGAAGAGAACGACCGCCTCGTGCAGCTCTTCAGCGAGTCGGACTCGATCCAACTCGACACGTATTTTGTCTATCCGGAAGAGTTGAAGACCGTCGCGCGCGTGCAGGTGTTCCGCGACTTCATCGTCAGTAAGGCACAGCGCTGGCCGTCGTAACTTCTGTCGCAGCCCAACCCGCAATTTCAGTGGGCAGGCATGCACACGCTTCCGGCATGTCTGACATGACAAGTCATGCGTTGCTGCGGGGCCTCGGCGAGGATCATACTATTTGAACGCTGAGGCTCGTATCGCGCATTTGTCCCCCTCCTCCAGTGGTGCGGGTCTCAGTTATCCCTCTTGGAAGGTGATTGTGTCGGCCTCTCAAAGGCCAATACCTCAGAGCCGGGCTCGAAAGAGACCGGCTTTTTTTTGTGTTCATACTCCGCCCCTCATGGTGAGGAGGCGCCACTTGGCGCCGTCTCGAACCATGAGCTGGCTTGGCTCTTGCGCCTGCCGCCATCCTTCGAGACGCGCGCAAGGGCGCGCTCCTCAGGATGAGGGTGGAGTGTGCGGCTTAGATCAATCCAGCCGCACCTTCGCCAATCGCAGCGCATTGCCGATCACACTCACCGACGACAGCGCCATCGCTGCCGCGCCGATCATCGGCGATAGCAAGATGCCGAACACCGGATACAAAATGCCAGCCGCGATCGGCACGCCGGCCGCGTTGTAGATGAACGCAAAAGTCAGGTTCTGGCGAATGTTGCGCATTGTCGCCTGCGACAGATGCCGCGCCCGCACGAGGCCCGCGAGATCGCCGGTGAGCAGCGTCACGCCGGCGCTCTCGATGGCGACATCGGTGCCGGTGCCCATGGCAATCCCGACATCAGCGGCGGCCAGCGCCGGCGCATCATTGACCCCGTCGCCGACCATCGCCACGCGGCGTCCTTCACCACGCAGCCGCGCGACCACATCGCTTTTGCGCTCCGGCAATATGCCGGCCTCGACCTCGTCGATACCAAGCGTCTTCGCCACCGCACGCGCTGTTGTTTCGTTGTCGCCCGTCAGCATGACGATGCGCAGGCCTTCGGCACGGAGCCTGTCGAGTGTCGCTTTCGCTGACGGCTTCACCGGATCGGCGATCGCCATCACACCGGCCACTGCATTGTCGATGGCCACGAAGATCGCCGTCGCGCCTTGCTGACGCGCGGCTTCCGCAACATCGTCGCAACGTTTGGTATCTACACCCAGCTCCCCCATCAGCATCGCATTGCCGAGCGCAATACGCTTGCCGTCGATCACACCCGAAGCGCCCTTGCCCGAGGGGGACGCAAAGTCCGTCACATCCTTCAGCACGAGTTCGCGCTGTTTAGCAGCGACAACGATCGCCTGCGCCAGCGGGTGCTCACTCGCGCGTTCGACACTGGCAGCAAGCTTCAGCAGCGTTGCCTCGTCGGTGCCTTCCACCGGCGTGATGGAGACCAGTGTCGGCTTGCCTTCCGTAAGCGTGCCGGTCTTGTCGATCACGATCGTATCGATGCTCTCCAATCGCTCCAGCGCCTCGGCATCGCGCACCAGAATGCCGGCATGTGCACCACGGCCGACACCGACCATGATCGACATCGGCGTCGCCAGGCCGAGCGCACAAGGGCAGGCAATGATGAGGACGGTGACAGCAGCGACAAGCGCGTAAGTCAGGCGCGGCTCGGGGCCGACCATTGCCCAGACGGAAAACGCGAGGACGGCAGCCGCCAGCACCAGCGGGACGAACCAGCCGGCGACACGATCGGCCAATCGCTGGATCGCCGCGCGCGAGCGCTGCGCCTTGGCGACCATGTCCACGATGCGCGACAGCATGGTATCTCGGCCGACCTTGTCCGCCTTGAAAACGAGACCGCCGCTCTGATTGACGGTGCCGCCGATGACACGATCACCCTTCTGCTTGGTGACCGGCATCGACTCGCCCGTCACCATGGATTCGTCCACCGACGAGCGGCCATCACGCACCACGCCATCGACCGGAATCTTTTCGCCCGGTCGCACGCGCAGCACGTCGCCGATGCGGATGTCGTCGAAGGAAATGTCCTCGTCGCCCGAGGGTCCGATGCGTCGCGCCGTCTTTGGCGCCAGCCCGAGCAGCGCGCGGATCGCGCCGGAGGTCTGATTGCGCGCACGCAGCTCTAGCACTTGCCCCAGCAGCACCAGCACCGTGATGACAGCGGCAGCTTCGAAATAGACGGCGACCGCGCCATGATGATCACGGAAGGCAGCAGGAAATACATTCGGCGCCAGCGTGGCGACGACGCTGTAGATCCACGCCACGCCGGTGCCCATGGCGATCAACGTGAACATGTTGAGATTGCCCGATATCACCGAGCGCCAGCCGCGCACGAAGAACGGCGCACCGGCCCACAGCACCACTGGCGTCGCCAGCGCAAAGGAAATCCAGTTCGACGTCGCCTGCGGCACCAGCTGCATCACGCCGAGATGGCTGCCCATTTCCAGCACGAACACCGGCAATGTCAGCGCCAGCGCGATCCAGAAGCGCCGGGTCATGTCGATCAGTTCGGGATCGGGGCCGTCATCGAGCGAGACGGTTTCAGGCTCCAGCGCCATGCCGCAGATCGGGCATGTGCCCGGTCCTTCCTGGCGGATCTCCGGGTCCATCGGGCAGATATAGATCGTGCCTTCCGGCATCGGCGGCGCCGGCTCGCGCGGCTTCAGGAAGCTCTCGGGATCGGCAGAGAACCGCTCGCGGCAGCGCGCGCCGCAGAAGAAATAGTCCTGCCCGTTATACGAAAACCGCTGCTTCGCCGTGGCAGGATCGACGGTCATGCCGCAAACGACGTCGAGCACTTTCTCCGGCGCGGCGGGCGCGTGATTGCCATGCGAGCAGCAGGAACCGTGCTTGTGATCGTGCCCGCCATGGACATGCGCATGCGTCGTTTCAGTCACGTCGTCGCCTCTTGATCCATATACCCTCAGGGGGTATATGAGCCGCATGCGCGAAGAGATCAAGACATCCTGTTTAAAACGCCTCAAACGGATCGAAGGCCAGGTTCGCGGCCTCGCCGGTATGGTGGAAGACGATCGCTACTGCATTGATGTGGTCACGCAGATCGCTGCGGCGCGCGCAGCGCTCCGGCGCGTGGAGGAAGAGATCTTGCGCGATCACGTGGCGCATTGCGTCGAGCACGCCATCTCGTCCGGCGACAAGGATGACCAGCGCCGCAAGATCGCCGAGTTGATGGATGTGGTGAGCCGCGTCGATCGATGACGGCGTCATGATGCTGCGGTGGCGAGATTGCCGCTACGGTTGACGCCGGGTTACGATTTTTACCCGACAGGGCTGCAGCCTCGCCGCACACACGCTGAGATCAGCGTCATCCTTCCCCGACACGAAATTTGTAGCCCGATACGCTGACGAATGTCAGCTGCAGCGCCTTTTGCGGACATCGATACCGATCCCGGTATTTACGTGTCCTTACATACTTATATCTAGCGTCGCGTGCAGGTTTGGAATTTTCACCTGCGGTACGCGTTACATGCTCACCATCTATAACTGCATCGCCAACGCCCATGATCTTCGGCTCGTTGGACTAGCGGCCATCATCTGCGCGATCGCATCCGTTACCGCCATCAATCTGCTTCGCCATGCCCGCAATGCCGAGCGCCAGATGCGCCTCGTCTGGCTTGCGGTCTCCGCCATCTCCACCGGCTTCGGCATCTGGGCCACGCATTTCGTCGCGATGCTGGCTTTCGCGCCGGGCATGCCGAGCGGCTACAACATCGTCCTCACCATCGCATCGCTGATCGCCGCGATCCTGTTGACCGGCGCCGGACTTGCCGTCGCACTGATTCCGAATTGGCGGCCGGGTGCATGGCTCGGCGGCGCGACCGTGGCCGGCGGCATCGCCGCGATGCACTATACCGGCATGGCCGCTTTCGAATTGCAGGCCAGCTTGCAATGGGATGCCGCTCTGGTGATCGCATCGATCGTGGCTGGCGCCCTGCTCGGTGCCATCGCGCTGCCGGTCGGACTGCATAGCGACAAACAATCCTGGCGCCTCGGTGGCGCGTTGTTGCTCACCCTCGCGATCTGCAGTCACCACTTCACGGCGATGAGCGCCGTCACGATCATTCCCGACCCGACCATCACCGTGTCACCGATGTCGATCCCGACCGGATGGCTCGCTTTCGGCGTCACCTTTGTCAGCTTTGGCATTATCGGCCTCGCATTGATCGGCATCGTGCTCGATATCCGCGATCGTCGTCGCTCGGATCTCGAAGCCGACCGTATGCTCGGTCTCGCCAATGCGGCAATCGAAGGCCTGCTGGTTTGCGATGGCGAGACGATCGTGACCGCCAATACGAGCTTTGCCGGGCTTGTCGGCGCGTCTGCCGAGAGCTTTGCCGGCGAAGATCTTGCCGCGTGTTTCCCTGAGGCCACGTCGCGTACCAAACTGCTCGCGCATCCCGGGCTTCCGATCGAGGCCGCGCTGAAGACGCGTAGCGGCGACAACATCCCGGTCGAGCTGATCCTGCGGCAGATCGATTTCGCCGGTCGCCCGCATCAGGTGATCGCGGTGCGCGACCTGCGCGCGCGCAAGGAAGCCGAACAGCACATCCGCTTCCTGGCTCATCACGACCCGCTCACGGGCGTCCCCAATCGCAGCCATTTCCATGACCGCGTCGATACCGAGATCGCAACGCTGCAGCCAGGTCGCAAGCACGCAGTGCTGTGCCTCGATCTCGATCGCTTCAAGGAAGTAAACGACCTGTTCGGCCACGCCGCCGGCGACAAGGTGCTGCAGACCATCGCCACGCGCGTTGAAGCGCTCCTCGGCGCCGGCCAGATCATCGCGCGCCTCGGCGGCGACGAATTTGCTATCCTGCTGACCAATATCCGCGGTCACGGTGCGGCGGAAGCGATGGCGAAGCAGATCCTGAATGTACTGCGCGCCCGCGACGACGCCTCCGAACTCGGCAGCGTATCGACCAGCATCGGCATCAGCATCTATCCGGACGACGGCAACGACCGCGAAGCCCTGCTCGCGCATGCCGACACCGCGCTCTACCGCGCCAAGAGCGACGGTCGCGCGACCTATCGCTTCTACGAGACCGGCATGGGCGACGCCGTACGCGACCGCCGCATGCTGGAACACGATCTGCGCGGCGCCATTGCAGGCAATCAATTGCAGCTCGTCTATCAGCCGCAGGAAGGCGTGCAGCACGGCAGCGTGGTCGGCTTCGAAGCCTTGCTGCGCTGGACGCATCCGACGCGCGGCCCGATCTCGCCTGCTATCTTCATTCCGATCGCCGAAGAGACCGGCAGCATCCTGGAGATCGGCACTTGGGTGATGCGCACCGCCTGCGCGGAAGCTGCAACCTGGAAACAGCCGCTGACCATCGCGGTCAACGTCTCCGCCGTGCAAATCTATCACGACGACTTCGTGCCGCTGGTGCACCAGATCCTGCTCGAGACCGGCTTGTCACCCTCACGGCTGGAAATCGAAATCACCGAGACCGCGCTGATCCGCGACCTCAATCGCGCGCTGGCTGCGCTGCGCCGGGTCAAGGCGCTGGGCGTCCGCATCGCCATGGATGATTTCGGAACGGGCTATTCGTCGCTGTCGAACCTGCGCGCCTTCCCGTTCGACAAGATCAAGATCGATGGCTCGTTCATCAAGTCGGTGAACAGCAATGGCCAGGCCGCCACCATCGTGCGCGCCGTGGTCGGCCTCGGCCGTGGTCTGGGACTGCCGGTGCTCGCCGAGGGCGTCGAGACCGAAGCGGAACTGAAATTCCTGCATGACGAGAAGTGCGACGAAGTGCAGGGCTATCTGCTCGGCAAGCCGGCGCCTATCGGCCACTTCGCGCATGTCACGGACGGCGTGCAGCCGCCGACGTCGGAAATAAAGGTCGCATAGCCTCCAAACGCCAAAAAACGCGCGAGGTCATCGCGCGTTTTTCGGGGATCAGAGGTCGCAGGAGCGATCAGGCTGCCTGCTTGTGCATCGCGCCATTGGCCGATGCCTGACCACGAATGGCCTTGATCGAACGCTCGATCGCAGCCCACAGCTTGCTGACTTCGCCAGCCGCACGGCTATCCGACGCATATTCGCGGGCGCCTTCGCCTTCACCGAGAGCGAGCAGCAGATCCGCGCGGTTGGTGATCTGACCCGACCAGACCGGCGCCTTGAATTTGGCGAGGGCTTCGCGGGCAAGCGTCACGATGCGGCTTTCCGAAGTATCGCGGCGCGCCGGAGCGCCGTTGAGAACCACCGCATAAGGCTTGCGGGCCGAACGGCAGGACTGGATCGTCGCCTGCACGGCATCGACGTCAAACACGCCGGGACGTGCAGGAATGATCACCATCGTCGCGTTCTTGATGGCGTCATCGACCACAGCCGACGTATTCGGCGGCGTATCGATGAACACCCATTCGATGCCATCCTTCTTTGCAGAATTGATGATCTCGGTGACGCTGCGACTGGCGACCTTCAACGCGGGTTCATTTGTTCCGCGCAGCTTGTGCCACAAAGTAAGCGAACCCTGCGGATCAGCATCGATCAGCAGGCAAGATTTGTTGGGTTTATGGACTTGTGCGGCAAGATGAGCAGCAAGGGTGCTCTTCCCTGAGCCGCCTTTACGCGAAGCGAAAACAATCACGTTCATATGTTGGCCTCCAGATTGACCCCGGCGGCGAAAATGAATCAGACGACTGATTCGTTAAAGCCAAAACTTCGCCGGTGATAGATTTATGTAGCTGTATTTCCTCAAATGTTGGCTTTTGAGTCACAGGTTGCGGCGCAACAGCGCTAAAAGTGAGTCATAGTTAGTACGCTTGTCGCCACAATGTCGCGGCCCAAAGCCGACTATCATTTCCGGATGTTACTTAGCGCGAGGATGCTTTTGCGAAGCTTGCTCGCTTTGTGACCGTTTTTTCGCTTTTGCGGCCTGCCACTCCAGCCATTTGCGCTCCAACCAGCCGAGCAGCTGCGCCACAGGCTTCTGCAATGGCGGAATGTCCTGCGCTATCAGTATGAGCCCGAGCGGCAGCATCCAAAGCCCGAGAATGGGTAGGAAGCTGAAAATGCCACCGATAACCAGCAGAATTGCGAGCGGAAAGCGGACCAGGCGCGACGATGGCTTACGCAGCCAACTCACAAAACGCGCCGGCCCGGCCGGCAGTTTGGTCTCGAACCAGAGGAAATGCCGATCGATCTCGGCCTTGTAATCGATGTCGTCGATGCTCAAACGCGGCTCCTGCAAGCAAGGAGATGTGAGGCCTTGCCTGTGCTCCCAACGTGTCAGTTTGTCACGGGTTCACTGTCGGGGCGAAGCGCTGCGTTGCGCGTCTCAGGAGCTCCGCTTCGCCTGTTTGGCTTTGCGCGACTTTGCAGCAGGCTTGCGGGCGCTGGCGGGCACGGGCTGGGCAACCGGCCGGAAGAACTGTGCGCAGCCGGGGCTGAGCTGCGCCTGCTTCTGCACCATACAGGCGGTCACCCGATCGACATCGGGAATGGCCGAACTACACAGCCGGAAGGCGTCGTCGGTGCACAGCGCCTGCTGATCCGCCGTATAGCCTTGCGCATGTACTGCGCCGGAGCCAGTCATCAGCATCGCCACAAACAGTGCCGCCTTCACGCTTCCCGACATCGCGTCCTCCCTGATGAAGTCTCCGAGTGTCGGCGACCAATACCGACTTGGCAAGCGGCCATCGGTCGAGCCCCTGCGACATGGGGACGGCGTTCGTCGGGCTTGTCTTATCGGCGCTCCTGTAGTTTCTGCTGAGCATCTTTGGCTGAAACGGTCTCAAATGATGGTCGCACGACGAACAGGCACGGCAGCTTCCGCATGAACGGCGTTCGCATCGGCATCGTCGCCTCGCTCCTCCTCTGCGTCTGGCTGGTCTGGCCGAAAGGCGAGGGCAACACGCCGCCGCGCCCATTGCTCATCAAGTCGGCGCTGAAGGATGCAAAGGATCCGATCATCGTGCTCGGTGACAGCATCGTGCGCCAGACGCAGCTGCCGCGCACACTCTGCAAGCGTCCCCTCGTCAATGCCGGCATCGACGGCTCCACGACATCGAGCGGCCTCGATGGCATGCTGAAGAAGGCCCTCGGTGACAAGAAGGCAGCTTTGATCGTCGTCTCGCTCGGCATCAATGATGCGGAGAACAAGGACACCGTCGATGCCTACAGGAAGAACTACGCGGCTTTGCTGACGGCATTGAAGACCATGAGCCCGCGCCTCACCGTCACCGCGATCACGGCGCTTGAGCCGGGCAAACCGGAAGTCGGCAATCGCACGCAGCAGCGCGTTGACGATTACAATGCCGCGCTGCCCGATATCGCCCGCGATGCCGGCGCCTCGATCATCGCCATGCCGGCAATGCCTGCCGGATTCACCAGCGATGGCGTGCACCTCAGCGCGGCCGGTACCGCCATCTGGACCAAGGCGATCAGCGACGGCGTCACCGCAACGCTTTGCCCCAACGGATAACCCTCACGCCTCGTTGACACCTACGCCGCGCGCGTCCAGCTCGCGCTGCCCCTTTGCGGTCACCTCATATTTGGGATCGGGTTCGTGTTTCCCGGTCTCCGCAACCAGCCCCTGCGCGATCAGCCGCTCCACCACGGCCTGCTTGTTGTCGTCGAGGTCGAAGCCGGCCGCACGAGCGATGTCGCACATGACCGCAATGCCGGTGTCGCTGATCTCGATCGTTTCCATGACGCCCTCCTGCGTTTCAGAGCAAACGTGGGGCAACAGGCCGAAGTTCCGGCGCCTCAAAGGCAGCACGCATCAGCCGCGAGCTGCGGATGGGGCGAAATGGCAAGGAAAGGGAGATTTCATTGGTACAGTTGGGTGGGCTCGAACCACCGACCTCCTGTTCCACAGACAGGCGCTCTAACCAACTGAGCTACAACTGCATCCTTCGGCGGCCCCTCGCGAAGCGGGGGCGGCGAACGGGGCGGAAACTAGGTGCAACGCCCCTTTTTGGCAAGGCCGCGTTTGCCCTGAAAACCGGAATTATCCGGCAAAAACAAACGCCAAAACAAAAACCCGGGCCAAGGCCCGGGCTTTCGATGGTCAAACAGCCATTCGCGCTTAGGCGGCGGGCTGGAACAGCTTGTTGGCGCCGGTCTTGATCGGCTCGGCGGTTTCCGACGCGATCTTCTGGCTGAGCTCGGCGAGCTGCTTCGACTGGCCGGTGAGGGCTTCGAACTGGCTCTTGGCAAAACCCGACCACAGTTCGAAAGCCTGCGACGGCGATTTCACGCCGATCAGCGACTGGGCGAAATCGAAGCCGGCATTGGTGTTGGTCTTGGCAATGTCGAGCAGCGTGGTCGACACTTCGGCAGCGCCCTTGGTGGCGGTGTTGAACACGGCTTCCACGGTGCTGTTGTGGGTCTCGGCCGCATCCTTGAACTTGGCGTAGCCTTCACGTGCCTGGTTCACGCCCTTTTCGGCGAACGCGCGGACCTGCTCCGGCAGCTGGAACGGGATAACGGAAGAGGAGAACGGATCGATCTGGTCAGCCATAACGTGCATCCTTCGTAACGATAAAAATCGGGGTGAAGTCACAGACCGCGGATCGCAAACCGGCATCGTTGCCGTGATGGACCAGCGGGAAGCATCGTAAGCGCCTCCTAAACAGGCAGCGCGTGATCTTAACTATCGCAATATCATGTCGGATTTGTGCGATGCAACACATTATCGCAGTGCAAAAACGCACATGCAAGCGAAAAATGCGCGCATACGTCATGGAACGAATGCGCGCACGACTTTTGAGTGCATATGATACCTGGATCGGCCGATAGAAAACCTAAATTGCTTAGCTATTAGGCTCTTGCGCTCCTCGGCTCTCAGCTATTGGGCTTGGCAGCGTCCATGGCGGCGCGGCTGACGATCTGGCCCATTTCGCTTGCCTGGTCGGCCAGCGACCGCATCTGAGCCTGCACATATTCGCTCTGCAGGCGCATGACGTCGGCGAGATCCTTGGCCTGGAGCAGTTTCTGGGCGTGATCGAGCGAGGCTGCGACATTGGCTTCGGCATAGCTGATCGCCTTGGCACTGACATCCTTGGCGCTGGCACGGGCGCTTTCGCCACGGCTTTCGATGGTGGATGCGGCGCTATGCGCGTTGGCAACGAACTTCTCGAAGGCCTGACGGGCCTGATCGAAGCTGGCCTCGGCCATTGCGCGCATTTCTTTCGGAAATTCGAACTTGTTCTCGGTCATGTCCCTCTCCCTGGTCACGGACGAGACACCAGAAGCCTCGCCTTCGTGCATCCGATCGCAGCCTAGCTGCGCTTGGCATCGCCGTTATGACGCAAGGCGCAATCATGGCTGACGCCATCGTGCCCCTTTGTCATGCATTTGCAACATCCAATGCCGGGCTGCGGCGAATGGTTCAGTCCCATCAAGAACCCGCCCGCGAAATTAACGTTATCGTCGGTTAGCCCTGTGGGTAGAGCCCGCAGACATGGACCTCGCCGCGCCCGCGCGCGATACTAACGAAGTGTTAAGCATGTTGCCGTTTGCCCGGCAGATCATACCGTTCGAACGAGGCAGACCCCAGGCGACTCAGCCATGAAGTGCCAATGAGCAGTGCGAAAAGTCAGTTGCGGGGTGTCGGTGATGCACGGCTCGCCATGCACGCCACCAGCGCCCAGCCGGTCTGGCTGTGGTCGCTCGACGGCACCAGGGTGCTGTGGGCGAACCCGGTCGGCGTAAAACTATTCGGCGCACGCAACGCAGCCGATCTCGCTGCACGCGAATTCGGTGCTGCCGATACGCATCGCCGCCAGATCGCGCAACTCGCACATCGGATTCGGGCCAGCGACAGCACACGCTTGGAGCGGCTGCGTGGTTTCGGAGCCGCACTCGGCGGCCTGATGACCTGCGCCTGCACGCGACTCGATTTTGCCGACGGCGAATCCGGACTGCTCATCATCGCGGCCGACACCATCGCCGGCCGCGGGATGACGCTGATGGAGCGGCTGCAAAATCTCACCGATGGCATCGACACGCCGATCGCCGTCTTTGCGCGCGATGGCCTGTTCGTCGGCGCCAGCGACACCGCGCGCGCACTGCTCGGTTTCCGCAATCTCAACGACGCCGGGCTCAATGCAGCGCGCGATCACGCGCTGAAAGATGGCCGTGCGGAAACGCCCATCGGCTTCGGCCGCATGGTTTTGCAGCGTGTCGGCAGCGGCAGCGATGTCGGCCTCGTCGCGCTGATCGCGCCGGGCGCCGTGCATCCCGCGCCGAGCGAAGAAGAGCTTCCGGCTGAAGTGCCGCATCAAGAGATTGATGACACCCCGGCATCCGCATCAGCATCGTTGTCTGATGTCGTTGAAGGCGATCCCGCATTGGCGCCTGCCGAGCAGGCGACCGACGATCCCGCTGACGACACCGTCGAAGAATTGTTTGCTGCCGCAGAGGCTGCCGAGCCTGAGCCTGTCGCAGCTAGCCCCGCTCCGTCTGAGCCAAAGGCTATCGTCGCGCCCGATGCGTCGCTTGCGCCGCGCACGATGCCGCTGCGCTTCGTCTGGCAGCTCGATGCTGACGACACATTCACGATCGACTCCGACGACTTCAAACGCCTGATCGGCCCGCAGGCCGCGGCGATGTCCGGTCGCAAATGGAGCGATATTTCCGCCGAATACACGCTCGATCCCGATCATCGCTTCGCGCAGGCGCTGGCGACACGGCAGACCTGGAGCGGCGTCACGCTGCTATGGCCGGTGGACGACGGTGGTCGCCTCGCCGTCGAACTCTCGGCGCTCCCCTTGCAGGATCGCAATCGCCAGCCCGCCGGCTATCGCGGCTTCGGCATCTGCCGCGATCTCGACGGCATGAACCGGCTGATCGAACAGCGGCATCCGAAGCCCCAAAATGATCCGCCGCCCGACGATGCGCCTCCACCACGGCCGCTCTCGGCCGATGTGGCCCAGGCCGGACCGGTCGACGACCCCATCGAAGAACTGATCACGCCACCCGACGCAACAAGTCCAGAGCCGACATCGACCGAACCGATCCAGACAAGCGAAACGAACCCCGCCGTGCAACCTCCCGAAAATGTCGTTCAGTTCCGACCAGGCGATCCCAAATCGCCGGCGCTGTCGCCGGGCGAGAACAGCGCCTTCAACGAACTCGCGCGTCAGCTGTCGGCACGGCTGGAGTCCGAAACCGGCCTGATCGCCGCGCCGTCGGTAGCGCCCGCAGAGGCCATCGATGCGTCGGATGGCGACGCCGAAGCGCCGGCCGCGTGGCTGGCCACGCCGCCCGCCGCCCCGCGCGGCGAGATGGGGCGTGACCGCGTGCTGCTCGATCTGATGCCCGTGGGCGTGCTGATCTATCGCCTCGATCGCCTCGTCTATGCCAATCCCGCGTTTCTTGCGCAGATGAACTATCCGACCCTTGCGGCACTGGAAGACGCCGGCGGCCTCGATACGCTGCAGGTGGGGCCGGATGTCTCGACATCCTCGAGCGCGTCCGACGGCGGCACCAGGGTGACGATTTCTGCAAACGACAAGGCTGGCGATGGCACGCTGCGCACGCCCGCTTCCGCGCGTCTGCACGCCATCACCTGGGACAACGAGCCCGCGCATGCACTGATCTTCACGCCAGCCCAAGCTGAACAGGCGGCTGCCATCGTTACGCCAGAACCGGTGGCGGACGAACCGCTCCCCGCCGGCCATATCGATGCGGAAGATCTCGCCGCGATCCTCGACACCATGGCCGAGGGCGTCGTGATGTTCGATGCCGAAGGCAATATCAATTCCTGTAACCGCAGCGCCGAGGCGTTGTTCGGCTATGACGGCGAATTGCTGACCCAGCGCAATGTGGTCGATCTGTTCGCCCATGAAAGCCGCCGCAACGTCGCTGACTATCTCGCCAGTGTGCAGCAGGCCGGCGCGGCTAGCCTGCTCGACCACGGACGCGAGGCGCTCGGCCAGGTCCGCGCCGGCGGTCTCGTGCCGCTCTCGATGATCATCGGTCGCACGCGTGCTGCGGGCCCGAATTTCTTCGCCGTGTTCCGCGATCTCACCCAGACCAAGCGAACCGAGACCGAACTGCTCAATGCCCGCCGCCAGGCCGACCGCTCGGCCACGGCCAAGGCCGATGTCCTCGCGCGCATCAGCCACGAGGTGCGTACGCCGCTGAACGCCATTATCGGTTTCGCCGATGTGATGATCGACCAGCGCTTCGGCCCGCTCGGCAATGAGCGCTATGGCGAATATCTGCGCGACATCCGCGCCTCCGGCGAGCGTGTCATTGCGATCGTCAATGACCTGCTCGATCTCTCGCGCATCGAGACCGGCAAGATCGATCTCGCTTTCTCCACCCAGAACCTCAACGAGATGGTGGAGCAATGCGTGGCCGTGATGCAGCCGCAGGCCAATCGCAGCCGCATCATCATCCGCACCTCGCTGTCGCATCTGTTACCCACTATCGTAGCCGATGCCCGTGCGCTCCGGCAGATCACGCTCAACCTGATCGGCAATTCGATCCACCTCGCCAATGCCGGCGGTCAGGTGATCGTTTCCACTGCCCTCTCCGACCAAGGGGACGTGGTGCTGCGCGTGCGCGACACCGGACATGGCTTGAATGAGACCGAGGTGGCCGCGGCGCTGGAGCCGTTCCGCAGCTCCGGCCCGAGCGACACCGAAAGCGCCGGCGTCAGCCTGTCGCTGACCAAAGCGCTGGTGGAAGCCAATCACGCCCGCTTCCAGATCAAGAGCGCGCCGAGCTCGGGCACGCTGATCGAGGTGGTGTTCTCAAATGCGGGCAACGCTGCGATCAATGCGTAATGTGTAGGGTGGGCAAAGCGCAGCGTGCCCCCCGTGACCACCCCTGCACCTGAAGGTGGGCACGCTTCGCTTTGCCCACCCTACGCGGCTACGACCATGCGCTTTTTCTTCCGATACCCGATCAGCAACGGCGAATACGCTACCGCAAAGCCGATGAACGCCAGTGCCCAGGCCAGCGCAGCCGTGTGCAGCAATGGCACGATACCCGGCATCAACACCGCGCCAATCCGCAGCAGCGCTGCCACGATGATCAACGCATAAATCAGCAGTGTCGCCTTCGAGGCATGCAGCGCCTGCCCGGTATGGCCGAGCGTGGCTCGGCTCATGACAGCCAGTGTCATCACGCCGGCTGCGCCGGCCATCCAGGCATGCAGACCCGCACTCGCCGGCAGGTCATTGAACTTGGCTGCCGCTGAAAGCAGGAAGCCGATCGGCACGAAGGCGTAGCCGATGTGAAGGATCAGCAGCAGCCCTTCCCGCGTGGTGCGATCGCCGGCCCAGCGCGCCAGGCGCACGATATGCAGCAGGCCAGCAACAAGCAAAAAGAGCGCAGTCACGGAATCAAGCGGGCGCGCGATCCACAGCAGCAATGTAGCCACCGTCATCACGAGCACCATCTTGTCGAACCGCGCGAAGGGCACCGGCAGGCGTCCCGGATTCTCGCGCACCAGCCAGTTGCGCGTAAAACTCGGAATGATGCGGCCGCCAATCAACGACAGCAGCAACACGATCACGGCAACGCCGATGCGGATACTGATATCGGCCATCACGACGATGCGCGTTTCCAGGTGAAACACGACATTGCCGATCAGCAGCACGCCCACGATCCCCACGATCGGCAGATTTCGCCAGTTCTTGCCCGCCGCGATTTCACGCGCGGCGGCAAGCACGACCACCGCCAGGAAACTCGTATCCACCAGCATGGCGAGAAGCCACCCGGTATAGGCGGAAAAGGTCACGACGACACGCCCGGCGATCCACAGGAACACAAGGCCGAGCAGCGGCAGCCCGCGAATTGGCAATCGCCCGGTCCAGTTCGGGATCGCGGTGAACAGGAACCCCGTCACCACCGCCGACAGGAAGCCATAGAGCATCTCATGGATATGCCAGTCACGCGGCACGAAGTGTGAGGCGATTTCCAGCCGGCCATGAAAGGCCGGCATCCAGACCAAGATGGACAATCCCGCATACAAGGCACCGAGCAGGAAGAACGGCCGGAAGCCGGCCGACAGCACCGGTGCATTGGCGATGGCATGGAGACGCGAAGACATCGTCACCTCCTCATAAGTTTGTTACTTTGCCGCCGCCTTCTCGAACAACGCGGCAAAATTCGGCTTGGCCTTGCCGGGATGCGACACGGCCTTGGCTTCATCCAGATTGGCCGGCGTGCCGACTACCACCAGCGCCACCATGCCCATGCCGTAATGCGGCATGCACTTGATCCCGTATGCACCCGGCTTGTCGAAAGTCACGGCGACATCCTGGTTCATCTTGCCGGCAAATGGCGTGGCATCGGCGGGCATCATGCCCTTGATGGATTCGGCCATATGGCTCTTGTCGGTGGCGACGAATTTCACGGTATCGCCCGGTTGCACTTTGACAAGCGCCGGTTCGAACACCATAGCAGTACCGTCAGATCCCTTGTTGAGCATCTTGACCTCAACTTCGGCAGCCGTGGCGGCGCCGGTAAGCGAAATCAGGACAGCAGCGGTTGCAAGCATGACAGCATTGCGCATGGACATTCTCCGTCGGTTTCCCCGCCAATCGCGCGGGATGTCCCAAACTAGGCGGAGGCGATCGGCGTCGCATTGCTCCAGCGCAAACTCCTGCTTGATCGCGGTCAATGCCCGTGGCCTGGATGGACAAGACCAAGAGACCAAAAGCCCATGTTGATTGACAGTTCACTGGTTGCACATCTCCCGCTTTTCACGGGCCTGGATACTGCCGCTTGCGACACCATCCTGCGCGATGCCCACTCCATTCGCGTGGCGAAAAACAAGGTCGTGTTCGAGCAAGGCGAGGACGTGCATGCCTTCTTCCTCCTGCTCCACGGTCATATCCGCGCCGCCAAGATGACGCCGGCGGGCGAGCAGGTGATCGTGCGCTATGTCTCCAGCGGCGAGATCTTTGGCGTCGCCCAGGCCATCGGCCTGACGCAATATCCGGCGACGGCGACGGCGGTCGAAGACAGTGTCGTGCTGTCCTGGCCAGTGACCGCCTGGGCACGGCTCACGGCGCAGTTTCCGCTGCTCGCCGCCAACACGCTCAAAACTGTCGGTGGCCGATTGCAGGAAGCGCATAGCCGCGTGGTCGAAATGTCCACCGAACAGGTCGAGCAGCGTGTCGCCCATGCGCTGTTGCGGCTGGCGGATCAATCCGGCCGCAAAATCGATCACGGCATCGCCATCGATTTTCCGCTCAGCCGGCAGGACATCGCCGAGATGACCGGCGCCACCATCTTCACGGTCAGCCGCACGCTGAGCAATTGGGAGCAGCGCGGCCTGATCGACAGCGGCCGCCAGCGCATCGTGTTGCGCGACCCTGATGCGTTGCGTGCGTTGGCGGAGACGGTGCCGGACGAGGACAAGCGCGCAGTTGGAAAAGGCTAAGTCAACTTCGCCACAACAAATCCAGCAGCGACGCGCGGCCACCTCTCCCCGCCGGGGAGAGGTCGACCAGCGAAGCTGGGCGGGTGAGGGGGCGCCGCAGG
>JAEXYA010000047.1 GCA_023451825.1 Pseudomonadota bacterium
GGGCCGGCGCTGCAGCAGGAGGCGCTGGCGGAGTTGGACGGGCGGCCGGCGCTTCACGCGGCGGCGCAGCGGGTGGAGGCGCAGCGGCCGGCGGCGCAGGCCGTGCAGGTGCCGCGGCCGGCGGCGGTCCTTTCGGGGCAGCTTTGGGTTCGCCTTCTGCTGCGGGTGGCGCAGCCTGCGCCAGCAGGATCGGCGCATCGGCGCTCGATGCGAAAGATGCTGTGGTTGCGATTTGCGTCACACCGAACGCAGTCGTCGCCAGCAGGACGAGACGAAGTTTTGTCATGATGAGCTTGGGCCCCTCGCTAAGAATACTTCAACAAAAAATTTTGTCGGCCGAACAAATCAGCACACCGATGAACGAATAAGCATGGGGCCGGAATGTGGCGGCCCGCAAAGCTACAGTCGTATTTATTTCACGTCGAACAAAGGCCCGAACGCGCCCTGTTCATGGCACGTTCAGGCCGTTTGTTTAGTAGCATCACAACTACATCACCGCCGGTGGTGGCTGCCCGGGGCTTTCACCCGGATTGGGTACCGGCACCTCCTGCGGAAGATCACCCGGCAATTCATCCGGACGCCCGGGCGGGTCGGGATCGTGGACCGGCGGCGGTACTTCAGGCCGCGGACTTCCCGGCGGACTTTCTTGCGGCGGTTCGGATGGCTTGCCGGGCGAGATCGGCGGCTCTTCGACTGGCGTGTTGCCCGGCTGCGCGCGGATCGCGGACATCAGATCGCAACCTTGCGATTGGTGCCGATATCGGGACGCGAGCCCGTCACCGCCGCGGTTGCCATCTTCACATAGCTGATCACGGTGCCCGGCGAATCCCAGTATTCGGCCTCCTCGGGCGAAAACTTCAGGACGCGGATATTCGGATCTTCGGCATTGTCCCACCATGCCTTGGCCGTGGTGGTGAACAGCTCCTTGATCTTGGCACGATCGTTCGACACCGCCGCCGTGCCGCTGACCGAGACGTATTTCTGATCACCTGCATCGGCGAAAGCGAGATTCACGTTCGGGTTCTGCTGGATCTCGTCATCCTTGTGCTGCCGCGCATCGGTCAGGAAGAAGACAGCATCGGCCTTGCGATCGACATAGGCCGACATCGGGCGCGAGCGCAGCTTGTTACCGTCATGCGTGACCAGCATGGCGAAGCCGATCTTTTCCATCAATTCCCAGGCGCGGTCGGTGTCGCGGGTGTTGTCATTGGCCATCTGTGTTCTCCCTTTGGCGGGGTAACGGACGCACACCTTCGATGTTCCGCCCCTGTGCCTCGATCGATTTGACAGCCGTTCGGGAACCGCCCATCAACAGCAGACATCATATGCTGGGGGATTCGATGCCGTTCGCCTATTGGAGCATTCTGATTGCAGCGGTTCTGCCGCTGATCATTGTCGGCTATGCCAAGTCGGGATCGCGCGACAACAATACGCCACGCGACAGCGCTGAAAATCTCGCAGGCGCCAAGCGCCGCGCCTATGCCGCGCATCAAAATGCACTGGAGAGCTTTCCCTTCTACGCCGCAGCCGTGTTGGGCGCGCTCACTTTCGGCGCCTCGTCAAAAACCGTCGGCGTGCTGGCTGCCGTCTATCTCGTCTTCCGCATTGCGCATGCGCTGCTCTATATCGCCGACAAAGCGACGCCGCGTTCGCTCGCCTATGCCGGCGGCTTCTTCACCAATGTCGCGATCTTCGCGCTGCCGATGCTGCAGATCAATTTCATCTAGAGGCTGAAGGCGGGTTTTCTGGAGCTCTCCGCTTTTCTGCGGGGAGAGCTGAAGAGCGCTGCTCAAACCATTTCCCGCTGGGCCTTGCGCCAGTTGCCGGCCTTGGCCAGCACGCGGGAGAGCTGCTCGATGGAATAGGGCTTTTGCAGCAGCTCGAAACCGAAGGTGCCGTTCTGTGCCAGCACATGGCTGTAGCCGGATGTGAGCACGACCGGGAGATCCGCGTAAAGCTGACGGATCTGCTGTGCGAGTTCGATGCCGCTGATCCCGGGCATCACCACATCGGAAAACACGACGTCGTAGCGGCCGGCATGCGCCTTGAGTTCGTCCAGCGCATCATCGGCGCTGTGCCTGAGTTCGGTCGCATAGCCGAGTTCGCGCAGCGCATCGGTGGTGAAGGTGCCGACATCGCGATTGTCCTCGACGATCAGCACCGACAGGCCGTGACCTTCGATCAACGGATATTCATTTGCCGTCAATGCCGGAGACACGCCGCCGACGACGCGCGGCAGATAGAGCGTAAAGACGCTGCCCTTGCCGACCTCGCTGGCGACCGCGACTTCGCCGCCTGATTGCTTGGCGAAGCCGAAGACCTGCGACAGGCCGAGACCGGTGCCCTGCCCGACCTCCTTGGTGGTGAAGAACGGTTCGAAAATGCGCTCGAACTGATCCGCCGGAATGCCGCTGCCGGAATCGGCGATAGCGACAGCGACATAGCCATCCTTGCGCGGCATCGTCGCCGATGGGAGCCGCGCACTGGTCGTCACGCTGATGATGAGCAGACCTTCGCCCTTCATGGCGTCGCGCGCATTGACGGCGATATTGATCAACGCCGTTTCGAACTGGCCGAGATCGGCGTCCACGTAAAGCGGCTTGTCCGGCAGATGCGTGACGATCTCGATGGGGCTTCCTGTCAGCGTACCGATGATATCCGTCACCGACGCGACGCATTGGCCGACATCGAAGACTTCCGGCTTCAACGTTTGTCGGCGTGCGAAAGCGAGCAGCTGGGCAGTGAGCTTGGCGGCGCGGTTCACCGTATCGGAAATCGCTGCGATATAGCGGGCGCGACGCTCAGGCGCGAGATCCGGTCGCTGCAACAGATCGACGGAGGAACGGATCACGGTGAGCAGGTTGTTGAAATCATGGGCGACGCCGCCAGTCAGTTGGCCGAGCGTTTCGAGCCGTTGGCCGTGCTTCAAGGCTTCCTCGGCCTCGCGCCGTTTGGCCGCTTCGAAATTCAGGCGACGGGTGCGACGAAGCGCGAACAGCAGCAAGCCGAACAGCAGCGCGGTGGCGGGAATGCCGAAGATCAGGTGGTAGCTGATCGTTTTCAGCCAGCGGTCGCGGATGGCAGAGGTCTCGAGACCCGCAGCGACATAGATCGGATAGTTGGCCAGCCGCCGGTAACCGATACGACGCTCAACATTGTCACCGGGTGCGCTGATGGTGACGAGACTGCCGTCCGGATTCGTCGATAGCACGCGGCCGACCGGGCCTTTCGGATCGAGGCGGGCGGCTTCCGACAGGGAGGGATAGCGCGCGAGGATCGATCCGTCAGTGCGCCCCAGCGCGAAGAAGCTGCCCGGCGCACGACCGATGCGGGCATAGAATTTCTCGAAATATTCGGGAAAGACCGAGGCCTGCACGACGCCGGTGAAACTGCCATCCGCGCTGTTGCGACGCCGGCTGACGCCGAAGAATGGCGCGCCCTGATAAGGCGGCCGCGGCAGCAGAATGGCGCCGATAAAGGTGCCGACATCCTCAGCCACATGCGCCTTGTAGTAATCGCGATCGGCGAAATCGATGTGGGGCAGCGCGAGGTTGAGACTATTGACCAACGCGCGACCGGCGTCATCGAACACCCACACGGATTTGAGTTGCGGCAGCGCATCGGTGAGTTGCTTGAGCCGCGCCGACATCGCGGTCGCCTTGAAACGCAACTCGTCATCCGTGCGATCGCGGACGATCTCGTTGATTTCCGACAGGCTGCGATCGATCGTCTCGAACACTTTCAGGGCATGTTCGTGCGCCACATCCAGGGTGCGCTCGATTTCGCGATCAGCAATATCGTTGGTGGAAATCCAGGAATTGCCGGCCGCAAATGCAAACAGCGCGAGAGGAAGGGCCAGTGACGCGGCCATCATCCATTGCAGCATTCTGAGAGAATTGTGCTGTTCTGTCTTCACAGTCCCTGCCCGCTTCGCGCCAAGTGTAGCGCATGGAGCGGGATCGACCAAGTCTTGAGGTCGATCGTAGGATGGGTTGAGCGCAGGCGCGAAGCGCCCGAGCGATACCCATCCTACGCCCACATATCATCCGGCATTCATCTGCGAGCGGAAAGCCCAGCGCGTGGAGCGCTGCTCGATCCAGGCGAACATCGCATACATCAGCACGCCTTCGAAGGCGAGCAACAGCAAGGCCGCATAGACATTCGCCATGCGGAAACTCGCGCCTTCCTGCGCAATCAGAAAGCCGAGGCCCGCATTGGCCCCGAGGGTCTCGGAGACAACAGTACCCACGAAGGCCAAAGTGATCGCGACTTTCAGCGAGCCGAAGAAATATGGCAGCGCACGCGGAATGCCGACTTTCAGCATGATGTCGAGCTTGCCGGCGCCGAGCGCGCGCAGCACGTCTTCGAGTTCAGGCTCGGTGGTGGCAAGGCCCGTCGCGATATTCACGACGATGGGGAAGAACGAGATCAGGAACGCGGTGACGATGGCCGGCACTTCGCCGATGCCGAACCACAGGATCAGCAGCGGCACGATGGCCACTTTCGGGATCGTGTTGAAGCCGATCATGACGGGATAGAGCCCGCGATAGATGGTCCGCGACCAGCCGACCACGAGGCCGAGCAGGACGCCGAACACCACGGCCAGCGCGAAGCCGACCATGGTGACCCACAGCGTCGCCCAGGAATGATAGAGGAACACCTTCCACAGCTTGAACATCGCGGCGAAGGCCGCGGACGGCGGCTGCAGCACCGATGTGTTGATCTTGAACACGGCGCAGGCGCCTTCCCAGATCAGGAAGATGGCGATCGTGAAAATCCAGGGCGAGAGTTTTTCGACAAGACGCGTATTCATGCCTTGCGCACCTCCGCGATCTTCAGGCGCAGCTCATGCACGATGTCGCCGAACTCCTTGTCATAGGTGACTTCGAGATCGCGCGGTCGCGCGAAATCGACCGGCTTGACCTGCACGATATGGCCGGGGCGCGCGCTCATGACGTAGATATTGTCGGCAAGGAACGCGGCTTCGCGCAGGTCATGCGTCACGAGGATCACCGTGAAGCCTAGCCGCTGCCAGAGATCGCGCAGCACGCACCACAGCTCCTCGCGCGTGAACGCATCGAGTGCTGCAAAGGGCTCGTCGAGCATCAACAGCGCCGGCTCATGGATCAGCGAGCGGCACAGCGACACGCGCTGCTGCATGCCGCCGGACAGCTCCCATGGATAGCGATCGCCGAAGCCGGCAAGGCCGACGGTGGCGAGCAGCTGTTCGGCCTTGGCGCGAAACTCGGTCTTTTTCGACCGGAACTGCGAGCGATAGGGCTCGACGATTTCCAGCGGCAGCAGGACATTGTCGATCACCTTGCGCCACGGCAGGAGATTGGCATGCTGGAACGCCATGCCGGCCATCTTGACCGGACCTTTGACCTCGTTGCCGTCGATCCTGATCGTGCCGGCGGATGGCTTGTGCAGGCCGGTCACCAGCCGCATCAAGGTCGATTTGCCGCAGCCGGACGGCCCGACCACGGCAGCGAATTCGCCGCGCTTCACTTTTAGCGTGGTGCCCGCGAGCGCCGTGATATCGCCGGACGCACCGCGATAGTTCAGCGTGACGTTATCGATATCGACGAAGGAATCCATCAGCCCACAATCACTTAAAACTTGCGCTCAGAACTTGCGCTGATCGAGCGGCGGGAGATAGTCGGCAGTAAACAGATCTGCAGGCTTCGGCTTGGCGTTCTTGAATTCATAGGTGATGGCGATCTGGTCGATCGCATCCGACATGCGCTTACTGTCGATATCGCCGATGCCGTTGTCCTTCACCCACGGCGTCACAAAGTTATCCTTCAGCGACATCTTCAGGCGCGCGAGTTCGACCTTCTCATCGGCCGTCTCGTTGCGCTTCATCACCGACTTGATGGCGGCTTCGGGATCCTTGTAGCTATCGGCAATGCCCTTGATCGTGGCGCGGACAAAGCCTGCCACAGCCTTGGGATTGGCCTTGGCAAAGTCCGGATTGACCATCAGCGCATTGCCATAGAGCACGATGCCGTGGTCCGCCATCAGCATGACCTTGATGTCCTTTTCATTGATGCCGCGTGACAGCATGTTGAAATAGGACGAATAGGCAAAACCCGTAATCGCATCGACCTTGCCATCGGCCAGCATCGGCTCGCGCACGGGGAAGCCGACATTCTCGATCTTCACCTTGCTGTCGTCGATCTTGTTTTCCTTGACGAAGATCTTCCACTGCGCGAAGGCGCCATCGGCCGCCGGCGCACCGAGCACCTTGCCTTCGAGATCTTTGGGCGTGTTGATATTCGACTTCGCAGTCGAGACGATCGCGAAAGCGGGACGGTCATAGACCATCATCACCGACTTCACATCCTTGTCCGGATTCTGATCGCGGAAGCGGGCGAGCGAGTTGATGTCGAAGAAGCCGATCGGATAGGTGCCCGCGGCGACGCGCGCGATGCCGGCCACCGAGCCCGGACCGCTATCGATGGTCACATCGAGGCCTTCCGCCTTGTAGTACCCCTTGTCGAGCGCAACGAAATACGGCGCCGAAGTGCCCTCGAACTTCCAATCGAGGGCGAATTTCATGGCCGTCTGGGCATGTGCCGACAGGATCGACGTCATCAGCGCAGCGCCTGCAATGGCGCCGAAACCCAGTTTGCGAAGCATGAAGAAACCCTCTGATCGAATGTCAGGCATAGGCTAGCACAAGCCATGCCAGGATTGGGCGGAGGCCATATCACGCCTGCCGCCAAAACGCACATGCGGCGGGGATAAATCGCGCCTGTCGAAAGCGCCTAGACCGGCCTCGCCCGGAACTCGCGGCCCTCATCCATCCAGCGGATCCGCTCGTCCCGGAGCATGGTCCGGCGCACCTTGCCGGCATCGTCGCGCACCGCGTCCTGCGAGAATTCGTAACTCTCCGGATGCTTGGGCCGGGCGAGATGATTGGCGAGAAAGACCGGCATGTTCGCGGCCAATCCCACGCTTTCCGCGCCCGGCCGCAGTTGCAGAACCGCATGGATTGACGCCCCAAGATCGGGATGCGGCAGACCGATGACGGCACAGCTCTCGATATCGGGATGCGCCAGCAGCGCGGCCTCGACTTCGGCGGGATAGACATTGGCGCCGCCGCGCAGGATCAGATCGCTGCGGCGGTCGGCCAGCCAGATATAGCCATCGGCATCGATATGGCCGATATCACCGAGCGACTCCCAGCCATCGGCCGAGCGCTTCGGCTCGGCGCCGAGATAGTGATAGGTCGTGCCGGCCCCCTCGACCGATTTCAGATAGATCTCGCCGATCTCGCCCGGCGGCAAATCGCGCCCGTCCTCGCCGACGATTTTTACAGCGCCGATCTCGACCTTTCCGACCGAGCCCTTGCGCTTCAGCCATTCGGTGCCAGGAATAACGCTGGAAGCCTGCCGCTCGGTGCCGCCATAGAGCTCGAAGATGCGCTCGGCGCCGAGCCAGTCGATCCAGTCTTCCTTGAGGCGGGGCGGCATCGGCGCGGCCATGTGAAAGACGGTGCGCAGGCTGGAGACATTGTATTTTGCGCGCACATCCGCGGGCAGTGCCCAGATCCGGCTCATCATGGTGGGGACGAAATTGACCCATTCAAGCTTCCAGCGATCGATCAGGCGCAGCGCCTCCTCCGCATCGAACTTCGTCATGCCGACAACGGTGCCACCCGCGAACAGCCCCACATGCGCCACCGAGAACGGCGCGTTGTGATAGAGCGGCCCCGGATTGAGCAGTTGGACACGCTCATGCACGTTGAGCGGCTGCAGCTTGGGATCGGTCACCGCCGGCTGATGATCGACGATGACTTTGGGCCGACCGGTCGATCCGCCCGATGTCATCGCTTTCCAATAGCGAGCGATCGGGCCATCGATCGGCTCATCCGAACATCCTTCCGGCACGAAATCAGCGGGCAGCCGCTTCGGCGCTTTCCAATCGTCCTCGCCACCGACGACGAGCGACGGACGCAGCAATTCGAGAATGGCCGAGGCTTCGCCGCGCGGCAGCCGATAGGACAGCGAGCACGGCGTGGCGCCACATTTCCAGATCGCGAATGTGGTTTCGAAGAACGCATTGGAATTCGGCAGCCCGACCGCGATGAAATCACCGGGCTTGACGCCCTGCTGCATGAACGCCCGTGCGCGTCGATTGGCGTTGCGCTCCAGCGCGTCCCAACTCAACACCACACCATCATGCACGACCGCCGGCGCATCGTGGCCATTGCGCGCCGCGTGCCAGCGGGGAATGTCAGCCATCGGGATCAGCATGATGGGCCTCGCGTTTCTCGTTGGGCGCCAGCGGACGCCGCTTCCCCGCATGTTCTCTGCGGCGGGCGAATGATTTCCCCTTCGACACTGGAAAGCAAGGCTGTTGGCGTAGGTTGCGCGGCAACCATCACGCGGCATATTCCGCCAAAAGAAAAGGGCCCGCGCACGCGGACCCTTTGATAGGCGCTGTCGATCTCTATCGCGACAGCAGGATCGGAATCGTCGCCTTTCGCAACAATGTTCCTGTTGCGGAGCCGAAGACGAATTCGGTGATCTTCGATTGCCCGAATGCGCCCATCACGATGAGATCCGCATCGATCTCCGCGGCCTTCGCAAGAATGAGCGCGCCGGCATCGCCACCCTTGAGGCTATCGAGCGTGACCCGGACGCCGTAGCGCGCAAGATGCCGGGAGATATCGGTGCCGGGATCTTCGCCCAGCAGGCGATTGGTCTTGGCTTCCGGCACCACGACAACATGCACCTCTTCGGCAGCCACGAGCAGAGGCAGCGCATCCGATATCGCGCGCGTCGCTTCCCGGCTCGCATTCCAGCCGATGACGACCTTGCGAAGCGGGCGCTCCGCATCCCATTGCGGCGGCACGAGGATCGTTGGTACGCCCGACGCAAAGATGACATCCTCGGATAGCGTCAACGCGCTGTCTGGCTGGTCGGCGCGACGTGACGAGCCGAGGATGGCGAGACTCGCATGCCGCGCGTGCAGCATCAGCGCCTCGCCGGTCTCGCCATCGCAGTCGCGCAGCTCACACTCGACCCCATCGACGCGCATCAACTCGGCCAGCATCGCCTGCACCGATGCCAGGCTCGCCTGCTTGCGCTGTCGATAGAGTTCGAACATCGCAACCACGGCATCGCCGCGAGCGAATTCGGAATGCTTGTTGTGGCCCGGCTGCTGCGGGACGAGCGCGGCGACGAGATGCGCGCTCCAGGCCTTCGCGAGTTTCGCCGCATATTGCAGCCGCGATCGATGACCGTCGTGATCGGTTGCGTCGAGATAGACGACGATATCCTTCGGTGTTTGCATGAGGCCCTCGCATCCGCCGACATGCGTGCCGGCAGCCGAGCAATGCACGCGATGGTCTTAAGGAAGATAGGGCGCGGCATTCACGATGACGCGAAACGGGTGCGACATGGCGCAGCATCGTCTCGCACAAAGAGCACGAACGAAGCGCCACTCGCGCAAAACGAAAAACGCCGGCCTGCTTGCGCAAACCGGCGTTGATATTTCGCAATTGCTGCGAAGCGTCAGACCTGACGCTCGACCATCTTCATCTTGAGTTCGGCGATGGCTTCCGACGGGTTGAGACCCTTCGGGCACGCCTTGGCGCAGTTCATGATGGTGTGGCAGCGATACAGGCGGAACGGATCCTCGAGATTGTCGAGACGTTCGCCGGTCGCTTCGTCGCGCGAATCCTTGACCCAGCGGGTGGCCTGCAGAAGTGCTGCCGGGCCGAGGAAGCGATCGCTGTTCCACCAGTAGCTCGGGCACGAGGTCGAGCAGCAGGCGCACAGGATGCACTCGTAGAGGCCGTTGAGTTTCTCGCGATCCTCGTGGCTCTGGCGCCATTCCTTCTGCGGCGTCGCCGTCGTGGTCTTCAGCCACGGCTCGATCGACGCATACTGGGCGTAGAAGTTGGTGAGATCCGGCACCAGGTCCTTCACCACCGGCTGATGCGGCAGCGGATTGACCTTGATGGCGCCGGCATCGACTTCATCCATCGCGCGGGTGCAGGCGAGCGTGTTCTGGCCATCGATATTCATGGCGCAGGAACCGCACACGCCTTCACGGCAGGAGCGACGGAAGGTCAGGGTCGGATCGATGTTGTTCTTGATCCAGATCAGACCATCCAGAATCATCGGACCGCAGTCATTGAGATCGACATGATAAGTGTCGACCGACGGGTTCTTGCCGTCATCCGGATTCCAGCGATAGACGCGGAATTCACGCGTCTGGGTCGCGCCGGCGGGCTTCGGCCATTCCTTGCCGCCGGTGATCTTGGAATTCTTCGGGAGTGCGAACTCAGCCATATTCTCGAGCCTTCGCTTTCTCAGTACACGCGCGCTTTGGGCGGGATGTACTGCACGTCATTCGTCATCGTGTAATCATGCACCGGGCGATAATCGATGGTGGTCTTGCCACCCTTCTCGACCCACGCCAGCGTGTGCTTCATCCAGTTCTTGTCGTCGCGATCCGAGAAGTCTTCGCGGGCATGCGCGCCGCGGCTTTCGGTGCGGTTCGCAGCGGAGTCCATGGTGACGAGCGCCTGACCGATCAGGTTGTCGTATTCCAGGGTCTCCATTAGGTCCGAATTCCACACGAGCGAACGATCGGACACGCCGATATCGTCGATGCCGTCATAGACCTTGTGGATCAGTTCCTTGCCTTCGTTGAGCACGTCGCCGGTGCGGAACACGGCGCAGTTGGTCTGCATGACCTGCTGCATGCTCTCGCGCATCTTTGCCGTGGGCGTGCCGCCCTTGGCGTTGCGGAAGTGATCGAGACGGCCGAGCGCCATGTCCGCCGAGTTCGACGGAAGATCCGGCTGCTTGGCGTTTGCAGTCAGCTTGTCGGCGAGGCGCAGCGCAGCGGCGCGGCCAAACACGACGAGATCGATCAGCGAGTTGGAGCCGAGACGGTTGGCACCATGCACCGACACGCAGGCGGCTTCGCCGACGGCCATCAGGCCCGGCACCACTGCATTGTCGTCGCCGTCCTTCTTGGTGACGACTTCGCCGTGATAGTTCGTGGGAATGCCGCCCATGTTGTAATGCACGGTCGGGATCATCGGGATCGGTTCGCGGGTCACATCGACACCGGCGAAGATGCGCGCGGATTCCGAAATGCCCGGCAGGCGTTCATGCAGGATCGCCGGATCGAGGTGATCCAGATGCAGGAAGATGTGATCCTTCTTCTTGCCAACGCCGCGGCCTTCGCGGATTTCGATGGTCATCGCGCGCGAAACGACGTCGCGCGAGGCGAGGTCCTTCGCCGACGGCGCGTAACGCTCCATGAAGCGCTCGCCTTCGGAATTGACGAGATAGCCGCCCTCACCGCGGGCGCCTTCGGTCACCAGACAGCCCGAACCATAGATGCCGGTCGGATGGAACTGGACGAACTCCATGTCCTGCAGCGGGAGACCCGCGCGCAGCGCCATGCCGCCACCGTCGCCGGTGCAGGTATGGGCCGAGGTGCAGGACGCGTAAGCACGGCCATAACCGCCGGTGGCGAGAATGACGGTCTGCGCCTTGAAGCGATGCAGGGTGCCGTCGTCCATCTTCAGCGCGATGACGCCGCGGCAGACGCCCTGGTCATCCATGATCAGGTCGATGGCGAAATATTCGATGAAGAACTCGGCGGCGTGACGCAGCGCCTGGCCATACATCGTGTGCAGCATGGCGTGACCGGTACGGTCGGCAGCCGCGCAGGTGCGCTGCGCCTGGCCCTTGCCGTAATCCATGGTCATGCCGCCGAACGGGCGCTGATAGATCTTGCCGTCTTCGGTGCGCGAGAACGGCACGCCCCAGTGTTCGAGCTCGTAAACAGCGTCGGGCGCGTTGCGCACCATGTATTCGATGGAGTCCTGATCGCCCAGCCAGTCCGACCCCTTCACGGTGTCGTACATGTGCCAGCGCCAGTTATCCTCGTGCATGTTGCCGAGCGAGGCCGAGATGCCGCCCTGCGCCGCAACGGTGTGCGAGCGGGTCGGGAACACCTTGGTGATGCAGGCGGTGCGGAGGCCCGCTTCGCCGCAGCCGACGGTCGCGCGCAGGCCGGCGCCGCCGGCGCCCACGACGACGACGTCATAGGTGTGATCTTCGATGGGATAGGCGTAGCCGTTGGTGGCGGGGCCACCAACGCCGTTCGCGCCATTGCCGTTCGCGGCCATGCGCTACACTCCAGATGAAAGTTTGAAAATGGCGTAGGCCGCGGCCAGCGACACGACGGCGGCGAAGAAGTTGTTGGCGATCGCGCAAACCAGCTTCAGCTTCTCGTCATGCACATAGTCTTCGATCACGATCTGCATGCCGATCTTCATATGCACCACGCTGGCGACGATGAAGAGCAGCAGCGTAATGGCAACCAGCGGCGAACCGAGGATCTGTGCGGCACCAGCCTGATTGCGGCCAAGCAGCGACATCACGATGAAGATGATGGGGACCAGCAGCAGCAGCATGGCCACCGCCGAGGTGCG
The DNA here is from genome assembly GCA_023451825.1 of Pseudomonadota bacterium. Lineage (GTDB taxonomy): Bacteria > Pseudomonadota > Alphaproteobacteria > Rhizobiales > Xanthobacteraceae > Tardiphaga. The sequence continues at coordinate 12,473 of JAEXYA010000047.1, forward strand.
CTGACGCCAATGATCTGAGGTGCCGGAATGGCCCGAACCGTGATTGCGGACGCGACCGAGCGGCGTGCGCATGGACTTTTGCGAATTGCTCATCGTGCGCCTCCGCTCATGTAAGCCACGACCCAGAGCAGGATGGTGATCACGATGCCGGCGATCAGCGCGGCGCGGGTCAGCCATTCACGCTCGGTCGGCTTGAAACCGTAGCCGAGGTCCCAGACCAGATAGCGGATGCCGCTCATGGCGTGATGCACCAGGGCCCAAGTATAGCCAAAGGCGATCAGGCGGCCGATGATGCTGCCGGCAAAGGCCTGCACATGCGCATAGGCCGCCGGGCCTGACGCGGCAGCGATCAGCCACCAGACAAGCAACAGGGTGCCGAAATACAAGGCAATTCCGGTCGCGCGGTGGATGATGGACAGCGCCATCGTCAACGTTACGCGATAGATTTGCAGATGTGGCGAAAGGGGGCGTTCGATCCTGGTGGCCATTCAACAACTTTGACAGGTTAATGGGCAATCTCTGCTCGATATGGGATCGCGTAGAGCAATTCTATTTACGAAGTCGGTACGACGAGTGCAATCGCGAAATGACATAAACGGAATTCGCATTCAGAATTTGAATTCAGCTTTGCGCACGGCGGGATTGACGTCTGGCATACCACGGGCGCACAGCTGATGAAGCGCGATTCAGGCAATCTTTATGGCGCGATAGCAAATCATAATCGGGGCGGGACATGGCGGGGCTGAATATCACCGAGGTTGTCGAGCTGGCAGTCCTTCTGGTGGCGGTTGGTGGACTGAGCGGTTTCCTCGCGGGGGTGTTCGGGATCGGCGGGGGCGCCATCCTTGTGCCTGTTTTTTACGAGTGTTTTCGCATTGCCGGCGTGCCGCTGGAGGTGCGGATGCCGCTCTGCATCGGCACCTCGCTGGCCATTATCATCCCCACCTCGATCCGATCCTTCCGCGCCCACTTGGCACGCGGTGCAGTTGACATGGAAATCCTGCGCAAGTGGTGGCTGCCGATCCTGATCGGGGTTGCCGTGGGCAGCGTGACGGCCCGCTTTGCCCCGGAACGGCTGTTCAAAATCGTCTTTGTGCTGGTCGCCTGGTCCGCCGCTGCACGGCTGCTATTCGCCCGTGAGGGGTGGAAACTCGGTCATGATCTGCCCGACGGGCCGTTGATGAAGACCTACGGCTTCTTTGTCGGCCTGCTTTCGACCCTGATGGGCATCGGCGGCGGCCTGTTCTCGAACCTGCTGATGACCTTTTACGGCCGCCCGATCCATCAGGCGGTGGCGACCTCGTCGGCGCTGGCGGTGCTGATCTCGATCCCCGGCGCGCTCGGCTACATCTATGCGGGCTGGCCGGCTGCTGCGACCTATCCCGATGTCGCGCCGCTGCAACTGCCGTTTGCGCTGGGCTACGTCTCGCTGATCGGCGCGCTGCTGGTGATGCCGACCAGCCTGCTGGTCGCGCCGCTTGGCGTGAAGGCGGCGCATGCGATGTCGAAGCGCACGCTGGAGATCGCATTCGGGGCTTATTTGTTCATCGTGGGGAGCAGGTTTGTTGTGGCGCTGCTGTGATGCGTAGGGCGGATGAGGCGAAGCCGTCATCCGCCGGCCGAGCTCATAGCGGAAACTCCGCGACGGATTACGCTTCGCTCATCCGCCCTACGACACCGCGTAATACTATCCGTAATAGTATCCATTCGCCGTCTCGCTATGGATAGGTCATGGCTCACGCACATCACCACGATCACGCGCATGATCACGACGACCATGCCGGTCACTCACACGGCCCTGGCGGTCACGTTCATGCGCCCGCGAATTTCGGCAAGGCGTTTGCCATCGGCATCACGCTCAACACCGTCTTTGTCATTGTCGAGGCCATCTATGGCTACGCATCAGGCTCGATGGCGCTGGTTGCGGATGCCGGGCACAATCTCTCCGATGTCCTCGGCCTGATCGCCGCATGGACCGCGGCCGTACTGTCGAAGCGTGCCGCCACGCCGCGCTTCACATACGGCCTCAAGGGCTCGTCGATCCTCGCCGCACTGTTCAACGCCGTGTTCCTGCTGGTCGCCGTCGGCGCCATTGCCTGGGAAGCGGTGCATCGGCTGTTCAATCCCGAGCCCGTCACCGAGCTCACCGTCATCGTGGTCGCCACCATCGGCATCGCCATCAACGGCGTCACCGCCTGGCTGTTCGCGTCCGGCCGCAACAGCGATCTCAATATCCGCGGCGCCTATCTGCACATGGTTGCGGATGCCGCCGTATCCGTCGGTGTGGTGATCGCTGCCATCGTGATCATGTTCACCGGCTGGCTGTGGATCGATGCGGTCACCAGCCTCGTGATCTGCGTGCTGATTGTCTGGGGCACCTGGAGCCTGCTGCACGACTCCACCGCGATGTCGCTGGCTGCTGTGCCGCGTGGCATCGATCCGGCTGCCGTGCGCGCTTTTCTCGAAACGTGTCCGGGCGTCGCTGACGTCCACGACCTGCATATCTGGCCGATGAGCACCACAGAGGTGGCGCTGACCTGCCATCTCGTCATCCCGTCAAGCGCGCCCGGCGATGCCTATCTGATGGATATCTGCGCGAGGCTGCAGCGTGACTTCGGCATCGCGCACAGCACGATCCAGATCGAAACTGACCCGAATTCGGCCTGTGCGCTGGCGACGGCGCATTAAAACTCAATGTCATCCCGGCGAACGCCGGGATCCATACACGCTGTCGATCCTGTGAGAACTGGCTGATTGTGACTGCTCAGTCTCAACTACGCGCTCGGAGGTTATGGGTCCCGGCGTTCGCCGGGACGACAGGCGGGGCTTACTTCTTATAAATATCCTTATACGTCTCGCGCAGCACGTTCTTCTGCACCTTGCCCATCGTGTTGCGCGGCAGGTCGTCCACGAAGATCACGCGCTTCGGCATCTTGAATTTTGCGATCTGGCCATCGAGCGCCTTGATCACCGATGCTTCATCGATCGCCGTCTTCTTGTCGGACACCACCACCGCCGTGACACCTTCGCCGAAATCCGCATGCGGCACGCCGATCACGGCGCTTTCCACCACGCCCGGCATCGCGTCGATCTCGCTCTCGATCTCCTTCGGATAGACATTGAAGCCGCCGGAGATCACCAGATCCTTGCCGCGGCCGAGGATGTGGACATAGCCCTTGGCGTCGATCTTGCCGAGGTCACCGGTAATGAAGAAGCCGTCGTCGCGGAATTCCGACTTCGTCTTCTCCGGCATCCGCCAATAGCCCTGGAACACATTCGGGCCCTTCACCTCGATCATGCCGATGGTGTCCTTCTCGAATTCTTTTCCGGTCTCCGGATCGGTCACGCGGACGGACACGCCGGGCAGCGGGAAACCGACTGCGCCGGGCACGCGCTCGCCGTCATACGGATTCGAGGTGTTCATGTTGGTTTCGGTCATGCCGTAGCGCTCGAGCACCGCATGGCCGGTGCGCGCGAACCACTCGCGATGGGTATCGGCCAGCAGCGGCGCCGAGCCGGAAATGAACAGCCGCATATGGCTGCAAGTGTCCTTCGACAGGTTCGGCGACGCCAGCAGGCGCGTGTAGAAGGTCGGCACGCCCATCAGCACCGTCGCGCGCGCCATCAGCTGGATGATGCGCTCGGGGTCGAGCTTCGGCAGGAAGATCATCGCCGCGCGCGAGAACAAAGTGACATTGCTCGCCACGAACAGGCCATGGGTGTGATAGATCGGCAGCGCATGGATCAGCACGTCGTCCTTGCTGAAGCGCCAGTAGTCGACCAGCGACAGCGAGTTCGATGCGAGATTGTCGTGGCTCAGCATCGCGCCTTTTGAACGGCCGGTCGTGCCCGACGTATAAAGGATTGCAGCAAGATCATCATTGCCGCGCGCGACGGTGGCGAAGTCTGTTTTCTCTTTCCCGGCCGCATCGGTCAGCGAGCCCTGCCCATCCGCGCCAAGCGTTTCGACCTTCGCGCTCACCTTGGCCGCGATCGCCTCGATGCCGTCCTTCTTCGACGGATCACATACGATCAGTGACGGCTCGGCATCGGTGATGAAGTAGTCGAGCTCGTTCAGCGTATAGGCGGTGTTGAGCGGCAGATAGACCGCACCGGCGCGCACCGTCGCAAGATACAGCACGAGACCCGGCACCGACTTCTCGGTCTGCGCGGCGACGCGATCGCCCGGCTTGACGCCGCGCGCGACCAGCACATTCGCCATCTGCCCCGCGAGGCCAACCAGGTCACCATAGCTGATGTGCTTGCCTTCCGGCGTTTCGATGGCCAGGCGGCTGACATCTTCGAGCTTGTCGAACAGGCGGGAGAACAGGTTCATGGCATGCACACATCGATTGGAGGAGCCAGACAATCGCACCGATAGCGCCTGCGCGATTGCGTCAAATTGTCAGGTGTCCTTAGCAAGAACCGGCATCCCAAGGCAACGCGCGCGCGAACGCAGCGCCGAACCGAAAGTTTCATCGCGCGCGAAAAATATAGGCTGAAACTGGCCCAAACAGCCCGCGTAGCTCGGCCATCGACACGGCCTCAAGCCTCCACGCGGACCGTGATCGATAACCCTATTCATCGTGCCGGTGCGGCGCACTGGCCGCTCAAGAACCCTCGGGAGACGATCCATGTCCAAGCGTATTGCCCTTCTGTCTGCCGCCGCCCTCGGCGCTTTGGCTCTCACCTCCACCGCTGTTGTCCCGGCCTATGCCAAGGACAAGATGATGAAGTCGGAAATGTCGGGCGAGAAGACCGTGATGGTCGGTGGCGCGCCGATGTATCCGTCGAAGAACATCGTCGAGAACGCCGTCAACTCCAAGGATCACACCACGCTGGTCGCCGCCGTGAAGGCCGCCGGCCTTGTCGATACGCTCGCGGGCCCCGGCCCGTTCACCGTGTTCGCGCCGACCAATGCCGCTTTCGGCAAGCTGCCGAAGGGCACCGTCGAGACCCTGGTGAAACCGGAGAACAAGGCGACCCTCACCAAGATTCTCACCTATCACGTGGTGCCGGGCAAGCTGAATGCCGCCGATCTCAAGGACGGCCAGAAGCTGACCACCGTGGAAGGCGAACAGCTGACCGTGAAGAAATCCGGCGGCAAGGTGATGCTCACCGATGCCAAGGGCGGCTCGTCCACCATCACGATCCCCGACGTGAACCAGTCGAACGGCGTCATTCACGTCATCGACACGGTCGTGATGCCCAAGGCTTAATGGCGGCTTGATAGCGGCCGAACGGCAAAACGCCGCATCCTGCGCCCCATTCGGGATGCGCGTGGCGAGAGCGAGCCGGGGCAACCCGGCTCGCTTTTTCGTGATCGCGCGGATGAATGCACCACCGCAGTGGTTTATGCGAGAAGCGTAACGATCATCCCTTCCGCCCGTAAGGCAGAGAAGGGCTCAGACCACGGATTATGCCATGTCCAGCATTTCGATCGGCGACGCAGACAATGCGCCCGTCAAGAGCAAGACCATTCAACCCGGCTGGGTGCGCGTGCTGCACTGGATCAACGCCGTGGCCATGGTGATCATGATCATGTCGGGCTGGCAGATCTACAATGCCTCGCCGCTGTTCGATTTCATCTTTCCGCGCAGCATCACACTTGGCGGCTGGCTCGGCGGCGGCATCATGTGGCATCTCGCCGGCATGTGGCTCTTGGTGATCAACGGCCTGCTCTATGTCACGCTCGGGATCGTAACCGGGCGCTTCCGCAAGAAGCTGCTGCCGATCTCGGCATCCGGCGTGGTCGGCGACACCAAGGCTGCGCTCACAGGCAAGCTCTCGCACGCCGATCTCTCCACCTACAACCAGGTGCAGAAGCTGCTTTATGTCGGCATCCTGATTGTCGGCGTGCTCATCGTGCTATCAGGTCTCGCGATCTGGAAGCCGGTCCAGTTTCAATATCTCACCGCCGTGTTCGGCGGCTACGATGCCGCGCGCTATGTTCATTTCGTGATGATGGCGTCCATCGTCGGCTTCCTCGTCATTCACGTCGCGCTCGCATTGCTCGTACCGAAGAGCCTGCGTGCGATGATCATCGGACGCTGAGGAGCAGAATCATGTTCAAGAAGATGCGCTCGCTCATCATCCCCGGCGTCGACAAGCAGCTGCTGGTGAAAGACGCCACCAAACTGATGCCGGACCTCGCGCGCCGCCGCTTCATCGCCGGTGGCGCCAGTTTTGGCGCGCTGACGCTGCTGACCGGTTGCAATGTCTCGGACAGTCTCTCCGCCGACAACCTGCTCACGCACATCTCGAAATTCAACGACATGGTGCAGGCAAAGATCTTCAATCCGAATTTGCTGGCGCCGACTTATTCAGAGAAAGACGTGCGCCGCCCCTTCCCGTTCAACGGTTTCTATTCGGAAGACGAAGCGCCTGCCATCGACGGCAAGGAATGGAAGCTCGAAGTCGCAGGTCTCGTCGACAACAAGAAGTCATGGACGCTGGAGGAGCTTTACAAGCTGCCCGAGGTCTCGCAGATCACGCGCCATATCTGCGTCGAGGGTTGGAGCGCCATCGGCTCATGGCAGGGCACGCCGCTCCGTGATTTCCTGAAATTGGTCGGCGCCGACACGAACGCAAAGTGGGTGCATTTCCGCTGCGCCGAGGATTACTACACCTCGCTCGACATGCCGACAGCTCTGCATGCGCAGACGCAGATGACGTTCAAGTTCGACAATCAGATCCTGCCGCAATCGCTCGGTTTTCCCATGAAGGTGCGCGTGCCGACAAAACTCGGATTCAAGAACCCGAAATATGTGACGTCGCTGGAAGTGACGAATGATTACAAAGGCGGGTATTGGGAAGATCAGGGATATAATGATTTCAGCGGGAGTTAGACTCCATCCCTCATGGTGAGGAGGCGCCTCTTCGGCGCCGTCTCGAACCATGAGCTGGCCGGGCTCGGAGTTTTGCTGCCATCCTTCGAGATGCCGCTGCGCGGCTCCTCAGGATGAGGATTGAGCTTCACGGCGCTCAGCCCAACTGCTTCTGAAACGCCGACAACACCGCGCCAAGACCCAGCGTCGCGGCCGACACCACCAGTGCCGACGTCAAGCTCCCCGTCGCATCCGAGATTGCCCCCACCGCGATCGGCCCCATCGTCTGGCCGATGCCGAACACGATGGTCACCACCGCGATGGCCTTCGGCCAGACCTCTCGTGGATAGTTGAAGCGCACGAAAGCTGTCGTTGCTGCGACCACCGCAAAAAACGACACACCGAATACGGCGGCCGAAACGCCGAGCACCAGCGGTGAATGACCGAGCAGCGGCATCGCCGCGCCCACCGCATTGGTGCCGAGAATGATCGCCATCGCGCCGCCGCTCTGGCCGCGCGCCAGCACGCCGCGCCACAGCCAGGGCGAGGCGAATGAGCTCGCCCCGATCACGCACCAGAACGCGCTTTGTGCGACAGCACTGCCGCCACCGTCGCGGACATAGGCGATCATGAAGGTCATGTAGGCGATGTAGCCCGCGCCGAACATGAAATAGGCGACCAGGAAAATCCACATCGGCCGGATCGCGACCGCGGGTGCAGTTTCAGTCGATGTCCCCTCCGCTGCATCCACCAGCTTGCGCAGCAACGGCAAGCCCATCACCACCGAGACGATGCCGATCACCAGCCAGACGATCCACCACGAGCCAGCGCCAAATCCCTGCAGCACGAACGGCGCGATCAGGCCGGAGACCAGAATGCCGATGCCCGGCCCGGCATAGAACAGGCTGAGCAGATAGGATGATCGCTCCGGATACGCGAGGCCGATGGTCGCCGCGAGCGCGCCGCCCGCCACGAAAGAAATCGCCGCACCAAATCCGGTGACGAAGCGCGCGATGCTGAGCAGCGTGAAATCCGACGTGACGCCGCACAGCAACAGCGATGCGATGCAGGCCACCGTGCCGATCTGGAGGACCGCAAACAGGCCATAGCGTTTGCCGAGACTGGCCGCCATCAATGCGCCGAGCAGATAGCCGGCGGCATTGACGGTATTCATGAAGCCCGCGGCCGAATAGGACCATTGCAGGCTGTCGCGCATATCCGGCAGCACCAGCGAATAGACGAAGCGCCCGATGCCGAGCCCGATGGCCGGCGCCAGCGACAGCAAGAGGATCAGCAGGGCTGGATTGCGGCGCGAAAACGAAGGCTCTTGTGACGTCACTGGCAACTCCTGCTGCGTCACTTTCGCAGGTTCTGCGTTGGCTGCAATCGCGCCTTTAGCAAGGCTGTCTTGCCAATGCGGCAATGACGGCTTAGCACTCGCCCGAAATTCGGCGTTCAGAGAAGGAAACGACCATGGCCGCGCATAAACTGCTGGTTCTCCCGGGCGACGGCATCGGCCCCGAAGTGATGGCGGAAGTGACGCGCCTGATCGACTGGATCGATGCTTCGGGCATCGCCAAGTTCGAGACTGAAACCGGCCTTGTCGGCGGCGCTTCCATCGATGCGGACGGCGTGCCGATCACCGACGCCACCATGGCCAAGGCCGATGCGGCCGACGCCATCATCTTCGGCGCCATTGGCGGCCCGAAATGGGATGGCGTGGCTTACGAGAACCGCCCGGAAGCGGGCCTGCTGCGCCTGCGAAAAGATCTCGGCCTGTTCGCCAATCTGCGCCCGGCGGTCTGCTATCCCGCGCTGGCCGATTCATCGAGCCTGAAGCGCGAAGTGGTCGAAGGCCTCGACATCATGATCGTGCGCGAGCTCACCGGCGGCGTCTATTTTGGCGAGCCGAAGACCATCACCGATCTCGGCAACGGCCAGAAGCGCGCCATCGATACGCAGGTCTACGACACCTATGAGATCGAGCGCATCGCCCGTGTCGCCTTTGATCTGGCCCGCAAGCGCCAGAACAAGGTGACGTCGATGGAGAAGCGCAATGTCATGAAGTCGGGCGTGTTGTGGAACGAGGTCGTGACCCAGGTGCATGGCCGCGAATACAAGGACGTGACGCTGGATCACCAGCTCGCCGATTCCGGCGGCATGAACCTTGTGAAGTGGCCAAAGCAGTTCGACGTCATCGTCACCGACAACCTGTTCGGCGACATGCTGTCGGATATCGCAGCCATGCTCACCGGCTCGCTCGGCATGCTGCCCTCGGCCTCGCTCGGCGAAGTGGACAGCAAGACCGGCAAGCGCAAGGCGATGTATGAGCCCGTGCATGGTTCGGCACCGGACATTGCCGGCCAGGGCAAGGCCAATCCGCTGGCGATGATCGCCTCGTTCGGCATGGCGCTGCGCTATTCGCTCGATCTCGGCGATCTCGCCGACAAGGTCGATCAGGCGATTGCGGCGGTGCTGGCGAAGGGGCTGCGCACGGCGGATCTGAAGTCGGAAAGTGCGACGATCATCTCGACGGCACAGATGGGTGAAGCGGTGCTCGCGGAGCTGCAGGCGCTGTGTAAGTGAGCCTGTCCAATGCTCCGCCCTCATGGTGAGGAGCGCGCAAAGCGCGCGTCTCGAACCATGAATGGAGCACTCGGCCATCCTTCGAGACGCGGTCGAAGGCGACCGCTCCTCAGGATGAGGGCAGAGTGTTTGATTGGCACCCAAAACAAAAAATGCCCGGCTCACGCCGGGCATTTTCGTATCTGACTACGCGCCGTCCTCAGTAGTAGGAATACGGCGGCAGCGGAATGCGGTTCGGGTAGCCGCCCAGATCCCAATCGCTATACAGCGGCTGGCGATCGATCGGACGGTTCAGGTTTTCGCGGCTGAACGACTGGCCGGGCGGATAGGCGTAATCGGTGAACTTGCGGTCGCCCGGCAGCACTTCGGTGCCGGCATCGAGCCACGAACGGCGCGAGATGTAGACGCGGGTGCGCGGACCCTGCTGATAGGACACGTTCGGGCCACGCGAGCCGTAATTGTAACGGCCGCTATCGACGGTCACCTGCTTGCGCTTCTTGGTCTGGGTCTGTGCATCGGCCGGGGTCGCGAATCCGATGGTGATGACGGCAGCCGCCGCGAGCAGAGCGCCGGTCAGTTTGGCGGCAGAAAATTTCAAGGTCATCTAGTCCTCTTGGCACTCTGATTCTTCGTCAAGAATCGCAATTTCCGAGTTCCCGGCAATTTAGCTGGCCGGGTGGCAGCCCTACAAGGTCAAACCGGCCACACTTTTGGAGAATAATGCGCGGTGTGGCCGAATGTTGCATGCATTCCAAGGTCTTGGTCGCGGTCCTGTCACAGGCTGCCCCGCAGCAGCGGATTCTGCGCGCCAGTGACCCAATCCGAACCGGCCGCTGACAGTGCCGGACCGCTGACGCAGCCCGTCCGCTTCAATTCGGCATGGGCGAACAGTTCTGCAAGCTTCGGCTCGCCGCCGGCGGTCAAAAGAACGAGACGATCGAGCATGCAGGCCACCGCCGCACGACGCGCCGGCAAGCCGTCGCTCTGACACGAGAAGCCGGAAATGCGCAGATTTGCCGCATCGAGATTGCGGGTGAATCCGAGGCAGCGCTTGGCGTCCTGACGGCGATCCGCGAAGCCGAACAGCGCGACAGGGCCGAATTTGCTGTCGATGATGCCCTCGCCCACCGTTTCGCGCGGTCCGCTTGGGTCCATCTTCAAAGCGACGTCGGAGACCGCCGTATCCTCAAGAGCCTCACCACCGAGCCGGTAGAGTTCGAGCTCAGCCACCGGACGACCCTCAGCCGGCATCCAGCGCATGATGTCCCTGCGACCACCCGCGGGATGCCGCTGAATTTCGTAAGCCGCTGTAATTCCAGCCACATCCGCCTGCCGGACGGCGAAGGCCGGATAGGAGCGATCAGCCACCGTCCAGTCGGGCTTCACGCTCGCTGCCGGCTCCCAATCGAGTTCCAGATGCTGGACCGCCATCACGCCTGCCATGGCAAGCAGGGCCAGACAGCCCATATAGGCAAGCATGCGCCCTGCCACCGCCGTGCATTCGTCGGCGAAGCTGTACACCGCCGGACGGAAATCGAATTCCCGCTCGCGGTTGTGGGGCGCAGGGTTTGAACGCATCAAAGCACGGAGGCCGGTTACAACGTTGTGTTTGCGGCATTTCTCGCATAGAAGCGCCAGCGCTTCGGTTTCCGCGAGAGGCGGATCGAAGGCATTTTTCTTCGGAGAGTGAACGATGGGTTACAAAGTCGCGCTGGTCGGAGCGACCGGCAATGTCGGGCGTGAAATGCTCAGCATTCTGGACGAACGTAAATTCCCTGCTGACGAGGTCGTGGCGCTTGCGTCCCGCCGCAGCATGGGCGTTGAGGTTTCCTTCGGCGACAAAACCCTGAAATGCAAAGACCTTGAGACCTACGACTTCAGCGACGTCGATATCTGCCTGATGTCGGCCGGCGGAGCCGTGTCCAAGGAATGGTCGCCGAAGATCGGCGCAGCCGGTGCCGTGGTCATCGACAATTCGTCGACCTGGCGCATGGATCCCGACGTGCCGCTGGTCGTGCCGGAAGTGAACGCGGCTGCGGTCGATGGCTTCAAGAAGAAGATGATCATCGCCAATCCGAACTGCTCCACGGCGCAGCTCGTCGTGGCGCTGAAGCCGCTGCATGACAAGGCGACCATCAAGCGCGTGGTTGTTGCGACCTATCAGTCGGTGTCGGGCGCCGGCAAGGATGCGATGGACGAGTTGTTCTCGCAGACCAAGGCCGTCTACACCAATAGCGAGATCGTCAACACCAAGTTCCCGAAGCGCATCGCCTTCAATGCGATCCCCCATATCGATGTCTTCATGGAGGATGGCTACACGAAGGAAGAGTGGAAGATGATGGCGGAGACCAAGAAGATTCTTGATCCCAAGATCAAACTCTCCGCGACGGCCGTGCGCATTCCGGTGTTTGTCAGCCACTCGGAAGCGGTCAATGTCGAGTTCGAGAATCCGATCTCGGCGGATGAGGCCCGCGACATCCTGCGCAATGCGCCGGGTTGCCTCGTGATCGACAAGCGCGAACCCGGCGGCTACGTCACGCCATACGAAGCAGCCGGCGAAGACGCGACCTATATCAGCCGTATCCGCGAGGATGCGACGGTGGAGAACGGTCTCGCCTTCTGGTGCGTCTCGGACAACCTGCGCAAGGGTGCGGCACTCAACGCCGTGCAGATCGCGGAAGTCCTGATCAACCGCAAGCTGATCACCGCGAAGAAGAAAGCGGCGTAAGAACAAGATGTCGGAGCCGGATCAAAAAGAGAATGACCCGGCTCCGCGTCGCCCGCACCCGATCCTGAAGGGTGTCGAGCTTGTCATCGAGCATGTGCTGTTCAACAGCCGCTGGCTGATGGCGCCGTTCTATCTCGGCCTCGTCATCGCGCTGGTCGCATTGCTCTACAAATTCGGCGTCACGCTCGTCGAATTCGTCATCCACACCCCGACCGCCAAAGAGACCGACACGATCCTCGGCGTGCTCAGCCTGATCGACCTGTCGCTCACCGGCAATCTCATCCTCATCGTTGTGTTTTCCGGCTACGAGAACTTTGTCTCGCGCATCGATCCGCGCAACCATCCGGACTGGCCGGAATGGATGACCAAGGTCGACTTCGCCGGGCTGAAGCAGAAGCTGCTGGCATCGATCGTCGCGATTTCCGCGATCCAGGTGCTGAAGGCGTTCATGAACATGGATGGCGTGTTCGAGCCGCAGAAGCTCGGCTGGCTCGCGGGAATCCATCTGCTGTTCGTGGTATCAGCGCTGCTGCTGGCGCTGTCCGATCGCTGGAATACGGACGATCACGACGGCAAGGCGGATAATAAGAAGCATTGATGTTGCTCAGTCCCTCATGGTGAGGAGCGCGTCTTCGCGCGTCTCGAACCATGAGATGGCCTGGCTCGGAGATTGCCGCCATCCCTTGCGAATGGCTTCGCCATTCGCTGGGAGACGCGTGTAAGAACGCGCTCCTCAGGATGAGGGACTGAGTAGCCGTAGGATGGGTAGAGCGCAGGCGCATAGCGCCGAAGCGAAACCCATCACCGCAGGCTCGGTGTTTGTTGTGATGGGTTTCGCTGCGCTCTACCCATCCTACGGCCTCGGCGATCAATCCGCCGACTTCGCCTGCCCGACCGGCTTGAACACCTTCTCCACCTTGTCCAGCACCGACAGCGACCCGATGGCGACGCCGAAATAGGCGCCGTGCAGCAAGAGATCGCCGGCATCGACGCGCTTCTTCACGAAGGGGAAGCTCATCAAGTTCTCGAGGCTGCGGAACACCGCGGCCTTTTCGATGCGCGTGACGAAATCCTGCATCGTCTCGTGATCGCGGATCTCGACGGTCTCGCCCGGCTTGGTGAACATCGACATCCAGCGGCCGATGAAATCGCCCGGCGACAACGGCGCGGCCTTGTCGACGAAGGCGCGGATGCCACCGCATTGCGCATGGCCGAGAATGACGATGTGCTTCACCTTCAAGACCTGCACCGCATATTCCAGCGCAGCGGAAACGCCATGCGCGTTGCCGTCGGGCTGATAGGGCGGCACCAGATTGGCGATGTTGCGCACCACGAACAATTCGCCCGGTGACGCATCGAAGATGACCTCCGGCGACACGCGCGAGTCGCAGCAGCCGATCACCATCACTTCCGGGAACTGGCCCTTTTCCGACAGTTCGCGGAAACGCGCCTGTTCAGTCGGCAGGCGTTCCGATGAAAAGGTCTGGTAGCCGGTGATGAGTTGCTGCGGAAATGTCGTGGTCATGATGACTGCCTCTTGGGTTCACCTCGATAACCATAGCTCGCCAGCGCGAACAAGCCTTCCGGGCAACAGATCAAGATGCTAGTGCCAAATGGAACCATAAGCAGACACCTATCTCGAGGAAATGACGCCATGACCCGTCCGCGCCGCAGCCATCTGTTCATGCCCGGCTCCAATCCGCGTGCGCTGGAAAAGGCCCGCACGGTTGCCGCCGACGGTATCATTCTCGATCTCGAAGATGCCGTGGCGCCGGATTCCAAGGGCACCGCGCGCGACGCCATCGCCGAGGCGCTCGGCAAAGGCGGTTTTGGCAAGCGCGAGATGCTGGTCCGCATCAATGCACTGGATTCGCCGTGGTGGATCGATGACGTCGCCATGGCGGCGAAAGCCAAGCCCGATGGCATCCTTGTGCCAAAGGTCTCCAGCGTCGAGGATCTCAATGCCGTCGCTGATCGGCTCAGCGACCTCAATGCCGACGCTTCGATCAAGGTCTGGGCAATGATCGAGACCTCGCGTGCGATCCTGCATGTGGAGGAGATCGCCGCCTGTGCAAAGGACGTCGAAATCCGGCTGGCCGGTTTCGTCTGGGGCCCGAACGACATCGCCCGCGAAACACGCATCCGCATGATGCCGGGCCGCGTCTCCATGCTCGGCATGATCACGCAATGCGTGCTCGCCGCGCGCATGTATGGCCTCGATATCCTTGATGGGCCCTACAGCAATTTCAACGACAATGACGGTTTTATCGCCGAGGCCGAACAGGGCCGCGATATCGGCTTCGACGGCAAGACGCTGATCCATCCCGCGCAGATCGAAGCCAGCAACAAGGTGTTCACGCCGCCGGCAGAGGAAGTCGCGCAGGCCCGCCGCATCATCGCGGCCTTCGAGCAGCCGGAAAATGCGAGCCGCGGCGCGATCCAGATGGATGGCAAAATGGTCGAGCGCCTGCATGCGGAGATGGCCAAGCGGACCATTGCGATTGCGGATGCGATCGCGGCGATGGGGTGAGACATTTCTTTTCCCTCCCCGGAGCAAAGCGACTGGGGAGGGTGGATTGAAGCGAGCGTTCAGCGAGCTTCAAGACGGGTGGGGTCTCTCCCACGTGACGTCGGAGTTTGGGGAAGCACCCCACCCCGGCCCTCCCCACTGCGCCGCTACGCGGCTTGAGGGAGGGAGCAGGTCTGTCCGTGCGATTCACTTCAACATCTCAAACAGCCACGCTTTCGCATTCTCGCGGCGCTTGCGCGTCCGAGGTGTGAGCAGCTCTCCCCTCCACACATGAGGGGAGGCAGCACGCCGTAAGGCGCGATTGGTAGCACTTGACGCTGTCCGTTCAACGCTGGATCGCCAGCGAGCCCGGACCGCGCAACGCCTCACGGCGTGCCACCGCGACGTTGTTTCAGTCGAAGGACCGTTCTTCCGGGTACTGGGCAACATCCCGCAGGATGTTCATCCGACGGATTTCTCCGTCTTCGCCCGCACCACGTCCAGCCGCGCTAGCGGCAGAGCCCCGTATTGGGCCCGGACGGTGACCCTCGACCACCCGAGTGCTGGGGGATACGTCCTCCCCCGGCCCGCAGGCGCCGCATCCTGCTCCGCCCAAAGACGCCTCATGAGAGCGCCCCTCGCGAACAGGACGGGAGGGATATGAATGGAGATGGGAATTTTGTCAAGAACGAAATAAGAACAAACCTCCGCCCCTCATGGTGAGGAGGCGCGCAAGCGCCGTCTCGAACCATGAGATGGAGGCACTCGAGCCTGCGGCCATCCTTCGAGACGCCCGCAAGTGCGGGCTCCTCAGGATGAGGGAGGAGATTGGGGCAGCGCCTAGCTTACGCCCAGGCGCGTTCGGCCTTCAGCTTCTCTTCATAGCTGTCGATGGCTGTCTTCTTTTCCATCGTGAGGCCGATATCGTCGAGACCGTTGATCAGGCAGTGCTTGCGGAACGGGTCGATCTCGAATTTCACGGTGCCGCCATCGGGGCCGCGGATCTCCTGGTTCGGCAGGTCGATCGTCACGGTCGCGTTGGCGCCGCGCTCGGCATCCTCGAACAACGCATCCAGCGTCTCCTGCGAGACGCGGATCGGCAGCACGCCGTTCTTGAAGCAGTTGTTGTAGAAAATATCGCCGAACGAGGTCGAGATCACGCAGCGGATGCCGAAATCCAAGAGCGCCCAGGGCGCATGCTCGCGCGACGAGCCGCAGCCGAAATTGTCGCCCCCGACCAGAATCTTGGCCTGGCGATAAGCGGGCTTGTTAAGCACGAAATCCGGGTTTTCGCTGCCGTCGTCATTGTAGCGGGCATCCGCAAAGAGCCCTTTGCCAAGGCCGGTACGCTTGATGGTCTTCAGGTACTGCTTCGGAATGATCATGTCGGTGTCGACATTGATGACCTTCATCGGCGCAGCGACGCCCTCGAGCGTGGTGAACTTGTCCATGGGCATGTCCTCGGGAATTGAGCGTGCTTTTTAGCGCGGGAGGGCGGTGGGACCAAGGGGCATTTCTGCAGGCCTGAGGCCAACTTAGCCCCACTCACTCCCCTCATCCTGAGGAGCGGCCACTTGGCCGCGCCTCGAAGGATGGCGGCACGCTCCGAGCCAGGCCAGCTCATGGTTCGAGACGCCCGCAAGGGCAAGCTCCTCACCATGAGGGACTGAGTTAGGGAGGGGACAGCGCCTCGTCAGTCACCTGCGCCTCGATCGCCTCCATATCATCGTCCGAGAGCCCGAAATGGTGGCCGATCTCGTGGACCAGGACGTGGCGGACGATATGACCGAGGGTCTCGTCATGCTCGGCCCAGTAATCCAGGATCGGGCGGCGATACAGCCAGACCATATTGGGCATCTGGCCTGACATTTCCTGGGACTGGAATGGCAGGCCGACGCCCTGAAACAGGCCCAGCAGGTCGAATTCGGTCTCCGCCTGCAGCTCCTCCAGCACCTCATTGGTGGGGAAGTCATCGACGCGGATGATCACGCCCGCGCACAGTTTGCGGAAATGGTCCGGCAGCATGGCGAACATCTCGTGCGCCATGGCTTCCATCTCGGCGAGGTCGGGAGCTTTTGCCTGATGCCACATCAATTTTTATCCGGTTGGGTTCCTGTCTAACCGATCCCGTTCTGTTGGCAAGGCGACCCATCGCGGTTGACGCGACCGCCTCAATCGGAGAGTTTGCGGCGGGAAAACGACGACGGTTTGGGGCGTAACATGCGGATCATGACAGCGACATTGGCAGTGGCGACACTGGCCCTCGGCAGTCTGTCGATGGACGACGCGATCGCGCAGACCGCGCCTTCCGCAAAGCACTCCACCGACATCTCGGCGCAGAGCAACAGCGGCCGTCCGCGCGTGCGCATCTATCGCGACGACGACACCCGCGGCGTCTATCCGCGTTACAATCCCGGCCCGAACGCGGTGCGCGACTGCACGGCGCATCTGGTGCAGGAGTATCGCCCGAGCGGCACCGTGATCGTGCCCCGCACGAATTGCTACTGGCGCCGCGGCTAAGCGCACGTATTACGCGATGCCGTAGGATGGGTTGAGCGCTCGAACGTTTTCGTTCCACCGCCGCGACCAAAAACCATGCGACATATCGCACGGTCTCCATTCATTTCGCGTTCACCTGCAAAAACCTAGCGTTCGTGCATGGGCAATGAACCCATGCAGCGTGCATGTTCAGATGCCCGCGGAATCCAGGAGAGAACAGTGAACTTGAAAAAGCTTTTCGGCCTCGCCGCCATTGCAGGCCTGATGTTCGTGGCTGCGCCTGCGCAGCAGGCGAACGCAGTGTCGCTCAACAATCCCGGCGTTGCCGCAACGGTGCAGGGCGCCGGTGAAGGCCTGAAGACCGACGTGCAGTATCGCCGTCATCATCATCACCGCGGCTATCGCCATCATCACGTGCGCCGTCACCATGGCTGGCATCGTCCGCATTACGTGCGTCGCCATCACGGCTGGCACCGCCCGCACTTCCGCCATCACGGTCATCGTCACTGGCGCTAACACGATCGCGCGATGTGGAACGCTTCCACATCGCGCATTTCACCGCGTCTCCTTGTCGCGGGAAATCGGATCGATCGAACGCGTTGGCAGTTCAAGGCGACAATAGACGACAAGAGATTTCAACGAGGACAATCATGAAGACATGGGTAGGCGCAGCTTTGATGGCTGCAACTGTTTCACTCGGCGGCGCATTCGCAGCCGCGCCCGCACTGGCCGCATCGCCGGCCAAGGCCTCCACGCAAAAAGCCGTGCAGGACAAGGCGCGCGTCACTGATTTCAGCTCGCAGCATCGTCGCCACGGTCATCGTCATCATCGCCATTTCGGCCATCGCCATCACTTCCACGGCCATCGTCACTGGGGCCATCACCGCCACTTCGGCCACCGTCACTACGGCTATCGGCCGTATTACGGACCGCGCTATGGCTACGGCTATCGTCCGGTCTACCGGTCCTATTATGGCCCGACCTATTACAGCGGCTACGGCTACCGGCCCTATGGCTATCGTCCTTATGGCGCCTATGGCTACGGACCGGGCTTCGGTTTCGGCGGCGGCCCGCTCAGCGTGGGTTTCTCGTTCGGCCGCTGGTAAAATTACGCTTCGACACGCATGCAACGGGCGCCTTCACGGCGCCCGTTTCATTTTGACGCATTCATTCATGGCGCGTTCAGATCGAGGCTCCTAGCTTTCCTTCCAAGGGCACACAACTCACGAACGGCCACCGCACGCAGATCATCATCTGCGGCACCGAGACCTGCTGCGCGATCCATCCCCTGGGAGGGTGATGACCATGAAAGCTGATCGAGCCTATGTCATCCGAACTGTCATGACGCGTGTGCTCGGCATCGCCGCGACGGCAACGATGATGTTGTCATTCGCGCCTGCCGCGCAGGCGCTATCGCTGAGCAATCCCGGCATGGCGCCGGCCGCCAAGCAGGCGCGCGATGCGCTGACTACGCAGGTTCGCGGTCATGGTGGACGCGGTGGCGGCGGATTTCGCGGTGGTGGCTTCCGCGGCGGCGGACATGCCTTCCATGGTGGCGGCTTCCGGGGTGGAGGCGGATTCCGTGCGGCTGCCCCCGCGTTTCGCGGCGGCGGCTTCCATCGCCCCGCTTTCGCCGGCGGCGGATTTCGACGTGGGCCTGCCTTTCATGGCGGCGGAATCCGCTATGGCGGACCAGCTATCGTGCGTCGCGGTTTTTACGCGCCGGCTTACTACGGCCACCGCCGCCACTTTCATCGCCACCGCTATTTCGCGCCGCGCTATTACGGCTACGCGCCGCTTTACTACGGCCCGCGCTATTACGCGCCGCGGCGTTTCTGTCGTGTGATCTACACGTATTACGGCCCGCGAAAGATTTGCCGCTATCGCCCTTGGCATCATCGCCACTGGCACTATCGGCATCATCACCGGTTTAACGTGTATTGGTGAGACGTAAGGTGGGCAAAGCGAAGCGTGCCCACCTTACACCCCCAATTGAAACGCCTCGAAGCGGTGCAACTCCTCTTCAATGCGCCGCTTCCAGTCCTTGCGCGGCGCCTTCTTCTCCGCGCCCTCGCCGACCCAGCTCCATTGCTGCATCAAGAGCTTGCGGTTCTGCCGATCGGTCTTGAGATCGATCGCGGCGACGATCTTGTCGTCGAGCAGCACCGGTAGCGCGAAATAGCCGAGCTTGCGCTTTTCCTTCGGCACATAGGCCTCGAAGCGATGATCGTGGCCGAAGACGAGATGCGTGCGCTTGCGCTGGATGATCAGCGGATCGAACGGCGACAGCAGATGCACGAGATCGTGCGGCGCATTCTCGGTCGCCTCGATGATCTCCGGCGTCGCCCAATGCGCCTGCTTGCCGGCGCCTTCCAGTGCAACAGGTAGCAATTCGCCCATGCGAATCCGCGCCTCGATCAATTTGAGCACGCCGGCCTTCGAGGGCGCATCGAGATGGCAGATCGAATCGAGACTGACGATGCCTTGTGACCGCAAGGCGCGATCGAGCAGATAGGCGAAGATCTCATTGGCCGTCGCCGCTTTCGGCAGACGGTCCCAGCCGAAATGTCGCAGCAGCAGATCATAGGTCTTCAGCATGCCCGCGCGTTCGGAGACCGTGAGATGCCCCTCGAAAAACGCCAGTTGCAGCGCCCGCTTCGACGGCTTGCGGCTGGCCCATTCGTGATCCTTCTCGCGCAGCACGTCGTCATCGATATCGCGGATCGACAGCGGCCCCGCTTTCGCCAACCGCATCACCTTGCGCTTGTCTGCCGGCGTCACCGCGGCGAACCAGCCATGACCGTTGGCGCGGTAGTACTTCATATCGGGGATGAAGAAGCGCAGGTCTGCGCTCGGAACATAGGCCAGCGCATGGGTCCAGTATTCGAACACGCTCTTGTCCGAAGACTGCGCCTGTTTGAGATCGCTGCGTTTGTAGTTCGGGATACGCGCGAAAAGGATGTGATGGTGGCTGCGCTCGATCACATTGATGGTGTCGATCTGCACATAGCCGAGATGCTGCACAGCCTTGGCGACGGCATCCGCGCCGTCGCCAAACGGCGCACGTTCATCCAGCCGCTGGGCACGAAGCCAGATGCGGCGGGCGGCGGATGTAGAGATGGGAACGGGATTGGCGGGGGGGCGTGGCATGAGGCCAGCAGGATGACATAGCCGGATGGCTGGCGTCACGCCTCACTGGCCTTGTTCCTTGCAAAATAGGGTGTATGCTACCTCCGCGTCCATCAACCGGCCGACCAGCGAGGATGGAATGACACTGCACATACGCGATGACAGAGCCGCCGAACTCGCGCGCCAATTGGCGAAGCGCGAGGGCGTTAGCGTGGACGAAGCCATTGTAAGTGCTTTGGAGGCTGCCCTGGCGCAGAAGACCCGACCGCTTTCGGAACGGATCCGCGAGATCGCAGCAGAAGCACATCGTCTGGGCGACAAGACGAAAGGGCGCCCGGTGACCAAAGAGGAAATCGACCAACTCTGGGGTCACGAATAGTGTTCGTCGATACGTCAGCCATCGTCGCCATGGTGGCGTCGGAGCCGGACGCAGACACTTTCAGTTTCAAGCTTGAAGCGGCGATTGGCTCAAAGATCACCGGTGCTCATGTGCTTCTCGAAGCCACTATGCGGCTCTCCAGCCTGCTTGGTCTATCGCCAGCGCAGGCCGACGAGATCGTGACAAGTCTCCTGCGCGAAGGCCGGATCGATATCGTTCCAATCACCGAAGACATCGCTCATCGCGCGGTGATCGCATTCGAGCGCTACGGCAGAGGTCGCGGCCATCCGGCGAAGCTCAATTTCGGCGATTGTCTTAGTTATGCCTGCGCAACGGCGCACGGCGCCGCCATCCTTTTTAAGGGCAATGATTTCGCGCAGACAGATGCTCTGCAGGCATAAAAAAGCGCCCCGCCGTTTCCAGCGGGACGTTCCCTAGGCCTTCGTTTCAGTACATCCGTGAAACGATTGCCGCCAAAGCTTGAGGCTTCGGCTTATGCGACCGAGAGGTTCTCGGCGCTGACCTTGCCGCGCATCTTGTCGGTCTTCAGTTCGAAATTGACCTGCTGGCCTTCATTGAGGGTGCTCAGACCAGCGCGTTCGACGGCGCTGATGTGCACGAACACATCCTTGCTGCCATCGTTCGGCTGAATGAAGCCGAAGCCCTTGTCATTGTTGAACCACTTCACGGTACCTGTCGTCATCGTACTTCTCCAAGAAACAGCCTGCCGGGTCTGAATGCATCAACACGATGCCGGCCATGGCTGTGCGTTGTTCCACACGACCTCCGTGCGGAACTATCCAATCTCAGCGAAGTCTAGGGCGAAGGGCTGCTTGTGCAGCTATCGGCGAAGTCAGAGCCGTCAAATCGAATATGGCCTGACCATAGAGCAATCAACAGCGAATACAAGCCGCGCGCTAGCTGCCGCAAAATGTTCGCATGTTGGTTGTTTTTGTGGCTGCCTTCGTGCCGATGCATCACGAAAACGGCCCGTGTGAACGGGCCGCTTTGTTAGTTCATGCGGTGACGATCACTGCCACTCGCGAATATCGACGAAGTGTCCCGCGATCGCAGCGGCGGCCGCCATCGCCGGCGACACCAGATGCGTCCGCCCCTTGTGACCCTGACGGCCTTCGAAGTTGCGGTTCGAGGTCGCAGCGCAACGCTCTTCCGGGCGCAGCTTGTCCGGGTTCATGGCCAGGCACATGGAGCATCCGGGCTCGCGCCATTCGAAGCCGGCCTTGATGAAGATCTTGTCGAGACCTTCGGCTTCCGCCTGCTCCTTCACCAGACCGGAGCCCGGCACGATCATGCCCGACACATTGCCGTTGATGGTCTTACCCTCGATCATCTTCGCGGCCGCGCGCATGTCCTCGATGCGGCCATTGGTGCAGGAGCCGATGAAGACGCGGTCGATCTTGATGTCCGTGATCTTCGTACCTGCCGTCAGGCCCATATAGGCCAGCGCGCGCTCCTTGGAGAGACGCTTGGCCTCGTCCGCGATATCGGCGGGATTCGGCACCTTGCCGGCGATCGAGATGACATCCTCAGGGCTGGTGCCCCAGGTGACGATCGGCGGCAGCTTTGCGGCATCGAGACGAATCTCGTGATCGAAATGCGCGCCTTCATCGGTGCGCAGCGTGTTCCAGTAGGCCACGGCCTTGTCCCACTGCTCGCCCTTCGGCGACATCGGGCGACCCTTCAGGAATTCATACGCCACTTCGTCGGGCGCGATCAGGCCGGCGCGGGCGCCGCCTTCGATCGACATGTTGCAGACCGTCATGCGGCCTTCCATCGACAGCGAACGGATCGCCTCGCCGGCATATTCCAGCACGTAGCCGGTGCCGCCGGCGGTGCCGATCTCGCCGATGATCGCCAAAATGATGTCCTTGGCCGTGACACCGTCGGGCAGCTTGCCGTCGACGGTGGCGCGCATGTTCTTCGCCTTCTTCTGGATCAGCGTCTGCGTCGCCAGAACGTGCTCGACTTCGGACGTGCCGATGCCATGCGCGAGCGCACCGAACGCGCCATGCGTGGAGGTATGGCTGTCGCCGCAGACCACTGTTGTGCCGGGCAGCGTAAAGCCCTGCTCGGGGCCGATGACATGGACGATGCCCTGTCGCTTGTCGAACTCGTTGTAATATTCGATGCCGAATTCGCGGACGTTCTCGGCCAGCGCCTTGATCTGCTCGGCGCTTTCCGGATCGGGATTGGGCTGCGTGCGATCGGTGGTCGGCACGTTGTGATCGACCACGGCCAGCGTCTTCGATGGCGCATGCACCTTGCGGCCGGCGGCGCGCAGGCCTTCGAACGCCTGCGGCGACGTCACTTCATGGACCAGATGACGATCGATATAGAGCAAACACGTTCCGTCATCGGCCTGCTCGACGACATGGTCGTCCCAGATCTTGTCGTACAGGGTGGTCGGCTTGGATGTTGTCATTGTCTTTGAGCCTGACTTGGAATTTCTTCTTGGAAATGCGGATCTGTTGCTGCTGCCGATGTGGCCGCTCGGGCGGCGCAGGCGCGCAACGAGAGGAAGGCTTAACGCGTGAGATTGCTCACGCGCTTCTAAGCGCACCCACGATCGAGGTCGTGAAGCGACCGAAGAAGCGACCGGGCAAGCGGCTGTGATCGTCGATGACGATGCGCAGGGAGTGCTGGTGCAGGTCTAGAAACATTCCAGTCATATAGCATTCGATGGCGGGGACGCCAATGTGGCTGTCATCCCGGCGAATGCCGGGATCCATACACGCTATCGTCATGAGGCGGCAGAACGGTTGAGGCCTGTGCTTCTAAACGACGTCGGAGGTTATGGATCCCGGCATTCGCCGGGATGACAGGGGAGTTGGTATCGTCTTCCCCTGCTCCAACAAAAAAGCGCGGCTTGCGCCGCGCTTTTCCGAAATTCCAAAATCTTCGCGAGCTGCGAAAGATTACTCGGCGGCAGCCGCGACCTTGGCCTTGGCGGGGCGTTCGGTCTTCTTTTCGGTGATGCGGGCCGACTTGCCGCGCAGGTCGCGCAGGTAATACAGCTTGGCGCGACGCACCTTGCCGCGGCGCACGACCTTGATCGAGTCGATCATCGGGGAGAGAATCGGGAAAACGCGCTCGACACCCTCGCCATACGAAATCTTGCGAACGGTGAAGCTTTCATTGATGCCACCGCCGTTGCGGCCGATGCAGACGCCTTCATAGGCCTGCACGCGGGAACGCTCGCCTTCGACAACCTTGACGTTGACGATGACGGTGTCGCCCGGACCGAATTCCGGAATCGACTTGGTTGCGGAAAGGCGATCGAACTGCTCTTTTTCGAGCGTCTGAATGATGTTCATCGAAATCTCCATCGGCGGCGCGCCCAGACGTCGGCGCGGGCTGCGCTCGAAACTCTTACCCTGCCAGTGCACGGATGTGGCGCGTCTCTACAGCAAAGCAAAGCCGTTGTCACCCGTCTGTGTCACTCGCGCGTCGTGAATTTTGGCGATTTTCGCTTCTTGCCCGATTCTGGCGCTTTCGGACGCGCTGCCCACAGATCGGGCCGCCGTTTTTCCGTCAAAGCCTCGGATTCCGCGAGACGCCAGGCCGCGACCTTGGCGTGATCGCCGGAAGTTAGGACATCCGGGATCAAGCGGCCTTCGAATACCTGCGGACGAGTGTATTGCGGGTATTCCAGTAACCCATGAGAGAAGCTTTCGTCCGAACCGGATTCGAGCTTGCCCATGACGCCCGGCAACAGCCGGACGCAGGCGTCGATCAGCGTCATCGCAGCAATTTCGCCGCCGGACAGCACGTAATCACCGATCGAGATCTCTTCGAGCTCGCGGGCGTCGATGACGCGCTGGTCGATACCCTCGAACCGGCCGCAGACGATCAGTGGCCCCGGCCCGACGGCGAGTTCCGCCACCCGCGCCTGGGTCAATGGCCGACCACGCGGGCTCATCATCAGTTTCGGGCGCTCGTTTGCGGCATCGACGGCGTCGATCGCGGCGGCCAGCACATCGGCGCGCAGCACCATGCCCGGCCCGCCGCCGGCCGGCGTGTCATCGACGCTGCGATGCTTGTCCGTGGCCGAGGCGCGGATGTCGCGCGCCTCCAGCGACCACAGGCCGGAGGCGAGAGCGCGGCCGGCCAGGCTGACGCCGAGCGGCCCCGGAAACATCTCGGGAAACAGCGTCAGCACGGTCGCGCGCCAGGGAATGGATAAAGCAGTCATGGCTCTCCATCGCGCGTTGCGCGCGAGGCGTCAAACGGAGCATCAAGCCGCTGCCACATGTTCGCTGGTGTCGCCGGCATCGAACGCGGCGCGGGAGGCCTTGATCTCTGCGAAACTGCGCTCGGCCCAATCGATGAGCGTCGCCAGCGGCACCATCGCGGAATGGCCCAGCGGCGACAGGCGATATTCGACCGAAGGCGGTTTGGTCGGGAAGACATGCCGGGTGATGAGCCCGTCACGCTGCAGGTCGCGCAGGGACTGGGTGAGCATCCGCTTGGAGATATCGGGCACGGCGCGATGCAGTTCGCTGAAGCGGCGCGGCTTCGCGGCCAGCGCTACCAGCAGCAGCGAGGTCCATTTGTCGCCGATGCGGTCCAGCACATTGCGGACCGGGCAGGCCTCGGCATCGAAACCCTGCGCCTGCCATTCCTCAAAACGGGTCGCCAGCGTCGCATCATTCGGCATCGGGTGGCTCCTTCGGGCCAGAGGGAGGTCACTTTCAGGTAACCTGGCGAGAAAAACGTGCCTCCTTACAAAGGCATTCGGCGGTCTCTATTCAAGACCTATCTCCAAACGGAGACCTTACAGGAGACCGCCATGTCGAACCACCGTATTCTCGTCACCGCCGCCGGCGGCCAGCTCGGCCGCCTCACGATCGAGGCGCTGCTGAAGCGCGTTCCGGCCGGCCAGATCGTCGCCGGCCTGCGCGATCCGGCCAAGGGCGCCGATTTCGCCGCAAGGGGCATCACGGTCGTCGCAGCCGATTACAGCAAGCCGGAAACGCTGGACGCCGCTCTCAAAGGCATCGACCGCGTGCTGCTGATCTCCTCGAACGAGCTCGGCCACCGCGTAGCGCAGCACCGCAATGTGATCGACGCTGCCAAACGCGCCGGCGTGAAGCTGATCGCCTATACGAGTGTGCTGCGCGCGGACACCTCGAAGCTGTCGGTTGCGCAGGAGCATCTGCCGACGGAAGAGCTGATCCGCGCCTCGGGCGTGCCATTCGTGATGCTGCGGAATGGCTGGTACACGGAGAACTACACGGCTTCGATCCCGGCCGCGTTGGCGCATGATGCGCTGGTCAGCAGCGCCCGGGATGGCCGCATCGCATCGGCCTCACGTGAGGATTATGCGGCGGCTGCAGCGGCTGCACTGGTGGAAGAAGGTCACGCCGGCAAGGTCTATGAGTTGGCCGGCGACGAAGCCTTTACGCTGGATGACTTTGCGGCGGAGATCAGCAAGCAGGCCGGAAAAACGATTCCGTATGTCCGCCTGCCGGAGGCTGAATTCAAGGCGATCATGCTCGGCGCAGGATTGCCGGAAGAACTGGCGGAGCTGATCGCGACATCCAACACGGCTGCGGCGGATGGCGCGCTATTCGATAACGGGCATGTGCTCAGCAAGCTGATCGGGCGCAAGACGACGCCGTTTGCGGAGACGATCAAGGAGGCGATGACGGGATAACTCGACTTCGTAGGATGGGTTAGCGCAGGCGCAAAGCGCCGGAGCGTAACCCATCAGCCGAGTTTGCCACGGGGTAAAGCGATGGGTTTCGCTTCGCTCTACCCATCCTATGGCGGCGGCGCTTTAACGCTCCGCCGCTTCTGGCCCGTCGCCTTCGATCTCGCCGGGCATCTCGATCACCACACGGCCAGCGGCGATATCCACGGTCGGCACCACCGCACCCGTAAACGGCAGCAACAGTGTCGGTCCGGACGGCGGTGCGATCTCGATGATGTCGCCGGCGCCGAAATCATGCATGGCGACGACACGGCCGATCGCCTCGCCGGCGGCATTCACCGCGGCGAGTCCGATCAGGTCGGCGTGATAATACTCACCATCTTCGGTGTCGGGCAGCGCATCGCGCGCCACATAGAGCTCGACACCATTGAGGCGGGCGGCTTCATCGCGGTCGGTGACGCCTTTCAGCGTCGCCACCAGATGGCCCTTGGCCTCACGCACATTGTCGATCTCGATGGTCCGCTTGCCGTCCTTGGTGGCAAGCGGGCCGTAGTCGAGCACGGCATAGGGATCTTCCGTAAAAGTCCATAGCCGGACCTGGCCGCGCACCCCGTGCGGCGCGCCGATGCGCGCGAGGCAGATGTGCGCGGTCACGTCTTACTTGCCTTCAGCGGCCTTGCGCTCCTTGCGCGGCACGGCCTTCTCGGGATTGTTGCGCGGCTCGCGCTTCTTGACGCCGGCGGCATCGAGGAAGCGGGACACGCGGTCCGACGGCTGCGCACCCTTGGCGAGCCAGGCCTTCACCTTCTCCATGTCGAGCTTCAGGCGCAGCTCGTTGTCCTTGGCAAGCAGCGGGTTGAAGTAGCCGAGACGCTCGATGAAGCGGCCATCGCGCGGGAAGCGCGAGTCGGCGACGACGACGTGATAGACGGGACGCTTCTTGGTGCCTGCGCGGGCGAGGCGGATGACGACGGACATGGGTAGCTCCTAGATATTCGTTCGAATGTGATTTGAGAGTTCGTTATTTCTTTTTCCCGAAACCGGGAAAGCCGCCGAGACCCGGCAGCGTTGGTTTGCCCAAGCCAGGCAGGCCCGGGAAATTCTTCGGCAGGTCAGGCAGCGCGCCCGGCCCCTGCGGCATCTTCTCGGCCATCGCCTTGACCTGCTCGGGCGACGGCATGGCGCCGCCGCCAAAGCCCATGGCCTGGGCGAGGCCGGCCATCGGGCCGCGCTTGCCGGAGCCCATGGCCTTCATCATGTCGGCCATGTTCCGGTGCATCTTCAGCACCTTGTTGACTTCCTCGACCTTCAGGCCGGCACCCGCAGCGATGCGCTTCTTGCGGCTGGCCTTGAGGATGTCGGGCGACTTGCGCTCCTGACGCGTCATCGAATCGATGACGGCGATCTGGCGCTTCACCACGCGGTCGTCGAGACCGGCCGCGGCGATCTGGTTCTTCATCTTGGCGATGCCGGGCATCATGCCCATCAGGCCGGACAGACCACCCATATTGGTCATCTGGATGAGCTGCTCGCGCATGTCGTTCAGGTCGAACTGACCCTTGCGCATGCGCTCGGCGGTGCGGGCTGCCTTTTCGGCGTCGATGCTGGCGGCGGCCTTCTCGACCAGCGAGACGACGTCGCCCATGCCGAGAATGCGGCCGGCGATGCGGCTCGGATGGAAATCTTCCAGCGCATCGGTCTTTTCGCCGGTGCCGATCAGCTTGATCGGCTTGCCGGTGACGGCACGCATCGACAGCGCCGCGCCGCCGCGGCCGTCGCCGTCCACGCGGGTCAGCACGATGCCGGTGAGGCCGACGCGCTCGTTGAAGGAGCGCGCGAGATTGACGGCGTCCTGACCGGTCAGCGAATCCGCGACCAGCAGCACTTCATGCGGATTGGCGGTCGACTTGATGGTCGCCGCTTCCTGCATCATGTCTTCGTCGAGGGTGGTACGGCCGGCGGTGTCGAGCAGCACGATGTCGTAGCCGCCGAGCTTCGCCGCCTCGATGGCGCGCTTGGCGATCTGTGCGGGCTGCTGGCCGGCGACGATCGGCAGGGTCGGCACGTCGAGATCGCGGCCGAGCACCGCGAGCTGCTCCATGGCGGCCGGGCGATAGACGTCGAGCGAGGCCATCAGCACCTTGCGCTTGTCGCGCTGGGTGAGGCGGCGGGCGAGTTTTGCGGTGGTGGTGGTCTTACCGGAGCCCTGCAGACCGACCATCATGATGGCGACCGGCGGGACCGCATTGAAATCGAGGCCGCCCTCGCCTTCGCCGCCAAGTGTGGCAACCAGCTCGTCATGGACGATCTTGACGACCATCTGGCCGGGCTTGACCGACTTGACGATGGTGGCGCCGACGGCCTGCTCGCGGACGCGATCGGTGAAGGAGCGGACCACGTCGAGCGCGACGTCGGCCTCGAGCAGCGCGCGGCGCACTTCGCGCATGGCGGAATCGACATCGGCCTCCGACAGCGCACCGCGCCCGGTGAGCTTATCGAGAATTCCGCCAAGCCGTTCCGACAGATTGTCGAACATCGCGTACCGTTTCCGAATGCCACCTCGACGAGATGGCGATGAACAAAACACTTTCGCGCCCGAGGGCGCATCGCGCTGTCGGGCGTTGACCTCCGGCCTCATGGACCGGTCGGCGGGTCGAAAAGAAGACTTTCCGAGAATTTGGAGGGCTTAATGACGGGGAATGGCCGGGAAGTCAATGACCGGCGATGGAACCAGAAGGTGTATTGGGCCCGGAAAGGTGTTATAATGCGTGTATCACGGAGCTGAAGCGCCATGAAATATGTCAGCCTTGCAGATGCCCGGGCCAATATAGCCGCCTTGCTCGACGAGGTGGAGCGAGGCGAAACGGTAGCGATCAATCGCGAGGGCAAGTCCCCGGACGCGTCCGACGACTGGGACGAGGCGCGCCGCGAACGAGCCAGGGAAGCGGTCGAGCGGCTTCGCCAGATGAGGGAGACGGCGCCGCGAGCAACCGTTGAAGAAATTCTCCAGTGGCGCGACGAAGGGCGGCGCTACTGACATGCCATTCGTTCTGGACGCCTCAGTCGCACTCGGCTGGTGTTTCCGGGACGAACGGCAGGATGTGATCCGCCGCGTGGAAGACATGCTGGAAAGCGATCAGGCCTATGTCCCTTTGATCTGGTGGTTCGAGATCCGGCAGGCGGCACTCACGGGCCTGCGACGCCAGCGCGTATCGATGGAGCGGGCGCTCGATTTCCTCGCGGTTGTGAAACGGACCGAGATCGTCGTTGCGCCACTTCCGATTTCGAGCGCCGTTTTCGAACTCGCCCGCCGCCACCAGCTCTCCTTCTATGACGCCGCCTATCTCGAGCTCGCGCAGCGAGAGAGCCTGGCCCTCGCCACGCTCGATCACGCTTTGGTGCGTGCCGCATCGGCCGAAGGTGTGTCACTGATTGCCGCGTGATACACGCCTTGCCATGAGCATTTCCCGCCGCAAGCTGCTTGCCTCCATCGGCGCCGCCACCGCCACGGCCGGTGTTTCGGCTTTCTGGATTTCCCGCATGCCCAATTACACCGGCCCCGTCTCCGATCATTTCGACGGCAAGGTCTTCTTCGATCCCGATGGCGTGCCGCCGAAATCGCTGGGCGAGGTGCTGCGGTGGCAATTCGGCGGCGGGCGCAAGCGCGAGGTGTGGCCGGACTGGGTCGAGAACGAATTCGCCGATACGCCGCCGGCCAGGGTCGAGAATGGTGCGCGGCTGTCCTATGTCGGCCATGCCTCTTGGCTGATCCAGACGGCCGGGATCAACATCCTGTTCGATCCGGTGTGGTCGGATCGCGTCTCGCCGTTCTCCTTTGCCGGGCCGCAGCGCCATAATGCGCCGGGCATCGCTTTTGAGAAGCTGCCGAAGATCGATGTCGTGCTGGTCTCGCATGGGCATTACGACCATCTCGACATTCCGACGCTGTCGAAACTGGCCGCCGCGCATGCGCCGCGGGTGATCACACCGCTGGGTAATGACGTCACCATGAAAAGTGGCGACAGCGCGATCAAGGCCGAAGCCTATGACTGGACCGATCGCGTCGAACTCGGCAATGGACTTGCAGTGACACTGGTGCCGACACGGCACTGGACGGCGCGCGGGCTATGGGATCGCAACCGATGCCTGTGGGCGAGCTTCGTGCTGGAGACCCCGGCCGGAAAGCTCTACATCGTCGGCGACAGCGGCTATGGCGATGGCGGGCATTTCCGCCGCGTGCGCGAGGCGCATGGTGACATCCGGCTCGCGATCCTGCCCATCGGCGCCTATGAACCGCGCTGGTTCATGAAGGACCAGCACATGAACCCGGAAGATGCGGTGAAGGCGCTGAAGGATTGCGGAGCGCAGCAGGCAATTGCGAGCCACCACTCGACGTTCCAGCTGACGGATGAGGCGATCGATGGGCCGGTGAAAGGGCTGGCTGCTGCCTGTGCTGCGGCTGAGATGCCGAAAGCGAAGTTCGTGGCGCTGAAGCCGGGGCAGGTGTTTGAAATCTGAACTGTCATCCCGGCGAATGCCGGGATCCATAGACACCGTCGATATGTTTGGCGATGTCGGCGCCCCGATTATTGGCTCGGAGGCTATGGGTCCCTGCGCCGCGCACAGCTTCGCTGTGCTAGGCCGGGACGACAAAACACTACTGCTTCGGCTTGATTTCCCAGCTCACGCTGACATTGACCCGTAGCACTTCCTCGCCTTGCGCCACCGGCGCTGAAGCGAAATCGGCTGCGGCCTTGCGCAGCATCATGGGCGCTGGCGGCGGGTTGGCACCGTCTTCGGAAATGCTGATAGGCGCACCCAGCGTGACACCTGCGGCCTTCGCATAGAGCTCCGCCTTGCGGCGCGCATCGGCCACCGCCTGGTTACGGGCATCGTCGAGCAGTTCGGATGCCTTGGTGACGATGAAATTGATGCCGCCGACTTCGTTGGCACCTGATGTCACCAGCGTATCGATGGTGCCGGCGACCTTGGTCACGTCACGCACGCGAACCGTCACGCGATTGCTGGCGCGATAGCCGGCGACGACATTCGGGCCGCCATTCGGCCGCTGCTGCTGCGCATATTGCGGAAACAGCGACAATCGCGATGTCTGCATGTCCTTCTCGGCGATACCGGCGCCCTTTAGCGCAGCCAGCACCTTGGCCATGGCCGCGTTGTTCGCGTCGGATGCCTCGCGCGCCGTCTTGGCATCTGATGTCACGCCGCCATCGACGATGGCAAGATCCGGCGGCACCGAAACGGTGCCTTCACCGGACACGGTGATCATGGGCGGGGTCGGCGCCTGCGCGTAAGCAGGCGTGGCGATGAGCGCAATGCCGAAAGCGGCAAGTGTCAGATGATTTTTCATGACGAATGTGTCGTGATTGTCCGCGGCTTCTTTATGGCCGGATCATTTCAGCGGCACGAACACATTGATGACCAGCTTGTCTTCCGCGGTCTTCAGCGGATCGGTCATGTATTCCTCGATGAAGGTGTCCTTGGCTTCCAGCTTCTTTTCGTCGAGGTGATTGGTGATCGCCTCATAGGTGTTGTCCATATTGTCGTAGGAGCCGCGATGGACGAATTTCAGCGCCTTGCCCTCCGGCGACTTACCCATGCTCATGTTCTTCGGCAGGTTCTTCAGCTCCTGATCGACCGGCATTTCGGCGAAGAAGGTGAAGCCGGTATCATCGGTCGATGTGTAGACGATCAGCGGATTGCCGGATGACTTGACCTTCTGCTTGTCGAGGAAGGTCGAGAGTTGCTTGAACGCGTCCATCAGCGTGTCGAAGGCGGAATCCCAATTGGCCTTGCCGGTGAACATCAGCACCTGCTTCGGTGTCAGCGTGTTCTCCTCGCCGAACGGATCGGCGGTCTGGACCGGAGCCGGCGTAGCCGCCGCGGCCGGGGGAGCAGGCGTGGCTGGGGTGGCCGGGGTCGCAGGCGTTGCCGGAGCTTCGGCGGCCGCAGGCGGATTGGCCGGAGCGGCTGGCGCAGCGGGGGCTGCCGGCGTTGCGGGGACTGCCGGGGCTGATGGCGTCGGTGCCGTCTCAGCCGGTTTTGTCTCAGCCGGCTTCGTCTCCGCCGGTGGGGTGGCGGGTGGCGACTGCGCCCAGCTTGCAACATTCAGCGACAGCGCGGCGGCCGATGTCAGCGCGGCAGCGGTGGCGAAACGGGACAAAGAGCGGAACATGCAGGACGTCTCCAATGGCAGCCGGCGGCGATACTTACCGATGGTAACATGCGTCGCCAATGGCCGCACTGGCCATTGAGGCCTGTCTCGCCATATAAAGCGGGCAACATCAGGACAAGACATGAGCGCGCTGGCCAACCACTCCTTCGCCAAGATGAACGGCATCGGCAACGAGATCGTCGTGATCGACATGCGGGACACCCCCGCACCGATCACGCCGGCCGACGCCCGCGCCGTAGCCGGCGGGGGCATCACCTATGACCAGTTGATGGTGCTGACCAAGCCGCGCCTGCCCGGCACCGAGGCCTTTGTCTCGATCTACAACAATGACGGCTCCGAAGCCGGCGCCTGTGGCAACGGCATGCGCTGCGTGGCGCGACAGACTTTTCTCGGCAACGACAAGACCGGCCTGACTTTCGAGACCCGGGCCGGCCTGATCAATTGCTGGCGCGGGGCGGACGGCGAAACCTTCACCGTGGATATGGGCACCCCGAAGTTCGGCTGGCAGGATATCCCGCTCGCCGAAGAATTTCGCGACACCCGCGGCATCGAATTGCAAATCGGCCCGATCGATGCGCCGATCCTGCACACGCCCTCGGTGGCCAGCATGGGCAATCCGCATGCGATTTTCTGGGTCGATGACATCCAGGCCTACGACCTCGAACGGTTCGGGCCGCTGCTGGAAAATCACCCGATCTTTCCCGAACGCGCCAATATCACCCTGGCCCATATCGTGGATCGCGAGCATATCGTGATGCGGACCTGGGAGCGCGGCGCCGGGCTAACCCTCGCCTGCGGCACCGCCGCCTGCGCCACTGCAGTTTCGGCCGCACGCCTGCGCCGGACCGAGCGCAAGGTGCATATGACCCTGCCCGGCGGCGAGCTCGTGATCGACTGGCGCGAGAGCGACGATCACGTGCTCATGACCGGCGGCGCGACGTTTGAATATGACGGCACCTTCGATCCGTCGCTGTTCGCGTCGGTGGCGTAAGGCTCTGATGTAGGGTGGGCAAAGCGTCAGCGTGCCCACCTTCAAGTGCACGGCTAGTGAAGGTGGGCACGCTACGCTTTGCCCACCCTACATACATCAATCCAATTTCTCTCCCGACGCATATTCCTCGGCGCGCTGGAAGGCCGGGCGCGCGGCGCAGCGGTCGAGATACCGATCGAAGGCCGGGCGCGACGGCACCATCTTGAAATTGCGGATCGCAAAGTTCAGCCCTGAGCCGATGGCGATATCGGCCGCTGAGAACTGCTCGCCGAGAACCCACGGACCGTCTTCGAGTGCCGCTTCGAGCACGTCAAACACACGCTGCGCATCGCCCCAGCCGGCCGCGACGGGATTGAGCTCCATCTTGGTGGCGATCTGCGCGATCGCCGGCTCAATGCACCCCGGCGCGAAGAACAGCCAGTACAGATATTTTGCGCGATGGGAGTCGCCCAGCGGAGGCGCCAGCTTTGCGTCGGGATAGCGCTCGGCGACGTAAGTGCAGATCGCAGCGGCTTCCGCCATGGTGGCTTCGCCATCCTGCAGCGCCGGCACCTTGCCCATCGGATTGACTTCAAGGAATTCAAGCGAACGCTGGGTGCCCTTCTGGATATCGATCAGCACGCGCTCATAGGGAACACCGGTCTCTTCCATCAGCCACAGGGCAGTGAACGATCGCGAACGCGGCGACCAGTAGAGTTTCATCATCGGCGACCTCCCGTTTTGGAGGAGATAGTTCTGCGGGGATTCGGCGACGGGTGCAAGACGGGTCATCTCGCGCAGCAAGCACCGTCCTCATGGTGAGGAGGCGCCCCTTTGGCGCCATCTCGAACCATGGCCGCCGAGCTCTGCCGCCATCCTTCGAGACGCGGCCAAGTGGCCGCTCCTCAGGATGAGGGCGGAGTGAGATTGAAAAAGCCCCCGCGACCAGGTCGCGAGGGCTTCGTTGTTAGTCCGATATTCGCAGCTTACTCCGCCGCCTGCAGCAGCTTCGGCTTTTCCGCGAGATCGAAGCGATCCGCGTTCATCACCTTGGTCCAGGCTTTGACGAAGTCCTTCACAAACTTCTCCTTGGCATCGCCCGAGCCGTAGACTTCCGCGATGGCACGCAGCTGCGCATGCGAGCCGAAGATCAGGTCGACACGGGTGGCCGTACACTTCACCGCATTGGTGTTGCGGTCGCGGCCTTCATAGGTGGTCTCGCCATTCGGCGCCCACACCGTGCCCATGTCGAGCAGGTTGATGAAGAAGTCGTTGGTCAGCGTGCCCGGCTTCTCGGTGAAAACGCCGTGCTTGCTGTCGTCCGCATTGGCGCCGAGGACGCGCAGGCCACCGACCAGCACCGTCATTTCCGGCGCCGTCAGCGTGAGCAGCTGCGCACGATCGACCAGCGCTTCCTCCAGCTTCATGAACTGCGTCTTCTTGCCGTTGACGTAGTTGCGGAAGCCATCGGCGCGCGGCTCGAGCGGGGCGAAGGACTGCACATCGGTCTGCGCTTCGGTCGCGTCGCCGCGGCCGGAGGTGAACGGCACTGTGACCGAGACGCCGGCATCCTTGGCCGCCTTCTCGATCGCGGCATTGCCGGCCAGCACGATGAGATCGGCCAGCGAGACCTTGCCATGCTCCTTCTGGATCGCTTCGAGCTTGGCTAGCACCTTGCCGAGCTGCTGCGGCTGGTTCACTTCCCAGTCCTTCTGCGGCGCGAGGCGGATACGGGCGCCATTGGCGCCGCCGCGCTTGTCCGAACCGCGGAACGACGAGGCCGAGGCCCAGGCGGTGGAGACCAGCTCCGACACCGACAGGCCCGAGGCGAGGATCTTCGCCTTGAGCGCAACGATATCCGCGTCAGCCAGGTCCGGATTGTCATTGGCCGGGATGCGGTCCTGCCAGATCAGCTCTTCCTTCGGCACCAGCTTGCCGCGATAGCGCACGAACGGGCCCATGTCGCGATGGGTCAGCTTGAACCAGGCGCGCGCGAACGCGTCCGCGAACTCGTCCGGATTCTCGTAGAAGCGGCGCGAGATCTTTTCGTATTCGGGATCAAAGCGCAGCGCGAGATCCGAGGTCAGCATGGTGGGCTGATGACGCTTCGACTTGTCGAAAGCGTCCGGCACGCTGTTGGCGCCAGCGCCGTGCTTCGGACGCCACTGATGCGCGCCTCCCGGGCTCTTCATCAGTTCCCAGTCATAGCCGAACAGATTCCAGAAGAAGTTGTTGCTCCACTTGGTGGGCGTCGAGGTCCAGGTCACTTCGAGACCGCTACCGATCGCGTCGGTGCCGATACCGGTGCCATGCTTGCTGACCCAGCCGAGGCCCTGGTTTTCGAGCGCAGCGGCTTCCGGCTCCACGCCGACCAGCGACGGATCGCCGGCGCCATGGGTCTTGCCGAAGGTGTGGCCGCCGGCGATCAGCGCCACGGTCTCTTCGTCATTCATCGCCATGCGGAAGAAGGTCTCGCGGATGTCGCGGGCCGAGGCGAGCGGGTCGGGATTGCCGTTCGGACCTTCCGGATTGACGTAAATGAGGCCCATCTGCACGGCGCCGAGCGGCTCCGACAGCTGACGCTCGCCGCTATAGCGCTCGTCGCCGAGCCAGGTGCCTTCCGGACCCCAATAGAGTTCTTCCGGCTCCCACACATCGGCGCGGCCACCGGCGAAGCCAAAAGTCTTGAAGCCCATGGATTCCAGCGCGACGTTGCCGGTGAGGATCATGAGGTCGGCCCAGGAGAGCTTGCGGCCGTATTTCTGCTTGATCGGCCACAAGAGGCGGCGAGCCTTGTCGAGATTGACGTTATCGGGCCACGAATTCAGCGGCGCGAAGCGCTGCTGGCCCTGGCCGGCGCCGCCGCGGCCGTCGGTGATGCGATAGGTGCCGGCCGAGTGCCAGGCCATGCGGATGAACAGGCCGCCGTAGTGACCGAAGTCAGCCGGCCACCAGTCCTGCGAATCGGTCATCAGCGCGGTGAGATCCTTGATGACGGCGTCGAGATCGAGGCTCTCGAATTCCTTGGCGTAATTGAATGCGTCACCCATCGGATCGGCGGACGGATGATTGGTGTGAAGGACGCCGACATCGAGATGCTCCGGCCACCAGCCGGCATTGTTCGGGCCCTTGGCGCCCTTTGCGCCAGAACCTTGGGCTCCCATCACCGGGCATTTGCCGGCGCCGTTGTTCGTATCGGTCATCGCGTTCTCCTTCGGCCTTGGAGGCTGAAAGCGGCCCACGGCGATCCCGATCGCCGCGTCAAAACCGCTCAATTTTCCAAAAGCTGTATCTTTTCAATTGCCTAACGATTTCCGCGGCAGGCGAGCGCCTACCATGGCGGATCTTCGTGACGACAGATTGGAAGACTTCTTAGATCAGGTCCAGTCGAATTGTCTTAGGGGATCGATCAGTTTATCTGATGGACCATGATCACCCTGCGCCAACTCCGCTATCTCTCCGCCCTCGCCAAGCACGGCCATTTCGGCCGCGCCGCCGACGCCTGTGCCGTGACGCAGCCGGCCCTGTCGATGCAGATCCGTGATCTGGAGCGGACGCTGGGCGTGCAGGTGGTGGAACGGCGTCCAGGCGAGGTGATCCTCACCGATGTCGGCCGCGAGGTGGCGCGACGGGGCGAGGACGTGCTGGCGGCGTCGCGCGATCTCGTCGATTTCGCGCGGCATCGCGGCGGGGTGCTGACAGGACGGCTGACGCTGGGTGTCATCCCCTCGCTGGCGCCCTATCTGCTACCGCGCATTCTGCCGGCACTGCAAAAGCAGTTTCCGGAATTGCGGCTGGAGCTGCGCGAGACGCAGACGCGACAGCTGATCGACGATGTGAAGAACGGCACGCTGGATGCCGCGATGCTGGCGCTGCCGCTCGCGGAAACCGAGATCGAGACGCTAAAACTGTTCGACGACACGTTTTTGCTCGCGGTGCCTGCGAATGATGCACGTCCGGTCGAGCAGCGCATCAAGGCATCGGAGATCGACCAGAGCCGGCTAATCCTGCTGGAAGACGGCCACTGCCTGCGCGACCAGGCGCTGGCCTTCTGCGCGACGGCACGTGGCGGCATCACGGCCGCGGGTACGGCTTTCGCGGCTTCGAGCCTCTCAACGGTGATCCAGATGGTGGCCAGCGGTTATGGCGTGACGCTGATCCCGCAGATTGCGGCCGATGTGGAGCAACGCGACACCCGCGTGAAATTCCTGCGGCTGGAGAATCCGCAGCCCGGCCGCACCATTGGTCTCGCGTTTCGCAAGACGTCGCCACGCAAGGCGGATTTTGCGGCACTTGGTGATGCGGTGAAGGACTGCGTATTAGACGGATGAGGATTATGGAGCCGTCATTGCGAGTCGCACGGGCTTCTCGCAATGACGACTGAAGGCAAAGCGCTTAGCTCTTCTGCTTCGCGATCACCTTGTCCTTGATGCCGTCATAGGTCTTTTCCGGCACGATTTTCTTCTGCACTAGTTCGTCCTTGCCCTTATACGGGCGGCCTTTGACGATCGCGGCCGAATAGGCCTTGCCGATGCCTGGCAATGCTTCGAGCGCTTCGGGCGTCGCCGTGTTGATATCGACGAGATCGGTCTTCGCCGATGCTGCGCCGGTCGTTGCAGCAGGCGCTGCGGCCTTTGGCGCGGCGACGGGCGCCATCTTGCTAGCAGGTGTGGCCGGCTGCACCGTCTGCGCCATCGAAGGCGCGGTGGCAGCCAGTCCGAGCGAGAGAGCAACAGCAGTCAGTGTAGCAAGCTTGAGGTAGCGCATCGGTTTGTCCCTCCAGGACAGTTAAGTAACAAACCGATTGAGATGCTCATTCATGGCGGAGCCGTGGCGCCAAAATGAACCGCAGATAAAAGCTGAAATTTATTTTTTGATAGTAAGACTCAGTCCCTCATGGTGAGGAGGCGCCACTTTGGCGCCGTCTCGAACCATGAGTTGGCTGCGCTCCTGAGCTCGCGGCCATCCTTCGAGACGCCGCTACGCGGCTCCTCAGGATGAGGGGCGGAGGCTAGCTGCCCGCATTCAGCGCCTTCTCGATCTCGGGCATCAGAACCTTGCCGAGATTGTCCTGATTGATGCCGCCCACCAGCTTGTAGGCGATCCTGCCGTCGCGGCCCACGACGAACGTCTCCGGCACGCCGTAGACACCCCATTCGATTGACGCACGACCATTGCCATCGACGCCGACGATGCCGAACGGATTGCCGTAGCGGCCGAGGAAGCGGCGGGCATTGTCGGCATTGTCCTTGTAGTTGATGCCGACCAGTTGCAGCCGCGAATCCTTGCCCAGTTCGGTGAGGATCGGCGCCTCGTCGTGACAGGGCACGCACCACGACGCCCAGACATTGACGACGCTGACCTTGCCGATGAAGGCCGCAGGATCGAGGCCCGGAATCGGCGCGCCCTTTTCGTTCAGGCCCTGCAGTGCCGGCAGGGCCGTCTGCGGCGCCTGACGGCCGATCAAGGCCGATGGCAGGCGCTGCGGATCGGCGCCAAGGCGAAACCAGAACAGCGCAGCCAGCGCGGCAAAAATCACCAGCGGCAAGGCCAGCACCCAGCGGCGCTTCGGGGCTGTGGTTGCGATCTCGCTCATTTCAAATCCGTGGCGCCGCGGCCCGAACGACGCCCCACACCGGCTTCTTCCAGTGCATGCAGGCGCGCGCGCACGCGGCGGTGATCGATAGCGATCCAGACGATGAGCAACAGCACCACGGCTGCGACCAGCACATAGGACGTGATGATGAAAGAGGCGTAGGGACCGAGCGACATCATGGCAGGGCTACCGGCTTCGAGGCCTGCAACATCTGCAGCGATCGCAGGCGGCGGCGCAGAATCTCGTTACGCATGGCGGCGAGATGCAATGTGATGAATAGCAGCGAGAACGCCAGCGCCATGATCAGCAGCGGGTAGAGGAAAGACTTGTCGAGGGCGGAGCCGCCCATGCGGATCACCGAGGCCGGCTGATGCAGCGTATTCCACCAGTCGACGGAGAATTTGATGATGGGAATATTGATGGCGCCGACCAGCGTCAGCACGGCCGCGGCGCGGGCAGCGCGCGATGGATCCTCGACGGCGCGCCACAGCGCGATCAGGCCGAGATACATCAGGAACAGGATCAGCACCGACGTCAGCCGGGCATCCCATTCCCAATAGGTGCCCCACATCGGCCGGCCCCACAGCGAACCGGTGACGAGGGCGAGGAAGGTGAAGGCGGCGCCAATGGGGGCTGCGGCTTTCGCCGCGACATCGGCGAGCGGATGGCGCCAGACCAGCGTGCCCAGCGACGCTACGCTCATGACGCCCCAGACGAACATCGCCAACCAGGCATTGGGCACGTGGATGAACATGATCTTGACCGTCGCGCCCTGCTGATAGTCATCAGGCGCCAGCGCGGCCTGATACAGGCCGATCACGAGCAGCAGGCCGGTGAGCATCGCCAGCCACGGCAGAATGCGGGTGGCAAGGGACAGGAACCGGGTCGGATTGGCGAGTTCGGTCAGCGTCATGTCATTTCCACTAGCCGCGGCCACATCCGCGATCAATGCAACTTATTCTCATTCATTTTTGGTTGCCATGGATTGACCTCGATCAATCCATGCCGTGACGCAGGCTTGCCGCCGCGGCGAATGGTCCGATCACCAGGCTGGCCAGGGAAATCGCGCAGAGAATCGAGAACGGCGTCGAAAATGACATCGTCCCTTGTTCGACGATGGCCGCATTCGACGCCGCCACGCCAAAAATCAGCACCGGGATCGACAGCGGCAGCACCAGCACCGCAAGCAACAGCCCTCCGCGCTGCAGCGTCACCGCCAGCGCGGCGCCGATCATGCCCGTGAAGGTCAGCGCGGGGGTGCCGACCAGCAGGGTCAGCGCCACGGCGGCGGTCGCGGAAGCGTCGAGATTGAGCAGCAGGCCGAGCACCGGCGTGGCCACGACCAGCGGCACACCGGCCGCCAGCCAATGGGCGAGCGCCTTGGCCGCACAGGTGAATTCCAGCGGCGTGCGGCTCATCAGGATGAGATCGAGGGAGCCGTCGTCGTGATCGGCCATGAACAGGCGATCGAGGGTCAGGAGGCTCGCCAGCAGCG
This sequence comes from Pseudomonadota bacterium, assembly GCA_023451825.1. GTDB lineage: Bacteria > Pseudomonadota > Alphaproteobacteria > Rhizobiales > Xanthobacteraceae > Tardiphaga. The sequence continues at coordinate 53,058 of JAEXYA010000047.1, forward strand.
CGCCGAGCCAGAGGATGGCGGGGCCGAGCCGGGCGAGCAGATTGAGGTCGGGGCCGATGGCGAAGGGCATCAGGACCACGACGGTCAGGAAGAACAGCACGCCGATGAGTGCGCCACCGCCGACACGGAGGGCAATGCGGATATCGCGACGGATCAACGAACCGAGAGCGCTCATGAGGTGCTCTCCAGCGGCCAAGAGCGCAGTAAGTCCCCTCTCCCGCTCTTGCGGGGGAGGGTTAGGGTGGGGGCAAGCCACAAACTCTGTGCTTGGTGACAGGGCGCTGTTGCGGACTGAAAGGTCCGAACGTGGGGCTTGCCC
>JAEXYA010000064.1 GCA_023451825.1 Pseudomonadota bacterium
CGCTTCGCTCATCCGCCCTACGGCACGGTTAGGCTTCACATCGGCGGCGTCAGCCCATCGCGTCCGACATTCACACGCGCCGTCTCGAAGCTGCCATCGGCGGCTTTCTTCGCACCAACGATGATCACCTGCGCGCCCGGCTTCAGCTCATCCTTGCTGCCCGGCACAAATGTCACGATGGGCGTCGCCGGCTCCACCATGACTTTCTTCTCGCCATCCTTGTACTTCACCGTCAGCGTTTGACCGTCCTTGGCCTCGACCTTCTGATCCACAGTGGCATTGGTCATGCTGCTGTTCGGCTTGAGATCCCACGGCCGCGAGCCTTCCGCCATGCCACGCATCGCTTCCGGAAAGATATGGATCGCGATCGCCTTCTGTGTGCCATCAGCCTGCGGCATGCCGGTGACGCCGACATAGTCACCGCTCTTGATATCCGACAGCGACGCCTTGGTAATCCCGGTGACCGTGACATTGTCGGTCATGCGCACCTTACGCTCGCCGCCATTGCGCGCCTTGATGGTGAGTACGGCGCCCTCCACGCTCTCGATCGCTCCACGAATGTTGGAAGGCTGCGCCTGTTGCGCCGATGCAGCGGAGATCGTGAGAGCCGTCGCGAGCGCAGCGCCGGCCAATATGCGAGTAGCGACTGAAACAGAGATCGACATTGGATTTTCCTTCCGAACCACGTGCCCCCGGGAGAGATACGCGCGAAAGGCGATGTCGTTACTGCATCACACTACTGTGAGAGATCGGCTTCGACCTCGGCACGCAGTTCCGGCGTCACTTCGGGCCGTTGGCCGAACCACAATTCGAAACCACGGACCGCCTGACAGAGCAGCATGCCGAGTCCGTCGGCTGTGCGCAGGCCGCGCGCACGCGCCGCTGCAAGCAGCGGCGTTTCCAGCGGCACATAAACGAGATCGGCGACCACCGCGTCAGGCGGCAGCAGACCGAGATCGATCACGAGTTCGGGTTGCCCCTTCATCCCGAGCGACGTCGTGTTCACCAGCAAGGAAACTTGCGGCAATTTGCTGGCGGCATCTTCCCATGCCAGCGGAATGACACGCTCGCCGAACAGTTTTACGAGATCCTGTGCACGTTCGATGCTGCGATTGGCGACATAGACATGCTTGATGCCGCGTTCGAGCAGACCGAATACAACGGCGCGGGACGAGCCGCCGGCACCGAGCACCAGTGCATCATCGGCCTGATCCCATTCCGGCGCGCAGTGATCGAGATTGTCGATGAAGCCTTCGACATCGGTATTGGTCGCACGCAATGTGCCGTGGTCGTACCACAGCGTGTTGGCGGCGCCGACCGCGCGTGCGCGGCGATCCGGTGCCGTCAGTTTCAGCACACGCTCCTTGTGCGGGATGGTGACATTGGCGCCGATATAGCCGCGGCGCGACAGGTTCATCACGAAGTCCGCCACCTCTTCCGGCGGCACCGACTCGATGGTGTAACCGCCTTCGATGCCCATGTGGCGCAGCCAGTGATGATGGATCAGCGGCGAGCGCGAATGCGCAGCCGGCCAGCCGATCAGGCAGGCAGCGCGCGGCTTGGAGGCATCGGACATCACAATTCCTTCGCTTCAAACGGAAGCGGTCGTCGCATGAGAATCATGCATGGGGCTGATGGCAATCATCGGGCAGGCTGGCGCCATGCCGCAAGGGCGACGATCACCGCGATCAACAATGCTGCACCTGCAGCAAACCACACAGCCGCGAGATGAAAATGCAGATAGGCCGCGGTGCCGAAGGCGGCCCCGGTCACCATCGCACCCCACAAGAGCAGATTGGGTATCCACGCCCAGCGCGGCCCGCCCTGCAGCGCCAGCGCAAGCAATTGGCCGATCCTGACCAGCGTGCCGGTCATATAGGTCAGCGCGATGCCAGTGGTGCCGCCATCGGCCTGAAACATCGCGTTCTCGAGACCCATGGCCAGCACGAGGGCCATGATGGTGATGTCGGGCGCACCCAACTGATAAGCGAGCCCGCCTGCGCCAAGAAGCAGGGTTTCCGTGAACAGCAATATCCACTGGCGATGCCTGCCGCGGCCATGACCGACCAGGCTGCCGAGCCCTGCTCCCACCACGAACACGGCAATCAGCTTTAGAGCCTCAAGCGCCTTCGGCCAGTTGAACTCGGCGATCATCACGCCCAGCCGGGTCGAATTGCCGCTCATGAACGAAATGAAGAGCCCGCCGAGATGGATGAAGCCGACGCCATCGACATAGCCCGCCAGCGCGCTCAAGGCACAGGCCAGCGCGAGATTGCTCTTCACAGTCAACATGATCGTCCGACATCCCCACCGCGTTACCGCATTTATTCAAAAGCGACGGCGGAAGGGCAAGGGTCGATCAGCATATCTACACTGCGGATAGTCTCGCTCCCAGAAGCGAAGCGAATGGGGGCCGACGGACCTTTTCGTCCGTCGGAGTCCGCCGATAGGCGGGGGAGGTCTCTCGACGCGTGACGTCGAGTTTGGGAAGCACCCCGCCCGTCACCACCCGCTTTGATCCCCTCCCGCAGTTTCGCTGCGCTTGGGAGAGAAGTCACGCCGCCACCCGATGCGCTGCAACGATCTGGTCGGCGGTTCGCCCATTCACTTCGGCCATATGGTCGAAGCTGCGGGTAAAACTGCCGGCTCCAGCCGTGACGGAGCGGAGTTCGACGATGAGGTCGCCGATCTCCGCTTCCGGCAGCTGCGCACGCACCACATCCCAGCCCGTCCATCCCTCGCGGGTATCGAAGCCGAGGATCTGGCCGCGCCGGCCAGACAAGATCGCGTTGATCTTCGCCGTGGCTTCACTCGGGCAGACGATCTCCACCGCATGGATCGGCTCCAGCAACACCGGCTGGCAATGCGGCAACGCTTCACTCACGCCGATCCGTGCCGCCGTGCGAAACGCCTGATCGGACGAGTCGACACTGTGATACGAACCGTCAGTGAGCGTCACCCGGACATCGACCACCGGGAAGCCGAGCGGCCCACGCGTGAGTCCATCGACCACCCCTTCTTGCACGGCGGGAATGTAGTTCCGCGGCACCGATCCGCCGACAACCTTCTCCTGAAAGACAAAACCCTCGCCGCGCGATTGCGGGCCGATCTCGAGCACGACGTCACCGAATTGGCCGTGGCCACCCGACTGCTTCTTGTGCTTGCCGCGTTGGATCATCGGCTTGCGGATGGTTTCGCGATAGCCGATCGCCGGCGGATGTGACTTCACATTGATGCCGAAGCGATCGCGCAGCCGCTCCATCGCGACGCGCAGATGCATCTCGCCCTGCCCCCACAGCACCACGCCATGGCTCTCCGCATCATTGATCGAGCTCAGCGACGGATCTTCCTCGGTCAACCGCATCAATGCCTGACCGAGCTTTACATCATCCTTTCGGTCGATCGAGGCGAGCGCCATCGCCAGCACCGGCGATGCGGGCTCCGCGAGATGCAGCGCATCGGGGGACGCCTTTCCGGTGGCAATTATATCGCCTGTCTTGACCGGATCGAGCTTCCCAAGCGCCACCGTATCGCCGGCCTCTGCGCTGCCGCGCTTGTCGCCGCCAGAAGCGAGCGACAGGATGCCGGATACACGCCCGCTTTCGCCTGACGAAGCGACGATCGTCGCTCCATCATCCAGATATCCGCGCAGGATGCGGGCATAAGACAGCTTGCCGCCATGTTGCAGATGGCTGGTCTTGAAGATGTAAGCCAGCGCATCCTTGCCGTCACCGACGCCCAGCCGCTTGGCGGTATCCGTCACGCCGGGCGCCTCGTGGCGGAGCGCCTTCATGAGACGCAGGACACCATTCTCGCGGATCGCCGAACCGATCAGAACCGGACAGATCATGCCTTCGCGCAATTCACGGGCGAGGTCGTCGAACACAGTATCGGCCGGCGGCACGATGTCGTCGAGCAACTGCTCCATCAGCGCGTCGTCGTGATCCGCGAGCTTCTCCAGCATCGAGAACCGCGCTTCCTTCTCGCGATCGAGATCGTTGCCGTCGAGCTTGATGACCTCGGAGGCCTTGTGCTCGCGATAGACGAAGGCGCGCTCCAGCGCGAGATCGACGAAACCGGCGACGAGATCACCGTTCCAGATCGGGATCTGCCGCAGCACCAGCGGCACACGCGAGGCCGGCTGCAATGTCGCCAATGTCTCGCGCACGCGCTTATGGGCGCGATCGATCTTGTTCAGAAACAGGAAACGCGGGATGTGAAGTTCTTCAAGTTCACGCAGGATCAGTTGCAGTTGCGGCAGCTTGCGCTCGTCCGCTTCGCAGACCACGACAGCGGCATCCACAGCCGGCAGCGCGGCACGCATGTCCTGCAAGAACTCCACGGACCCCGGACAGTCGATGAAAGTGTAGCTCTCGCCCATGAACGTGGTCGTCACCGCCGTGAGACCGACACCCATTTTGTGCGCCCGTGCCTCGGCCGTGGCATCGCCGACGGTCGTGCCGGCTTCGACGCTGCCGGCTTTCGGGATCGCTCCCGTACGGGCAAGGATCGCTTCAAGCAGTGAGGTTTTTCCGCTCTGGAAAGGGCCCACGAGTGCGATGCACTTTGCATGGCCTTGTGGACCTCGGGGACTTCTCAGGTCTTGTCCCATACGCCGCCTCCTGATCTGGAGCTCGGCCCGTGATTGGGTCGGCGCAACGATGCTCCGCCCGGTTCAGGAGTTTGGCAAGATAGAAACGTCGCTGCGGCGCAGCGCTTGGCCGTAGGGCGGATTAGCGTAGCGTCATCCGCCCTACGGCTGAGCATTACCGGCCCGGGCGCAGCTCCAGGCTCTGCAATCCGGCGGCGACACTCAGGCCGACCGAGCCCTGCAGGCTCAGCGGCTGCAGCGCGATCGAGTTCTGCGAACCACCGACCAGCACATTGGCGCCTACGCCCACGCCGACCGAGGCGCTGCCCTGCGCACCCGCATAATTGCCCGAAATATCGCCGGGGCCGCTGTAATTCACAGGCGCGAAGACAGCCCAGGACAGCGCGGTCTCTTCCGTGATGCCGAGATCGAGACCGACCTTGCGGATGGTCGCGACATAAGGCTGGTCCGGACGGCCGGTGCCCGTGAGCACGCAACCGAGATTGGTCACGGAGCCGACGACAAAACCGACGCTGGCGCCGCCGCGGCAATTCAAGACGCCGAGCTGAACGCCCTGCTGCGATTGCGCCTGCGATACGGAAAGGACGGCTGTGGTGGCAATGCCGAGAAGAAGCGCGAACAGGCGAGTCATCGAAAGTCTCCGGGTGATGCACGGATGAAAGGATGTCGATCGACTATCCATAGCCAATGATACCTTCCAATGACAGCGCGCTACACGCAGAGGGCGCAACAAAAAGGGCCCGCTTGCGCGAGCCCTTTCGTTAACCTTGCTGTTTCGTAGCGAAACGCGGTGATCGCAGAGCGATCACGTGATCGCCTTAGTGGCGATGACGGCGCTGCTTCTTGTAGCGGTGACCGCTGAGCGGGCCGGTCGATTCCAGCTGCAGTTGGACGATGCCCGAGGCAACGTTCAGGCCGACCTGGCCCTGCACCGACACCGGCTGCAGGCCGTAGAGGTTGTTCGGGCCGCCGACGAGGAAGTTGCCGCCGAAGCCGACGCCGACCGAGGCGTTGGTGCCGACGCCGCCATACTGACCGGCGAGACCGCCGCGCGGCACGCGGGTGGTCGGAGCGTATATCGCCCACTGAACGGTGGTGTTGTCGGTGAAGCCGAGATCGATGCCGAAGCGGCGGATGTTGGCGACGTAACCTTCAGCACGGCCACCGGCGCTCTGGAACACGCAATTCAGGTGAGCGTTCGAGCCGAGCACGAAGCCGACGTTCTGGCCACCGCGGCATTCGAGCACGCCGACCTGAACCTGGCCGGGCTGCTGGGCGTTTGCGGTCGCAACCGACGCTGCGAGGGCAAGGCCCGCGAGGCCGAACATCTTGGAAAGTCGCATAGTCTGAACTCCACCTTGGGGTTTTGATAGTGCGGGGAACAAGAAGGAAGCGCCGTGTCGAAAACAAGGCGCATCCCCAATAAAGCCCCGAAACTGTCAAAAGTTTCAGGGCCTTTTTCGTTACCGAAGATTTCCGCAAAAACGCTGGATGCGATTGCAGGCGTCTTCGAGGTCAGAGGTCTTGGTGGCGTAGGAGATGCGGAATGCCGGGCCGAGGCCGAAGGCCGATCCCTGCACCACCGCGACGCCTTCGGTTTCCAGCAGCTCGGTCACGAAGTCTTCGTCATTCTCGATGACCTTGCCCGAAGGCGCAGTCTTGCCGATGGTACCGGCGCAGGACGGATACACGTAGAACGCGCCTTCCGGACGCGGACACTCGATGCCCGACGCCTGGTTCAGCATCGCTACCACAAGATCGCGGCGCTCCTTGAACACGGCATTGTTCTTCGCGATGAAATCCTGCGGACCATTCAGCGCTTCAACGGCCGCCCACTGCGCGATCGACGACGGGTTCGAGGTCGACTGCGACTGGATGGTCGACATGGCCTTGATCAGGTTCGCCGGGCCACCGGCGTAACCGATGCGCCAGCCGGTCATGCAATAGGCTTTCGACACGCCGTTTACGGTCAGGGTGCGATCGTAGAGTTTTGGCTCGATCTGCGCGACGGTGGTGAATTCGAAGTCGTCATACACCAGGTGCTCATACATATCGTCGGTCATCACCCACACATGCGGATGCTTCACGAGCACATCGGTGAGCGCCTGCAATTCGGCCTTCTTATAGGCTGCGCCGGTTGGGTTCGACGGCGAGCAGAGGATGACCCACTTGGTCTTCGGCGTGATCGCAGCTTCCAGAGCGGCAGCCTGCAGCTTGAAGCCGAATTCCGCGGTGCAGGTCACCGACACCGGGGTGCCGCCGGCGAGTGCCACCATTTCCGGATAGCTGACCCAGTACGGCGCGGGGATGATGACTTCATCGCCCGGGTTCAGCGTCGCCATCAATGCGTTGTACAGCACCTGCTTGCCGCCGGTGCCGACGATGATCTGGTTCGGCTTGTAGGTGACGCCGTTCTCGCGCTGAAACTTCGCGATGATCGCGTCCTTCAGCTCGGGAATACCGTCCACGGCGGTGTACTTGGTCTTGCCGGCCTCGATGGCGTGAATGGCGGCGAGCTTGATGTTGGCCGGGGTATCGAAATCGGGCTCGCCCGAACCAAGGCCGATGACGTTGCGACCAGCGGCTTTCAGCGCACGCGCTTTATCCGTGACCGCAATCGTTGCGGACGGCTTCACGCGGTCGAGAGCGCTAGACAAGAACGACATCATCTTCTCCTTGGGAAAACAGCCGCAGACCCGCGGTCCGCGGCGATAAAAACCGATCCTGGTTGGGATCGGCGCACCCTAGTGCGTGGGACCAGGCATCGCAAGGCGGTTAGGCTGCAAACGCATCTGGAAGCCATGCAATTTCAGGGAAATTTAAAGTGAGCGGGTTAATCTACACCGCAGCCGCGAGTGATGGTTTTGAGTGAAAATGTCCGGTATTCGGCAACAGATCGAAAGCGGTGCCTGGCTGACCGCCGGGCGCGCCAGGGCTTATTGCCTGATCCTGCTGGCGCTGGCGGTGGTCATTTCCGCGGCCTGGGTGCTGGGATCGAACGGGCTGATCGATCGCAACGGCAAACCGATCGGGACTGACTTTTCCAGCTTCTACGCAGCCGGCACGCTGGCGCTCGAGGGGCGGGCCATCGACGCCTATGATATGGCCATCCATTACGCCCGCGAGCAGCAGCTGTTCGGAGAGCGCACGCCCTATTACTCCTGGTTCTACCCACCCATCTTTCTGCTGATCGCGGCGCCGCTATCGGCACTGCCCTACGGGCTCGCTTTGGCCCTGTGGCAAGCGGCCAGTGGCCTGTTCTATTGGGGAACGATCGCGGTGATCCTGCGCCGGGCGCGTCTTGCGGATCCCATCCGCAACACCGGCCTCCTCGCGGCCATCGCCTTTCCTGCCGTCCTGCTCAATCTGGGCCACGGCCAGAACGGCTTTCTCACCGCCGGGCTGTTCGCCAGCGCGCTTCTTGCACTGCCCGAGCGCGCGATGCTGGCCGGGGTCCTGTTTGCGTTGATGGCCTGCAAGCCGCAATTCGGATTCGTCATTCCATTCGCCCTGTTGGCCGCGGGGCAATGGAGGGCCTTCACGACGGCGGTAGCAGCCGTAGTCGGATTGGTCGGCATCACATCGGCGATCTTCGGCATCGAGATCTGGTCCGCTTTCGTCGCCACCGGTGAGTTGTCGCGCAAATTGCTGCTCGAACAGGGCCAGGTCGGTTTCGCTAAACTGCAGAGCACCTTTGCGATCGCGCGTCTGTGGGGCGCCAGCGTGACGCTGGCCTATCTGCTCCAGGGCACGATCACGCTTGCCGTGATTGCCAGTGCCGCCTGGGCGTGGCGGGTCACGGCCGATCGCAATCTCAAGGCCGCGATCCTGCTGATCGCGGCACTCCTGGCGTCGCCTCATGTGCTCGATTACGACTTGATGCTGCTCGGGCCCGCCATCGCTTTCATGGTCGCCTCCGGTGCCGCCACCGGCTTTCGCCGTTACGAGATCACATTGCTCGCGGTCGCCTGGATCGTGCCGCTCGTGGCGCGGTCACTGGCAGACATCAGCGGAGTCCCGCTCGGCTGGGCCGTGCTGATCACGCTTTACGTAGCCGCCCTCCAGCGCGTCATCGCGTCTCGCCGGGACGTGAACTCTCGGCAAGCGTCAGTCGCGTCGGCGTGATCTTCTTCGCCGACCATACGGCAAAGGCGCTTTTGCCAGTTCGTGCAAAGTCCTTGGTGGTTTTCGACTTTTTCCAGTATCCGGCCCTTGCGAGCAGGCCTTCGGGGCATCATTGTCTAGGCGCAACGCGACGCTGAGGTCGCCCCAGCATCACCCGAAAGATCGACCCCGGCGAATGTACAAGCTCTATTCGATGCAGCGCTCCGGCAACAGCTACAAGGTTCGCCTTGCGCTGGCGTTCATCGACGCGCCATATCGCGCCATCGAGGTTGATATCTTGCGCGGCGAGAGCCGGACGCCGGAATTCCTTGCCAAGAATCCGAGCGGTCAGGTGCCGCTCTTGGAAATCGCCGAGGGCCGCTATCTCGCCGAATCCAACGCGATCCTGTGGTACGTCGCCGTCGGGACGTCGCTGGCCCCGGAATCGCGGATGGACCGCGCCGAGGCGATGCAGTGGATGTTCTTCGAGCAGCATGCGCTGGAGCCCAATCTCGGCGCAGCCTATTTCTGGCTATGCCTGGTGCGCGGCGGTCGCGACCTGCAGACCCACGCGCTCGACGACTGGATGGAGCGCGGATACGCGGCGCTGCAGGTGATGGAGAATCACCTCAAGACCCATGAATTCTTCGCCGCCAATCAGCTCACCGTTGCCGACATCGCGCTCTATGCCTACACGCATGTGGCCGAGCAGTGTGATTTCGACCTGGCGAGCTTTCCCTCGATCCGGCGCTGGCTCCGCCATGTGGAGCAGCAGCCAGGCTTCATCACGATGGACTGGCACCCGACGTCGTCGGAATACGATACCATCGACGCGATCGCCGGGGCATAACTCGCGCATTCGTGAGCATAAAAAGCTCAAATGCCACTTTCCCGCCACAGTTGCCCCATTTGGCGCCGCAATCTCGCCTGCCCTCCCGCTAGACTTTTAGTACGCGGATGATTCGTCCGCGATTTGAAGGATTTACGGCCATGATACGGTCGCTTCGCGGGGCAGTAGGATTTCAGGTGCGTCTCGCGCCCGTTGCGTCACCCAGGTTGATCCACGCCGTCGCGGCGTCGCTGGCGGTCGGCTGCCTGTCGCTTTGCGTCATCCTCGCGCTCACGGTGCTTTCGACTCGGGGCGTGTCGGCGATGCCGCTCTGACGGTCGCAAAAGTTAAAACCCACGCCGCGATGCCGTCATGCATCGCATCATAAACAGTGAACGACGCCTCCATGATGGAGCCCGCGTGATGAAGAGTGCCTGATGAAACGGCCGGTGGTTTGGGTCACGACTTCGCTGATGATCGCGATCGTGGTGACGACGACATTTTTGATCGCGACCACCAGCCGTGGCGAACCGACATCGTTCGGCTCGTCGGCCGGCCGGCTGGACGTCCAGACCGTCGCCTCCGGCCTCTCCTATCCATGGGCACTCGCCTTCCTTCCCGAAGGACGCATCCTGGTGACCGAACGCCCCGGCCGCATGCGCGTGGTCACGCCGCAAGGGCAACTCTCGCCGGCCGTCAAGGGCGTGCCCGAGGTCATGTCCGTCGGTCAGGGCGGCCTGCTCGATGTGATCACGGACAAAGGGTTTGCGCAGAACGGCACGATTTACTTCTGCTATTCGGAACGCTCCGGCAGTGGCGGACGCACCGCCGTTGCACGGGCCAAATTCGTGGATGGCCCTGCGCCAAAACTCGACGAGGTGAAGGTCATCCTCCGCCAGGAAGGCCCGCTCTCCACCGGCAATCACTATGGCTGCCGCATCGTGCAGGCCGGCGACAACAATCTCTTCGTCACGTTGGGCGAACACTATAGCGGTCGCAATCAGGCGCAGACGCTCGACAATCATCTCGGCAAGGTCATCCGCATCACCACCGATGGCGCCGCGCCGCCGGATAACCCCTTTGTCGGCCGCGAAGGCGCCAAGCCGGAAATCTGGAGTTACGGCCACCGCAATCCGCAGAGCCTCGCGATCAATCCCGCGAATAACGAGCTTTGGGAAATCGAGCACGGCCCGCGCGGCGGCGACGAAGTGAACATCATCGGCAAGGGCAAGAATTACGGCTGGCCGGTGATCGGCTTCGGCATCGACTATTCCGGCGCGAAGCTGCACGAGAGCACGTCCAAGCCCGGCATGGAGCAGCCGATCAAGAATTGGGTGCCCTCGATTGCCCCGTCCGGCATGGCCTTCTACACCGGCGATCTCTTCCCGCGCTGGCGCGGCAGCCTGTTCACCGGCGCCCTCGCCGGCCAGTTTCTGGTGCGCCTGCAGCTGAACGGCAATGCCGTGACGTCCGAAGAACGCATTTTGCAGAACTTGAGCGAGCGTATTCGCGACGTCCGGCAGGGCCCGGACGGCGCGCTCTGGCTGCTGACGGATAGTTCGTCAGGGCGCCTGCTGCGGATTACGCCGGCGGGGAAGTAGCGAGGAGGCCGCAGCCGTAGGATGGGTTGAGCGTCAGCGATACCCATCACAACAGGCACCTGCGCATGCGGTGATGGGTATCGCTGCGCTCAACCCATCCTACGCCCACCCTCACCACTTGTGAAAAATGAAAAACGCCCCGAGCGCGATGAACGCAAAACCCAGCGCGTGATTCCAGCCCAGCGGCTCCTTCAGATACAGCACCGAAAACGCGGCGAACACGACCAGCGTGATCACCTCCTGCATCGTCTTCAGCTGCGCGGCGTTATAGACTTCGCTCCCCCAGCGATTGGCCGGGACTGCCAGCCAGTATTCAAAAAAGGCAATCCCCCAGCTCACCATGATGACGGTGGGCAATGCGTGGTCCTTGAACTTCAGATGCCCATACCAGGCAAAGGTCATGAAGATGTTCGAGGCCAGCAGCATCACGATCGGCAATAGCGTCGGCGAAATAAAGGTCGGCATTCGGTGATTATCCCTGTCAGAGCGCGGCGCTAACATCCGGCGATGTCAGCCGGTTCCGCAGCTTCGATAGCATTTGAAGCGAACACTGGGAAAATACCGTCGCCGCTGTCCACATCGCTTTAGTGATGGCCTGGAGAAATTGTGGGCTCCGACGCAACGAGGCGTCACTGTGTGATTATGACCTCTGTACGGACACGGGTAGCTCCCGATGCAGATCGACTGGCGCATGTTTCTCGATCCGGGAATTGAGACTGCAATCATCTTGATCGCGGCCCTCGGAATCGCGTTGGCCGTTCGCCTGCATCGCCAGCGCCGCGCCGCCCGGGCGCGCGCGGCCGAGCAGCATGCCACGGCGGAACGCCTGACCGCCGCACTCGACCGCATCGATATCGGCATCGTGCTGCTCAATGCCGACACCCGCGCCGAATTCATCAACCGCGCGTTCCGCGATTATTTCGCACTGCCCGACGCCAAGGCCGACAGCAAGCCGCCGCTGATCGCACTGATGTATCATGCGCGTGACACCCACGCTTACACGATCCCACAGGACGAAATCGACCACTTCATCGCCCGGCGCATCGAGCAGATCCGCGGCGGCAACCCGGCCCCGGAAACGCTACGCCTCGCCAGCGGTCGCGTGCTGCGCCTGTCCTGCACCGTGCTGCCCGATGGCGGACGCATGCTGAGCTACACGCCGGTCACCGACCTGATCCGCCACGGCGATGACAAGGCCGATCGCGACTACTATCTGGCTTTGCGCGGCGGCGATGTCTTCAGCAACCGATTAGACGCTGCCGAGTGAATCCGGGATGCAGCCTGTGGATAGTTAACGCTGTCACGGCGGTGTCACCGGCTGCAGCTAGGTTTTCCCTGCAGCCGGTCGCTTCCCCCCCGTCGCCGACGGGCTGTTTCCCCAGCGGTCTCCGTCAGTTGCCGCGCTGACCGGGACCGCTTCTTTTTGCTTGAGGCCGCGGGCATCGGTATAAGCAGCCCATGATCCGTCTCGTCGCCGTCGCCGTCACGATGCTTACGATGATCCTGGTGCTCGCACCGCTGCAACTCGCCAGCATCGCCTTTGGCTGGCGTCTGCAGCAGGTCATCCCGCATATTTTTCACACCGTGCTGTGCGCGGTGATCGGCATCCGCATTCACGAGATCGGTGAGCGCAGCAAGACCGCGCCGCTGCTGATCCTGTCCAATCACGCCTCCTGGCTCGATATCCTTGTCATCGGCGCGAAGACACCGGTGGTGTTCGTCGCCAAGAGCGAGGTCGCCAAATGGCCGTTCTTCGGCTGGCTCGCCCGGATGCAGCGCACGATCTTTGTCGAACGCGAGCGCCGCCAGAGCACCGGCGCCACCGCGCGCGAGATCGGCGATCGCATGGTATCCGGCGATGCCGTGGTGCTGTTCGCCGAAGGTACTTCGAGCGACGGCATCCGCGTGCTGCCATTCCGGTCGGCGCTGGTCGGTTCGGTGCATCACGCGCTTGGCGAATCCACGCATCACGACAAGGTCATGGTGCAGCCGATGTCGCTGGCCTATGTCGGCTTCGGCGGTCTGCCCGTCGGCCGCGCACTGCATGAGCGGATCGCCTGGTATGGCGATGTCGATCTCGTGCCGCATCTGGTCGGCATCCTGACCTCCGGCGCCATTGATGTCACCGTCACCTGGGGCGAAGCCGTCGCCTATGACATGTCCGCCGATCGCAAGGCGATCGCACGCCACGCGGAAAATGCCGTACGCCAGATGACGACCGCCGCGCTGCGCGCTGGTCCGCCGAAGAAAGCAACGCAGACCGACGCGGGGCCCATTGCCGAGCCGGCTGCAGCGATTGCGTGACATGTCGTCCCGACCAAAGCCGGGACCCATACACACCGAAGCCATGCCTGAAACGCCGTAGTCGCGCCAACGCGTTTCAACTACACATTCGGAGACTATGGGTCCCGGCTTTGCCCGGGACGACACATCTCAAAGGCACTCCCATGGAAACCCGCAATCTCGGCCGCTCCGGCCTGCGCGTCTCGGCTGTCGGCCTCGGCTGCAATAATTTCGGCCAGCGCACCGATCTCGAAACCTCGCGAAAGGTGATCCACAAGGCCATCGACCTCGGCATCACATTGTTCGACACGGCCGACATCTATGCCGGCATGGGCGGCTCCGAGACTGTGCTCGGCGAAGTACTCGGCGATCGCCGCAAGGATATCGTGCTGGCGACGAAATACGCCAAGCCCATGAGCACCGACGGCACCAAGCAGGGCGCCTCGCGTCGCTATATCTTCAATGCCGTGGAAGCCAGCCTGAAGCGGCTGAAGACCGACTACATCGACCTCTACCAGCAACACGAATTCGACGATCGTACGCCCATCGAGGAAACGCTGCGCGCCCTCGACGATCTCGTCCGCCAGGGCAAGGTGCGCTATATCGGCCATTCCAACTTTCCGGCCTGGCGCATCGCCGAAGCCGAATTCACCGCCCGTCAGATGGGTGTCACGCCCTTCGTGTCGAGCCAGGACGAATACAGCCTCGTCGCCCGGGACATCGAGAAGGATCTGTTGCCGGCCGCGCAACAATACAATCTCGGCCTGCTGCCGTTCTTCCCGCTCGCCAATGGCCTGCTCACCGGCAAATACAAGCCGGGTGCCGAGCCGCCGGAAGGCAGCCGTTTTGCCAAGGCCCCGGCCCTGCGCGAGCGCTCGGCGACACCGCGCAACGAAGCGATTGCGACCAAGCTGGACCTGTTCGCGCAGGAACGCGGCCATACGCTGCTGGAGCTCGCTTTCTCCTGGCTCGCGGCACGCCCGCAAGTGTCAAGCGTCATCGCCGGTGCGACGCGCGTGGAGCAGATCGAGCAGAATGTGAAAGCGGCAGGTTGGAAGCTCAGCGCGGAAGATATGGCGGAGATCGACAAGATCACGCTGTAGTCTTCTCCCTCCCCCAAGCCGCGTAGCGGCGCCGTGGGGAGGGTGGATCAAAGCGAGCGTTCAGCGAGCTTTGAGACGGGTGGGG
>JAEXYA010000027.1 GCA_023451825.1 Pseudomonadota bacterium
GCCGTGCACTTGACGGTGGGCACGCTGCGCTTTGCCCACCCTACGATCAGCGTTTTTGCTATAATTCCCCTCATGGAATGGACCGACGAAGGCATCATCCTCGGTGTGCGGCGACATGGCGAATCCGGCGCCATCGTCGAATTGATGACGCGCAGCCATGGGCGCCATCTCGGCCTTGTGCGCGGCGGTGCGGGATCACGGATGCGCCCGGTGCTGCAGCCCGGTAACAGCGTGCAGGCGATCTGGCGCGCGCGGCTCGATGAGCAGCTCGGCTACTACCTGATCGATGGTACCAAGCTGCGTGCAGCGACGCTGCTCGGCGCCTCGCATGCGGCCTATGGCGTCACGCATCTCGCCTCGATCGCGCGGCTGTTGCCGGAGCGCGATCCGCATGACGACATCTATGCCATGCTCGAAGCCATCCTCGATGATTTCGATCATCCCGCCATCGCGGCGATCCACACGATCCGCTTCGAGCTCGCGATGCTCGCAGAGCTCGGCGTCGGCCTCGATCTGGAAAACTGCGCTGCGACGGGCGCCACGACGGACCTGATTTATGTATCGCCGAAATCCGGCAACGCCGTTTCGCGCGTGGCAGGCGAGCCCTGGCGCGACAAATTGATGCCGCTGCCGCCTTTCATGCGTGAGAATGATGAGGGCGAGGGCGGTCTCACCAGCAGCGACCTGAGGGACGGCTTTGACATCACAGGCCGCTTCCTGCTGCGAAATGTGCTGGAGCCGCGGGGGCAAAAGCATTCCGATGCACGGGCCGGCTTCATCGGCGCGGTGATGCGTCAGGTCGAGCGGCTCGGATAGCTCTCCTGCTTGCGGACACAAATCCCCAGAATGCGGTCACACGTACCAAAATCAGCGCATGCCGGTTGCGGACTCGGATACCGCTGAGTACAGCTGATTCTAACTGAATTTCGGAGGGACGACGGTCAGGCGATACGCGGAGAACCGCGGCTGCTGTGCCCGACACCCACGCTGTCTAAAGTGGTTGGGCTGATGCGAGCTGCAATTTTTTCGACCAAAGCGGCCATGCTGGCCGGCACGGCATTGACCGCCGTCGTGTTCCTCGGATCGCCAACCCAGACTTTTGCCGCGTGCCCCGACGGCAATAATGCGTCGTCCCAGACCGCCGGTACAGGCTGCGGTGCGGCAGGGGCTGGCGGCGCGGGCGGCGCCTCGCTCGGGTTAGCCGGCGGTGGCGGAGGATTGACTGCGGGCGGCGCAGGCAGCGGCGGTGGCGGCGGTGGCGGTTCGTCAAGCAACGGCTCTGCCGGTGCCATCAATGGCGGTGCGGGCGGCACCGGCTCACTGGGCACATTCGGCGGCGGCGGCGGCGGTGGCGGCAATTACGGGATGTCCGTCACGACCAGTCAGGTCATCAACACTCAAGCCGTCGGTGGTCACGGCGGCAATGGCGGCGCGGCTGGCACCGCGACGGTGGCGACGGCTGGTGGTGGCGGTGGCGGTGGTGGCGCTGGCGCTGGCGCCATTCTTGGCGGATCGGGGCAAACTTATTCACTTGATGCCGCAGCCACAGGCGGTGACGGCGGCCATGGTGGCGTCGGTGGGACATCGGCCGTCGGAGTCGGCGGCGCGGGCGGCGGCGGCGGCGCAGGCGCGTTCGGTGCAAGCATTTCCAACGGAACGCTCACTGTGCTGGGCACAGTGACGGGTGGTGCTGGCGGCTTTGGGGGTGGGGGTGGCAGCTCCACGGCCGCCGGGAATGGCGGCACTGGCGCACAGGGCGGCGCGAGCGGTGCAGGCTTGGTATCGACGCTCAGCAACCTTGTCGTGCTGGAGAACGTGACGGGTGGTGCGGGCGGCGCCGGCGGCGCAGGCGGGACGGCACAGGGCGTTGGCCTGACAGGAGGCATGGGCGGTGCAGGCGGCGCCGGAGCTGCGGGCATTGCCATGACCGGCGGCGACCTCCAGCTGCTCGGAGCGGGCAAAATCGTGCGCGGCGGCGGCGGTGGGGCTGGCGGGGCAGGCGGAACGGGAACAGTCGGAGGCATTGGTGGCACGGGTGGCGCCGGTGGGGTCGGCGTCAGTCTCGGCGTCGGCGCCACGGCCACCATCGGCAGCGGCACACTGGTATTCGGCGGAGCTGGCGGCAACGCGGGCATCAATGGCGCTGTGGGTGCTGCGGGGGCGGGCATTACCGGCACCGGGGCCTTCATCACGCTGGCCGGTGCAGTGGCGGGAGGCTTGTCCAGCACGGGTGTTCAGGCCGATGCCATCACTTTTTCCGGCACGGGCAATCGGCTCGAACTGCAGGCGGGCTACGCCATCGCGGGCCATGTGACCGGGGCCGGTACGACGACGCTTGCACTGGGAGGGGCGAATGACGCGACATTCAATGCATCGGGCATCAATGTCGCCGGCGGTCAGTTCAGCGGGATCATCGCGCTGGTGAAACAGGGCAACAGTACCTGGACCGTGACGGGCGCCGCGTCGCTTGCGATGGGCTGGAACGTCACAGACGGCACGCTGGCGGCCGGCGAGGCGAACGCATTCGCCGCCACCGGCGCGATCACGGTGGCTAACGGCGGCAGCGTCAGCCTCGGCGGCTACGCGCAGACAATCGACACGATCACGCTCAATGGCGGTACGCTGACGAACGGCACGCTGACCGGCGCGGTGACGTCGAATGGCGGTGTCATCTCCGGGCTTGGCGGCACGGCATCTTTGTCGGTCGCGGGCGGTGTCACCTCGACGATGACCGGCACCAATACTTACACCGGCGCGACCTCCATCACCGCTGCCAGTACGTTGCTTGCGACGGTCGATAATGCGTTCAGCACGGCCAGCGCGATCTCCGTCGGTGCGGGCTCGACGCTCAATCTCGGCGGCCACGCGCAATCGGTGAATGCGGTGAGCGTGAACGGCGGTACGGTTCGGAACGGATCGCTGGCCGGCGCGATCACCGCGAGCGGCAGCGCGAGCATCATCGATCTCGCCGGCACGGCGTCGCTGACGACGACGGCCGGCACGACCACGCTGGGCGGCACCAACACCTATACCGGGGCCACGCTGGTCAATGGCGGCATGCTCACCGCCAGTGGCGTCAATGCCTTCAGTGCGACGAGTGCAACGACAGTGGGGACGGGCGGCACGCTCAATCTCACCGGTTTTGCGCAGGTGATCAACACCGTCACGCTGGCCGGGGGGACGTTGAGCAACGCATCGCTCACAGGTGCGATCTCATCGACAGGGGGGACGCTCGCAAACCTTTCGGGCGCGGCATCGGTGACTACCACAGATAGTGTCACGACGCTGACGGGGACGAACAACTATAGCGGCGCGACCAGCATCAATGGCGGCGTGCTGATGCAGGGAGCAGCGAACAGCCTCAGCACCGCCAGCGCCACCGCTGTGAACACCGGCGGCACGCTCGATCTCGGTGGCTTTGCTCTCGCGGCGGCTAATGCGACGCTCGCGGGCGGCACCTTGCGCAACGGGTCGATTGGTACGGCGCTCGCCTCGTCGGGCGGTTTCCTCGTCGATCTGTCGGGCACGGGATCGGTCACCACCACCGGCGGCAATACCGAACTGACCGGCACCAACGCATATACCGGGGCCACCACCGTCAATGGCGGCCGGCTTGCGGTGAACGGGACGCTGACGTCATCGGCGCTCACGGTGAATGGCGGCGGCACTCTCGGCGGCAACGGCACCGTTGGCGAAACCACGATCAACGGCGGCACGCTCGCGCCCGGCAACTCCATCGGCGCGCTGACGGTGCGAGGCAATCTCGTGCTGACCGCGGCATCGACCTATCTCGTCGAAGTGTCGCCATCCAATGCCGACCGCGTCAATGTCACCGGCACGGCGGCGCTCGGTGGTGCCACAGTGAATGCGAGCTTCGCGCCCGGCAGCTACATCGACAAGAAATACACCATCGTCAACGCGATCGGTGGCGTGACAGGAACGTTCGGGGCGCAGATCAATACCGACCTGTCGCCGAACTTCACGTCGAGCCTGAGCTATGACGCGAACAACGTCTATCTCGATCTCAAGCTCAGTTTCGATCCGAGTTTTGGCGGTGGACTGAACGGCAACCAGCAGGCGGTGGGCCATGCGCTGGTTGCTTACTTCAACCGCGCGGGCGGCATTCCGCTGGCATTCGGTAGCCTCAACGGCGCCGGCCTGACGCAGGTCTCGGGCGAGACGGCGACAGGATCTCAGCAGGCGACGTTCGATGCGATGAACATGTTCATGGGCGTGATGACCGACCCCTTCGCCGCTGGTCGCGGCGAGAGTGCGCCCGGCGCGATATCTTACAGCGGCGAAGCGCTGGGCTATGCCCCCAGCCGGGCAGCCAGCGATGCCTTTGCATCGATGCATCGCAAGGCGCCTCCCTTGGTGCCAGCGGAGCGCTGGAACATGTGGGCTGCGGGCTTCGGTGGTTCGCAAACGACCGATGGCAATGCCGCGGGGGGATCGAACAATACGACGTCGAACATCTATGGCATGGCGGTCGGCGCCGACTATTGGTTCTCGCCTTTCACGGTCGCCGGCATCTCGATGGCCGGCGGCGGCACCAATTTCTCGGTGAATGGCGGCGGCTCGGGGCGTTCGGACCTGCTTCAGGTTGGCGGCTTCGTGCGCCACATGATGGGCTCGGCCTATATCTCTGCCGCCGCTGCTTACGGCTGGCAGGACATCACCACCGATCGCACAATCACCGTCGCGGGCTTCGACCAGCTCCGCGCCAAGTTCAATGCAAACAGCTATTCGGGGCGTATCGAGGCCGGCAATCGTTTCGTGCTGCCATCCATGTCGTCTTGGGTTGGTGGCCTCGGCCTCACGCCATATGGCGCCGTACAGGTGACGGCGTTCGACCTGCCGTCCTATGCGGAAAGCGTGGTCGCCGGTACCAACACCTTCGCGCTCGCTTACGCGGGCAAGACCAGCACCGCGACACGCACCGAACTCGGCCTGCGCGGCGACAAGTCCTTCGCCCTTGATGATGCGATCCTGACCCTGCGCGGCCGCACGGCCTGGGCGCATGACTTCAACGCGGATCGCTCGGCCTCGGCGACGTTCCAGACGCTGCCTGGTGCGAGTTTCGTGGTCAACGGTGCAACGCTTGCCCGGAACGCGGCGCTGACCAGCGCGTCAGCAGAACTGAAGTGGATCAATGGCTGGTCGGTGGCCGCCACATTCGAGGGCGAATTCTCGGATGTGACGCGCAGTTATGCAGGGAAGGGCGTGGTGCGCTACGCGTGGTAGCGGGCAGCCACGTCGAATCCTTGCTTGTCGGAACCTTGTGATGTTGAGCGATTCATTTCTTGCCCGATTCGCCGGACCGCGCTAAGGCCCCGCCATGGGAAAAAGACTGATTCCGCCGGAGCCGGCTGAAATTCACGAGGTGCAGCTTCGCGAGGCGCTCGAGGAGCGCTATCTCGCTTATGCGCTCTCCACGATCATGCATCGCGCGCTGCCCGATGCGCGGGACGGCTTGAAGCCGGTTCACCGCCGCATCCTCTATGGCATGCGCCTGCTCAGGCTCGATCCGGGCACGCCGTTCAAGAAATCCGCCAAAATCGTCGGCGACGTGATGGGCTCGTTCCATCCGCATGGCGACCAGGCGATCTATGACGCCATGGTCCGCCTCGCGCAGGATTTCTCCTCGCGCTATCCGCTGGTCGATGGCCAGGGCAATTTTGGCAATATCGATGGCGATAGCGCGGCGGCCTATCGTTATACCGAAGCCCGCATGACCGACGTCGCGCGGCTCTTGATCGAAGGTATCGATGAGGACGCCGTCGAACTGAAGCCGAACTATGACGGTCAGTCGAAGGAGCCGGCGGTGATGCCGGGCGGCTTCCCGAACCTGCTCGCCAATGGCGCGCAGGGCATCGCGGTCGGCATGGCCACGTCGATCCCGCCGCACAACGCCGCCGAACTTTGCGACGCCGCGCTGCATCTCATCGAGAAGCCCGACGCCAAGTCGAAGGCGCTGCTGCGCTTCGTGAAGGGGCCGGATTTCCCCACCGGCGGCATCATTATCGACTCTAAGGAATCCATCGCCGAAGCCTATACGACCGGCCGCGGCTCGTTCCGCACACGCGCGAAATGGTCGGTGGAAGAGGGCGCGCGCGGCGCCTGGAATATCGTGGTCACGGAAATTCCGTGGCTGGTGCAGAAGTCGCGCCTGATCGAGAAGATCGCCGAACTGCTCAACGACAAGAAGCTGCCGCTGGTCGGCGATATCCGCGATGAGTCCGCCGAGGATATCCGCGTCGTCATCGAGCCGAAGACGCGCAATGTCGATGCCGGGCTGGTCATGGAGTCGCTGTTCAAGCTCACCGAGCTGGAAAGCAAGATTCCGCTGAACCTCAACGTGCTGGTCAAGGGCCGCATTCCAAAAGTGCTCGGCCTCGCCGAGTGCCTGCGCGAATGGCTCGACCATCTGCGCGAGGTCTTGCTGCGCCGCTCGCAGCACCGCAAGGGCCAGATCGAGCATCGCCTCGAAGTGCTCGGCGGTTACCTGATCGCTTATCTCAATATCGACGAGGTCATTCGCATCATCCGCACCGAGGATGAGCCGAAGCCCGTCTTGATGAAGGCCTTCAGCCTCACCGAGCTGCAGGCGGAGTCGATCCTGAACATGCGCCTGCGCTCGTTGCGCAAGCTCGAAGAGTTCGAGATCAAGAAGGAAGACAAGGCCCTGCGCGCCGAGCTGAAGGGGATCAACGAGATCCTCGGCTCGGAAGCGATCCAGTGGAGCAAGGTCGGCGAACAGGTGCGCAAGGTGCGCGAGATGTTCGGCCCGAAGACGCCGCTCGGCAAGCGCCGCACGGTGTTCGCGGATGCGCCGGAACACGATCTCGCCGCGCTTGAAGAGTCGCTGGTCGAGCGCGAGCCCGTCACCGTTGTCATCTCCGACAAGGGCTGGGTGCGCACGCTGAAGGGGCAGGTCGCCGATCTGTCGAACCTGACCTTCAAGCAGGACGACAAGCTCGGCCAGGCCTTCTTCGCCGAGACCACGTCAAAACTGATGCTGCTGGCCACCAATGGCCGCTTCTACACGCTCGACGTGGCGAAGCTGCCGGGCGGTCGCGGCCATGGTGAGCCGATCCGCCTGTTCATCGACATGGAGGGCGATGCCGCCATCGTCTCGGTGTTCGTGCATAAGGGCGGCCGCAAATTCCTCATCGCCAGCCATGACGGTCAGGGTTTTGTGGTGAGCGAGGACGATTGCGTCAGCGCCACCCGCAAAGGCAAGCAGATCATCAATGTCGAGATGCCGAACGAGGCGCGCGTGTTGACGGTGGTTGAAGAGGGCGCCGATCAGGTCGCCGTCATCGGCACCAACCACAAGATGGTGATCTTCCCGCTCAGCGATGTGCCGGAGATGACACGCGGCCGCGGCGTGCGTTTGCAGAAATATACGAGTGCGGGTCTGTCCGACGTGGCGGTATTCAACGCCAAGGCAGGTCTCACCTGGCGTGACTCTGCGGATCGCGAGCGTTCGATGACCTGGAAGGAACTGGCGGAATGGCGCGGCAGCCGCGCCGATGCCGGCCGTCAGGCCACGGGCTTGCCGACCTCGAACAAGTTCAACAAGCCGATCGAATAGTCGTAGCCCGGGTGAAGCGAAGCGTAGCCCGGGGACCGGCGTTTCCACGAATTCTGCTGTCCCCGGATTGCGCTCCGCTCCATCCGGGCTACGGGCCTGAGCATGACCGTCACGATCTACCACAATCCGCGTTGCGGCACCTCGCGCACCACGCTCGCCCTGCTTCAGGAGCATGGTGTCGCGCCGGCGGTGATTGAATATCTGAAGACGCCGCTGGATCGGAAGCAGCTGAAGGCTTTGGCCAAGGCTGTCGGCGGTGTTCGTCGGTTGCTTCGCGAGAAGGAAGCGGTCTATGGCGAGCTTGGTCTCGCCGATCCCACGCTGAAGGACGATGCGCTGATCGATGCCATCGTCGCGCATCCGATCCTGCTCAACCGGCCGATTGTCGCGACGCTCAAGGGCGCACGCGTATGCCGGCCGGCTGAGACGGTGCTCGAAATCCTGTAGGGTGGGCAAAGCGTAGCGTGCCCACCTTCACCTGCCGTGCACTTGAAGGTGGGCACGTCGCTACGCTCCTTTGTCCACCCTACAGATCGCGCTAGCCCGTCTCTTCCTCGACCATCCGGGTCGCCAGCACCTTATCGATGCGGCGTCCGTCGAGATCCATCACCTCAAAAGTCCAGCCATGCGAGATGATGGTGTCACCGACATCGGGGATGCGGCCGAATTCGTAGAGCAGGAAGCCCGCAAAGGTCTGGTACGGGCGTGAGCCCGTCGGCGGCTCGATCGCCAGCAGCGACATGAATTCCAGTGCCGGCATCCAGCCCGAAATGAGATAGGAGCCGTCCTCGCGCTTGTGGAAGGCGAGTTCGGCCGGGCCTTCCTCGGTGTGGAAGGCGCCGACGATGGCTTCGAGGATATCCGCAGATGTCACGACGCCCTGGAAGGTGCCGTATTCGTCATGCACGAGCCCCATATGCACGGCGGACTCACGCAGGATCCGCACCACGTCGCGCGCATCCAGTGTATCCGGAATCACCGGCGCTTCGCGCACCAGTGCGCGGATGTCCGGCGTGCCGCCGGCGAGAAACGCACCGAGCAGGTCCTTCGCCTGCACGATGCCGATGGCGGAATCCATGTTGCCGTCGAATACGGCGAAACGCGAATGCGACGAGCCGGTGATCTCGGCGTGAATGGTCTCGACGGGATCGGCAAGATCGATCATCGCCACTTCATGGCGCGGCGTCATCACCGCACCCACGGGCAGGTCGCCGAGCCGCATCACGCCGGCGATCATCTCTTTTTCGCCGGGTTCGAGCACGCCCGCGGTTTCCGCTTCCGTCACCAGCGTGTGGATCTCGGCTTCGCTGACCTTGTCCTCGGAGGCGCCGCGCTGGCCGAGCAGAAACAAGATCGCCTTGCCGGAGCGGTCGAGCAGCCACACGACGGGCAGCGAGATTTTCGCCAGCAGCACCATGGCCGGCGCCACGCGCACGGCCACGGCTTCAGGATCGCGTAAGGCGATCTGCTTGGGCACGAGTTCGCCGATGATCAGCGATGCATAGGTGATGAGCGACACGACAATGCCGACACCGAGCGTATCGGCAAGACCTTTCGAGACGCCGAGATCAAGCAGTTCCGCCGTCAGGCGCTGGCCGAGGGTTGCGCCCGAGAAAGCACCCGAGAGCACGCCGATCAGCGTGATGCCGATCTGCACGGTGGACAGAAATTTTCCGGGATCGGAGGCCAGCGCCAGCGCGCGGCGCGCACCTGTTACGCCTTTTTCGACAAGGCCGGCGAGACGGGCAGGGCGGGAGGAGACGATCGCCAGCTCGGACATTGCGAGCAGGCCGTTGAGGACGATCAGGACCGCGACGATCCCGAGTTCGAGCGAAAGCACGATGGTTCCTTCTGGTAGTGGAGCATCCAATGTAGTCGATCGCGCGCCATCTCGCCATGGCATGGGCACGACGCGTGACACAACGGCTCATGCCCTTGAAAATCCGCGGACAAGCTTGGCGCATGCCCGGTTGATCGATTGCTTGATGCGACATCTACAGGTGGTAAGGTGGCATGGTGCCATAGCTGCTGGTCGAAGTGCAGGTCGAGGTCCCATGACGAAGACGCCAATGTCAGTTGTTTCGCTTCGACGATTTGGACAGGGCATGATGCGATTGCCCGGCGTAGCGTGTTGGTTGCTCGCATCGACGACGATGGTTCTTGCCGCCGACAAGCCTCCGCCGGGGGCGGATCAGGCCGGACCTGCCGTCACCACGTCGAAAATCTCGGCGATCGTCCAGTTCAGCATCCCCGCCATCAATGATGCGCTCGCGCGCCGCGTACCAAGAGTGCTCGCATCGTTCGATGATCGCACCACGAGCTGCTGGCATCGGCAGGTCATGGGCCGCATGGTCAATGTCGATTGCACCTATTCCGGAGAGATCGAGCGCACCGGAGCGGTGTCCATGCGGGCCGAGAATGGGCGGCTCGTGGCCTCGACGCCGCTGTTCGGGAGCGTGGAGGCGCAGGGCACCAAAGGTTTCGCGCGTCTCCTGAAAGGTGAGGCGGAGGGCGCCATGACCGTCTACGCCACGGCACGTCCGCAGCTGCGGCCCGACTGGTCGGTCACACTCGACATGAGCGAGGGCTTTCGCTGGCAGGAGCCGCCGGAGCTGCAGATCCTCGGCTTCCGTATCAACATGTCGAAATATGTGGAGCCGAAGATCAAGGCGCAGCTTTCGAGGATCCAGAGCGACGTCACCGCGAATGTCCGCGCGCTGAACATCAAGGCGAAGGCGGCGCAGGCCTGGCAGAAGGCGTTTGCCAATGTGCAGATCCTCGAGACGCCGGCGATCTGGGAGCAGACGGTGCCGCAGGGCATCGCCTTCTCCGGCGTGCGCGCCGAGGGCAATGTGCTCGAAGGCTCAGCCGAACTGACGACGACAACGCAGACGTTTCTGGGCATGCAGCCGCCGGCGCCGGTGCCGACGCCATTGCCGGCACTCGGCGCCGAGGTCAGCGAGCCCGGTCGTTTCGAAGTCCTTGTGCCGGTCAGCATCGCCTATGCCGCCATCAAGCAGCAGGTGCAGACGGCGCTCGCAGCGTCCGCCGCGCAGGGCGGACCGAGCTTCGCGGGTTTCGATATTTACCCGTCGAATGGCAAGCTGGTGGTCGGCCTGCAATCATCCTCGCCGTCGGGGCCGGGAGAATGGGTCTATCTCACGGCGACACCGCAGGCTGGCGATGACGGCTCCGTTCAATTCCCCGATCTCGCGCTGCAAGCAGATGCGGCCACTCTCGCGGCCTCCGATGTCGCGACACTGCTTAGTAACAATGACTTCCTGCAGCAGCTCAAACAAAAGATGGCGCTCGACTACAAGGCCGAGCGTGATCGCCTGATGACCTCGGCCAATGCAAAATTGAGCCGGCCGCTGAGTGATGGATTCCGCAGTGACGTGCAACTGGCATCGGTCGGCGTGTCGAAGATCGCGCTCACGGCCGATGCGCTGCAGGTGCAACTGCGCGCGGCCGGCCGCTTGAAGCTGCTCTATGGGATGTGAGCCATGATCGCCATTGTCGTGCCGGCGAGCGCCGGGACCCATACACACCGAAGTTTCGGCTGTGCACTAAGGCGCTCCTTCGAGCGCATCACAGGCGTCGGCGGCCATGGGGCACGGCATGCGAGAGCCGGCTTTCTGGCCGCGCTGATCTTTTTGACGGTGGTTCCGGCTTGCGCGCAGATGCCTTTCTATCAAGCCTCGCCGCAGGAAATCGCCGGTCCGCCCGGCACGCTGATCCGCTCCGAGCCGATGCAGTTCGCGCCGGCGGGCGCGCAGGCCTATCGCATCCTCTATCGCTCCAGGGGCATGACTAACGAGCCCATCGCCGTGTCCGGTGTCGCGGTCATTCCGCCGGGGCCGGCCCCGGCGAATGGCCGCCCCATCGTCGCCTGGGCGCATCCGACCACCGGCGTGGTGCCGCATTGCGCACCGTCGCTGGCGCTGTTCGTGTTTCAGCAAATGCAGGGGCTGCGTCCGCTGATCGAGCGTGGCGCCATTGTTGTCGCCACCG
This sequence comes from Pseudomonadota bacterium, assembly GCA_023451825.1. GTDB lineage: Bacteria > Pseudomonadota > Alphaproteobacteria > Rhizobiales > Xanthobacteraceae > Tardiphaga. The sequence goes on from JAEXYA010000027.1 coordinate 11,609, forward strand.
ATTATCCCGGTCTCGGCACCGCCGGCCCGCATCCCTATCTCGTCGGCAACAGCGAAGCGCAGGCTGTCCTCGACTCCGTGCGCGTGGTGCGTGAACTGCCCAATGCCGGCGGCGGTCGCAGTTTTGCCGTGTGGGGCCATTCACAAGGCGGTCATGCCGCGCTCTATACCGGGCTGCTCGCCAAGACCTATGCGCCAGAGCTCGATCTCGTCGGCGTCGCCGCAGCGGCTCCGGCGACCGACCTGGTCACGCTGATGGCCGATGATTTCAAGACCTCTGGCGGCAAAAACCTGACGGCGATGACGCTGTGGTCATGGGCGCGTGTGTTCAAGGCGCCGATCGACAAGGTGGTCGTCGCGGCCGCGATCCCGACCGTGGACCAGCTTGCGAATGAATGCATCGAGAACATCTTCGACATCATCGAGCGGCAAAGCCAGGAAAAGGTGCTGGAGCAGACCTTCCTGTCGGTCCCGAGTATTGCGACCGTCGAGCCTTACAAGTCGCTGGCGGCGCGCAACTCGCCGGGCGCCCTGCCAAAGGCCATCCCGCTCTTTCTGGCGCAGGGCACGACGGACAATCTGGTGCAGCCGGCCGTGACCCAGGCCTATTTCCAGCGGCAGTGCAAGGCGGGCAGCCGGGTGACCATGCAACTGATGCCGGGCGTCAATCACGGTTTTGCCGCGCGCGACGCGGCCAATGCTGCGGTGATCTGGATGGGTGAGCGTTTTGCAGGCAATCCCGCGCCCAGCGATTGCTGACCACCTATCCGGGGGGATAGCCGGCATCAAACTTTTGTGCGGCCGAGATGCCTTGCGCGAATGGCCGCTGCCGCACATTTGCTCACCTCAAGCGAAGTTGCGGCGGTCGGTTGTAAAAACTTCGACGCGTCGCAATTTTCATGTACGATTGACTTCGGTCAGTCGGCTTGTTGGGGGCATTTGTCTTGAATTGCGTCAGATCGATCATTCCAGCGGCGTCCGTCGTCCTCGCTGTGCTGCTTGCCGGCTGCGAGAAGAAGCCCGAGGCCGCCGCACCGCCGGCTCCGCCCGTGACAGTGGCCAATCCGCTCAAGAAGCAAACCACGGACTGGGACGAGTTCACCGGTCGCTTCGATGCCGTCGATCAGGTGCAGATCCGCGCCCGCGTCACCGGCTTCGTCACCAAGGTGACATTCGTCGATGGCGCCGTGGTCAAGGCAGGCGACGTCCTCTACGAAATCGATCCACGCCAATATGAAGCCGCGGCCGAGCAGGCGCAGGGCCAGCTCGACGACGCCAAGGCCAAGGTCGATCTCGCGCAGAAAGAGCTCGATCGCGCCACCACGCTGATCAAGACCCAGGCAATTTCCGAAAACATCGTCGATCAGCGCAGCCAGGCGCTGGCCGCGGCACAGGCCTCCGTCCTGGTGGCCGAAGGCGCATTGAAGCTCGCAAAGCTCAATCTCGAATATACGAAAGTGGTCGCGCCCATCGATGGCCGCGTCAGCCGCCACCTGATCAGCGTCGGCAATCTCGTCAATGGCAGTGACAGCGGCGCCACGCTGCTGACGTCGATCGTGTCGATGACACCGATCTATCTGTATTTCGACATGGACGAGTCCATCTATCAGCGCAACAGCCGGCTCTGGTTCGAGGGCAGGCGGCCGAGCTCACGCGATACGCCCAATCCCGTGCAGATCACGCTGACCGGCGACAGCAAGCCGACCAAGGAAGGCAAGATGGACTTCCTCGACAACCGGCTCGATATCGGCACCGGCACGCTGCGTGGCCGTGCAATCGTGGACAATCACGACCTTTCGATCCTGCCGGGCCAGTTCGCCCGCCTGCGCGTCATCGCCAGTGGTGAATATGAGGCGCTGCTGATCCCCGATACCGCCGTTGCAACCGACCAATCACGCAAGATCGTGATGGTGGTGAAGCCCGACGATACGGTGGAAGCGCAGCCGGTCACGCTTGGGCCCCTCGACGATGGGCTGCGGGTGATCCGCGAAGGGTTGAAGGCCGATGATCGTATCATCATCGATGGCCTGCAGCGTGCCCGCGTCGGTGCCAAGGTCGCGCCGAAGATGGGCGAGGTAAAGCCGGTCGCTCCCGTCGGTGGCGCCAAGCCATGAATCTCGGCAGCCTCTCCATCAATCGTCCGATCCTCGCGATGGTGATGTCCATCGTTCTGATCATCGTCGGCGCGCTCGCCTACACGACGCTGCCGGTGTCCGAATATCCGGAAGTGGCGCCGCCCACGGTGGTGATCACCACGCAATATCCCGGCGCCTCCGCGCAGACCGTGTCGGAAACCGTCGCGACGCCCATCGAGCAGGAGATCAACGGCGTCGAGGACATGCTGTATCTCTACAGCCAGGCGACCTCGAACGGCCAGCTCAACATCACCGTCACCTTCAAGCTCGGCACCGATCTCGATAAAGCGCAGGTGCTGGTGCAGAACCGCGTCGCCATCGCGCAGCCGCGTCTCCCCGAGGAGGTCCAGCGCAACGGCGTCGTCACGCGAAAAAACTCGCCCGACCTGATGATGGTCGTGTTCATGTTGTCGCCCGACGACACCTATGACCAGCTGTATATTTCGAACTACGCGCTGCGCAATGTCCGCGACCAGCTGCTGCGTCTCGACGGCGTCGGCGATATCCAGATATTTGGCGCGCGCGATTATTCGATGCGGCTCTGGCTCGACCCCGACAAGATCGCCAATCTCGGCATGACCGCAGGCGACGTCATCGCGGCGATCCGTGCGCAGAACATCCAGATCGCCGGCGGCCAGATTGCGGAGCCACCGATCTCGGATCGCGCGTTCTCGCCGAACCTGACTTTTACGGGTCGTCTCAAGGATCAATCGGAATTCGGCAATATCGTCATCAAGGCCGGCAGCGATGGCCGCACTGTGCGCCTCAAGGATGTGGCGCGGATCGAACTCGGCGCGCTGGCCTATACGACCAACAGCTTCCTGCTGAAGAAGCCTGCGGTGGCGCTTGCAGTGTCGCAACGGCCCGGGTCGAACGCGTTGGCGACGGCGGATGCGATCGCCAAGACCATGGCGAAGCTGAAGACCGAATTCCCCAAGGGCCTCGAATACAATATCGGCTACAACCCGACCGAATTCATCGCCCAGTCGGTCCATGAGCTGATCAAGACGATCTATGAGGCCATGGTGCTGGTCGTGATCGTCGTGCTGGTGTTCCTGCAGGGGTGGCGGCCGGCCATCATTCCGATCATCGCCATTCCGGTGTCGCTGGTCGGCACTTTTGCAGTCATGGCGGCGCTCGGTTTCTCCATCAACAATCTGACGCTGTTCGGCCTTGTGCTTGCGGTCGGAATCGTGGTCGACGACGCCATCGTGGTGGTCGAGAATGTCGAGCGACATCTGGCAGAAGGCAAGAGCCGGCGGGACGCGGCGTTGCTGACCATGACGGAAGTCGGCGGTGCCCTGATATCGATCGCGCTGGTGCTGTGCGCGGTGTTTGTGCCGACAGCTTTCATCGGCGGCATTTCCGGGCAGTTCTTCCAGCAATTCGCCGTCACCATTGCGGTGGCGACGGCGATCTCCTGTTTCTGCTCGCTGACATTGTCGCCCGCGCTGGCCTCGATGATCCTCGTCCAGCATCACGACAAGAAGCCGCCGCCAAGCTGGAACGTGGTGGCGCGTGGCTGGAATGCGTTCACGGGCATATTCAATCGCGGTTTCGACAGGCTGTCACATGCCTATGGCACCGCCGCCGGCTTCGTCATTCATCATCTCGCGCTGATGCTCGTCGTTTATGCCGCGCTGATCGGCACCGCCGGCTGGCTGCTCTATGCGACGCCGCAGGGCTTCATCCCAGCGCAAGATCGCGGCTATGTCATCGTCGTCGTGCAATTGCCCGGCGCGGCATCGCTGGGCCGCACAACGGAAATCGTGCGCGAGATCGAGCGCATTGCCCTGGAGGTCCCCGGCGTGGTCCGTGTGCCGTCCTTTGCCGGCTTCAATGGCGCGACGCGTACGCAGGCCTCCAATGCCGCTGCGCTATTCCCGGTCTTTGCTGATGCGGAGGAGCGCGCCAAGGAAGGTCACACCGCCGCGCAGATCACCGGCGAATTGCGCAAGCGGCTCGCCGCCATCGAAGGTGCGCTCGTCATCGTCGTGCCGCCGCCTGCGGTGTCGGGCATCGGCACCGGCGGCGGTTTTGCCATGCGCATTCTCGACAATCAGGGCAGGGGCCCCGACCTGCTGGAGAAGGCGACGGACGAATTGGTCAATGCTGCGCGCCGGGCACCGGGCCTCACGGCGGTGTTCTCGCCCTTCACCGCGAACACGCCCCAGGTCTTCGTCGATATCGACCGGCAGAAGGCGCAGATGCTCAATGTGCCGATTGCGAACGTCAACGATGCGATCCAGACCTATTTCGGTTCGGCCTATGTCAACGACTTCAACATTCTCGGCCGCACCTATCACGTGACGGCGCAAGCCGATCTGCAATTCCGCAAGGAACGGGCCGATCTGGCGCGGCTGCAGACACGCAATGCCGATGGCAATATGGTGCTGCTCGGCAGCGTGGTGAATTTCGAGGACAGGTCTGGGCCGGACCGCGTGCCGCGCTACAATCTCTATCCGGCATCGGAGCTGCAGGGCGACACGTTGCCGGGCGTCAGCTCCGCCACGGCGCTGAACACGATGAAGAAGCTTGCGGATGAGACGTTGCCGAGTGGTTTCAGTTTCGAATGGACCGACTTGTCCTATCAACAGGTGAGCGCCGGCAATTCAGGCCTCTATGTGTTTCCGATCTGCGTGCTGTTCGTCTATCTCGTGCTGGCTGCGCAATATGGCAGCTGGTCTTTGCCTTTCGCCGTGATCCTGATCGTGCCCATGTGCCTGTTCGCTGCCACCATCGGCGTGCGCATCATGGGACAGGACATCAATATTCTCACGCAGATCGGCTTCGTCGTGCTGGTCGGCCTCGCGGCGAAAAACGCCATCCTGATCGTCGAATTCGCCCGCGATATCGAGCAGGAAGGGCGTGATCAGCTCGAGGCGGTGATCGAAGCCTGCCGGCTGCGTATCCGCCCGATCCTGATGACGTCTTTCGCCTTCATCCTCGGCGTGCTGCCGCTGGTGATCTCCTCGGGCTCGGGCTCGGAAATGCGTCAGGCGGTCGGCGTCGCGGTGTTCTTCGGCATGATCGGCGTCACCATCTTCGGCCTGATCTTCACGCCGATCTTCTACATCCTGATCCGCCGCCTGTTCCCCGGCTCGGTGGTGGTTGCTCCGAAGGAGCAGGGGGCGCATGCGTGATTGACATCAATTCCGGCCTCGTCCTGAGGAGCGCGCCCTTGCGCGCGTCTCGAAGGATGGGTCTAAGGGAGTGTTTGCATCTCATGGTGCGAGACGGCGCTACGGCGCCTCCTCACCATGAGGGGCTTCGTGTTTGGACGCTATGATGGACACCACCCCCCGTATCGAATTGATGAACTGGCTTACCGGCCAGGGCCTGACCGGCTCCCCCGAAAGCGAGCTCATCCGCGGCTTCTGCGAGCGCTGCCTTTCGATGGGGATCGAGCTGTCGCGCGGGCAGGTCTTTCTCGACACGCTGCACCCTTTGTTCGAGGGGCGCGGCTTTCGCTGGAGCGACCGTCCGAGCAACGAAAGCGAGATGTTCGAATATGGCTCGACCGCGAGCGGCGAGGCTGCGGAAACCTGGCGGCGCTCGGTTTTCTTCCACATGCTGGAAGAGGGGCATGACGAGATGCATCTCGATCTGTTCGATCCCGCCACGAGCGAACGCTTCAACATGATCCAGGCTCTGCGCGACAACGGCCACCGGCACAGCGCCGTGTTCGTGCACCGGTTCGGCGAGCAGGGCTCCATGGGCAACATGGATTGCGTCTATTCGCATTGGGCGACGCGCCATGAGGACGGCTTCGACGAAGAGCAGATGGCCGCGTTGCGCCAGCTCGTACCGATGCTCGGCCTGGCGCTGAAGGCCGTTGCACAGATGGAGATCGCTCGCACGCTCGGCCGCGTCTATCTCGGACGCGACGCCGCCGAACAGGTTTTGCGCGGCCGGATCACGCGTGGCGTCACCGAGCGGATCAAGGCCGTGTTGTGGTTCTCGGACCTGCGCAATTCCACCGGCATCGGCGAGGCGATCGGTCCTGACGAGATCATTCCCTTCCTGAATGACTATGCCGAGGCGTCCATCGACGCGATCCATGAGGCTGGAGGCGATGTCCTCAAGCTGATTGGCGACGGCATCCTCGCGATGTTCACCGCCGATGACATGGTGAAAGCCAAGCGGAACGCGCTGAATGCCGAGCACCAGTTCCGCAAGAATATCGCCGCGCTGAACACCAAGCGGCAGGCTGCCAATCGGCCGGTCACCACCGCCTATGTCGGCCTGCATGTGGGCGAGGTCTTTTATGGGAATATCGGCAGCGACGAACGCCTCGATTTCACCGTGGTCGGCCCCTCGGTCAACGAGGTCAGCCGCATCGCCTCCATGTGCTCATCGGTGGATCGGCCGCTGCTGACCTCGACGGCGTTCCAGTCCGGCCTCGATGGTGCCGGCCGCAAATATCTCGTGTCCACCGGGCGCTATGCGTTGCGCGGTATCGGCCGCGCGCAGGACCTGTTCACGCTCGATCCGGAAATCGAGAGTGATGAGGTCGTGCGCGGTACTTACGAGCGCTATCTCGCGCATTAGCCGGGCGTTGTAACGTGGGCGCGCAGCGCATAGAGCAGGATGGCCAGCAGGCAGTCGCCAGTTAGAACGATGCCGAGCGCCATCAGCGCATCCGGCACGATCGATGCGACGAGAAATACGCCGATCGCGGCGCCTGTCATCTGCCAGAAGCCGAGCAGCGCCGAGGCGGCACCTGCATGGGTGCCGAAAGGCGACAGCGTCTGCGCGGTGCCGAGCGGGTTCACCACGCCCATGCCGAGCAGGAAGATGCAGGTCGCCGCGATGAAGGTCACGACATTGGCGTGAAGAAAGGCCGTCACCAGAATTGCGATGCCGCCGACAAACGCAATCAGCAATCCGTAACGGATCGCACGCTCCAGCCCGAAGCGCGGGGCAAGGCGTGCCGCGAGCATGCCCGAACCGAACACCACCATGACGGTGCCCGCAAAGAACAGGCCGAGCGCGATCGGCGTGAAGCCGTAGCCCTCGATCAGCACCCGGGGGGCTGCGGAGAACATCGAGAACAACCCGCCCATGATCAGGCTGACGGTGGCTGCGGGGATCAGGAAATGCCGGTTGGTCGCGAGTTTGCCATAGGTGGTGCCGATGGCGATTGGATTGAGCGGGATGCGTGTGGCGTTGTGCGTCTCGCCGAGCACGGCCGTGAAGGCAATGGCCGACACCAGTGCGAAGAATCCGACAAAGACGAATTCCGATCGCCAGCCGAAGAAATGATCCAGTCCGCCACCGAGCAGTGGCGAGAAGCCGGGCGCGGCTGCCTGGGCGATCATCACCATGGTGAGCACCCGCGCCAGGGCCGCGCCGCTGAACAGGTCGCGTGCGATGGCACGCGACAGGACCGAAGTCGAGCAGGCGCCCGCCGCCTGGATGGCACGGCCAATCAGTAGCGAGGGGAGGTCTGTCGCCAGCCAGCACCAGATGCTGCCGATGATGAAGATGGCGAAGCCGGCCAGCACGGGACGGCGGCGGCCATAGCGGTCCGAGATCGGCCCGACCACCAATTGGCCGAGCGCGAAGACCAGCAGGAAGATTGTGATCGACGCGGTGACGGCGGGCGTCGTCACCTGCAGCGCCACGGCCATCTGCGGCAGCGATGGCAGCAGGATATTGGTCGCCAGCGTGCCGACCGAGGCCAGCGCCGCGAGAACGGCAACCTGTCCGGCTGTGGACGTGTTTTGCTGCGGCGGGGCGCCCAGGGTGCGATCGATCATATGATGAGCCTCATTTAAAGAATGATGTACATCATATAAAAAGGGATTGAAAGAGGAGCCCCGTCCTTCAGGCGAGCCGCGATCGCAGATCGTAGGATGGGTAAGAGCGTAGCGAAACCCATCACCGCAAGCTCGGTGCCCGTGGCGATGGGTTTCGCTCCGGCGCGTTGCGCCTGCGCTCTACCCATCCTACGGACGAACGCGCTAATTCCCGTACAGGTAATTCGGCAGCCAGAGCGTCAGGCCGGGCCAGATATACATCAGCACCATGCAGATGATGACGATGGCCATATAGGGCATCATGCCGGCGAAGATCTGGTTCAGGGTCACGTGTTTTGGCGCGACGCCCTTGAGATAGAAGGCGGACATCGCCACCGGCGGCGACAGGAATGCTGCCTGCAGGTTCACGAACACCAATACGCCCCACAGGATCGGATCGATGCCGAAATGCTTCAGCATCGGCAGGAAGATCGGCACGAAGATCACGATGATCTCGGTCCATTCCAGCGGCCAGCCGAGAATGAAGATGATCGCCTGCGACAGGATCATGAACTGCAGCGGCGTGAGATTCAGCGACAGCACCCAGCTTTCCAGCAGGGCCTGGCCGCCGAGAATGGCGAATACCGCCGAGAACAGCGCCGATCCCACGAACAGCCAGCACACCATGGATGTGGTCTTGGCGGTGAGGAATACGGCTTCCTTGGTGCGCTTCCAGTCCAGCGTGCGCGCCTGAAACGCCAGTAGGAATGCACCGGCGGCGCCGACCGCTGCCGACTCCGTCGCGGTGGTGATGCCGAGCAGGATGACCGCGAGCACCACGGCGGTGAGAATGCCGAGGGGCATCACCGAGGATGTCAGCAGCCGCAGCACCTCGAATTGTTCGGCGCCCATGGTCCAGTAGTAATAAAATAGCAGCAACGCGATGATTGCGGCGGTGAAGGCAAAGTACGTGTAGAATTCAGGCGACGGGCCGACATAGGCCGGGGTGTTGCTGGTCTGCAGTTCGGCATTGCCCATCTGCTGCAGTTGTTCGGGCTCGCTTTCCTGCGACGCGCCTGACTGTGCTGACCCCAGCTCTTCCAGTTTCTCTTCGACCGGTTCGGTCTTGCTCGCATCGCCGGTCTGTACGCGTTCGGTGATCGCCGCAGGGGCGGGTGTATCCGGCTGCGGATGGATGACGACATACCACCATGCGGCCCATAGCGTGGAGAGCGCGAGGATCAGCGGCACCAGCGCAAAACCGAGATTCTTGAGGATCGTGCCATAGCCGATCCGTGCGCCGTCCATCGTCAGCGCCATGGCGCGCGAGGGGGCAACGGCAGCCGTCAGCAAGGCTGGCAGCATCTTGTGCGTATAGGCCTGCTGCAGCTCGGAGATCCACGGCCGCACCGGCACACGCGTTTCGCTCTCCGGGAGCTTTGGCGCGATCTTCGGGTTAATCAGCGCCCAGCCGATGATGTAAACGAGATAGAGGAAGGCCAGGAAGAAGCCCGGAAACATCGCGGCGGCATAGAGCTTCACCACGGATTGCCCGGCCACGGCGGCATAGACGATGATCATCACCGAGGGCGGGATCAGGATGCCAAGCGTGCCGCCGGCTGTGATGACGCCGGAGGCGAGCTTGACGTCATAGCCGGCCTTGAGCATCGGATTGAAGGCGATGACGCCCATCAGCACCACGACGGCGCCGACCAGGCCGGAGGCGATGCCCCAGAAGGTGCAGACGATCAGCGTCGCCACGGCGAGGGAAGCAGGCACGCGGCGGAAGGCGAGCTGGATCGAATAGAACATCTTGTCGACCAGCGCGCCGCGCTCCATCACATAGCCCATCAGCACGAAGAGCGGGATGGAGATCAGGACGTCATTGGTCATGGCGCCATAGGTGCGCTGGACCATCAGGTCGAAGATGTGGTTGTCGGCCCAGGATTCGCCGGCGCGGTAATAGGCGAAGAAGCCGAAGAACATGCCGAGGCCCATCAGCGTGAAGGCTGTTGGGAAGCCCAGCATGATCACGACAACGATGAGGCCGAGCATCAGCAGGCCGAGTGCCGGATCGCTCATTTGTGCGTCTCCCCACCCATGCCGCGCTGGCGTGCGGCTTCCTCGATATCCTGCGCATGCGCGATGGCATTGCGGCGGGTCTCTTCATCCACATGTTCGGACAGTGCGAGCTGCTCCTCCACCACGTCGATTTCCGAGACGTCCTTGAGCCGGCTCGGCCACGCCCCGGTCTTGAGGCAGATCGCGGCGCGCGCGATTTCGGCGATGCCCTGCAGCAGCAGCAGGGCGCCGGCCAGCGGGATCATGGCCTTGAAGTGATAGACGGGTGGGCCGTCCGCGGTGACGTTGGAATGTTCGCGGATGCGCCATGAGTCACCGGCATAATCCCAGCCGGCATAGACGAGTGCGGCGATGCCAGGCAGGAAGAACACGATATAGAGCACGAGATCGAGCGAGGCCTGCGTCCGCGGCTTCATCGACGAATACAGGAAATCGCCGCGCACATGGCCGTTCTGCGCCAGCGTATAGGCGCCGCACAGCATGAACAGCGTGCCATAGAGCATGTTGGATGCGTCAAAAATCCACGCCGTCGGCATGTTCAGCATGTAGCGCTTGAACACTTCGGCGCAGACGAGTCCCATCAATCCGAGAATGAGCCAGGCCGCAGCCTTGCCGGCGAATGTACTGATACCATCGATGGAGTGCAGGAAACGCTCGGCAGTCATTGCATGGAAGCCAGTCTAGGAGAGCACAAGCAGGCGGAGGTCGGCGCGTTCAGGCAACAGCAAGGCATCATCCGGGACATGATCCCGGATGATGCGGGCACGTGTGCCTGATCGCGTCAGGTCCTCTTCTTCGCGTTCGGTCCGAAGTAGTGGTTGTAGGCCATGCGGCGGTTGACTACCGTGTCCTGCTCCCACTGCGTCGCGCGCTTGGCGAAGGCCAGCTGCGACTCCACGATCTCCTTGAACAGCGGGTTCTCCGCCGATTTCTTGGCCACCACCTCGTCATAGGCCTCGAGCTGCTTCTGCAGGATCGAGTCCGGCGTCTTGTAGAACTTGACCTTGTCCTTGCTCTGCAGGTCTGCGTAGTCCTGCGAATAGCGATCGATGGCCTTCCACGACATTTCCTGGCCGGCGGCTTCTGCCGCACCGGAGATAATGGCGCGCAGCTTCTCGGGCAGAGCATCGTATTTGGTCTTGTTGAACAGGATCTCGAACTGTTCGGCGTTCTGGTGATAGCTCTGCAGCATGCAGACCTTGGAGACGTCGGCAAAACCGAGAATGCGGTCCGAGGAGGCGTTGTTGAATTCGGCGGCATCGAGCAGGCCACGATCCATCGCCGAGACGATTTCGCCGCCGGGCAACGCATTCACAGCAGCGCCGAGGCCGGTGAACACGTCAATGGAAATGCCGACGGTGCGGAATTTCACGCCCTTGAGGTCTTCTGCCTTCTGTATCGGCTTCTTGAACCATCCGAGCGGCTGGGTCGGCATAGGCCCATAGGGCAGCGACACGACATTGGCGTTGATCGAGGCATAGAGCTTTGCCAGCAATTCCTTGCCGCCGCCGAACTTGTGCCAGGCCAGCAGCATATTGGCATCCATGGCGTAAGCAGGTCCGGATCCCCACAGCGCCAACGCGGTCTGCTTGCCATAATGATAGACCATCACACCATGGCCGCCGTCGAGCGTGCCTTTTGACACCGCGTCGAGCAGGCCGAAAGCCGGCACCACGGCGCCCGCGGGCAGTACCTCGATCTTGAGGTCGCCGCCGGTCATGTCATTGACCTTCTTGGCGTAGTCCTGCGCGTATTCGTGGAAGATATCCTTGGCCGGCCATGTGCTCTGCCAGCGCATATTGATCGGCCCCGATTGTTGGGCGATCGCGGGAGCCGCAACAGTGGCGGCGGCTGCGCCGGCGGTGGCCACTTTCAAAAATCGGCGGCGAGACGGAGTCCTGTCCTTGGTGTTGGTCATTGTATTCTCCCCGAGTGGTCGTCCTTTGCGGACTGACCTTGTTGATTGCGGTCAAGACAAAGGCTTGCTCCGAGCTTTGGCAAGGAACATCGCTTCGCTGCGACGCTAGGACGCGGGCGAACTACACTAACAAGCCGTGCTGCAATGCGGGGAGTGCGTCAGCGAAGGCGAACTACAGATGAACTAAACTAAGATATCCTAGACTTTCGTCGGAATGCCGTCGGGAAGATCGACCGCCATGTCCGGCTGACGCGACAGCGCGACGGCGGGGGAGTTCAGGATGATCAGCGCCTGCCATGCAAAGCCGGCCACCGCGAGATAGAGGCAGGCCTCGGCGTGATAGAGGCCGCCGACCACGGCCGCGATACCCGTGCCGACCGGCCGCGCGCCATAACTCAGGATGTTGATCGCCGACACCCGGCCGAGCAGGCTCGGCGGCGTCACCGACTGACGGAGCGTGGCCGTGGAAATCACCCAGAGAATCGGCCCGGCACCCAGCAGGAAGAAGGCCAACCCGGCCAGCACAGGCGAGGGGATCCAGATCGTGAGCGCCATCACGAGCGACGACACGAAGCCGGTCACCGGACCGAGTGCGATGACGGTGCCGAAGGGCAGGCGCGTCATCACCCGCGTCGCCGCCAGCGCGCCGACCATCATGCCGACGCCATACATGGCCAGCGTGATGCCGACGCCGGTGGCCGTCAGGCCGAGATGGCGCACCGCATAGGGCACGAAGACCGCGAGCGTCATGAATAGCGCGGAGCTGAAGATGAGTTGCACGGTGAAGACCGGACGTAGCAATGGATGATGCGCGACGAAGGACAGTCCTTCCGCAATGTCCTGCATCGGCTTGCGCGTCCGCACAGCGATGCGCGCCGGTTCGTCGAGGCCGGCAAGGCAGATCACGGCGAGGATGGACAGCGCCGCAGCGACACCGAAGGCGGGCGCTGCGCCGATGACCCCGACCAACGCGCCGCCGACCGCCGGGCCGCCCGCAAAGGCCACCGTGCGGGCCAGTTCGATCCGCGCATTGGCCGCATTCAGCAATCGTGGTGCAACGAGCGACGGCACCAGCGACGGCGCAGCGACGCTATAGACCACGGTGCCGCAGACGGCGACGAAGCCGAGTGCTGCCAGCAATGGCATGGTCATCAAGCCCCACCAGATCAGCGCCAGCGTCGCCAACAGGGCTCCGGCGCGCAACGCCTCCGCGCCGGCCATCAGCACCCGGCGCGACATCCGGTCGGCCAGCAGGCCCGCCGGGATGGCGAACAGGACAAAGGGCAGGGTGAGCGCCGTCTGCAACAGGCCGGTCTGGCCTTCGCCGGCGCCGAGCACCAGCACGGCCACGATCGGTGCCGCAGCAAGTGCGATCTGCTCGGCGGATTGCGCGGCGAGATTGGACCAGGCGAGTCGATTGAAACTGGGGGGAAGACGATCGGTGGCAGAGATGGTCATGATGAGTCCCGGGTTGCGGGACGATTATCGGCAGGGCGACGGTCGTAACCACCCGATTGCCGACAGGCTGCGGTGACATCATTGCGTCATGTGATGGGCCGGCCGATCGCGGGAATAGCCGATGCTCTTGGTTCCAATCTGGCATCATTTTCTTGCCAAGCAGATTTGATTTGGAGCCATTCCAAATCTCGGCGATGCTCACGGCAAAGGCGATATGCGCCGCTACCTCGAGGGACTGCGATGGCGAACCTCACGATCAATGGCCGGACCTACGATATCGATGCTGAGCCGGATACGCCGCTGCTGTGGGCGATCCGCGAAAATGCCGGTCTGACCGGGACCAAATATGGCTGCGGCGTGGCGCAATGCGGCGCCTGCACCGTTCATGTGGACGGCCAGCAGGTTCGCTCCTGCAGCATGCCGCTGAGCGAAGCGGTCGGAAAGCAGATCACCACCATTGAAGGCCTCGCGGCCAATGGCGTGATGCACAAGGTGCAGCAGGCCTGGATCGACCACGATGTTCCGCAATGCGGCTATTGCCAAAGCGGCATGATCATGGCGGTCGCGGCGCTGCTGGAGATGATCCCGCAGCCCACCGACGAGGACATCGATCATGCGGTGACCAATATCTGCCGTTGCGGCACGTTCCAGCAGGTACGTGAAGCCATCCACTCCGCTGCCGGCGTGTGAGGGAGGCGATCATGGCTCTTGGTTCTCTCTCGAAGGCTCCGGTTCTCAATCGCCGCGCGTTCGTGCTCGGCACCGCCGCGGTCGGAAGCGGGCTGGCGCTCGGCTTCGATCTTCAACTCGGCGGCCCCGCGGCGGCTCATGCTGCGGATATTCCGCCCGAGGTGAATGCCTGGGTGGTGATCAAGCCCGACGATACGGTGGTGGTCCGCATCGCGCGCTCCGAGATGGGGCAGGGTACGCTGACCGGTCTTGCGCAGCTTGTGGCCGAAGAGCTCGAATGCGACTGGTCGAAGGTCACGACCGAATATCCGACGCCCGGCCAGAGCATCGCGCGCAAACGCGTGTGGGGTGACTTCTCCACCGGCGGCAGCCGCGGCGTTCGTGCGTCCCATGACTATGTCCGCAAGGGCGGCGCCGCAGCGCGCATGATGCTGATCCAGGCCGCGGCCAATGAATGGGCGGTGCCGGCGGCAGAATGCACGGCTGCAAAGAGCATCATCACGCATACGCCTTCGGGCCGCACGGTGACGTTCGGCAAGGTTGCCGATGCTGCCGGCAAGCTCGAGCCGCCGAAGGACGTGCCGCTCAAGGACCCGAAGGATTGGAAAATCGCCGGCAAGCCGTTGCTCCGTCTCGACACCGTCGAGAAGGTCAATGGCAAGATGATCTACGGCGCCGATGTCACCATGCCCGGCATGTTGAATGCGGCGATCAAGGATTGTCCTGTCTTCGGCGGCAAGTTGAAGACCTTTGACGACAGCAAGATCACCGGCATGAAGGGCGTCAAGAAAGTCGTCCGGGTCGGCGAGACCGCGGTGGCCGTCGTGGCCGACACCTGGTGGCGCGCCAAGACGGCGCTCGAAGCGCTGCCGGTGGTGTGGGATGAGGGGCCGAACGCCAACGTCTCCAGTGCGTCGATCGCCAAATGGCTGGAAGAGGGGCTCGATCCCGCACAGCCCGCCTTCGCCGCCAACAAGAATGGCGACGCCAAAGCCGCGATCGCCGGTGCGGCCAAAAAGGTCGAAGCGGTCTACGCCTATCCCTATCAGAACCACGCCACCATGGAGCCGATGAACGCCACGGCGCTCTATACGGCTGACAAGTGCGAAGTCTGGACCGGCACCCAGAACGGCGAAGCGGTGTTCGCTGCGGTGGTCGAGGCGTCGGGCCTGCCGAGCGACAAATGCGAGGTCTACAAGATCATGCCCGGCGGTGGCTTCGGTCGCCGCGGCATGACCGATTATGTCCGCCAGGCCGTCGCCATCGCCAAGCAGATGCCCGGCGTGCCGATCAAGCTGATGTGGACGCGTGAAGAGGACATGCTGCATGGCCGCTATCATCCGATCACGCAGAGCAAATTGGTCGGTGCCTTTGATGCCGATAACAATCTGATCGGCTTGCACTTACGCATCTCCGGTCAGTCGATCCTGGCCAGTGTCCGCCCCGAGGGCATGCAGAACGGCATGGACCCGGTCGTGTTTCAGGGGCTCAACACGTCTGGCGAAGCGGCGATCGGCTACACGATCCCCAATCTCCTGGTCGATCATTCGATGCGCAACCCGCATGTGCCGCCGGGCTTCTGGCGCGGGGTCAATGTCAATCAGAATGCGATCTATCTCGAATGTTTCATGGATGAACTGGCGCATGCGGTCGGGCAGGACCCGGTGGAATTCCGCCGCAAGCTGATGTCGAAACATCCAAAACACCTCGCGGTGCTGAATGCGGTGGCCGACAAGATCGGCTGGACCACGCCGGCGCCGCAGGGTGTGTATCGCGGCATCTGCCAGCATATGGGGTTCGGCAGCTATGTGGCGGCGGCGACCGAGATCTCGGTGACCGACGGCAACAAGATCAAGATCCATCGCATCGTCGCCGCCACCGATCCCGGCTATGCCGTGAATCCGTGGCAGATCGATCGGCAGATTGCCGGCTCCTTCGTCTACGGCTTGTCGGCGCTGTTCTATGGCGAATGCACCGTGAAGGATGGCCGTATCGAGCAGGAGAATTTCGATACCTATCAGTCGATGACGCTGAAGGAGATGCCGAAAGTGGAGTCCATCCTGATGCCGTCTGGCGGTTTCTGGGGCGGCGTCGGCGAGCCCACCATCTGCGTGGCAGCGCCGGCGGTGCTCAATGCGTTCTTCGCAGCGACAGGCAAGCGGATTCGCTCGGTGCCGCTCAAGAACCACGACATCACCTTTGCGTAGCGCGATGAGGCGGTGCAGTTGGCGCATTTCTGGGTTTGTTGCGATGAAGGCGCTGATTGCCATGTTTGTTGTCGCTTCGGTCGGCCCGGTGCTGGCGGCATCGTCGCCGCCGCCGGGGGCCGTCTCGTGCTCGGGCTGCCACGCGGTGCACGGTGCGGCATCATCCGCGATCCCGCACATCCATGGGCGCGATGCCAGCGAGATCATGGATGCGATGATCGCCTTTCATAACGGCACCAGGCCTGCCACGGTGATGAATCGGATCGCCAAAGGGTTTTCCGATGACGAGTTGCGGCTGATCGCCGCCTGGCTCGCGGAACAGAAATAGCGTGTGCTGATGGTTCGCACTGCCCTCACATCGCGGCGACAGTTTCTCGGGCAGGCAGCCGTCGCAACCGCCGCTCTGAGCATGACGGGCCCGGCGCTGGCGCAGGCGCGTCCACGTGTGGTGGTGATCGGCGGCGGCTTTGGTGGGGCCAGCTGCGCGCGTGCACTGCTGGCGCTTGATCCCAAGATGGATGTCACATTGGTCGAGCCCAATCGCACCTTCACGGCATGCCCGCTGAGTAACGAAGTGATCGCCGGGGATCGTGCCATTGCGGCGCAGCAGTTCGGTTATGACAAAATCGCCGCCAGCGGCGTCACGATGGCGATGCAGGCCGCGGTGAAAATCGATGCCGCAACCCGCAGCGTCGGCCTCGCCGATGGCACGACAATTGGCTACGACCGCCTGGTGCTGTCACCGGGCATCGATCTGCGCTTCGACGCGTTGCAGGGCTACGATGAGGCGGCCGCAGCGCGCATGCCGCATGCCTGGAAGGCCGGCGACCAGACGCTGCTGCTTCGACGCCAGCTGGAAGCCATGAGCGATGGTGGACTGGTGGTGATCTCGGTGCCTGCCAATCCGTATCGCTGTCCTCCTGGTCCCTATGAGCGCGCCAGCCTGATCGCGCATTATCTCAAGACCAGGAAGCCGCGCTCCAAGCTGATCATTCTTGATTCCAAGGATACATTCTCGAAGCAGCGGCTATTCCAGCAGGCCTGGCAGGAGCTGTATCCCGGCCTTGTCGAATGGGTTGGGCTGTCGCAGGGCGGCAAAGTCAATTCGGTGGATGCCGCGACCAACACGCTCGTCACCGACTTCGGTCAGCACAAGGCCGATGTCGCCAATGTGCTGCCGCCGCAGCGGGCAGGGCAGATCGCCGCTATCGCCGGCGTGACCGATCGCTCCGGCTGGTGCCCGATCGATCCCGTGACGTTCGAATCCAGGCAGGTCCCGAACATCCATGTCATTGGCGATGCCTGTATCGGCGGGGGCATGCCGAAATCGGCCTTCTCGGCCAACGCCCAGGCAAAAGCCTGCGCGAGCGCAGTGGTGGCTTTGCTGGCGGGTACGGCGCCTCCGTCGCCCAAGCTGATCAATACCTGTTACAGCCTGGTGGCGCCGGACTACGGCATCTCCATCGCCGGCGTTTATCAGCCGAAGAACGGCCTGCTGACCGACGTGGAAGGCGCGGGCGGCACCAGCCCGCTCGACGCACCGCGCACGTTTCGCAAGCAGGAGGCGGACTACGCCTTGGCCTGGTTCGATACGATCACGAGCGACGTCTTTGGCTAGGCGCAGGCAAAGCATGACAATGGGCATTGCTGCAGCGGTCGTCCTGCTGTCCGCGCCAGCGATGGGCGAGGCATTGGTGCCCTACAATGTGGTCGGCGACGCCATCCCAGCCCCGCTCACGGGAACAGCAGGTGACGCTGCGCGTGGGCGCGCCATCGTCGTCGCCCGGCAGAACACATGCCTGCTGTGCCACAGCGGCCCATTCGCCGAGCAGGCTTTCCAGGGTAACCTTGCCCCCGACCTGACTGGAACCGGTGCGCGCTGGTCGGCAGGGCAATTGCGCTTGAGGCTGGTCGATGCATCGCGCCTCAATGCCGCGACGATCATGCCGTCATATTATCGCATCGACGGCCTGGCGCGCGTCGGCGCGAATTGGCGCGACAGGCCGATCTTGTCGGCGGAGCAGATCGAGGACGTCGTTGCTTATCTAGGAACATTGCAGGACCCATGACGAAGACGGCAGTGATACAGCAATTGGACAATGCGGGCCGTCGCCGTCTGCTGGCGATCGGCGCGGGCGCCATGGTGGCGATGGTTGGGCTGCGCCCCGTGCAGGCGACACCTGACACGATGAAGGCCGCGATCCGCGACGTTGTCAAAGGAGCGCCGGTGCAGGCGGGCAAAGTAAAGCTCGACGTGCCGCCTTTGGTGGAGAACGGTAACACCGTTCCGCTGACAGTGTCGGTCAACAGCCCCATGACCGAAGCCGACCATGTGGTCAGCATCCATATCTTCAACGAGAAGAACCCGCAGCCGAATGTCGGCAATTTCTACATTGGCCCGCGGGCAGGCCGCGCCCAGATATCGACGCGGATTCGGCTTGCGGATACGCAGACGCTGACGGCGATCGCAAAACTCTCCGACGGCTCGTTCTGGTCGGCGACAGCCGATGTCGTCGTCACGCTTGCGGCGTGCACCGAGGAGGCGAGCTGATGGCTGCATTGATCAATGTGCCGGCGACAGCGAAGCGCGGCGACGTCATCGAGATCAAGGCGCTGATGTCGCACATCATGGAGACCGGCTATCGCCACACCGAGACCGGCGAACTCATTCCGCGCAATATCATCACCAGTTTCAGCTGCCGTTATAACGGCATCGAAGTGTTCCGCGCCGATCTGTTTCCGGCTGTTTCGGCCAATCCGTTCGTTTCGTTCTTCACCACCGCGACCGAGAGCGGGACGTTCGAATTCACATGGATCGGCGACCGCGGTTTTCGGGAAACGGCCGCCGCGAGCATCACCGTTTCATGACCTCTCCGCGTGCGATTGGTTTATTGCTGCTCGCGTCGGTGACGATGTCGCTCTCGGCGGATGCGGCCGAGATCGCGCCAGACCAGCGCAGATCCGGATCGACGTTCATGGCGCCGGAAACGCGGGCCATGCAGGACGACGACACCTCCAATCCCGCCATGCTCTGGGTACTGGACGGCGAGACGCTGTGGACGGCGAAGAGCCAGCCATCCGAGAAAGCCTGTGCGGATTGTCATGGCGGCGTGCAGGCCATGCGCGGCGTCAGCGCAAAGTACCCCGCATTCGATGAGGCACTCTCGCGGCCGGTCGATCTCGAACAACGCATCAATCTGTGTCGAACGCGTCATCAGGACAAGGCGCCGCTGGCCGATGAAAGCCGTGAGCTGCTGGCATTGACTGCGTTGATCGGACGTCAGTCGCGGGGACTGCCCATCGAAGCCGGCAAGGATTCGCGTCTGGCGCGCTTTGTGGCAAAGGGACGCGATCTGTTCATGCGTCGGCAGGGACAATTGAACCTCGCTTGCAGCAATTGCCACGACGACAATTGGGATCGGCAATTGGCCGGTTCATCCATTACCCAGGCGCATCCCACGGGTTACCCGATCTACCGCCTCGAATGGCAAAGCCTGGGATCGCTCAAGCGCCGCTTGCGCAATTGCATGATCGGTATACGAGCGCAGCCATATGCATCGGACGCACCGGAGATCGTGGATCTCCAGCTTTATCTCGCCCAGCGCGCTGGCGGCATGACCATCGAAACGCCGGCCGTACGTCCCTGATGGCCAGACCGGCCATCTGCGGTCAATGCGGTTCAAGGCGCGGCTCGGGCCGCGACACGACATAGGCAGCGGAGCCGAGCATCACCACGGCGACACCGGTCGCCAGCATCCAGCCTGGCCGGGCCTGCGTCCAGAATACGGCATAACCGAGCGTCATTCCCACCACTGCCATCCATTTCGCGCGGCGCGGGATCGCGCCTTGCTCGCGCCATTTCCGCAGGCTCGGCCCGAAGCGGGGATGATTGAGCATCCATGCTTCAAGGCGGGGGGACGACTTGCCGAAACACCACGCCGCGACGATCAGGAAGGGCACTGTCGGGAGCAGTGGCGTCACGATTCCGATCACGCCGAGCAACAGCATCAAGCCGCCAACGCAAGCGAATGCGGCTCTCTTCATGCGGTTTCTTTCGGCGAACAGTTTGGAGGCGGTGTTCTGCTGGTCATCACATCGATCGCATTGGGATAGGTCCGGGTCTCACGAACGTCCCGGATCGAGATGCCACGTCGCAACCGAGCCCGCCACCTAAAAATCGGATATGTGCCGGAATCGTATCGATGCCGCCACATCCTAACGTGACGGCGTGTGTGGTCCCATCGCAGAAGCGGTGCTGAGCGCTGCACGTGCGAGCGCGCCGCGACCGACGACCGAACGTCGCGCGGGCAGTGTTGCGGCCATCGGTGCGAGTGCCTGGACGGCAAAAAAGAGGGGCATTCGTCATGCCCCTCTTTGTCGCTTATGGTTTGAACGAATATCCTGGCGTGATCATCGACGCTTCCGGAACGGGCGGCAGATCAGCAAAGAGTTCGGGCTTCTCCTTCATGACCTTCAGGATGAAGCGCGGTTCGATGTGCTTGTTCACATCGAAGGTCGCTTTCAGAATTCCCAGTCTGCTCAACCGATCCTGCGCCGACCACAGACCGTGATAGGTGTTTGCCGAGAGGCGGCGATCGACCTGCTGAATGTTGAATTCCATCGCAGCCTGGGCAACTTCCGGGCGCAGTCCCGGAACCCAGCGGGTTGCGACCAGGGCGGCGTTCTTTGGATTCTTGCGCATCCACTGGTCTGCTTCGGAAACGGCCGTAAGGAATTTCTCGACCGTCTCCGCATTCTTCTCGACCCAAGGCCGCAGCGCGACATTGAAACCGAGATAGGAAATGACGTCGCCGCCGCGGATCACCTCGAAGGCACCCGGAACGTCCCTCTGCGCGACGATCGGCCAGGGATCCCAGTTCGAGAACGCATCAATGCCCTTGGCGAGCAGCGCGACCGTCATGTCCGGCGGCGGCGTGTTCACCAGCGTGACGTCGGTCGGCTTGAGGCCGGCCTTTTCGAGGATGCCGAGAATGTAGAGGTGATTGATCGTCCCGAAGGATGCAGCGATCCGCTTGCCCTTGAGAGATGCGAGGTCGCCCTTGACGATGCCCGATCCTTCGCGCGCAATGATGGCCTGTGTCGTGTCGGCACCGGCCTTCGATGCGCTTCCGCTGTAGTTGCCGAGTGCTACGAGATCCATGCCGCGCAGGACGGCGCCGATCATGGGCACGCCGACTTGCACGATGTCGCATTCACCGGCCTGGACGGCGTTCAGCGCATCGACGCCGGTGGCGAAGGGCGATGCGATGGTGACGTCGAGACCGTGCTTCTCGAAGAAACCGCGTTCGAGCGCGATGGCCATGCCGATCTGGTCGATACTGCTGACCATGCCGACCTTGAGTTTCGTCAGCGTCTGCGCCTGGGCTGACACGCAGGTCGTCAGCAGCATGGCGCCTAAGAGTAATAGTTTTTTCAATTTACCCTCCCTCCTTGATTGGTCCGACTGCCTTCACCCAATAGGGGCGGGCGACTGCGCCGAGATCCGTTCGTTGAACACCACGTAGTTCTATCGAATGGTCATCCGCACCGGAGACCCTTCCATATTTCTGAAATGCGAGAACGTGAAAGCGCTCCGGCGTGAAAGGCAGCTCGATCTGCACGTTCACCCGCTGCGATGTCCCGGCGAGTTCCGGCGAAATCTTGCCCGGAGCCGCCAGTGTGAGCCACAGTTGGAACAGCAGGATGGCTGCCGCGACGCCGATGACGAAGCGGCCCCGCGAAGACTTCAGCGCGTCAGATGTCATGCTCATGCGGACCGGACCATCTGCAGCACCTGGTTGGAGAGCTTCTTGAAAGTCTCGTCCTCGATCAGGTCGTCCCACACCCGCGGTCGCGCCAGTGGCACCTCGATCTGATCCAGGACGCGACCCTTCGATAATACGACGACGCGATTGGCGAGAAAGACGGCTTCCGGAACGTCATGGGTGATGAACATCACCGTGGGCCGGCGTTCCTGCCAGATGCGCGTCAGTTCTTCCTGCAGGGTCATGCGCGTCTGCGCATCGACGCTGGCGAAAGGCTCGTCCATCAGCAGCACTTCGGGATTGTTGGCGAGGGCGCGCACCACGCCGACGCGTTGCTGCATGCCGCCCGACAACTCGTTCGGATAGCGATTGGCGGCGTGCGACAAGCCTGCGAGCGCGAGATACTCATGCGCAATCTTGTCACGCTCGGGCTTGGAGACGCCGCGCATCTTCGGTCCGAAGCCGACATTGTCGAGCACGGTCTTCCAGGGGAATAGCGCGAAGGACTGAAACACGACGCCGCGTTCCGGTCCCGGACCATTGATCGGCTTGCCGTTGAGCAGGATGTCGCCGCCGGAATGCGGTATGAATCCCGCAATCATATTGAGGATCGTCGTCTTGCCGCAGCCGGACGGGCCGACAACGGATACGAACTCGCCTTGCTCGATCTCGAGCGAGACGTCGTGCACGGCGTTGACGTGCGAGCCGGCATAGGGATCGAAATAGGTCTTGGCGAGGTTGCGGAGTTCGAGAGTTTTCATGACGAGACGAGCCCCCAGCGCTGTCCGGTCGCACGTTCGATCGGTGCGAGGATCCAGGCATCAACAATGTACCAAAGCAGGCCGAGAATGATCATTCCGACCAGGATCTCGACGACGGAGCCGGCGCGGCGGGCATCGAACATCATGAAGCCGATGCCGCTGGTGCCGACGATCATTTCCACCGCGATCAAGGCACGCCAGCCATAACCGAGCCCGTTGCGCAGGCCGGTGATGATGTTCGGCAATGCGCCAGGAATCGTGACCTCCCAGAGCACGCGCGCCCGGGAAGCGCCAAGGCTGCGTGCAGCACGGGCGAGATCGCGTGGCACGGATTCCACGCCGAGGACGGTGTTCAGGATGACCGGGAAGACGACGGTGTAGACGATCACAAAGGTCATCGTCGTCAGGCCGAAGCCGAACCAGATCAGCAGAATGGGCAGCCACGCGATATCGCCGATCGCCTGGAAGAACAGCAAAACGGGCCACGAAATCCGATGCGCCGTCCTGCTGGTGCCGATCAGGATGCCCATCGGCACACCGATGGCGATGCCGAGAGCGGCGCCGTTGAGCAGGCGGATCAGGCTGTCCTGCAGATAGGCAGGGAGGATACCCTTGTAGACGAGCGTCATGAACGAGTTGACGACGTCCACCGGTCCCGGAAAGAAGGCGCGTGGAAACAGGCCCGATGCGGCGACCGCGGTCCAGATCGCGATCACCGGAATGAACGGGATCAGCGCGGCGATGCCGGGCAGTTTCTGCGTGAGGCGGATATAGGCGCCCCATCCCTGAAGGATCATGTTCATGTGCGCCTCACCAGACCCCAGCGTTCGATGGTGGCCCGCTCGAGCGGAACGAGCAGCATCCGGTCGATGAGCAGCCAGATGCTGCCGATGATGATCATGCCGAGAATGATGACCTCGGTGCGATAGAAGTCGCGCGCGACGAACAGCATGTAACCGAGGCCGACATTGGTCGCGATCATCTCGGCGGCGATCAGGCCGCGCCAGGCAAATCCAAGTCCCGTTCGAATGCCGGTGACGATGTTCGGCAATGCGCCGGGTAGCAGCACCTGGGTCAGGATCGCCCAGCGTCCGGCGCCGAGCGAGGCCGCGGCGTTGCGCAGCGAGCGGGGAATGGTGGAGACGCCGAGCAGCGTGTTGTAGGCCACGACGAAGAACACGGCATTGACGATGACGAAGATGATGGCGCCGAAGCCGTAGCCGAACCAGAGCGTCGCGATCGGAATCCAGGCAATGCCTGCAAGCACCGAGAAAAAGCGGAACAGCGGCGTCAGGAATGCGGAGACGCCGGGGCTCACGCCCATGGCGATGCCGAGCGGAACGGCGAGCAGGACGCCGATGATGGTGCCGAGCCCAACCCGCATCAGGCTGGCGCCGATGTGCCAGATCAACGTGCCGTCGCGGATGGAGTCCATCGCGGCAGACCCCACCATCCCGACCGACGGAAATATCCGTGGATTGATGTCGAAGACAGGGACGACGATCGCCCATATCACGAGCAGCGCCAGCAGCGGCGCAACGAACATCGCGGTCGATGTGAGAGAACTCAGTCTCTTCATCGATTTGGACGACTGTCGTTTCTGTAAAGAAGCGACTTGCACAAAACCTCCCTCAGCTTCGCCGATGGCATTCTTCGAGCCATTTTCGGCACATGTCATTTCATGTCATGCGATCCCGCGATGGGATCAGCAGATGGCGTAACCTCCGTCGATCACCAGCACCGTTCCGGTCACGAAAGAGGCGACCGGCGAGCACAGATACAAGACGCCGCCGAGCAGGTCGGCCGGCGTGCCCCAGCGCTTGAGCGGCGTCCGGTCCAGGATGGCGCCACTGCGGCTGGCATCGCCTTGCAATGCTGTCGTGAGTGGCGTCGCGATCCAGCCGGGCGCGATGGCGTTCACGCGGATGCCGTCTTCGGCGTAAGCGATGGCCAGCGACTTGGTCAGCTGCGCGATGCCGCCTTTGCTGGCTGCGTAAGCGGGCACAAGCCCGCCGCCGAAAAAGGACAGCATCGAAGCCAGGTTGACGATGGCACCGCCGGACTGAGCGAGCAGGGGACGCGCGGCAGCGCAGACGCGCATCGTGCCGTTCAGGTTGATGTCGAGCACGTCCTGGAAGACGTCCGGTGAGAGCTCCTCGCTGCGGCGGATCACGCCGGCGCAATTGACGACGATATCGAGGGCGTCCTGTTCATCGATCAGGGATTTGACCGAAGTTGCATCGCGCACATCCAGAACGCGCGCTTTCGCGGCGCTCAGCACCGGATCAGCATGTGCCGCATCGATCTCGGCCCGATTGACGCCGGCGATCGTGACCTGTGCTCCGGCTTCGATGAAGCCGCGCGCGAGGCCGGCGCCGATACCGGACGTTCCTCCGGTGACGAGCACATGCTTGCCCCGGTACCAGATCGATGCCCATTCACCGGTAGGCTCCGCCGGGACGGTGATGCCTGTCATCGACATCAGCGCACGAACTGATCGACATAATCGGAGCCGAGACCGACGGACTCATAATGCGCGCGGCACATGTCGATCTTGGTGAAGACGTCCTCATAGCCGACATGCTTGTTCTGCTCGTCCAGATAAACCATCGATCCCTGGATGTTAAAGAACGTGATCATCTCGGGGACATCTTCCGGCACCGTGAGCGTGTGAATTTCGCCGGGCGGTTCGAACACGTAGGAGCCGGTGGTGGCGACCCAGTCATGCTCGCGATAGAACCACTTGCCTTTCAGGACGAAGCCGTGAACGGGATTGGGATGCAGGTGGCGCGACAGCACGCCCGACTTGCGCACGCGCAACAGGTTGCACCACTGGCCCTGCCGCGTGTTCAGCATCAGCGGCCTGAACCAGACGTCCGGCGCCTGCGGGACCCAGACGCGCTCGTCCTCGGGAATCGCAACGACGGCGATTTCAGGGGAGGCAAGGACGTGGGTCGAGCCGTTCATGTCGCGATACATGTCATTTCCTCTTTTTCCGGACGCTTGCGGTCCGTTCAGTCGCGGACGATTTCCGCTTCGACAGTTTGACCCTCGTGTAACCGAGCACACGTTCCATCGCCGTCTGCGCTGCCTTTGCGTCGCCGGATTCGATGGCGCGCGCGGCAGCGGCGTGGTTGGGCAGGTTGTCGTCGAACCAGCCGGGGCTGCCGACTGCGACGAAGAAAACCGTGCTGAGAATGGTGTCGATGGCGCCGCGAAAGCCTTGCAGGACCGGATTATGCGTGGCGTCGAGGATGGCAAGATGGAAGGCCTTGTCGGCCTCGGTGGCGCTCGCCTGATCGTGCGAGGTCTCCATGGCAGCAAGCGCGGCGTTGATGCGCTTGAGGTCCTGCCTGGTGGCGCGTTCGGCGGCAAGGGCGGCGGCCGCGGGCTCGATGATGGAGCGGACCTCCTGGATAGCGAGCAGCAGGCCGCGATCCGCTTCCTCATTCCCCGCCACCCAGCTCAGCACGTCGCGGTCGAGCAGGCTCCAGTCGCGGCGGGGACGCACATGAGTGCCGAAACGCGGACGAACGCTGACAAGGCCTTTGGCCGCGAGCGTCTTGATTGCTTCGCGGATGACACCGCGACCGACGCCGAAGCGCGCTTCGAGATCTGGCTCGGGAGGAAGCGTCCCGCCAACCGGAATGATGTCATGGGCGATTTCGCGACCCAATGTCGCAAGCACGGACTGTATGCGTCCGGGCTTCGTTCGCCGATCATCCGATCCTGCGCGCGTCTTGGTCAGGGCATCCTCCACTCATCGCTTGGTGCGATTTGTCGGACGCGTATCACCGATTTAGAACCGATGCAATCATCCGATGTTTAACATCGGATGATTGATCGTCGCAGCCATTGGCACCTGCGGCACAGTGTGGCCGGGCCGGAAAGAAATGCAGGTCGCTGCCGTCACAGGTCGGGACGCCTAGCAGCGCCGCCAGATGCTCTTGCAAGTGAGTTGCAATAAGGATGGTTTTCGGCCATCTTGCTGACATGGATGCCAAATCGCCTGCCATTGCTGCCGAGTCCGCAAATCCCGCCACATCTGCGCCTGCCGTCGATCTGCCCGGTTGGCGGACGAGTGGGGGCGATCCGTCACTGGCGGGGATGTTCGGCTCGGTGCGGACGGTCAAGAACGGCTCGTTCTGGCGGAAATTGCTGGCCTTTCTCGGCCCCGGTTATCTCGTCGCCGTCGGTTATATGGACCCCGGCAACTGGGCGACCTCGCTCGCAGGTGGCTCCAAATTCGGCTACGCGCTGCTGACGGTGGCGCTGGTCTCCAATCTGATGGCCATCGTGTTGCAGTCGCTTTGCTCGCGGCTCGGTGTCGGCACGGGCAGGGATCTCGCCCAGGCCTGCCGCGATGCCTATCCGAAGCCGGTGGCGTGGCTGCTATGGATTTCGGCGGAGATCGCCATCACCGCCACCGATCTCGCCGAGGTCATCGGCACGGCCATCGGGCTCAATCTCCTGTTCGGCATTCCGCTCGAGATCGGCGTCATCATCACCGCACTCGACGTGTTTCTCATCCTGGCACTGCAGGCTTTTGGTTTCCGCTGGATCGAGGCCTTTGTGGTGGCGCTGCTCGGCGTCATCGCGGCGTGCTTTGCGATCCAGATCGCCATGGCCGATCCCGATTGGGGCGAAGTCATCAAAGGCTTTGCGCCGACCACGCAGATCGTCGCCGACAAGGAAATGCTGTTTCTCGCGCTCGGCATTCTGGGCGCGACGGTGATGCCGCATAATCTCTATCTGCATTCCGGCCTGGTGCAGACGCGCGGCTATGGCCCCAGCGTCGAGGAGCGGAAAGAGGCGATCAAGCTCTCGACCTGGGATTCGACCATCGCGCTGTGTCTGGCGCTGACCATCAATGCCTCGATCCTGATCCTGGCCGCGGCGACGTTCCACAAATCCGGCCAGACCGACGTCGCCGAGCTCGATCAGGCTCACGCGTTTCTGGCGCCGCTGCTCGGCTCCAGCCTTGCGCCGACGCTGTTCGCCATCGCGCTGTTGTGCTGCGGCCTGAACTCCACCATCACCGCGACGCTGTCCGGCCAGATCGTGATGGAAGGCTTTTTGCGGCTGAAGATGCCGCCCTGGCTGCGCCGCATGATCACCCGCATGATCGCCATCGTGCCCGCGGTGGCGGTGACGATCTGGTATGGCGAGAAGGGCACGGGGCAGTTGCTCATTCTCAGCCAGGTGGTGCTGAGCCTGCAATTGCCATTCGCCGTGGTGCCGCTGGTGCTGTTCACCGCGAGCAAGAGCAAGATGGGCCCGTTCATCGCGCCGCGCTGGGTCACGGCGCTGGCGATGCTCACCGCGGTGGTGATCATTGCGCTGAACATCAAGCTGGTGGTGGATTTCTTCTTGGGATGATGTCGTAGCCCGGATGGAGCGAAGCGCAATCCGGGGACCGGCGTTTCAACTATGTCTGCTGTCCCTGGATTTCGCTTCGCTCCATCCAGGCTACAAAAAAGCTATTCCTCCGGCTCGCCCACCATCTCGCCGTTCTCGTCCACGCGCAGCCATCCTGATGGTGCCAATCTCTGCTGCGGCAGATATCGCCCCTTGTAGTCCATCTTCTTGGATCCCTCGATCCAGTAGCCGAGATAGACGTAAGGCAACCCCATCTTCTTCGCGCGCTCGATATGATCAAGGATCATGAAGGTGCCGAGCGAACGCGCTTCCTCGCCGGGCTCGAAGAACGAATACACCATCGACAGTCCGTCGCTCAGCACATCGGTGAGCGCCACCGCCAGCAGGTCCTCGCCGCGGCCGGTGATGCCGCTGTCGGGCCCGCGGCGGCGATATTCGATGATGCGGGTCTCCACATGGGAGTCCTCCACCATCATCGCGTAGTCCAGCACGGTCATGTCCGCCATGCCGCCCATGCGATGACGCTGGTCGAGATAGGCACGGAAGACGGAATACTGTTCGGAGGTCGGCACCGCATTGCGCTGCTCGCCGATCACATCGGCATTGCGCGCCTGCACTTTACGAAAATTGCGCGACGGCTTGAACTCATTGGCCACCACCCGCACCGACACGCAGGCGCGGCACTGGTCGCAGGCCGGACGATAGGCGATGGACTGGCTGCGGCGGAAGCCGCCATGGGTCAGGAGGTCGTTGAGGTCGCCGGCCTTGTCGCCCACCAGATGCGTGAACACCTTGCGCTCCTGTCGGCCCGGCAGATACGGGCATGGCGACGGCGCCGTCAGATAGAATTGCGGGGTGTCGCGGGAGTGTTGGGTCACGGGTCGATATGGGGCTCCGAAGCAGGCGGATATAGCATTGCGCCGAGGAGGCTAACCGTCAATGAATTTGGCGACGAATTGTAGGATGGGTAGAGCGCAGGCGCGAAGCGCCGGAGCGAAACCCATCAATCCGTCGATGCGGCGGGCTCGGCCGATGGGTTTCGCTGCGCTCTACCCATCCTACGCGATCGCATTAGCCGACATAGCCCAGCTTCGCCCGGGCGACGGAGGCATTCACCACCACGGTTCCCAGCACGAGGTCATGCAGCAACTGCCGGCGGCCGTTGAGTAGCGCGACCATCAGCACCAGCGGCGTCAGCAGCGAGACCGAGGCCCAGAACAGCACCGCATGGGCGCAGCCGAGTACGAAATAGCCGGGCTGGCCGGAGAAGGTGCGCATCTGCAGGTCCATCATCCGCATGCCCCAGGTGGCGGAATGGGGGCCGCCCAGCGACATGCCGTAATAGACGATCGGCCAGATCACGGTGGCCGGCGAGATCAGCCAGAACAGGCCCCAGCCCAGGCCGAAAGTGACGAGGCCGAACACCGAGATGAAGATCACGGCGAGGATGATCGGGATCGAGATCACCACGACATCGATCAGGAATGCCACCGAGCGCCGCGCCAGCACGCCGCTGAACAGGTCGGGCTGCGCATAGGGATCGAAAGCATGGCTGCGCGGTGGCGTGCCATTGCTGCGCCAGGTGTCACCTTGCGTGCTGCCGTAACGCGGACCCGTGTCGGACATGGATGGCTCCCTCCTGTTCACAGCAGATCACATGGCGATGATGGGGAGAGGAGACAAGTGGGGCTTGTCGTCCCGGCCTAGCACAGCGAAGCTGTGCGCGGCGCCGGGACCCATACACGCTGGCGGATTAAATGGAGCGCCGTAGTCGTGGCTCGGCGTTTCAAGCCGCGCCGACGGTGTCTATGGATCCCGGCGTTCGCCGGGATGACAGGGAGACTTACTTGCCCGCTCTGATCCGCTCCGCCGCTTCCGGCGCGAAATAAGTCAGCACGCCATCGGCGCCGGCACGCTTGAAGGCCACCAGGCTCTCCATGATCACGCGGTCGCGGTCGAGCCAGCCATTGTTGATGGCGCCCATGATCATCGCATACTCCCCCGACACCTGATAGGCGAAGGTCGGCACCGCAAACGTGTCCTTCACGCGGCGGATGATGTCGAGATAGGGCATGCCCGGCTTCACCATCACCATGTCGGCGCCTTCGGCCAGATCGAGTTCGACCTCGCGGATCGCCTCGTCGGAATTGGCACTGTCCATCTGATAGGTGCGCTTGTCGCCATTCAGCGTCTTGGCGGAGCCGATGGCGTCGCGGAACGGGCCGTAGAAGGCCGAGGCGTATTTCGCCGCATAGGCCATGATCTGCACATCGCCGAAGCCGGCTTCGTCCAGCGCCTCGCGGATGGCGCCGACGCGGCCGTCCATCATGTCCGACGGCGCGATCACGTCGCAGCCGGCTTCCGCCTGCACCAGCGCCTGGCGCACCAGCACGGCGACAGTTTCGTCATTGAGGATGCGGCCGCCCTGCAGCAACCCGTCATGGCCGTGGCTGGTATAGGGATCGAGCGCGACGTCGCAGAGCACGCCGAGATCCGGGAATTCCTTCTTGATGGCGCGGACCGACTGACACACGAGGTTGTTGCCGTTCCAGGCTTCGGAGCCGGTCTCGTCGCGCAGCGACGGATCGGTGTAGGGGAATAGCGCGATGCAGGGGATGTCGAGCTTCACGGCGCGTTCGGCGTCGCGCACCACCTGATCGATCGTCAGCCGCTCGACACCGGGCATCGAGGCGATCGGCGTGCGCGCATTGTCGCCTTCGACGACGAAGAGCGGCCAGATCAGGTCATCGGTGGTGACCGTGTTTTCCCGCACCAGCCGGCGCGCCCATTCGCTCTTGCGGTTGCGGCGGGGGCGGGTGGTGAGTCCGAGGGACGGGGCGTCATAGACGGAGGAGCGCGGCGCCTGTTCACGCAATTCGATGGGCCGCCCGAACTTGATCGCCATGATACCGTCTCCTGAACCGCCGCATGATCTCTCGGCCGGAAAGCCGATACGGCGTCTGCAACTTGGACTTGTTCCAAGTCTAGCATTTTCCCGCGTGTCCGTCCAAGCCGGCCTGTGCATGGGGCACGCGCTCATGCATTGCTTTCGCGGCCCCGCCGGGCCACAAAAAGCCTCATGAATCGCCCGAACGCCTTGTTCCATCTCAACATCGCCGCCTTGCTCGAGGTCGCCCATGGCTGACCAGACGCCGCGCGACGCCTCCGCACGCGACCACGCGCTGGCCATGTCGGTTGCCGCCATCTCGGCCGAACGCGTCGAGAGCGACGAGAATATCTGGACCCGCCGCCTGGTGCTGTTCCTGCGCGTCATGGCGGTCGTGTCCATGCTGCAGGGCCTCTATCATTGGGCCCAGGTGACCGGCTTCGTCGGCACCGAGGACGAGGCTTTCGAGGCCCAGAGCACCGCTTGGCAGGCCGCCACCATCTATTTCGCCGTGATCGAGCTGGTCAGCGCCGTCGGCCTGTGGCTGGCGACGCCGTGGGGCGCCGTGGTCTGGCTGACCACCGTCGTGTCCATGGCGGTCATCGAACTGATGTTCCCCACCATTTACGGCGGCAATCTCATTGTCGTCGGCCTTCAGGCTGCGTTTCTCGCAGCCTACCTTGCGCTGGCATGGATGGCCGCGCGGGAACGCCCGCCATAGACTTCCCGTAGCGGTAGCCCGGATGGAGCGCAGCGCAATCCGGGGACCAGCGTTTCAATGGGAACGCCGGTCCCTGCATTACGCTTCGCTCCATGCAGGCTACAGGCTACGATTTCGCGCGAAGACCGCAAAGAACGGTCTCGCATCAAAGGGAGAAACCAGTGAGCCATCTTCGTTCCGGCGGCACCGTCGGCAGCCTTCTCGTCGGCGCCATCGCCCGTTATGCCGACCAGCCCGCCATTGCGGACGGCACCTCGCGCTGGACCTATCGCGAATATGGCGATGTGGTCGCGCGCTTCATCGGCCTGTTCCGCAGCCTCGGCCTGACCAAGACCAGCGGCCTCTCGGTTCTCTCCGGCAACCGCGCCGAGACCTGGGCCGCGATCTCCGCCGCCGCCATCATGGGCATCCGCTACACGCCGCTGCATCCCATGGCCGCCGAGGACGACCAGGCCTTCATCGTGGAAGACGCCGAGATCGACGTGCTGATCGTCGAAGGCGGCAAATTCGCCGAACGCGGCAAGGCGCTGAAGGCGCGGGTGCCGAGCCTCAAGCATCTCTATTCCTTCGGCACGGTCGAGGGCGTGCGCGATCTCCTCACCGAACTGCCGGCGATCATACCGGAGCCGCTGGTGGACGAAAGCCATGTGGATGACATCTGCTGGCTCTCTTACACGGGCGGCACCACCGGCCGCTCCAAAGGCGTGATGAATCCGCATCGCGTCGTCGTCGCCATGTGCCTCGCCATCATTGCCGACTGGGACTGGCCGCGCGACATCCGCTATCTCGCCGCGACCCCGATCAGCCACGCGGCGGGCATCACCATCTTCCCGGTGATGCTGCGCGGCGGCTTCACGCGCCTCGTGCAGGGTTTTGACGCCGAGACCTATCTGCGCGTGGTGCATGAAGAGAAGATCACCGCGACTTTCCTGGTGCCGACGCTGATCTATGCGCTGATCGACGCCGAAGACCTGCGCAAGAAATACGACACATCATCCCTCGACATGATCGTCTATGGCGCCGCCCCGATGTCGCCCGATCGCCTGCGCGAGGGCGTGCGCATTTTCGGCAATGTGTTCGTGCAGCTCTACGGCCAGACCGAAGCGCCGCAGATCATCACCACCATGCGCAAGATCGATCACGACGATACCAAGCCCGGCCGTCTCGGCTCCTGCGGCCGCGCCAATCCGATGGTGGAAGTCAAACTGCTCGACAATGATCTCAATGAGGTCGCCATCGGCGCGCCCGGCGAGATCTGCGTGCGCGGCTCGCTGGTGATGGACGGCTACTGGAAGCGTCCGGATGCCACCGAGGAGGTTTTCCGCGGTGGCTGGCTGCATACCGGCGATGTCGCTGTGAAAGATGCCGACGGCTTCTTCTATATCGTCGATCGCACCAAGGACATGATCATCTCCGGCGGTTTTAATATCTATCCACGCGAAGTCGAGGACGCATTGATGGCGCACCACGCGGTGGCGTCGGCGGCCGTGATCGGAATTCCCGATGCGAAGTGGGGCGAGGCGGTGAAGGCGTTCGTCGTGCTGAAGAACGGCGCCAATAATTCGGTGGAAGAATTGCAGGCGCATGTGAAAGACAAGCGCGGCGCACCGTGGTCGCCGAAATCAATCGACTTCGTCGCGGAAATTCCGGTGACGGGATTGGGCAAGATCGACCGCAAGGCATTGCGTGCACCGTATTGGGGCGGTCAGGCGCGGGGCGTGGCGTAGTTCTCGCGGGGAGAATGCTCGGCCTGCATGGTTCGAGACGCCCGCTTCGCGGGCTCCTCACCATGAGGGTCCTCTACAGAGCCGCAAACTCTCTCCTCATCCTGAGGAGCGGCCGTCTTCGGCCGCGTCTCGAAGGATGGCCGCAAGCTGCGCTCGACCAGCAGAGAGCCCGGGCCTCAATTCCCCTCAAATTGTCAGAAATTTATTCCCATTAACCCCGGTAACCTCCCGGTCACCCTAACAGGGCGGTGAGGAATCTTACCCCGATCTTTCGCATTTGAACGATCCTGTCCCGCATCAGAACACCCTCGCGGACATTGCGCGAACATCGGTCGAAAAGCGTGAATCAAAAACTGCAAAAAGCCCTGTTTTTGTAGACTTAATCGACGATTTACCCTCGCAAATTCATGTTCTCTTTATCGTCTTTTTTAGGCGCTTCTTCAAAGCCGCCGCTTAAGTTGGGCCTATCAGACGAGACACAAGTTTCGTCGAATAAGTCGATAAAAACGACAGCAGGGGTAGTGTCATGATGAAGTCCGTTGCGACGGTGGAAAGCGTTGATCTCGTTCCCGGCCAGGCGCCCGTCCAGCCGTTGTATCTCGAAGCCCTGACGCTGGTGGAGCGTCTGCATCGCCGCCTGCTCGACGTCATCAAGGATGAATTCGACCGTCGTGGCCGTGCCGACATCAACTCCGTCCAGGCGCTGCTGCTCTACAATATCGGCGACAAGGAATTGACCGCCGGCGAGCTGCGCACCCGCGGCTACTATCTCGGCTCCAACGTCTCCTACAATCTGAAGAAGCTGGTCGAACTCGGCTTCCTCGATCACCAGCGTTCGCGCGTCGATCGTCGCTCGGTCCGCATCCGCCTGACCTCGCAGGGCCAGGAAATCCGCCACATCGTCGAGGCCCTCTACGCCAAGCATGTGAAGACGGTGGAGCAGGTCGGCGGCATCTCGAACGAAGAATTCGCGACCCTCAACAAGTCGCTGCACCGCCTCGAGCGCTTCTGGACCGACCAGATCCTGTATCGCCTCTGAGATTTTCGAACTCCAAGACTTCGACCCTCCAAGTCGAGACTGCCGCCAACGGAATTTTGCCCTCCGAAAGCAACGCCGAAATGCACACAAGAGGCATACGGCACTGACAACGACAAAAGGCGCCCGCGAAGGGCGCCTTTTTCTTTTGGAGAAGCGCAGACCCGTAGGATGGGTTGAGCAAAGGCGCGCAGCGCCGGAGCGATACCCATCACCGCATGCGCCGACGTTTGTGGTGATGGGTATCGCTTCGCTCAACCCATCCTACGATTCCGCGATACTTTGCGCGTCTCCGCATCGATCCGCGCCGCCGCAAGCGTGACGCGAACCACCTCCGCCGAGCCGCGCAGGCTCAGCGACTTGCCATATCTCGCGAGGATCGCGGCTTCGAGATGCAGACGCTCGGTGTCGCAGGCGCTTCGCGTATGTACGATCGTGTCCCACTTGCCGTCCCAGAGGTCGGCGGCAACGCGTTCGAAATAAGCGAACATGCGCGTGGATCACGCCCACTGCTCGGTGACCGCGCGGATGCGCTGCATCGCCTGTTCGTAAAAGACGTTGCGCTCGATCTCCTGCAGGCGCTGGCGGTTGCGGAAGGCGCTGAGGCGCTCCTGCATTTCCCGGCGGATGTCGATATCGCTGCGCTCAGGCTCGGGCGGGCGATGGCGCGCCACAAGGGGGCTTGGCGCAAGGAAATTTGGCACAAGGGGAGGCGAGGTCTCGCTCACGCTTCCGATACATGGCGATGTGTCCGCTGACAATTCTTCGCGTTCGTCGTGCAAGTCCATCAATTCCCACCGAATCTTGTGTGTCGATGGGATCGAGCGTGGTGATTTATGGGTAACGGACTTTCACCAGAAACGTCAGGCAAACTGATGGGGACATCAACGGCCACGCATATCGAGCGGTTTTGCTCTTGAAGGCATGTTCGATAGCGGACACATGCTGACCAGAAACATCGGTGCGAGAGCTGCCCTGCTTACCTCGCCCAAACGATGTTACCCGGCTGTTTCGGCATCGCAGGTCCATCTTCTCGCGCAAAAGAAAAGGCCCCGGCGAACCGGGGCCTGATGCATCACACGAACGGCGTGCCGTAGTAATCATCCACCTTCCGCGCGCGGCCGGTGTCCTGCCAGTCCCAGTCGCGTTCGTTGCTATATTTCGGCGCGCCCTGGAGTTGGTCTTTGGTCACATTGGTGAGATAGCCGCCGAGCTCGGTGTCGTATTTCAGCGATTGCCAGGGCAGCGGATAGTGGTCGTCGCCGATGCCGAGAAAGCCGCCGAAGCCGAGCACGGCATAGGAGGCCTTGCCGCTGACCTTTTCGAGCATCACGCGCTCGATGGAGCCAATCTTCTCGCGGTCGGCGCCATAAACGGCGGTGCCTTCCACCTTGTCGGTGCCGATGAGATTGCCGGTTTCACGTTCAGCCATGATGTCCTCCCTTGGCGTGTGTGCCGGTAAAACAGGGAGGAGTCTGCTTCGTTCCTGTCGATCATGTCGCATCTGGTGAATGGCAACTCACCATGTCGTGCGCATTCATCATCGATGCCTGGACACCTGCGACAGCAGCCAGGAAAACGCCATCAGCCTGGCAAACCCGATCGAGAACACGGTGTCGTCGCCGATGGCCCAGCGGCCATCCGGCCACCGCACAAAGGGTGCCCACTTGTCGTCAACGCGCCCGTGCCGGGCGCATGCGTGCGGCCAAACGAACGAAAGCCCCGTCGGGGGAACGGGGCTTCCAGTCTGGGGATCTGTGGGCGCTTGGGGGACCACCCACGTGAGGTAGACGTGCGAGCGCAGAAAAGGTTCAGCGCGTCGCGAAATAAGTTTGTCGGGGCACCAATTGTCCGCGATGGGAGCGCGATGAACCTTCGCGCCCCTGCACGAACAAAGATCATG
The DNA here is from genome assembly GCA_023451825.1 of Pseudomonadota bacterium. Classification (GTDB taxonomy): domain Bacteria; phylum Pseudomonadota; class Alphaproteobacteria; order Rhizobiales; family Xanthobacteraceae; genus Tardiphaga. The sequence goes on from JAEXYA010000027.1 coordinate 48,018, forward strand.
ATCGGGCGCGTGGCACTCGATCGGCTCCATTCACGGCGCTGCGCCTGCATGGCGTACGCATCCAGAACAGTCATCCGGCGAGGATTTCGGGAATGAAGCCGATACTCATCATCGCTCTGGCCATCGGCGCGGTCGTGTCCACGGTCCTTCTTGCGATCGAGCCGCTGACCGACTTCGCCTATCTCTGGCTGGAATGGCCGGGCATCAGCGCGGCCTATCTGGTCTGGGGCGCCGTCAGCGGGTCCGCGGCCGCGGGCATCGCGGTCGCATGGGCGGTGAACGCGCTGGTCTATGCAACGGGGATCTTCGCCATTCTCGGCGCGATCAGACGCGTGTTGCCATCATGAAGATCATCGCTGTGCTCGCCGTGCTGGCGATGATCCTGCAGGATCTGCTCGGATCGAGATCGAGTGTCGGCGGCCCGATGGGGCTGCTGATCATCTCGGTCGTCATCATCCTCGCGGTCGGCATCTACGAGGCATGGTCGCAGCAGCGTGGCGCACCCGGATGGATCGTCAATATCGTCGTCGCCATTCTCGGCGGCATTGTCGCGATCATCCTCGCGGGCCTGTTGATGGAAGAGGTGCTTCCCATGCTCCGTCTCGACGGCTCGCTCGCCGCATCGATCAATCCGGCCAAGTATCTTGTCTATGCGGCTATGGCGCTGCTGATGGTGTTCGGGCCATGGGCGGCCCTACAGATCGTCAACCGGTTTCGGTGAGCTGCGCCGCAGCGATGCCTGAAAGCGCGCGCATTCAAGCAACGGGATCGCGCTTGTCTTCCTTGAGGACGACCGGTGTCGCCGTCTCGTCATAGCCGCTGCGGCTGCTGTAGAACATCAGCGCCATCAGCCCGCAGCCGATCAGCAGCGAGAAGATCGTGCCCAGCGCCAGTGCGATCCAGCCATGGATCGACATGGTCACATCTTCCGATGTCCAGGCCATGCTCGCCCAGACGACGGCGAAGATGAGCATTGCGAACAGGATGACGAGCAGAAAAGCTTGCGATAGCGAAAGTCTTTGGCGTGCCATAATGGCCTCCGCGGTCGCTGCTCCCGTCGTCACTGATTGCGGTCGGGGCGCGACCCGACCTTGAATATGGTCTGTGCAGAACTACGCGACAACCGCCTGATCGATGCCTTGGGCAATTTGTACCAATTGGCGAACGGAACGGGAATTTTCATCTTGCGTTTGTGTATCAGCGGGGAGCGCAGATGAAATTCGACGGTGGTGACGAAGCCAAGGAAAACGAAGTCCTCGCAGCCATCGTTGCGGTCCTGCTTGCAGGCGCCGTCACTTTTGTCATTTGGGCGATCTTCGGCCAAAGCTGACTTTGATCGAAGCACACGACATCATCAGTGGATCGGCGCGCCGTCCTCCCGAAGCGCGAACGAGACATTGGCGTCTTTCACGCAACGCGTCTGCGGAGCAGGGGACGCGTGTGTGGTCCGCAGTGGTGTTTCGAAGCATTCTTGTCATCACGGCACCGCGCCCAATTCTCTTCCTTTCGGCGACTCCGTGCCGCCCCATTTCCGAAATAGATTCCTCGTGTTGGAACCAAGTTCCACCGGCCAACTTATCCCCGCATCATCGGAGATCGAGCCATGCTGGTCGAACGCGGTCTGAAAGTGATGAATGTCGAGGCCGTGGGCGATGCCTATGCGATCGCGGCCAATTTTCTGAGACGCTCCGGCGCAATCCCGGACACTTACGTCACCAACGACCGGCTGCTCGAGATCATCGTGCAGATGTTTCATCGCGGCGAGGGCAACAAGCTCCGCCTTGCCAACCGGGCGATCGCCCAATTCCAGGCCGCACCAAATTAGGGGCGGCCGATGTCCGTCGAAACGTTATCCATCGAAACGCTGTCTAAGGGGAAAGACGACATGCAAATCGCCATCGACCGTATCATGCAGACCTACAATCTCATGGCCAATCGCGCCGACGAAGCGAGCGCGGAAGCACGCATCAAGGTCACCGAATATGTGCAGTCGCTGTTCGACGGCGGCGAGACCGACATGCAGCGTCTCACAGTGTGCGGATTGACCTATCTGCGCGAGCGCGATGGCAGCAACGATCCCGTGAAGGCGGGCTACACCGGTCTGTAAGCGTTGCGTTGCGTATACAAGCCGGCC